>JAVEVC010000049.1:0-22219 GCA_034005245.1 Bacteroidales bacterium
GTCGGCTTCGAAAATGACCCTGTGAGTTACCAGTGCGTCTGCCAGGCTTGTCAGTGGCATTTCCTTACCCTGCTCCACAGCATTGAAAAATGTCTCAAACTGGGTAAGGTAAGGATGATCAGACACGTCTCCCGAATCAAGTAATTTAACTGACAGTTCACTCCATTTGTTCTTGTTGAGACCATCCAGGCGGGTTGAGTAAAATTTATTGTCGAGGAGGGAGCCCTCGCTTCCGACAAGATGAAAATGAAAATAGTAGGGTTGGAGGCAATCTATCACGGAAGCAACCTTCCCGACAGCACCATTTTTGAATTTCATTATTGTCACAGAGCTAGTCGGATATTCATATTTGCTGAAATGTTCATTTGCTGAGAATGCAGCCATGCTTTCAACTGATACAACCTGGCTCCCCATGCACAGAAGCAGTGCATCGAGAGCATGACATCCTGCAGAAAGAAGGCTGCTGCCTGCTGCCTCTTTCTTTGTATTCCAGCGGTATTGAGCATACCAGGGGCCAACTCCGTGATAATAATCAACCTCCCCGTAGTGTATCTTCCCAAGCAGCCCCTGGTCAATAACAGATTTTATTGCCAGCAGCTGACTAGAGAACCTGCATTCAAAGCATACACATGTTTTCACTCCCGCCGCTTTTACTTCCGCTTCAACGGCCAGGCAATCATCCCATGACAATGCAACAGGCTTTTCGATTATAAGATGCTTGCCTGCCCTGGCTGCCATAATAGCCTGCCTTGCATGATCGGAAGGATAACTGCAAATTGACACTGCCTGAATATTGGCTTCTGAAAGCATTGTTGCCAGGTCGTTATAACAGGTAATGCCGGAACCATGTTTTGAACTTATCTCTTCAGAGTCAAGTTTTCTTGATGAACAAAGAGCTGTGACCTGTGCAAGGCCTGTATTGTTTATGGCAGCAATATGTGCACCGGCAGCCCAGCTGTAACCAATTATGCCAACATTGAATTTTTTCATTATCAGATTGTTTTTAAAGTATTTTTTCCTCTGACATCAGATACATCATCGGCTAATGCCTGATCTGCTTCTCAGAATTTGATCTCATGTGGTCCGCTGTTCCATCCTTCAACAACCAGCTTATGACCGTTTCCTGCCAGGCTGGGTAATTCCACATTGATATTTTTCTCTTCACCTGGCAGAAGGGTAAAATAATTTTCATCAAAATAAACAGGCAAAACAAGTTCATCTGCTTCATCAGTTACTTTCAGCCTGATAAAGAAGGCTGTTTCATTACCCGGATTTGTAACTTTAATATCAGCTGTTTTTTCATCAATCCTTTTAATGTCAGTTTTTAAGCTTACATGAGCAAGCTCATTCAATTTCTCATAGGATTTCGGTTTGTTGGTCAGCCAGTAAATATTTTCATCCACCGCCTTGCCATTATCATTCAGGGTAAGCTTAAGGAAGAATACATTCTCAGGTGAGGCAGGCAGCACAATCTTGTCGAGCAGCACTACGCTCTGTGCACCGATATTCACTTTGTTTTTTTTCTCCGACACGACCTTACCGTGCAAATCAAACAAGACGATGCCGGCAGTAATGTCCTTGAGGTTCCGGGCGGTGTTGTTCAATACGCAGACTGCCGAGTCGTTGAGATTCAGTTGTATATGTACCGGCGCAGCTGCATGTTTAAATCCAAAGTATCCTCCTGTGTAATCGAGGTAGTAATCATAAAAGAACCCTCTCAGCGCCGTCCATGGATTCTGGTTTTTCCAAACCAGCATCCCGGTATACCAGTCCCACATTTTGTAGTTGAATCCCTCCTGCAGAGCCCTGTATTGTTCGTAACTTACTATCTGGGCTTTAAGGCAGAAATCCCTTGCATCCTTCACTTTTCCGTAGCGGTCAGGAAAATCCATCAGGGGAAGGTATTTATGATATGACCATGATCCTCCTGCCCTGAATGATTGAGGGGGTGTCATTTCATTTTCAGGGATGATCTTTTTCAGTCCGTCATAATTTGGTATTCCAATGGAGCCGGTTTCAGGATTGAAAGGGAATGATTGTTCGGTGAATATTTTCTCAGGCTCCCTTATTCCATATGGTCCGTCGCCTACGCCTCCTATTGTGTTGGTCATGAGTACAGGTGATGTTGACATGTCGAGGAAGAACCTTGATGGATCAAGACGCGGAAAGAGATCATTTTCAAGTGCCTTTAGTATATCCTTGGGCGGATAGGTTTCGTTGCCTCCGCACCAGAGGTAAAGGCTGGGATGATTTCTGAGCATCTTCACCTGGTCGGCAAGTGATTCCAGGAAAAGCTCGTGGTCGTCAGGGTAAGCCTTACGCCTGGCTTGCGATTCCTTCTTAAGCGGGTCATTCCATTCTCCATTGCAGTCACCGGTGATCCATATATCCTGCCAGACCAGTATCCCATATTTATCGCAGGCCTTATAGAACCAGGGCCGTTCAGTCAGACCGCCGCCCCAGACTCTGATCATGTTCATATTCATCCCGGCATGCAGCCTGATCTCTGCATCATAGCGCTCTTCAGAGAGGCGGAGCAGTGCATCCGAAGCAATCCAGTTTCCTCCTTTTATAAATATTTTCTGCCCGTTGACGGTAAAGACACGTCCTTTTATTTTTTCGTCAAAGTAATTACCGGTTTCCCTTATTCCGAAGGTAATGTTTTCCGAGTCGCTGGTATTGCTGCCGGCCGGAGTAAATTCCATTTTCATGTTGTACAGGGGCTGATCGCCCATTCCGTTAGGCCACCACAGCCGCGGATCGTTGACTTTTATTTCGGGAAATGATATTTCTTTATGCGCAAATGGTTCGATCACAACCCTTAACGAGCTTCTGTATCCTTCGAACTCCAGGCTTAAAGTACCGTTTATAGGCTGTGATGATGTGTTGACAAGCTCAGCGGATGTCTTTACAAATGCAGGAGATTGTTTATCACCCGGTACTCTGACCCCGGGAACTCTTGTTATAATATGAGGATTTCTTATGTCAATGGATCCGGTTATATCGAGGGAGACCTGATCCCATATGCCTGTATTCCTGTCGCGTATCGGACAGATCCAGTCCCACCCTGCAGTGAACTGCATTGTAACGCTTCGTCCAATGGTCCCATCACCTCCCTGTCCGGCATAAGCATTGCCGGCCGGATCGGGAGGAGCGACCCATACCGCCAGCTTATTGGCCATTCCCTTATTGAGGTATGGTGTAACAAGATATCTCTCCCTGAGAAACATGCCCTCATGAGTTTTAGTATTCACTCTCTTTCCATTGAGAAAAATGTCGGCAAAATAGTTTATGCCCCTGAAATTAAGCCATACTTCCTGTCCTTCGCTGAGGTCGGGAGTATCGAACTCTTTGTAGAACCAGTAAGTGTAATGATCCCTTCCGATATCGTGCACGTCAGGAATAAGATTATTATTCATTCCAAAAAACGGGTCAGGGACCAGTTCATTTTCGAGAAGTGTTGTGAGAACAGTGCCTGGGACAACAGCATCAATCCATCCGGCGGGTTTGAAGGCGGCACCGGTAATTTCGGTCCCGTCTATTAGTACTTCATTGGCTTTGCGGGCTTTCCAGCCGTCGTGCAACAGGTATGAGACGTTTTGTGCCTGCAGGTAAATTGTTGAAAGAATTAACAGTGTAAGAAAGAGAATTGGTTTTTTCATATTTATTATTATTTATATAATGCTGTAAAATAAATAGTTAGCAAGATGCCTTCATTGATTTCATTTAATTGTTTTGAGAAACAGTACAAGAAGGTTTCATGTTGAATTATTTGATTTATAAGGCTTATTCTGGTTTTCTGAGTGAACCTACGTTGTCTTTGATTATTACACCTTCGCCATGACCTCCCAGGTCGACCAAAAGTTGTTTTAAAGCACCCCTGTGCATCACATTATCCTTAATTACCGAACTTTCAAGTCCTTTCATGACTATACCGTAATCAGGGGAAAAAGTTCCCTTCCCTCCGTCATCTCTTCCTGCGTTCAGAGCATTGCCGGTAAAAGCCAGGCCTTTTGTGTATTCGAGTCTGATGTGTGAACTGTCATATTCATCATTCTGACCCCATTCTGGTTTGCCGCTGCGGTATATCACATTACCTGTCATGGCTATTGTTTCACATCCCCGGTTATTTGGCCCTGTAAGCAGAGCAATACCGCATCTTCCGGAACGGTCGATATAGTTCCCTGTGATGTTATAGTGTGATCCTCCATGGATAACTATGCCTCCTTCGCGGTTCCATTCAATTCTGTTTCCTGTAAGTGTGTTGGATGCATTCTCATCATAGGATGCATAGCCTGCCTTCCCGTTGCCTGAGAACCAGTTGTCGAGAATGAAGCCGTCCCAGCCACGTACCAGTAATCCGCAGCCTTTATTCCTGAAACAATGGGAGTGACGGACGCAAAAGCACCATATCCTTTCAAGCTTTATTCCGTCGCCCGAGAAGTTTTCAACCCTGCAGGTATCTATCCTTGGGGTGTCTTCCTGGCTGCCATAATCAGGCTTATCGATCAGGATGCCATGAACTTCCCCCGGAACATCCCTGCCGTTGAGGCATAGTCCGAACAGATAAGCGCCGAAAGCTCCGGTGAGGTTTAGCAGGCAATTGGAACCTTCCCCCTTCAGGGAGATAATTGTTCCCATTCCTTTTCTGTAGCTCCATGCCGGCAGGCCATGAAGGCCGGTTCCTTCCCTTACTTTCAGCTCCGAGCACAGGTAATTGCCTTCCGGGAAAAATAATGCCCCGTGGGTTAATCCAGCCTGGTCGAGAGCTTTCTGTACCGCTGCAGTGTCATCGGTTATTCCGTCTCCTTTTGCTCCAAAGCTCATTACATTAAGCATCGAATGAATTTCTCCTGCCTGCTGACCAGCAGTCGCGGCAGATGCTCCTGGAACAAAAGCCGAGGCAGCCATTACCGAACCGGCAGTGACAAAACTGCGTCTTGAGAATCCTGATCCTTTCATTGGAATATTATTATTTGATTTTCCAGTAGTAAATTTAGGAATACATATTGTTCAGGCTATAAATATCATAAAAATTTTCCTCAACACTTATAACCTGAAGGCTGTGTTTGTATTTCCTTAGTGCATTTTGACCCATGAAGGGAACTGTAATGTACTGATATATTACGCCCCTGCGGGGCTCACTGGCATTTCTGGCATACGCAACAAGCAGAGCGTTGCCCTGCTGTAATCTATGACGCCCCTATGGGGCTGGCTGGTTCATTGTTGCGGCTGTTACTCAGGACGATGCCCTGCGATAATATACTACCCCCTATGGGGCTCATAGATATTGTCGAAATAGCATAAATGGCCGTAAGCCAGACATACAGTCGAGAAGGGACACCGCCCATCCGGATATACCACAATCGGAACCGAGCCCCGCAGGTTGCAAAACAGAAAAGAATAATATTATATATTTGTAAAAAAGATATCGATTTAGGTAAAAAACATAATGATAAATAGGAAATAAATATTGTAAAACGACAAATATTTTATTGCCTTTTTAATGATGGCTGCTAAAATATTATGCCTTGCACAGGACAGGTTTTTCAGAGGCCATGGAAAAATGCAGGAATTATTCTCATTTTAGTGCTGTATGATTTATATTTGATCTGGTAAATAATAATCCCTGATACACTTATCTTCAGATATTATTGATAAACTTATCTTCAAACATTTTATAAACCATAGCATCATGAAAAATAAGTCCAAGCATTTGTCCTTCAGATCTGCGATTTCCGGTTTATTGCTTGCACCGGTGTTTTTTGCCCTGACAATTTCCTGTTCAGATGTTTCTCAAATTGAAACGGATGCAAAACAGTTTATACCGCCCAAACCACAACCTAAAGAGTACGTGTGTTACCGCACTGTTACTCCCATTATTACTGATGGTCTGATAAATGAGGAATCATGGAATGATGTACCATGGACTGACTATTTTGTTGATATCGAAGGGGATGTCAAGCCAGAACCTCGTTACAGAACCCGGGCGAAAATGCTATGGGACGATGCTTTTCTATATGTTGCTGCCGAGCTTGAAGATCCTCATGTTTGGGCAACTCTCAGGCAACGCGACACGGTGATCTTCATCGATAATGATTTCGAGATATTCATCGATCCTGACGGAGACACGCATGCTTACTATGAGATTGAGGTGAATGCATTCGGAACAGCCTGGGACCTGCTTTTGCTGAAGCCGTACCGTGATGGGGGAAAGGCTGTGACCAGGTGGGATATTCCCGACATGAAAGTGGGAACACATATTGATGGTACCATTAATAATCCGGCTGACGTTGACAAAGGCTGGACAGTTGAGTTCTCCATTCCGCTGTCAGCCCTGAAAGAGTGCTCTGCAAAGGGCAGGCTGCCGGTTGCAGGCGACCAGTGGAGGATAGACTTCTCAAGGGTTGAGTGGCGGATAGTTATTGATGAAGGCAGATACAGGAAGGAAATCAATCCTGCAACCGGAAGGCCTTTCCCTGAGGATAACTGGGTATGGTCACCACAGGGCCGCATCAACATGCATATGCCCGAAATGTGGGGATACCTTCAGTTTTCTTCAATTGAGGCGGGGAAAGGCACTGAACCCTTTGTGACAGACACCGGAATGGACACAAAGTGGGGCCTGAGAATGATATATTATGCTCAAAATGAATATTACCGGAACAACAGGAAGTATTCTTCCAGCTTAACGGATATCGGGCTGAAGAAGGAAGATTTTCCGGAAAACCTGCCAGCTCCCGTGATACTTACTACTAACACCACTTTCGAGAGTTACTTCCCGGGTGATGGAAGAGATTCTGTCTGGACCATTTACAACGACAGCAGGATTATTATGCAGGGTCAGCCTTTATCCGGCAGGTGAGATTTGTATTATTGACCACACTGCCGTTTTTTTCGTTCCGGCAGGCCTGAACTGAAATAATCAACAGATCAGAAGGGCTATTTTTTCTCGAGGTAAATCCTGTGAAAGGCAATCACCTTGTCAGCCATTATCCTGGGATCTTCTTTCATGACCAGGGTGACGGTATTTGTTCCCTCTTTTATATGAAGTGACCCTATCAGCTCCTTTTCGACGAAGGTATTTTCAGAGGCATAACCCTTGATCATTTCATTTACAGGTATCTGTCTCTGGTTTACCTGGAAGTTTCCACAGCCGGGGCCTTTAAAGTAAGACATCAGGATATTATAATCACCTTCTTCCGGCACTTCGAGTTCAAACTTCACAAGATCGTCCTTTTTGCCGGAGAACGTTATGACATCATAATTCTTTCTGGTTTTGTAATCTATCCACCTTTCCCTAGCCAGCCGTGTACCCTGGCTGAATGCCATGACAGGGAAAAGGTCGGGCCAGTATTCAAGCAGGGTAGGTGCAGGAGCTGTATTCAGCATGCCGGCCGGCGGCATTTTATTTTCAGCAGGAGGCCTGTCGCAATAGAAAAAAGCCACCGATGTGTAATCAACGGGGACATTGTTTCCTTCTGGCCCGTGTTCAATTGTAAGGCTGAATGATCTCCTGTAAGGTATTTTATCCCCTATGTAGAAGCGGTATCCTCCCGTGCGTGCAAGGGGAACTGAATAACCCAATGCCCCATGAACGGGCAGGCTGAAAGCCTGATCCCAGCGGTCGGGCAGGGCGTACCAGCCTCCGTTAAAATAATCTTCCGATCCTGTCCCGTGCAGTCTTAATTCCCCGTCAACAAAACACTGGTCGTCACCTTCAAAAAATGTAGTAATGCCCGGATTGAGTCCCTGAGCCTTAAGTATTGTTCCAACATAGTGGCCATGGCCTTCGGTTTCAAGAATAGCATAAGGCTTTCCCTGCTGTGGGTTGATCTCCCTCCTCCATTTTGCGTAAAGTCTTCCTTCATCCGGCCCTTTTTTTGTCTCGTTGTAATAAGCAGTAAATGTGAAAGATATTGTTTTACCCTTATTACTCTCGTTTTTAAGATACTCAAGTTCCAGAGTACCTTTACGGTCATAAGGCATTGGGATGTTGAAGTAGTGGACCTTGTCACTGACGCCGGCAAGTACTGACTGCATCGAAGGTTTGTCAAAACCATAGCCAAAGAAATCGACAAGGGGACAATTGATGGCTTCAACTTTGTCATTATCCCATCTGGCCCTTATTATAAGGTCTTTTGAGGCAGTGTTCAAATCAGAATATGGTTTTATTTCAAATCCTGCTATTCGCCCCCCGTTCCTGTCCCTGAATAAAACTATTGATTCTCCCGGATCAAGTGAGAAATTCCTCGTCAGTTTTTTAATTCCTGCATCAGCCGGTTTTTGGGCTAAGGATGCTTTTCCTCCATAGTAACTCCAGTTTTCCAGGACAAGGTTCAGGGCATCGGCTTCCTTTTGACCTGGTTTTGCAGGGAATGAAGTTACCTGTTTCGATTCGTTGAACATTCGGTACTGTATCTGAATAAACTGCATCCTCCCGCCTTTGAGCTTAATTTTACAGGACTTGCTGTACGGAATCGGGACATAGCAATAGTAACCTCCAACTTCGTTTCCCGAAACAGGCCTGCTGAAAGGATAAACCTTTCCGGAAAAAAGGTCAATAAATCTTATGTTTATCCTGGGATAAGCCTCCCCGTCGAAATAAAACTGAATAGTGTCTTCAGAAGGAGTCGGTGTCCAGATCCTGTGGATCACTCCAGGCCCTTTCAGGTCAGCGATCACAAGACTGCTTCCTTCTTTTCGCAGGAAGGAATACTTTCCCGAAAATCCGTCATCATTTCCTCCTGTAGTATCATAACTCGATATCTGGTATACTTCAGAATCATCCCTGAACACGGGCAGGAGTTCTGATCCGGTAAGTATCATGAGTTCTTCGCAAAGTCCTGTCTGTGCCTCCGAAGCAGTGTGGAAAGACAGACTAACAAGCATGGCAATTATTAATACCTGAATAATATTTCTCATGAGAAAAAACAATAAGTTATTAATGTACAATTTATTAACTTGCTGGTTTTAGAATCCCGGCTGCTTTGGTCCTGATTTATGGCACATTTAAATTTAAGCTTTTTCCCTGAAAAAAGGATTTTCCGGAAAGTCTTATACCAATTATTCTGATGGATTGGCAATAAACAAATCCGGAAGCCAGATTTTAAACAGATAACTTATTTGCGTTTTGAAAACTCTTTGGATAATTTTATGGGAGACTGACTAGTTGAATTTATTGGGACATTAATTAACAGTTGGATATATGGCCAAAATAATTGTTTATACATTCCTGACATGGGTGCTACTGATTTCATCATCATGCAAGGAAGAAAATTATCAGGTATTAGTTGAAGCTGAGAGCTTTGCTGAGAAAGGTGGCTGGCTGGTTGACCCCCAGTTCGTGGAACAGATGGGATCGCCATATCTTCTGGCACACGGCCTTGGCCATCCCGTGCGAAATGCAGTTACCAGGGTCACCCTGCCGGCAGCAGGAAAATATTTTGTTTGGGTGAGAACTATGAACTGGGCTCCGGGGGAATGGGCCCCCCCGGGCATGTTCAGGATCATCCTTAACGGAAAGGAGATGGAAGCAACACTCGGAACAAAAGAGGGCTGGAGCTGGCAGTATGCAGGTTCTGTTAATCTGAGGAGTGAGGTTGTCACAGTTGAGCTGAAAGACCTTACCGGATTCGACGGCAGGTGCGATGCAGTATATGTAAGCTCGGCAAGAACTGAGCCTCCATCTGAAACAGAGGCATTGAAAAAATGGAGGAGAGAGGTGACTGGCGAATTCCTCGTTCCTGAAAAGGAAGCATCATTCGACCTGGTTGTTGTCGGGGGAGGCATTGCCGGGTGTGCTGCGGCTATTGTCGCGGCAGAGCAGGGACTGAATGTTGCGCTTGTACACGACCGCCCTGTTCTTGGCGGTAATGCAAGCAGCGAAATCAGGGTTCATACTGAAGGTATAACATGGAAATACAACCGTATACTAAGTATGTTGAATACGGTATGGTGGCCAAATGGTTCCCCTGATGCAGTTCATGACGACAGGAAACGTCATGACAACATCGCGAAATATGAAAAAATATCATTGTTCCTTAACTGGAGGGCTTTTACTGCAGTTGCAGAATCAGATTCAATAACTTCAGTAGATGCCCGCCATACTTCAACGGGGGAGACCATGCGGTTCATATCGCCGCTGTATATCGACTGCACCGGTGACGGATGGATCGGATACTGGGCCGGAGCAGAATGGATGTATGGCAGGGAAGATTCCACAGAGTTCGGTGAAAAATGGGACCGTTACGGGGAATTATGGAGCCCTGCCACGCATGATGGGAGAATAATGGGTTCTTCAGTATTGTGGAGGAGTGCCGAAAGGGGGGAGCCTGTCAAGTTTCCCGAGGTGCCCTGGGCATTCGAAGTAGCAGGTGATTATTCCGCAACAGCCGGAACATGGAACTGGGAGCTGTCACGTGACGACCTGCACCAGGTTGACGATGCGGAAAAGATACGGGACCACATGCTGAAAGCCGTTTACGGATCGTTCAGCAATGCAAAGAAAAAGACAGAGAATGCAAATCTTGAACTTGAGTGGGTTTCATACCTCGTTGGCAAAAGAGAGTCCAGGAGACTGGTTGGTGATTATATCTATACCTTTAATGACGAAAGGAACATGACTGAATTCCCCGATGCTGTTGTAATGGAAAAAAGGGAAATAGATGTCCATTACCAGCAGAACATTACAGATCCTTCCCAGCCTGATTTCCTGTCGGAAGCCCTTTACTATCCGGTGGATCATTACTACATTCCCTACAGGTGCCTCTACTCAAGGAATATCAGGAACCTTCTTATGGCCGGCAGATGTTTCAGCTGTTCCCATATAGGCCTTGGAGGGCCGCGTGTGATGAATACCACAGGCCAGATGGGCGCAGCCACAGGATATGCAGCATCACTTTGCATAAAATACGGAACAAATCCCAGGGGGGTATACATAAACCATATTGACGAATTAAAGGAACTCATCAACGGGATCGGGGATATTTCTCTTAAGGTAAGGTGATCAAAATGACCAATCCGGATACACAAAAGGTGAATATCAATCTGATTGGTAATAGAGACACTCAAGCGGATTAATGATCCCTAAGGAAAAGGTCTGCCTTATGCAGGATCCATTCCCGCCATTTATCCATTCCTTCCCCCGTAAGGGCCGACATGGCGATAAATTCCAGATTTGAATTTACGGCAGCAGCGTTCTGCATGAATTGCTGTATGCTGAAACTGATATAGGGAAGAAGGTCTGATTTGTTGATAATGCAAAGATGTGACGACTCAAACATCTTTGGGTATTTCAGGGGCTTGTCCTCACCTTCTGTTACGCTTGTAACAATAACCCGCCTGAATTCCCCCAGGTCGAACATTGCCGGGCATATAAGATTTCCAACATTCTCAATAAAAAGTACTGATCCGGAAGCTATGTCAAGCTTTTTCAGTGCATCAGCTACCATCCGGGCATCCAGGTGGCATCCTGAACCTGTATTGATCTGCAGGGCAGTGGCTCCCGCCTTCTCAATCCTTTCAGCATCAATCACTGATTGCTGATCACCTTCAATGACATAAAATTTTTCACGGTTCCCGAAATGAGCAATGGTCTTTTCAAGGATTGTTGTCTTTCCCGATCCGGGAGAGCTCACCATATTAAAGCAAACAGCTTTTCTGCCTTCAAGGAAACTGCGGTTCAACCCGGCGATCATATTATTCCTTGATAGTATGTCGATATTAATGTCTATGGCGTTTCTGTGTGTATGCTCTTTTTCATGTTCATGTTCATGTGAATGTTCATGAGAGTGTTTATATTCATGATCACGATCAGGTTCATGTGAATGACTGTGAACATTACCGTTTTCATCAGGCTCACCATGGTGGTGTTTATGTTTCGGATCATAGATTGTATAACCGTCTGATTTTCCGCAACCGCACGTTTCGCACATATTATTGTTATTAATGATTATAAGTGAGTTTCAGATACTTTCTTATTCTTTCTCAATAATTATTGATGCCACCCTGAATTCATATCCGCCTGTTATTTCCGACGGGAGGGCATTACAAAGCGGGCATGTATCGAACCTTCTATCCATTTCAAATTCAATATTGCAGGCATGACATTTCCCTTTACCCTTTATTGTCAATATGTTAAAGCATGCATTCTTAAGGATTGAACCTTCTGCGAGGATTTCAAGGGCTGATCTGAAGGCATCAATTTCAATCCCGCAAAAATTCCCTGCCTCAATATTGACCTCATTCACGATGTTGGCCATATTCTTTTCAGCCTCATATTCAGCTATTCTGATTACTTCTCCGGCAAGTGAAAATTCATGCATATTACATTGTTCAGCATATCCTGGGCAGCTGGTCTCCTGACATGGGATCGACAAACCGACTGCCTCCCGAAACGGTTCTTAGAATCACTTTACCCGGGAGCCTGTCAGATATTCTCCCTATAACAGCAGAATCTCTTCCTGCTTCATCATTTCTCAGAATTTCCAGAATCTCGTCCGCGCGATTTCCGGAAGCCACAATAACGACCTTCCCTTCATTTGCTATATTAAGAGGGTCGAATCCCAGTATTTCGCACATTGCCTTAACATTATCCCTTACCGGAAGCGCCGATTCAATAATCTCAATACCTTTCCCGGTTTTACTGGCAAGCTCATCAAGCACTCCGGCAACTCCTCCCCTTGTAGGATCGCGCATGAATTTGACCTGTGATCTGTCAAGTACTGAACTTATCATATGATTCAATGATGTGCAGTCTGATTCCACTGAAAGCCTGAAATTAAAGGATTCACGGGCATTCATAACCGCCATTCCATGATCGCCTATCATGCCGCTGATGATTATCGCGTCGCCTGCCTCCAGATCAGCTGCCTTGGAGATAGAAAGGTGTTCTTTGTTTATACTGCCGATCCCTGAGGTATTAATAAAAAGCTTGTCGCATTTACCTTTGTTTACGACCTTGGTATCGCCTGTCACGATTGTTATGCCTGCATTTTTTGCCTCCTTTGCAACAGATTCAGCTATCAAATCAAGCTCTCTCAGAGGGAATCCTTCCTCGATAATAAATGAAATGCTCAAAAAAAGAGGTTTGGCACCTGCAACTGCAAGATCGTTCACAGTTCCGCACACGGCAAGCTTTCCAATATCCCCGCCCGGGAAAAAAAGAGGGTCAATAACGAATGAGTCAGTTGTGAAAGCCACATGTTCGGGTCCCTGGGAAATTACCGCAGCATCGGCCTGATCAGTCAGGATGTCGTTCCTGAAATGTTTCAGGAATACTGATTCAATAAGCTCGTGCATCATTTTCCCGCCGTTCCCGTGACCCAGCTGGATATTATCCTCTTTTCTTCTCATGACCGGTACCTGTAATATGTTGAGCATATTCCTTCCGATGATACCATGCAAGCGCCAACCGGATCCGAGGGCCTGCATTCTTTCCCGAATAACCGGCAGTCGGAAGGCGTCTTAATTCCCCTGAGTATCTGGCCGCATATGCATCCCTTTGGTTCTGCCGATTCGGGCACTTCTTGTCCTAATTCATTCTCAGCATTAAAATCTGAGTATTCCTTTTTAATCTGCAGCCCGCTTTCCGGAATTGTACCGAATCCTCTCCATTCGTCATCCCTGTATTCAAATACCTCATACATTAACTTAAGCGCAACACTATTGCCTTCCTTTTCAACCACCCTGGTGTATTGAACTTCAACCTTTGGAGAATCCTTTTCAATCTGCTCAGCAAGCATAAGGACTGACTGCATGATATCGGAAGGTTCAAATCCCGAAACCACAACACCAAGTCCATAATTCAACGCAAGATCATCGTACATAGTGGTTCCTGCTACTGTACTAACATGCCCCGGGGCTATAAATCCGTTTATTTTAATATCCTCATCTACAAGTGCTTTCATTACAGGAGGCATAACCTTGTGTGCGCTCAGCACACGAAAGTTGGAAATTCTTTCACTGAATGCCTTCAGAATTGCAGCAGATGTGGCAGGAGTGGTTGTTTCAAAGCCAATACCGGGGAAGATTATTATCTTTTCTGGATTCTGCCGGGCTATTTCGACTGCTTCAAGAACGGAATAAATTACACGGATGTCTTTTCCTTTGGCTCTCTCATTATCCAGCGATGATGATGTTCCGGGAACACGCATCAGATCGCCATATGTTGCCAGAATTGAGTCAGGCACCCTGCTGCATGCAATAGCAGTGTCAATGAATCTCTGGCTTGAAACGCAAACCGGGCAGCCGGGCCCTGATATAAGCCTGATATTCGGCGGCAGCAGGGAATTCAATCCGAAGCGATGAATTGCCATTGTATGGCCCCCGCAAACTTCCATGAGTATTATCTCTTTTTTTGAGATACGTTTAAGCCTGTCGGCAATCGCTTTTACGAGTTCCTGATTCCGGTATTCATCAATGTATTTCATGGGAAGGTTCTTTATTTGCTTTCTCCTTCCATTTCTCTCAGCAGCTGCAGAGTTAATTCAGCCTCTTCAGGGTTAATTTTCCCTATGGCGAAACCGGCATGCAGCAAGATGAAATCACCGGGCTTAACATCGTTCAGCAGTAAAACGCTTGCAGTGTATTCAACCTCGCCTATGGATACTTTTGCATAGGTTTCGTCGACACTTATCACTTTTGCAGGAATAGCTAAACACATTTCAGTTCCCTCCTTCTTGATGCAACGGCGGCCTGTCCGAGTGCTATACCGCCGTCATTTGTCGGCACAGAGCAATGCGAGTAAACCTCAAAACCCACATCCATCAATTGCTTCACAATACGGGTCAGAAGATACTTGTTCTGGAAAACTCCTCCCGACAGCACGACCTTATTGATATCTCTCTTTGCCCTGATCCTTGTTACAGTATCAAAAATAGTCATTATTATTGTGTTATGCAGTTTTGTCGCTATTGTAATCAACGAAATATTATTCATAATATCTTCGACGATACCCTGAATGGTTTTATCAAAACTTATTGTTTCATTCAGGTCGAAAGGATAGCTTTCATGAAAGCCTTTCCTGACAAGTGATTCAAGGCGCATAGGACCCTCGGCCTGAAATGTTGCAACATGTACCACTCCGGTCAGTGAGGCCGCTGCATCGAACAATCTTCCTGCCCCGGAGCTGAGAGGGCAGTTTATTTTTCTGTCAATCATGCTCATTACCATTTCAATCTTATCGCGGCTTATATCCTTTAACACAGGTAAGTCATATTTAAGGAATTCCCTTCCGTACACCCTGTAGAGCCATGATACTGCCGATCTCCATGGTTGCTCAATGGCACTGTCGCCACCCGGCAAGGGAATATATCCGAAATGGGTTATTCTTTCAAAGTCGTTCAGTTCGCAGATCATAAATTCGCTTCCCCATATATTTCCGTCTGTTCCATAACCTGTTCCGTCAAATGCAACTCCGATGACCTTTTCATCAAGCCTGTGCTCAGCCATGCAAGAAGCAATGTGTGCATGATGGTGCTGGACTTTTATCACGGGAATGTTCCCGAAATTAAGGCCGGTTTTGGTGGAGAAATATTCTGGATGCATGTCTACGGCCAGAAGGGAAGGTACTATCCTGAACAGCTTAATGAATTGATCGATTGTATTTTCATAAAAGTCAGCAGTTTCCACGGATTGAAGATCACCTATGTGCTGGCTGAGGTAGATCTTTTTTCCCTTTCCGGCGCCGAAGCAGTTTGCCAGTTCCGCACCGAATGCTATTATTCCTTCCATATTCAGGTTAGTCTTCACAGGAGCCGGAACAAAACCCCTTGAGCGCCTTAAGATCCTTTCCCTTCCGTCTGTTATTCTGACAACGGAGTCATCAGTCCGGTTAAAGATCTTACGGTTATGCAACACCAGGGCATCAGCTTTGTTTGAAAATTGCTCTTTGGCAATGTTATTATCCGTCAGGATGGGTTCGTTACGGAAGTTGCCGCTTGTCAGAACAATTGCCGGTGTTTTAAGCTTTCTGAAAAGCAGGTAATGAATTGGCATATATGGGAGCATTGCTCCTATGAGTTTCAGCCCAGCGTTGAGAACTGTGGGTACCTGCTGAATACCTTTCTTATTCATTTCCAGAAGTACGATCGGCCGCCGCCAGGAGAGGAGAGATGCTTCTTCAATGGTATCTGTGCGTGCATATTGTTTCAGGCTGTCAATATTCCTGAACATCACGGCGAAGGGCTTCCCGTCGCGTCTTTTTATGTTCCGAAGCTTTCCTACAGCCTTTTCATTGAATGCATCACATGCAAGGTGCATGCCGCCAAGTCCTTTCAGAAGAACAATTCCTTCGTTGTGTATGCATCTTGAAATATAGTCAGTTATAAAATCGATGTTGTCGCTTGCAGTGTTACCATTCACCAGCAGCTCATAACCGGGCCCGCAAAGGCGGCATGCTGCCGGCTGTGCATGGAACCTGCGGTCATTCAAGGTTTCATATTCCCGCCTGCATTCAGGGCACATGATGAAGGATCTCATGGTTGTGGAAGATCTGTCGTAGGGAAGGGCTTCAATTATTGTGAAACGAGGCCCGCAGTTTGTGCAATTTACGAATGGATAGTCATAGCGGTTTCCTGGCTTGCCCATATCTTCAAGGCATTCATTGCACACCGCTATATCGGGACTTATTTCCGTTGTATCTTCGGAAAGATTGCTGCTTTCAAGTATGCTGAATCCATTATAAGCCTTTTGTGGTATTTCAGTGACATTTATTTCTTCTATTTCCGCTGCCGGGGGTGCCTGATTTCTGAGGCAGGAAATAAAATTACTTATTTCACGACCGGGACCTGATATCTCTATCATGACATTCTCATTAGTGTTTCTAACCCATCCTGTCAGTCCCGATCTGGCAGCGACCCTGTAAACAAAAGGCCGGAAACCAACCCCCTGTACCAGGCCTGTAACTGTTATCATTACTGATTTCAGGCTCAAGGTTCGAGAGATATTAGGTAATGTCTGATATAAATGTAAATATATTTCCTTTAGCACACATACCCTGTCAGTCACAATTGATAATCCCTGGTTTTGCGGAATACGGCAGGGTTCAACATGAAGTCTTACTGAATCCATTGCCGTTGTCTCTCATGCAGTAGTTCTCAGAAGGTTTTTAAAAAGGTTCATCGTCATACAGCAATCATCAGGTAGTGAAATAGTTCCGTTTTTGAGTGCCCCGGGGAAGTGAGCCTTGAAGGTTGGGTGGTGCTAACGCTTTATTGTGTAACTTTACAGAAACCGGATGCTATGATATTGTGAGATACAGCGAAATAAACATATAAAATATCAAATCTTTATTGTCATGAATTATAGTGTACAAATAAAACTTGCCCTGATAATTGTTATTACAAGGATTGCATCAATGAACGCCGCAGGACAGGCTGCAATGACACCTGAAAGTGTCTGGCAGGAACCATGGGAAGGGGTGCCTGAGCATTACACCAGGTGGGATTATCCCGATTTTGACTTTCCTTCCGGATTAGCTGTATGGAATAAAGAAAGGATACAGGTTAAGGAAACCTTGAATAAGCTGCTGGGTGATATCCCTCCCCGCCCGAAGCAACTGAATGTAAGAACTTTGTCAAGAGAGGAGAGAGACGGATATATTCTGGAGAAGTTCATGATTGACAACGAGGTTGACTCATGGATCCCGGGTTATCTTGCCATACCAACCAAAGTAAAAGGAAAGGTTCCGGTAGTAATCGGTCTTCACGGTCATAGCAGCAGCAAAGACAATATATTCGGTTCAGCTTCGAACACAGCCCAGGATGTTCTTGCATTGCTGATATCGAACGGATTTGCCGTGATGGCAATAGACAGTTATTTCAACGGAGAAAGGCTTGGCCAGGGCCCCTCCGGCGATCTTGAAACCATGAAGGCGGGATCCGATCAGGAGATGTCGCAGTTTAAGATCAATATCTGGTTTGGAAGATCACTTTGGGGCATGCAGCTGCGTGATGAACAGATTGCACTGGACTATCTGGTTACACGGCCTGAAATTGATGCAGATAGAATAGGCGTTGAGGGAATGAGCATGGGAAGCACTCGCGCATGGTGGTTTGCCGCTCTCGATGACAGGATAAGCAGTGTTGTCGGAGTAGCCTGTTTTACCCGCTACCAGGAACTTATTGAACAGAGGCAGCTTAGAGCCCACGGCATTTACTATTTTGTGCCGGGAATGCTAAATCATTTTGACACCGAGGCTGTTATGGGCCTGATTGCCCCAAGGCCATTTCTTGCTCTCACGGGCGACAGCGATGCAGGATCGCCTCTTAGCGGGATGATCACCCTGGAAAAAAAGCTCAGGAAAGTATACAATCTTTATGGAAAAGAGGGAAACTTCAGGAGCATTATTTACGAAAATACAGGGCATGTTTTTACTGATCAGATGAAGATGGAAATGCTAAGGTGGTTTGAAAACACTTTGAAAAAATAGGATCTCAGATCAGTTTTCATAGAACAGAACATTATACTGTCAGGAATCATAACCGGGCATCCTGATAATATTATTTTGTCAGGAAACAGATTTCCTGGCTGGTCCTATAAAAGCCTGGCGGTGAGTTCCATTAAGAAACCGGGAAGATTTATAATATAGTGAATATGCTTTTTATGTACATGCAGGCAACAAAAAAAGGATAAATCCGTTATTATTTTTGATCCTGTACAGCAAGTTAAGATATAAAGCCGGCACTAGTCTTATGCCAATCGTTTAAAGGGTCGCCTTTTAGTTATCTCACTAAATAACTTTCAGACATTCAAAGTGCCGGCTTTCCTCTAAAAATACATTTTTTCAAAGATATTATCAATTCCGTTTTTCTCGGAACATAAACATAATATTTCAATTTTATATCAATTGAAATACATTTGCCAATACTCATCTTAACTAATTTCTTATTTTAGGATTGTAAATCAATTCTCCTCCATGGGAAATCAAAGGAACCTGGTCAGGGCACTGGGGATAGGTTATGTTGTTATCGTAGTTGTTGCTAATATCATTGGTTCCGGCATATATAAAAAGATAGCTCCCATGGCGGCGGAGCTTAATTCTCCATTCTGGATCCTATGTGCCTGGATCGTAGCTGGCATAATCACTCTTTTCGGAGCTCTCAGCAACGCCGAGGTTGCGGGAATGCTGGCAGATACCGGAGGTGATTTCACATATTTCAAGAAGATCTACAACAGGTTTTTCGCTTTCATTTACGGCTGGTCACTATTTGCCGTGATCCAGACCGCCACCATATCCTCGCTGGCGTATGTGTTTGCGCAGTCACTCAACAGCATTGTGCCATTGCCAGAGCTATTTAAAGAAATGAATGATTTTACCATCGGAGGTATTTTTTACCCTCTGCAGGATTTCGGTATAAAGCTGACAGGAATTTTACTGATATTGGTCCTCACCTTGCTTAACATTTCAGGGCTCAAGAGCGGCGCCGGACTCAGCCGTGCCATTCTGCTGCTAGTAGGAGCAGGGCTCATTATTATTGTGGTCTTTGGTTTAGGCAACAGCATTAACAGGCCTTCAGCTTATTCGGGTTTTTTGGATATGACTGCCGGAACTTTCACGCTGTCTTCTTTTTTTACAGCAATGCTTGCTGCTTTCTGGGCTTATCAGGGATGGATATCGGTTGGTTTTATAGGCGGAGAAGTAAAAGATGCCAACAGGAATATACCCAGGGGGATCGTTATCGGGGTTTTTATAGTGATCTTTATTTACCTCGTGGTAAACTTCACCTATCTTACACTTTTGCCAATTCCCGGGCTGGTCCAGATCCATCAGGCAGGCAATCAGATTGCTGCAGTGGAAGCGGTCAGAAGCTTCTGGGGAAGCACCGGAGTTATGTTTATATCAATACTTATTCTCATAACCACAGCAGGCTGTACGAACGCAAGTATTCTGACAGGAGCCAGACCGTATTATGCAATGGGGCGTGATAAGCTCTTTATATCGGGCATGGGGACGCTTAACAGAAACAATGTTCCTTCTGTTTCCCTTTTATGGCAGGGGATCTGGGCGTCTGTTCTTGTACTTTCGGGTACATTCGATCAGCTGACCGATATGATAATCTTTGCTGTGTTCATCTTTTACGGAGCCACATCTCTGGGAGTCTTTATTCTGCGGCGAAGAATGCCCGATGTTCACCGTCCCTATAAAGTCTGGGGATATCCCCTCGTGCCGGCCTTTTACATTTTATTCTGCATAGGTCTTTTTTTCAACACCATAATAACACGGCCAAGGGAGGCAGCCATTGGACTTACTCTCATCCTGTCAGGCATACCGGTATATTTTATTCTGAGGAAAAGGAATTTGAAGAAGGGATCATTGAATGATGCCTGATACCCAGATTTACCCGGGAAGTTGTTGTTCGCCATTCCTGGCTCTTTTTCGGTCGTTCTCGTCAAGGAGTATCTTTCTCAGGCGCATTGATTTCGGAGTAATCTCAATGAATTCATCTGTAGCTATATACTCCATTGCCTCTTCGAGCGAGAAACGGACTGGGGGAGCAAGAACGGCCTTGTCGTCTGAACCTGAAGCCCGCATGTTTGTCAGTTTTTTTGCCTTTGTTACATTGACAGCAATATCGTCCTGCCGCCTGCTTTCACCGATAACCTGTCCCATATATACCTCTTCCCCCGGGAAAATGAAAAATCTGCCGCGATCCTGAAGCTTGTCTATGGCATATGATGTTGCTGTTCCGGTTTCCATAGCTACCAGCGAACCATTTCGTTTTAGCGACATCTCTCCCTTCCATGGCTCGTATGAGTCAAAACGGTGTGCCATTACAGCTTCCCCTTCTGTTGCTGTAAGGACCAGGTTCCTCAGCCCGATGATCCCTCGTGAAGGGATCCTGAAATCGAGATTTGCCCGGTCATCCTTTACCTCTATGTTGACGATCTCACCTTTCCGCTGTGCTACCTGTTCTATCACCTTGCCTGCAAATCTTTCAGGTACCTGAACCATTAATACCTCTACCGGTTCATGGTTTATCCCGTTAATATCCCTTAAAAGCACTCTGGGCTGACCCACCTGCAGTTCGAATCCTTCACGCCGCATTGTCTCGATGAGTATTGAAAGGTGAAGAATACCCCTTCCGAGCACCATGAATGCTTCTGATAACCCGGTCTCTTCAACTTTAAGTGCGAGATTCTTTTCAGTCTCCCTGAAAAGCCTTTCCCTCAGCTGACGGGAAGTGACAAGTGTTCCTTCGCGGCCGAAGAAAGGTGAATTGTTTGAAGTAAAAAGCATGCTCATTGTGGGTTCATCGATCTTGATATGCGAGAGTCCTTCAGGATTTACAGAATCGGCAATTGTATCGCCTATATCAAAGTTCTCCATCCCGAAAACAGCACATATTTCACCCGGGCGGACAGGTTTTTTAGTTTTCTCCTTACCCAGACCCTCGAAGAGATAAACCTCTTTTACAGTGTTCAGCATGATACTTCCGTCGCGTTTGATCAGAGATACCTGGCTTCCGGGCACAAGATAACCCCTGCTTATCTTGCCCACTGCAATTCGTCCCTGGTACGATGAATAGTCGAGCGATGAAATTCTCATCTGCAGATTGCCATCTGATATTTTTGCCGGTGGTATATGCTCAATAATTGTATCGAGGAGATAACTTACGTCGCCTGTTGGCCTTGACCAGTCAGGACCCATCCATCCAAGCTTTGAGGAACCATAAACAGTCGGGAAATCAAGCTGGTCCTCTGTTGCCTTAAGGCTGTACATCAGGTCAAAAACCTTTTCCTGCGTCTCCTCGGGCTTACAATTGGGTTTATCAACTTTATTTATTACAACAATTGGCTTAAGTCCGATCTCAAGGGCTTTCTGCAGTACAAATCGCGTTTGAGGCATTGGACCCTCAAATGCATCCACTATAAGCAACGCTCCTTCGGCCATGTTGAGCACCCGTTCTACTTCTCCGCCAAAGTCAGAGTGACCCGGAGTGTCAATAATGTTTATCTTGACATTTTTATATCGCACCGAGACATTTTTTGAAAGTATGGTTATACCCCTTTCCCTTTCCAGATCATTGCTGTCGAGGATAAGGTCTCCCATAACCTGGTTTTCGCGAAATAACTTGACCTGGTACAGGATACGGTCGACAAGCGTAGTTTTTCCGTGATCTACGTGAGCAATAACCGCTATGTTTCTTATGTCGTGCATTGGCTGTTTCAATTGGGCTGCAAATATTGCTAATTTTGAAGTCAATTGGCATATAAA
>JAVEVC010000106.1:0-4580 GCA_034005245.1 Bacteroidales bacterium
TCAGATAATCCTTCGGTGCAGTTGCCTGAAGGCGAAGGACCGAGACATTTCGTATTCAAGCCTGACGGTTCAAAGCTTTATGTCATTAATGAACTTGGATCAACAGTAATGGTTTTCAATGTTGACGACAGGAACGGCCTTCAACTTCTACAGACACTGCCAACCACCTCAAAAGATTTCAGTGGCAGGAACTACTGTGCCGATATTCATATCGGCAAAGACGGGAAATATTTATACGGATCGAACAGGGGGGAGAATTCAATAGTGACCTTCGTAATTGGCGCTGACGGATTGCTGAGCCTTGCCGGCCACACTTCATGCGGAGGCGACTGGCCACGTAATTTTACAATCGATCCTTCAGGAAAGTTCCTCCTTGTGGGAAATCAAAGATCTGATAATATTGCTGTCTTCAAAATAGACAGCAATACCGGCCTTCCTGAAGAACCCGCCTTACAATACCCTTCAACATCGCCTGCCTGCCTTAAATTCTATTAGAGAAAGGGGCAGGTCTACTAGTTGATTTATCAGGAAGTCACTAACTGTAATAATTCATAAACTTTGTGTATCCTTTGTGAAATCCTTTGAGTTTGTGGTTAAAGATTTTTAAACCACACAGTTCACTAAGACGATCACTAAGGGTAACACAAAGGAATACAGTAAAATATCGATATTTATGACTTAAACAGACTAAAGCTTATCAGTAATATTTAGGAAATTATTTGCCATAGACTTCGGCATATTACGGTTGTCATCATCCAATGGACAGCGATAAGGTTCAGATTTATTCTTACTGAATCCTGTTTTTTAACCTCCTCTTGCTTATTCTTATTGATTTCTGAAATTTTCTTTGTAACATTATTCCCCTCTAGACATACAAACATATATGGATCGCAAAACATTAATTCTCAGGCTCGAACAACATCATGATCAATTATGGGACATTATAGTGATCGGCGGGGGTGCCACAGGCCTGGGTATAGCACTCGATGCTTCATCTCGAGGATATAAAACAATCCTTCTCGAACAATCTGATTTTTCCAAGGGAACTTCTTCACGCAGCACTAAGCTTGTCCATGGAGGAGTGCGTTACCTGGCACAGGGCGACGTTCTCCTTGTTAAGGAAGCTTTGCATGAAAGAGGCCTCATATTAAAAAACGCACCTCACCTTACAGCAAACCAGGAATTCATTATACCGGTTTATACCTTGTGGGATGTGCTCTTATACACTGCAGGCCTGAAATTTTATGACCTTCTTGCCGGGCGCCTGAGTTTGGGGAAGTCATATTTCATGGGTAAGGAAAAAGCTTTAGAGCAGCTGCCCCTTCTTTATCCTGGCGGTTTGAAAGGAGCTATCGTATATCACGATGGCCAGTTTGATGATTCCCGGATGGCCATAGCTCTGGCCAATGCAACTGTAGCATGCGGAGGCACTCCGCTTAACTATTTCAGAGTCATGGCCCTTAATAAAGATGGGAACGAAAAAATAACCGGTGTCAGGGCTGAAGATATGACCTCTGGTTTGGAATATACCATTAAAGGAAGACTTGTGATCAATGCCACCGGAGTATTTACTGACGAAATACACAAAATGGATAATCCCGGTTCTACGCCTACAGTCCGTCCGAGCCAGGGAGTGCATATTGTTCTCGACAATTCATTCCTGAACAGCTCGTCGGCCGTCATGATTCCCAAAACTGATGACGGGAGGGTCCTTTTTGCCATTCCCTGGTACGACAAGGTGGTTGTGGGCACCACCGACACTCCTCTTAACGAAATAAGCAACGAACCAAAAGCACTGGAAGAAGAAATAGAATTCATTCTGAATACCGCAGGAAAATATCTTACCAGAAAACCAGAAAGAAAAGATATAAAATGCATATTTGCAGGTTTGCGTCCATTGGCAGCTGATCCTGGCAATCCATCGGCTACAAAGGAAGTCTCACGGAGGCATAAAATAACCCTTAACCCCTCAGGCTTGCTCTCAATAACCGGAGGAAAATGGACATCTTACCGGCGTATGGCCGAAGAAACGATCGACAGAGGAATTAAAGCGGGTGTCCTTCCAAAGAAAGCATGCACAACCAGGACTTTAAGACTGCTTTCGGATGGAAAGCCTTTGAACAATGGACGATTAAGAATCTACGGTGATGGCGCAGAAGAAATTGAATTGATGATAACTGATAATCAGTCATTGAGTGAGAAGCTGCATCCGGATCTTCCATATACAAAAGCCGAGATAATATGGATCTGCAGAAATGAAATGCCGGTGACGGCCGAAGACATTCTGGCAAGAAGAACCCGGGCATTATTTCTCGACGCCAGAGCCAGCGTTACTATTGCTCCGGAAGTGGTCAAAATTATGGCTGACGAGATGGGATATGACAGGAAATGGCAGGAAGAGCAGTTAAATGAGTACAAAAATCTTGTATTGAATTATTTGTAAGTACGTTAACTTTAATAATTCATAAACTTGGTGTATCCTTTGTGAAATCCTTTGATTTCTTTGTGGTTAAGGATTTTTAAACCACGAATACCAAAGCAATCACTGAGTAACAGAAAGGAATACAGTATATTATAGATATTTATGGATTAAATAAATACTTCTCCAAAATGGATAAATTTATTCTTGCACTTGACCAGGGAACAACCAGTTCAAGGGCAATACTTTTTAATCAAAACGGACAACCGGTAGCATCGGCACAGAAAGAATTCACCCAGAATTTTCCGCGCCCGGGATGGGTTGAACATGATCCCGAAGAAATATGGTCAACACAGATTGGTGTTGCTATGGAATCCTTGGCAAAAGCGGGGCTCGGCAGTTCTGACGTGGCAGGGATCGGCATTACAAACCAGCGCGAAACAACGATAGTATGGAACAGGACCACGGGCAAGCCGGTTTATAATGCCATTGTGTGGCAGGACAGGAGGACCTCGGATTATTGTGACCAGCTTAATAAAATGGGGCACAGCGATTTAATCCGTAGGAAAACAGGCCTTATTATTGACGCATATTTTTCAGCTACAAAGGTTAGATGGATACTGGATAATGTTGATGGCGCCAGGGATCTTGCAGATAAGGGCGAACTTGCTTTCGGCACCGTTGACACCTGGCTGGTATGGAACCTGACAAAGGGGAAAATGCACATCACGGATGTCTCTAATGCATCAAGAACGATGCTTTTTAATATCCACACACTGAGATGGGATGAAGAATTGTTGGATATTTTCAATATTCCGGCTTCAGTATTGCCCGAAGTGAGATCATCAAGCGAGATTTACTGTAAAACCGATGGTCTTTTTTCATCATCAATCCCTGTTGCAGGCATTGCCGGCGATCAGCAGGCTGCACTATTCGGGCAGATGTGCACGGAGCCGGGGATGGTGAAGAACACTTATGGGACCGGCTGTTTCATGGTGATGAATATCGGGCAGAAACCCATTGAGTCGAAGAACAGATTACTGACCACAATTGCATGGAAGATAGGAAAAGAGACAGTTTATGCCCTTGAAGGAAGTATCTTTATTGCCGGGGCTGTTGTACAGTGGCTTCGCGATGGACTGGGTATCATAACAAAGTCGGAGGATGTAGAGAAGCTGGCCGGGCAGGTCAGAAGCAGCGAAGGGGTATATTTTGTTCCTGCTTTTGCCGGGCTGGGAGCCCCGTACTGGAACCAGCATGCAAGAGGGACTATAGTGGGCATTACAAGAGGTACAACGTCAGCCCATATAGCGCGATCAGCCCTTGACAGCATAGCATTCCAGACGTGGGAGGTGCTTCAGGCAATGAAGAATGATTCCGGGATAAATATCCGCGAATTGAGGGTTGACGGAGGAGCAACTGTCAACAATGACCTTATGCAGTTCCAGGCTGACCTTCTTCAGACCGGGGTTGTAAGACCCAAAGTCACTGAAACCACGGCTCTGGGTGCAGCCTACCTGGCTGGCCTGGCAACTGGTTACTGGGATAATGCCTCGATTCTTGGCAAACAGTGGCAGCTCGACCGGGCTTTCATTCCAAAGATGAAGAGTGATGAAACGGAATCGCTTATAAAAAGCTGGCATCGGGCAGTAAAAGCCGCTGAAGCCTGGGCATCATTTTAAATAACAATTAACAATAACACCATGAACGTATTTTTTGCAGAATTCTTCGGTACGGCCATGATACTCTGTTTCGGAAGCGGAGTTGTATCGAATGTCCTTCTTAACAAAACCAAAGGGAACAACAGCGGCTGGATAGTCATAACCTTCGGATGGGCCGTGGGTGTCTTTACCGGAGTGCTGATATCGGCTTCTGTAAGCGGAGCTCATCTTAATCCCGCTGTAACACTGGCGCTGGTCCTTTCCCATAAATTCTCGGCATCGCTTATGCCTTTGTACATAAGCGCCCAGGTGCTGGGGGCCATGTTCGGATCAACGCTTGCCTGGCTCGCTTATAAGAAGCATTTCGATGCAACGGATGATGCCGATTCGAAGCTGGCAGTCTTCTGTACAATACCTAATATAAGAAGCTACTGGTATAATCTGGTCACGGAGATCATCGGAACTTATATTCTGGCTCTTGCAGTGCTTTATATGGCAGA
>JAVEVC010000107.1:0-4510 GCA_034005245.1 Bacteroidales bacterium
AACATCCCCGATACCTGTACGCTGACAACACAGAAATCAGCATATATTCTGAACTTTCATCCAAAAAAGTGGAATGATTATCGCTGCGAACTTATTACTTCGATGGTGAAGGATCTGGCTGATGAATTGCGCGGTATAAATCCTGACCTGAAAATCATTGTCCATGCGGTGCCATGGAGAGATTCTGATTTCGGCGGGGCTAACCTCAAAGTAGCCGGCCAGGACCTGAAAAAGATTACTCCCTTTGCTGACTATATTTCCCCAATGTGCTATTCACAGATGCTCAGGCGTGATGATGCCTGGATTGAGTCGGTAGTGCACGAGGCTGACGGCAAAGCGCCCGGAAGGATTCTGCCAAGCATCCAGGTATATCCTGCATATATAGATAATCCCTTCACGATTGAGGATTTCCGCAGATGTGTCAGCGCAGCTGTTAAGAACCCATCCCGGGGAGTCATATTCTTCTCCTGGCCTTTATTCGAAAAAGACAAGGCAAGGATGGAAATTATAAACTTCAGGAAAAACTAAACTGCCTGATCAACATCTTTCCCTCCGGGAATCATTTTGCTGATTCGAATTCATCCTTGATACAGCGGATAAACAGTTTGCGTTCCCTGTATAAATAGCCATATGTCAGTTTATAAGGATCGCGATTAATATAAATAAATCCTCCGGTTATCCATGCACCACCGGTTTCAAGATTTGATGCCCACCAGTACTGGCAAGCTGTAAAACCACACCAGTTTGTCTCAAGGTCAAGCTCGTGAAAAATTTCCATAAAATCTTCAGAACCTAATAATTCCCATTCCTGTTTGTCGGGAACATGCCACCCCGTCGGACAGATCTTGCCGGTCTCTGCTGTGTACCAATTGTACTGAGCACCGGAATTCTTTTTCAGAGTATCATTGTCGATCCAGCCATAACAGGGAATGATAGTTTCCTCCCATTGAACGGGATCTGTAACGTTGGGAATCGGTGTCCCGTCATTCAGGTTCAGGGTTCTTAAATTAACAGTCATCCACGTTTGTGTATTGACCACCCGGGTATCATAAACATTCCCGTCAATATCCGTTACTGTACCCTGAGCACCATCCATTGAAAATACCATATCATTGCCACACGATGTTCCAAGCTCATTTACAGCCCTTACCCTGAAATGGTATGTTGCTAACTCAGTCAATCCTGAAATCCCCGCGAAAACCTTGATTTCCTCATTCCCGGCCATGGGGCTGTCCTGGGCCGGTACTGTCATACCGTAGTTCGTATCATAACCATAGTCAAAATATACATCAGTCGTAAGATAGTTACAGTTTACCGTAGCGGTCAGAACAGCCGTGGTCTCGGTGATCCGCGAAGGGAACTTTGTTGTGACAGCGGGTTCCTGCCCCAATGTATAAAATGTTAATTCATCGCCGTAGGAAGTTCCCTCACCATTGGTCGCATATGCCCTGATATAATAAAGGGTCCTTGGTTTCAAATCTGTCAGTTCACTCCTGAACACCCCATTAACCAGACCATCGGAAGTCAGGTTGTCATCCACTGTTGGAGCCTTGTCCTGGCTCCAGCAGATTCCACAGGATTCAACAATACCTGAAACTATAAATCCTCCGCTCCTGGCGGTTGTTGCTGTTATTTCCGTAACAGTTGTCGTTGTAAGTTTCAGAGGATCAGGTTCATCATTGCATCCCTGGCTAATCAGGCATGCAGATAAGATGCTGAAAAAACCGTACTTAAGGTTCATGATTATATTTTATCTGAACAAATCGTTAACTGGTAAAAGATACATTTCTGGAAAATCAAAGGTAAAAAACTCAATAAAGCCCTATTGTACCCTTTGCTTCAACTTCCTTCAAACAAGGCCGAAATTATAAAAACTATTATTACAGGACCTCCTGTAAAACGATGGAAAATGCTTGCTGTTGTTTGGTAAGGGCAATTAAATAAACATAATTACAATCTGGAAGGGCCATTTATCGTTATATTCTTTTTTTGATCAGGTTCTGTTGCAAGCAAGTGTGTCCTATGCAATCCGCAAATTTTTCAAACATAAGTAAGTATTTAAATAGCCATCTGGACATATGGGTTGTCTGTTTGCTGACAGACAGTTATGTGAATCACCTTATTATCAACAATATAATAATTTTTACATGAAAATCTTTAAGATTCTTACGTTTCTTGTATTGTTTTCTCTGGTCTCCGGCTGTTCAAAGGATGATTCCGATGAAGACTACGCTTCCGATATTACAGGCCTGTATACAGGAACAGTTACATACACCGGAACAGGTACTGTGCCGGCCAGTTGTGAACTGACCAAGAGCTCAAATACAAAGGTCGATCTGGTAATTACTATTCAAACAAACACTATCCCGTTTGACGGAATAAATATCAGCAGTTCTTCAGGGGGCAGGTATAGCCTTTCATACTCAGATCCAAGTGGTTCTCTCACAGGTACTGTAGATGGGAATAAGCTCGACTGGACATTGACCGCAGGATCCTATGAGATAATTTTCACCGGAACAAAGTGATCCGGCCTGATTAACTGACCTGCTTCTCCTCCTTTAACGGGGCCTGTCGTATCAATCCTTTGATTCCTTTTTCCGAAGAAAGAAGGATCTTTTTACTTGCTGTTTTACCCGGTAATTTGTTTTATATCTTTATCCTGAAAAAAATCATGATATGAAACAAGTTGTTCTTTTGCTCTTGATTATGTCGCTGTTTTCGTTCAGCGGAAAGGGAAAGGGCACAATAAACTCCTCCCCTGAGGTATTGTCTGACTTGAAGGCTGAAGGTCCTCAAACCATCACACCTGATCAGAATCGTGCTTTAATAACTGCCGGTCAGGGCACAGGTGTCAATCTCGAAGGATTTCTTACCGACAAGCTTCCGCGGATAGATTACAGGAAGATCGTCCTGCCCGGACCGCAATATATTATCTCCGATGATCCCGAATATATCAGAGTCCCTGAAGCCATTGCCCTGAGAGAAAGGGTTCAGCCGGGGGCTGTCCGCCTGTATGTTTATAATGTTAATGCAGTTCAGGAACCGGCTAAGATCGACCGGAAAATAACTGCTGTTATAAAGAACCTGGGCAAAGTGCCCATGCATCTTCTCATGCTTAAGTATTCTTCCCAGCGGCCTTCAACGGATTACTACCGGATTGCAAGGAACGGCCTTAACGATTATTTCAACTCCAAGACCTGGCAGGATCCGGTGGTTATTCAGCCGGGTGAAGCAGCAGCAATCGACGAACAGCTTGAAAGGAACATCGTGAAATACGATGAACTGGCTCACGGCTTTTACGAATTTGTAATCGACCAGCCCGGGGAGATCAGTGTAGTACAAACTGATCCGCAAACTTCGGGCGCTGATGCCATAAAGCGAATCAGCAGCGTGCATCCTTCGAGCCACAGGAATGCCGGACGAGGATTGTTCGGTGTCAGTAATTACCTGATATCAGTTACAGATACCCTGAGCACAAGTAATCCGGCCGCAGCGCTTGTGTTAGCTGACGGACGCAGCGATCCCTGGGTGAATGGCATTGACGGAAGCACAGGAAGGATAATAAACCTGGCCGGGAATTATGGGGTGATGTACGATATTGAAGTTAACTGGGAAAGCGCTGACGGTAAAGGTCTGGCGCTGGTTACCTGGAATGTCAATTCAAAAGCGAAATATTGCGGAGGCATGACCAATGTGATGAAGGTCAGCAAAGGCAAGTTCAGCGAAGGATTTATTCAACTGCCGTCTGACAAGCTTATAACTGAGGGTTATCCAGAGGCGTTGCTGGTACAGCTGTTCCTTCCCGATCCAAACAATAAAGTTCAGGTCATCAGGCTTACCTATACCCCTCCGGGAGCCTCATGCCTGCCGATACCCCTGGTTTTCATTCCTGTTGAGCTGGAATGACAAGTGGATATCTGTAAACATTTGTTTCGCGGAGTATAAACCCGGTCTTGCGATATAGCTGGTTTGCTGCTATCCTCGACGGCCGCGAAGTCAGTTCTACTGATTCCGCACCCAGAGACCTGGCAAAACCTATAGCAAATAATGTCAGTTCCATGCCGATTCCCTTGCCCCTCTGAGAAGCATCTACAACCACGTCTTCGATCCATACCCTGGTTCCTGTCGGGATCTTATATGTAGCCACTGTCAGAATCCCGGCAACTTGTCCTTCATCAGACTCAGCCACAAAAAAATGAGCGCTCTCCGAACGTAACATATCCTTAAAATGCTCCCTGGAAGGCAATTCTACGCCAGGTTCAAGCTGGGGCAACAATTTTAAGACTGCCTCATAAATCTTGTTGCTGAATCTTTTTATCTCCTTTATTTTCATATGAAATTATATTATTATATGACTGTAAATTAAGTGGTTCATATGGAATACTCATTATTTCATAAGCTTCCTGTCCAGCTTCAAGCGGGATGGAGGTTCCTTTTGATATCTGTTTTTACATAGTTCCTTCCATTACATTCATTCATGCCGGAACTGGCTTAAATTGATCATCCGCGT
>JAVEVC010000050.1:0-21470 GCA_034005245.1 Bacteroidales bacterium
TTTGTCGGGGTGATCTGACTCGAACAGACGACCCCTTGCACCCCATGCAAGTGCGCTAGCCAACTGCGCCACACCCCGAAACACCGCAAATGTAATCAACAAATCCGATTATGCAAAATGTTGTAAGTACCGGATATTTGGTACCAGGCTAAATGTTCCAGGTTTCAGGTTCCAGGTTCAGGGTTCAGTCAAAAACATGAATGACAGTATGTTAGCCTCCTGGTGGGGATGGGGGTGGATTCGGGAAATGAAATGGTGATAATGTTATCCAGCTCCTCCAGAGCTGAGTGACACAAGCATACCGCAGGCAACAAGTTGCACCAGGGATTATTGATATCTGACTCTTCCAGAGTCATCTGCTGTAAGGAGAACCAATCTTCCGGTAAGGAAAACCGATCTTCCGGGTGAGATATACCGACAATGACAGGAAAAATCCTCCGGTGGTGCGGGACAGAGGAATAAGACATGTTACCTGAGAGCGGCCAAATGACATTTTTTGTACTTTTGCCGGAAACTGAAAAACTCTGACAATGGATATATTCAAACCCCTTGACCTGGATGATAATTCACAGAATTCCGCCAAAAACAAAATCGAAGATTCTGAAAGGGTCAGATGCCTTATCATTGGATCCGGACCGGCTGGTTATACAGCTGCAATATATACTGCCCGTGCTAACCTGAACCCGGTGCTCTATACCGGACTTCAGATGGGCGGTCAGCTGACAACAACCACAGAGGTGGATAACTTCCCCGGATATCCAGATGGTGTTACGGGTCAGATTATGATGGAAGATCTAAGGAAGCAGGCTGAACGCTTCGGAACGGAGGTCAGAATGGGAATTGCCACCGGTGTTGACTTCTCGCACCGACCTTTCTCTGTAATCATTGACGACACGAAAAAGATCGTAGCTGATACAGTAATAATTGCCACAGGTGCAACTGCAAAGTACCTCGGACTTGAAGCCGAGACCCGTTATGCGGGGATGGGCGTATCTGCATGTGCTACCTGCGACGGATTCTTCTATAAGGGGAAGGATGTGGCCGTTGTTGGCGGCGGAGATACGGCAGCTGAAGAGGCAACATATCTTGCAGGCTTGTGCCGGAAAGTATATATGATAGTGCGGCGAAACGTACTGAGAGCCTCGAAGCCAATGCAGGAAAGAGTTATGAATACTCCCAATATCGAGATTTTATGGGAGCATCAGGCTTTGGACCTGTACGGGGAAAACGGCGTGGAAGGTGTGGTGCTTGTAAAAAAGAAAGGAACACCGGATGAGGAAAAGCTTAAGCTTAAGATAGACGGATTCTTCCTTGCAATCGGACATACCCCGAACTCTGAGGTCTTCAGCAAATATATTGAAACAGATAAGGCAGGATACATAAAAACCATCGCGGGAACAACCAAAACAAACGTTCCGGGAGTATTTGCCGCCGGAGATGTTCAGGATCCGTATTACAGGCAGGCTGTTACCGCTGCAGGCTCAGGCTGCATGGCAGCCATAGACGCGGAACGCTTCATGGCGGAAACAGGGACAGGACACCCTGCATGACATAGCAAATAGCTATCACCCGGAGAAAGAATCCGGGAAATCAAGCCAGCTGGCTCTTAAGTGAGGCGGACAACAACGAGGATCAGAAAAAATCATGATATGAAGGCTTTTAAAAAGACATTCAAAATAAATGCAGAACCTTCGGATGTTTATTCTGCTTTGACAAATCCGGTTACAATAGAACTTTGGTCGGGTTACCCTGCTGAAATGTCAACGGTTCCCGGATCTGAATTTTCGCTCTGGGAAGGCGATATAACCGGCAGGAATATTGACTTTGAAAAGGATAAAAGGATAGTTCAGGAATGGTATTTCGGGGATCAGCCTGAGCAATCTGTTGTTGTAATAACAGTTACCGGGAAGAACGGAATGTCGGAGGTAACCGTTGACCATTCAAATATTCCCGATGACGACTTTTCAAATATAGCTGAAGGCTGGAGGGAATACTATATGGAAGCAATAAATCATTTCTTCAATCCTGATTTCTAGACCGCAGTCTCTGTTAATAGCCAGTTCCGGCATTGCTTAAAATAGCATAGAGATCTTCAACGCTTGCATAAATAAGAGTGGCAATGCCCTTGTAGCATAACGTAAGGGCATTCTCCTGCATTTTCTCCTGCCATGCGGGTATCCATGACAAAAGATGCTCCGCAATATACCTCCTTATTTCCGCAGCCATATCAGCCTCCCTGTCTGCGTCTTCATTAGCCGTGAATCTGTCAAGAAGAAGAGAGAGGAACATAAGCTCTGTTCCCAGGTGATCATCAGGCAGCCTGCGACTCGGTTTCCAGCCATGGTCCCTGTAAAATGATGTTACATCACTGTCAGCCGGCTCTTCAGTGTACACTTCACCGGCAGAATAAAATGATGAAACCGGGGGTGCAAGAAGATTTGCCTGATCTGAAAAAAGCCTTTTGAAATCCAAAGCCAGCATTTCCCTGCATTTGCTGATATCGGAGCACGACTCTCTAAGCTGGGAAGCTGCAGCTATAAACCTCGGATTTGAGCTCGACACGGGCAGCGTTTTTACCATGCCCTCAGACCAGAAATGTGTTACACACTCCTGGGTTGGCTCATATACTATCATGCTTCCGGCAAAATATAGCATCATGTTATAACCCTTAATCAGGTTATTCCGGTCTTTTTCCCTGGCTTGTCCCATATTTTAGGTGATACTTTTTAGAAGTGAACATAAATATCAGACTCAGAAATAAATCTTATAATTATAAACCTTGCTGAAGCATTTTTGTTCATAAGGCAGGAATCAACTTCTCCTGTTTTTCCCCCGGAAAGAGTCAGATCAATAATGTTTTCAGCATAATCTCCTGGCAATGAATTCGCCGGTGCATTACCTAAGAAGGTTCTCCTTTGATGGTTCAGGCAGAGGAGAATTTCTGGAAACCGTAACAGTAGTATTTGAGATACTGCAGGAGAAAATGAGTATTACCTTGAAAAATCAGCCATCTCACGGGGGTAAATGTCGTTGTCGACCTTCCGTTTTATCTCTCTGAAAGCATCCACAGTGTATTTCACATCATCCAGGGTATGAACGGCTGTTGGTATAAGGCGCAGCATTACAACATCCCTGGGCACTACCGGATATATTACCACGGAACAGAATATCCCGAAGTTTTCTCTCAGGTCGTAGACAAGCTGGGTAACCTGTTCCAGCGGGCATTTAAAGAATACCGGAGTTACCGGCGATTGGGTCTTTCCCAGGTCAAGCCCTGCTTCCCTCAAACCGTCCTGAAGAGCTCTTGTTATTTTCCACAGGTTCTCCCTGAGTTCAGGATGCGATCTGATGAGTTCGAGCCTTTTTATAGCACCCAATGTCATTGCCATAGGTAGTGCTTTTGCATAGATCTGTGACCGGAGATTGAAGCGCAGATATGTAATAACATCTTTTGTGCCGGCTATGAACCCGCCAATCCCTGCCATTGCCTTGGCAAATGTTGCGAAGTAAAGATCTATCTGATCCTGCACTCCGAAGTGTTCTCCGGTTCCTGCTCCGGTGGCGCCCATTGTTCCGAAGCCGTGAGCATCGTCAACAAGAAACCTGAAATTGTATTTCTTCTTAAGTGCGGCTATGCTGTCAAGCTTTCCCAGGTCGCCCGCCATGCCAAACACTCCTTCTGTGATGACCAGAATGCCTCCCCCGGAATCCTCAACAAGCCTGGTTGCCCTCTGCAGTTGCTTTTCACAGCTTTCTATGTCGTTATGAGGAAATACGAACCTTTTTCCGAAATGGAGCCTGAGCCCGTCCATGATGCAGGCGTGCGCTTCAGAATCATAAACTATCACATCGTGCCTGTTCACCAGCGCATCAATAATGGATAACATTCCCTGGTAACCATAATTAAGCAGGTATGCAGATTCTTTTCCGACAAAATCAGCAGCCATACTTTCAAACCTCTCATGCGTTGTGGTTTGGCCCGACATCATTCTGGCACCCATTGGATAAGCCAGACCATATCTTTCAGTATATTCCGCATCGGCTTTTCTGACTTCGGGATTATTGGCAAGCCCGAGGTAATTATTTAAACTCCAGGTTAGTACTTCTTTTCCCCTGAATTTCATCCTGGAAGCAATTTCCCCTTCCAGCTTGGGGAACATGAAATATCCGTCTCCCATTTCCGAGTATTGTCCAAGTGATCCCCTGTTTGCTTTTATTTTGTCGAAAATATCCATTATTAAGTGTTTTTAAATTACTGGCAAACTTACAATTTATGAAATTTGCAGTGATACCTATTTATACCCAATTTGTACCTGTTACAGGACCTGCAATATTAGCCATTATTATTGCCGTACTGTTCATTGGTTCAAAAAAAATGCTAACTTTGCGCAATTATTTTTCTATGAGGTTCAGGCTATATACATTATTTGTCATTTCAGTGCTTGTCAGTTCATGCGGTGAGTATGAGAAGCTGCTTAAGAGTACCGACTATGACCTGAAGAAAGCCAAGGCCAAAGAATACTATGAAGCCGGGAAATATGCAAAGGCTTCTGAGCTGTTCAGCCAGATACTTCCCAGGTTCCGGGCTACTGATGAAGCTGAGGAGCTCAACTGGCTTAATGCCCAGAGTTCATATAAGATGAAGGACTATCTAATGGCCGGTACCCATTTCAAATCACTTATTGAGCAGTATCCTTTCGGGAAGCATGCAGAGGAGGCAACATTTCTTGCCGCAAAGTGTGATTATTTTCTCTCTCCGAGTGCCAGGCTGGATCAGGACAATACTCGCAGGGCGATTGAGGGATTCAATATGTTCATGAACCGCTACGGTGCAAGCCCCCTTGTTGAGGAATGCAAGATCCTTGTCAGGGAGCTTGAGGAAAAGCTGGTCGAGAAGTCATATCTCAGTGCAAGGCTTTATTATGACATGGGTCAGTACAAATCGGCTATTGTGGCACTGAATAACAGCCTGAAAGAGTTTACAGACTCGAAATACAGGGAGGAAATGATGTACCTGAAACTGAATTCTCTTTTTCTATATGCTGAAAGGAGCCTTCCCGCAAGGCAAAAGGAAAGATACCAGGATACACTTGATGATTATTTCAGCTTTATGGAAGAATATCCTCAGAGCAAATATTCAAAGGAAATACAGAAAATACACGATGTAACTGCGAAATTCCTGAAAGCAGGAAGCAGCGATAATTTGGTTAACATTCAATAAAATAATATGGATTACAGAAAATCAGCGGCACCTTTGACAACGGTTACCAGAAACCTGAAGATGATGACCAGGGAGACCGGGAATATTTATGAAACAGTTATCATAGTTTCGCGCCGGGCCAATCAGATAGCGGTTGAAATGAAGCAGGAACTTAACAAGAAGCTGGAGGAATTTGCCTCCTATACCGACAATCTTGAGGAAGTATTCGAGAACCGCGAGCAGATAGAGATTTCAAAATTTTACGAACGACTTCCAAAACCAACACTGATTGCTCTCCAGGAGCTTGAGGAAGGGAAGATATTTTACAGGAATCCTGAAACGGGAACAGCCAGGAACAAAGCCTGATATTGAATGCTTAAAGGGAAGAAAATACTTGTTGGAGTGAGCGGAGGCATTGCAGCCTACAAGACTGCAACGGTAATAAGACTGCTTGTCAGGGAAGGTGCTGAAGTCAGGGTGATCATGACGGATCATGCAAAAGACTTCATTACGCCACTTACGCTGGCAACGCTTTCAAAAAATCCCGTCTTGTCGGAATTTTATGATCCGGGCAATGGTGACTGGAACAGTCATATTGAGATGGGCCTGTGGGCCGACCTGTTTATAATTGCCCCGGCAACAGCCAACACCATTGCAAAGATGGCAGGCGGAATAGCCGATAACCTGCTCCTGACAACATATCTTTCCGCCCGTTGCCCTGTTATTGTTGCGCCATCGATGGATGTCGACATGCTCGGGCATGAAGCCACAAAGAAGAACCTGGCAATACTTAAAACCTACGGAAACATAATCCTTGACACCCCTGCAGGCGAGCTTGCCAGCGGGCTTTCAGGAAAGGGAAGGATGGCGGAACCGGAAGATATTGTTAAGGAAATAACAGGCTACTTTAAAAAAAAAACTTTAAGCCTCTGAAAGGAAGGCGCCTGCTGATAAATGCAGGCCCAACCCATGAGCCAATAGATCCCGTACGTTTCATAAGCAACTATTCTTCAGGCAGAATGGGAACAGCTCTGGCTGATCAGGCAGCAGATTACGGAGCCGACGTTGAACTGGTTCTGGGACCAGTTAATATATTTCCGGAAAACAAGTCAGTGAGGATAATAAATGTTACCTCAGCAGCATCGATGGCTGAAGAATGCATAAAGAGATTTCCGGATTGTGACATCGCAATACTGGCCGCTGCCGTCGCAGACTTTTCCCCGGAAAGGATTGAAGGAAAAAAAGTAAAAAGGACAGACAATGGCCTTGTGCTGAAGCTTATCCCGACAATGGATATCTCAGAAGCTCTCGGAAGGCTGAAGAAAGCCTCACAGTTCCTCGCTGGGTTTGCTCTTGAAACACATAATGAAATTGATAATGCAGTTAAGAAACTGAAGAAGAAGAACCTTGATCTTATTGTTATGAATTCCTTGAAGGATGAAGGTGCAGGATTCGGTTACGATACAAACAGGATCACACTGATCGACCGTAACAATAATATTGATAAATTTGAGTTGAAACCAAAGAAGGAAGCCGCCAGGGATATACTCGACAAGATAGTGTCAATGATCAAATAATTATCCTGATGAGACAATTGATAATTAAGGGTTTGGTTATACTTTTGGCATGTGTGGTTTTCCCCGGGCCGGCACACGCACAGGAGCTTAATTGCAACGTGCAGATCTCAGCCCAGAAGATCCAGGGATCAAACCGCCAGGTTTTTGAAACCATGCAGCGTGAGGTCTATGAATTCATGAATAACACTGTATGGACCAACCACGTTTACACCTATGCCGAACGTGTCGACTGCAATATTCTTATCAACCTCACCGATCAGATCTCAGCCGATGAATTCAAGGGAACAATTCAGGTACAGTTGAGAAGGCCTGTCTTCAATACAACGTATAATTCCACAATGCTCAATTTCGTCGACAATAATTTCCAGTTCAGGTATGTGGAATTTCAGCCTCTGGAATTTGACCCAAACACATACAGGTCGAACCTTGTATCGGTGCTGGCTTATTATGCATATATCATTCTGGGATTTGATTATGACTCGTATTCACCGGAAGGAGGAACGGAGTTTTTTCAGATCGCGGAAAAGATTGTAACCAGCGCACAAAATGCAGTTGAAGCAGGATGGAAACCGTATGACGGTTCACGAAACAGAAACAGGTACTGGCTGGTTAAAAATATACTCGACAACGAGTATAAAGGCGTGAGACAGTTTATTTATGAGTATGACATCAACGGACTCGACAAAATGGAGTCGAGGATCACTGAAGCAAGGACAAATATTGTTGAAAGTCTGAGGCTTGTCCAGGAAGTCTACCGCGCAAAGCCTGATCCGTTCATGTATTATCTCCAGATTGTGCTGGATTCCAAATCTGATGAGATCGTCAATATCTTTGCAGAGGCCTTTCCGGAGGAGAAAAGCCGTGTCTTGCAGATAATGAATGAGATAGATCCTGGGAACAAATCAAAATACGAAAAAATCAATTTGAACTAAGGCTCCAGGCCTTAACAGAAGAATCAATGCTCGCAAAACTTTCCGTCAGGAATTATGCCCTCATCAGGGAGCTGGATCTTGAACTTGACAATGGACTTACTATTATAACGGGCGAAACCGGTTCAGGCAAGACCATTCTCCTTGGAGCTCTCTCCCTTATACTGGGAGCCAGGGCCGATACTTCCGTTCTTCTGGACTCAAGCGCCAAATGCGTTGTTGAAGGCACTTTCAGGATAGCTGAATACAACCTTCAGGACTTTTTTGATGAGAATAATCTTGATTATGATATCTCCACAGTTATACGCAGGGAGATAAATCCGGCCGGCAAGACAAGAGCATTCGTAAATGATACCCCAGTTACGGTCAACCTGCTTAAAGATCTAGGCAACAGGCTTATTGACATACATTCCCAGCATCAGAGCCTCATGCTGAATGAAAACTCATTCCAGTTAAGCATTATTGATTCATTTGCAGGCATGTCGGAATTGCTTAAAGAATACAGGGCCCTGTATGATGATTTCCGGAAACTCGGCAATGAACTTTCTGTTCTGAGATCGCAAGCCGACAGAAATAAAGCCGACATGGAATATTACAAGCATCAGCTTGATCAGCTGGAGGAAGCCAGGCTTAAAGAAAATGAACAGGACGAACTGGAAAAAGAACAGGAGATACTTGATCATGCCGATGAAATTAAATCAGCACTTGTCAGTTCCTCATCCCTTCTGTCAGCAAATGATATTTCAGTTCTTTCAATGCTGAGAGAAGTGAAAAGCAACATGGAAAAAGTAAGTGTTTATATGCCTGATGCCGGCGATCTCAGGGCAAGGCTTGCATCGGTTTACATTGAACTTGACGATCTTGCCGGTGAGATCGAAAAACTGACCTCTGACACCGACACTGATCCTGAAAAGCTGGTTTGGATCAATAACAGGCTGGATCAGATCTATTCCCTGATGCATAAGCACAGGGTAAGTAATCTGGCAGAACTGCTTGTGAGAAAGGATGAGATAAGAAAGAAACTACTTTCAATAAATGCAAATGAAACCAGGCTGGAAGAGGTGGAAGCTGAATTGGAACTAAAGACTGAATTGCTTTCAGCTCAGTCAGTTCAAATATCAGAAAAACGCAGGGCGGTTGTCCCGGAAACAGAGAAGAAAGTGATGGAACTACTGCATAGACTGGGGATGCCGAATGCGAGATTCAGGATAAGATTAACGTCTGCAAAGGATTTTACTGTCTCCGGAAAAGACAATGCAGACTTCCTTTTCTCAGCCAACAGGCAGACAGAACCCGAAGATATTGCCAGGATAGCATCAGGGGGCGAACTTTCAAGAGTGATGCTCAGCCTGAAATCACTTATTGCAAAAAACAACAACCTGCCATCAATAATATTTGACGAAATAGATTCCGGAGTTTCTGGTGAAGTGGCTGACAGGGTTGGCCAGATCTTATCATCGATGGGAAAATGCATGCAGGTCATTAACATTACCCATCTCCCGCAGGTTGCATCGAGGGGAACAAGACATTTTCATATTTACAAGGAAGACAGGGACGACTCAACAATTACACGTGTTAAATTGTTATCACCTGATGAAAGAATTATTGAGGTGGCCAGGCTTCTAAGTGGCAGTGAGATAACAGACACAGCCATAAAAAATGCAAAGGAGCTTTTAAGGTCAGCTGCCAACTGAATAAATTATTCCGGCATATTGCATTTAAGAAAAAAATACTACAAATGGAAGGACAACTGCTGAAGGGCAAAAAAGGAGTGATCTTCGGAGCCCTGAACGATAAGTCAATAGCATGGCAGATAGCTTTGAAAGCATGGCAGCATGGAGCTCAGCTGATCCTGACTAACTCTCCTGTAGCTGTCAGGATGGGAACCATCAATGAACTGGCAGAAGTGACTGGCAGCAAGGTTATAACAGCTGATGCAACAAGAATGGAAGATATTGACATTCTGGTCAGTGAAAGCATGGCCCATTTTGGGGGCAGGTTTGATTTCATCCTCCACTCCATTGGCATGTCACCCAATGTCCGAAAGGATATTCCTTACGAACAGACCAACTATGAAAACATGTTGAAGACTCTGGATATATCAGCCCTCAGCTTTCACAGGATACTCCAGACCGCATACAAGCACGATGCCATTAATGAATGGGGGTCAGTGGTGGCTCTTTCGTACGTTGCAGCGCAAAGGACCTTGTCGGGGTACAATGATATGGGCGACGCAAAAGCTCTTCTTGAATCGATAGCCAGGTCATTTGGCTATATTTACGGACGCGACAGGAAAGTACGGATAAACACCATTTCCCAATCTCCTACGCCAACAACTGCTGGGACCAGCATACACGGATTTGATTCTCTGGTGGATTTCTCTGAGCGCATGTCGCCCCTGGGGAATGCAACTGCAGAAGAGTGCGCCGACTACTGCATTGCTCTTTTTTCTGATCTTACGCGTAAGGTGACAATGCAGAACCTTTATCATGACGGTGGCTTTTCAAGCATGGGCATGAGCCTTAAAGCTATCGAGCAGTACAAAAAAAGCTTCGAGGAATGTGACTGCGATGAAAATTAAATAAGTATATATACCTATTTTTCAAGCGATTTGATTGACAGCAAATCGCTTTTTTTATATTTGGTTCTCCTTAACACCTGACCGATGATTAATATGATTTTGCTTGTACTGTTCTACCTGCTTTTTCCACTGGTAATAATTTTGCTGTGTAAGAAATGGCCCTTGTTGAGAAAACTGGGTACAATAGTCCTGGCCTATGCTTTCGGGCTCATAATTGGCACTTCCGGAGTATTTCCCAAGGGAAGTGAAGGTTACAGGATTGCATTGCAGGGAGAAACGGTGCTTCAGAAACCGGTTCTTGAAGCGCTCATAGCTGAGGGCAAAGCGGAGCCAGGAGATATGCAGGTCAATAATATAGCCGGGATACTTGACAATATTTATACTGTTGCTCTTCTTGTTGCTTTCCCCCTGTTGCTTTTTTCCCTAAACCTTAAACGATGGATGAAGCATGCCAGGAATGGCTTTCTTTCTGTAGGACTTGCTCTGGTGTCGGGGATTGTTATGGTAACGGCCGGCTTTTTTATATGGCGGAATGCCTTTCCTGATGCCTGGAAGCTGGCGGGCATGTTTGAGGGGATCTATACTGGCGGAACTCCCAATTTTGCTGCACTCAAGCTGATACTCAATGTTGATGCCGACCGTTTCGTGGTTCTCTTTACCTATGATACCATTGTGGGGGCCTTCCTTGTCCTGTTCTTTGTAACGCTTGCCCCGAAAATATTCAGGGCAATTCTGCCGAAATTTGAAGCAAGGAACGGTATAACACCTGAAGCAGAAATGGTTGTTAAAGAGACTGAAGGCCTTGATGATTTTTCCGGGATGCTTAACAAAAAAGTCCTTCTGCCTCTGCTTAAGGCTCTGGGAATTAGTATCGTCATAGCAGGAATAGGTGGTGCGCTGTATTTCATGGTGCCTGAAGATTACAAGCAGTACAGGATGGCTGTTACTGTGCTTTCCATAACTACACTGGGAATACTTGGCTCGCTTGTAAGATCAATAAACACCATCGAAAAAACATTCCAGCTTGGAATGTATCTCATACTTGTTTTTTCACTTACTGTTGCGTCAACCTCCGATCTGAGAAGTATGTTCGGAAAAGGCATGCTCGACCTGGTGCTCTTTATCACCTGGTGTTATTTTGGTTCGCTTGTGCTTCATCTTATTCTTGCCAGGATATTCCGCGTCGATGCTGACAACTTTCTCATCACAGCCACAGCTTTTGTTTTCTCGCCACCGTTTGTGCCGCTGGTAGCCAATGCCCTCAGGAACAAGGATGTAATTGTAACTGGTATAACAGGAGGTATTATAGGTTACCTTCTGGGCAACTATTTTGGAACGACGCTGGCATACCTGCTGAAGGGATTATAATCCCGTTAGCAGGGCAGGTCTGGCCGGTTTGCAGTGACACCTGCGTTTATATTCTAAAACAGGTAGTTCAGTCCTATTGATACCCCGATATTCCCATCCTGCTCGTTGAATGACTTGCCTATGTCGACGGCTACGACAAAATTCTGATTCATGACAGGCATTATGCTTATCCCCGCGCTCTGATGCAATTTCTCCTCTCCCGGATTAAAGTATTCTGAAAAAACCTCATTGGGATAAAGTCTTTCAAAATCAGCTTCAAGATCAGAAGGCAGGTTAATTCCGCTTGTTATTCTTCCGAAATCATAAAACAGATTCAATCCCAGGTAGCAGTCCTGGTTGAACAGAGTGAAATATATTGGTTTCCAGCGTAATTCAATATTTCCCAGTATGAATGCATCTCCGACGATCCTGTTCCTCAAAATTCCTCTCATGGAGCTTGAGCCTCCAAGCCCTTCGCTGCTATACCCTGTAAGCATTGAAGTAATGACCTGTGACTGGTAAAAGAACGGGACATCACCGGATAATGTGGTCTGATAACCAAGCCTGTAAACAAGTGCGAGATCGTTCTCAACCAATGTGAAATACTGTCTGTGTGTGGCATAAAACTTTGTAAAGCCCCAGTCGTTTCCCATGAATTCAGGTGCGATTTCTACTCCTGCTTCTGTCCAAAGTCCTTTCATGGGATTAGGCCTGTTATCGCGGCTGTCCCAGGTTATCCCGGCTCTCAGGGAATTGACCCAGCCGCCGTCAGCTTCATTATAAGAGATCAGTCCCAGAAGCTGATACCGTTCAAATAGGCCTGGTACTTCAGTTACAGAGGGAAGTTTCTCGTCTTTCCCCTTGTTAAGCTTGTCAATATTTACAGAACTGTTTTTAAAATTCTGAAATGCAAAGCCCGCACTCCATTGGAAATGTTCACCTGCAAGTCTTCCCTGGAAATCGTTCTTAAACCTGAACTGGTTTCTCTCAAAGCGGTAAAACATACGGCTTCTGTAATCAGCCGCTTCGTCGTCCATCCAGTCCTTATTAAAAATTGATTCAGATCCGTTAAATCCATAGAAGTGATTTGCCTGGTCAGGCAGATAGCTCAGGTCACTTGTCATGTGGACTCCGGGGATGAGCTGGTTCGATTCGTACATGAACCTGTAAATGCCGCTTCCCTTTGTAAAACGTGATACTTCTACATAAATATGATCAAAATAGTCTGGATAGGTGCTCCCGTCGCCATAATTAAAGAATTCCGCCAGGGCGCCGTATTGAAATCCCAGGTCTGTATCAAATGAAATTGCAGGAAGTGCACCGCCAAACTTCCATCCGGTTTTTACTTTCTTTTCCTGGCCAGACAAGGGCAATATCGTAAAAGTGATCATCAGGAATGAGAGGATCTTTTTCATAGGTTATGATTTTGGTTTACAGTGCTAAAGATAAAGAAAATTGGAAATCATAACCTTTTTTTGCTTTATTTGCTACCTTAGGCACATAAAATTATTTGCGTTTTGAATGGACCTGCTCATTAAAAATATAAAAGGCCTTGTGCAGGCTGAAGAAAAAGGCTTATTGAAGGCCAGCGGCAAAGACATGTCAGTACTGGATGTTGTGTCAGATGCTTTTTTATTTATAAGCAACGGGCTGATAAAAGACTATGGCCAGATGAAAAGCCTGGATATTAATGCTTTGAACAGAGAAGGAGTCGTTCCTGACATTATTGATGCAACCGGCAGATTTGTTTTCCCAACATTTTGCGATCCTCATACTCATATTGTATATGCTGGAAGCCGCGAGCAGGAATTCTCTGACAGGATAAGGGGACTGAGCTACGAAGAAATTGCAAGGAGGGGAGGAGGGATTCTCAATTCGGCCAGGAAACTTCATGAAACTTCTGAGGATGAATTATTCAGTCAATCTATGGAAAGAGTGGACGAAATCATGTTTCAGGGTACAGGCGCTGTTGAGATAAAAAGCGGTTATGGGCTTAATACTGAGGATGAGCTAAAGATGCTGAGGGTCATTAAGAGGATCAGGACTTCCTGTTTGCTCGAAGTGAGGTCTACCTTCCTGGGAGCTCATGCTGTACCTGAAACCTTCAGACATGACCGTGAAAAATATATTGACCTGGTAATAAATGAAATGATCCCGATCATTGCCAGTGAGGAGCTTGCCGATTATATCGATGTGTTTTGTGATACCGGATTTTTTTCCATATATGAGACTGAGAGAATACTGATGGCAGGAATAAAATACGGGCTCATACCCAAGCTTCATGCAAATGAAATTGAAAATTCCGGAGGAGTTCAGGTTGGAGTAAAATATAATGCGTTATCAGTGGATCATCTTGAAAGAGCAGGGTCTGATGAGATTAAATCTCTGTCGGGCACTGATACAATGCCGACATTGCTTCCCGGGTCAGCATTCTTTCTAGGCCTGCCTGATCCACCTGCCAGGCAAATGATTGATGAGGGCCTGCCGGTAGCTATTGCTTCTGACTATAACCCCGGATCATCACCCTCTGGTAATATGAAACTGATGATGTCACTAGGATGTATCAAACTCAGGATGCTTCCTGAAGAAGTCATTAATGCTGCCACTATCAATTCAGCTTACGCCATGGGGATTTCAGATACGCATGGTTCCATATCCAGGGGCAAAGTCGCGAACCTGTTCATCACGAAGGAGATGCCGTCATACAATTATTTCCCATATGCGTATGGAAGCGATCTTATAGATACTGTTATACTTAAAGGACGCGTAATCGACCAGCAAGACGACAGACTGCGATACCGGCATCCGGAAGGTTGACAGATAACGGTACAGTATCCTGAAAGTTGGCGTACATGGCACAGATGACCAGGAGGAATCACAGGTAATAACAAATATAACACAGCATAATTTTATATGGAGAGACAGATAATTGAGTGTGTTCCGAATTTCAGCGAAGGACGTGATATGGGAATTATCAGGCAGATTACTGATGCCGTTGAATCTGTTGACGGTGTCAGGCTGCTGAATGTGGATCCGGGCAAAGACACGAACCGGACTGTTGTTACTTTTGCCGGTCCGCCTGAAGAAGTCTGCGAGGCTGCTTTCAGGGCTGTGCGCAAATCTGCGGAACTTATTGATATGTCAAAACACAGGGGAGAACATCCTAGGATCGGAGCTACTGATGTCTGCCCCCTGGTTCCTGTATCAGGCATCACGATGGAGGAAACGGTTGCTTATGCGCGTAAGCTGGCAGAACGAATTGGCAGGGAACTTCGCATTCCTGTGTACTGTTATGAAAATGCTGCTTTTGAGGAAAAAAGAAGGAATCTTGCCTATTGCCGGGCAGGCGAGTATGAAGGATTGAAGCTCAGACTTGAAGATCCCGAGTGGAAGCCTGATTTTGGTCCGTCAGAATTTAATGCAAGAACAGGAGCCACAGTGGTTGGAGCAAGGGATTTTCTTGTGGCCTTCAATGTGAATCTAAATACCACATCTGTGAGAAGGGCCAACGCAATAGCATATGATGTAAGGGAGAAAGGCAGGCCGGCAAGGGAAGGGAATGCCCTTACCGGGCGGATTATCAGGGATGATAAAGGTGAACCAGTCATGATCCCGGGAAGGTTGAAAGCTGTCAAGGCAATAGGATGGTTCATAAAGGAATACGGAATAGCCCAGGTCTCAATGAACCTGACGGATATTTCTGTCACTCCGGTTCACGTCGCTTTTGATGAGGTATGCAGAAGTGCCGGCGAAAGAGGACTAAGGGTTACCGGTTCAGAGCTTGTAGGCCTGATCCCTCTTAAATCGGTACTGGATGCCGGCCGTTTTTTCCTTGAAAAGCAAAAACGATCCACTGGCGTCCCTGACAGTGAACTTATAAAGATTGCTGTGCTGTCTATGGGACTTGATGATCTTCATCCTTTTACTCCGGAAGAGAAGATCATTGAATACGTAATGGATGAAAAGGAAGCAATGCCCCTTATAAAAATGGACCTGGAATCATACATGAACCTCACAGCTTCCGAAGCCCCTGTTCCCGGGGGCGGATCGGCGTCAGCCTATATCGGGGCACTGGGTACCGCACTGGGAACCATGGTGGCCAATCTTTCTGCTCATAAGAGGGGGTGGGATGACAGATGGATGGAGTTCTCCGTCTGGGCATGCAGGGGAAAGGAGATTCAGAATGAACTTCTTCGCCTGGTTGATGAAGATACAAGTGCCTATAACAAGATCATAGAAGCCTCCGGCCTACCGCGAAAGACTGAAGAAGAGAAAGCTGTCAGGGATAATGCCTTTCAGCAGGCCATGCAAAATGCAGCTATGGTTCCATTTAAAATAATGAAGACTGCTTTTTCCGCATTTGAGGTGATCAGGGAGATGGTAGAAAAAGGGAATCCGAATTCCGTAACCGATGCCGCTGTAGGTGCAATAGCTTTGAGAGGATGCATAAGAGGCGCCTACCTTAATGTAAGGATAAACAGTGAGAGCATAAAGGATAAAAAGTTCACCGATGAGTTAATAAGAGACGGAGCCGTTATGGAAAAAATGGCAGAAAAAGAGGAGAAAGAGATCCTTTCAATGACTGATCTTGTTATCAGGAAGCCTTCGCGGTGATCCTCCTTATTGTTCTGAGCCTGTGGGAGTAGCCTTTTATCTCGTGCTTGTATATTCCCTGATGATCGATGGGATCAATTCTTACCCTTCCAGAAGCATGTATTGCAAGTCCCTGCGAAATAATCAATCCGACATGGCATATTCGGCCTCGCTCGTCGTCGAAGAAGACCAGATCGCCGGGTCTTGTCTCCCCTATGAAATTAATGCTTTCGCCTTCCTCCGACTGCTCGCGGGAGTCGCGAGGGATATTTATACCATGTATCTTGTAGACCAGCTGGGTAAATCCTGAACAATCGATGCCTGAAGGGATTCTTCCTCCCCAGATGTAAGGGCTGTTGATCAGTTTCATGGCTGTATCGGCTATTGTGTCGCTGTTCTTAATGTATCTGGGATTAAAATCCCCGGAGGTTTTGTAGTCATTATCTCCGATGCTGAAACTGCCCGTCTGGAAGTCGGGATTATAAATCTCACATCCGGCTTCGAGTACCATCTTTGTACCGTCCTTCTTGAAACAGAGCAATGACCTGTTTAGCACATGTCCCGGTGAATTTTCAATTGCAGATGACTGCTGGAGATGGTTTTTGTCAATCCAGCCCGGGTAACTATCGAAATGGGTTTCAATCTTCAGCCAGTGGCCAGCTTCACTGAAAACTGAATATTTCTCACCGAACAGAACCTGGCTGACCATTTCTGATTTGTGTGAAGGCCCTGATCTTAGCGGCACAAAAACATTTTCACAAATAAAACTATCCATATGACAAGCTTTCTGCAAAATTAAGAATAAAACCCATGCTGCATTAATTCTTTTTTATGGATGGTTTATCGTTTTATTCCTCCTTCGTGTACCGCTTCGGCGTATGGGAAGGTATGGTTTAATTCCCTGCAGCTTTTTGAGAAATCAGGAAACCGGACCTTGCTCTGGAGTTTGATACCATTAATTGGAAAATGAAAGAATTTCTTAATTCTTAAAACAATGTAAGGTCAATAGGAGACTTTCTCCGCAGATGAGAGAAATCATCGAACCCTGCGGCTTGTATTTTGTTTTAATGCCCGGACTGTCCGCCTGCAAGCTGCTGTAATTGTTCTTGACGTGATTCAATAAACCGGTCTCTGCATCCTAAATTGTACATATAATAAAAATATCTCTATTTTTGTCTTGATAATCGGTTTTCTCAATTTAGTATAACATCATAATGGCGATCTTCAGAGTAGTCCCGAAAACCGGAAAGAAGCATTTATATCATCTTTTTTTCTTCATTGCAAGTGCCTTAATTATAGTGGCTATTTCCCCCCGGGAGGGGAAGTTCAAATATGAGTATCAGAAGGGCAAACCTTGGCTTAGCACGTCGCTGATAGCTCCCTGGGATTTTCCCATACTCAAGACAGAAGCTCAGGTTAGCAGGGAGCGCGACAGTACACTGAATAATCTGTCACCTTATTTCAGGCTTGACGAAGATATTGAAGCTGCCCAGGCGCTTGAATTCGACAAATATCTAGTTGATCTGCGCAACGCTTTCGAAGAGGATAACCAGAGGCTGACTGAAACAGGTTTCAACAATATAAGGAGAAAGCTTCAGTCAATACTATCAGAGATTTACCAGAAAGGTGTTATTGAAGGTTATGATATTGCAAGCAGTCAAAGCATAAACTCAGATGAGATAACCGTTGTCAGGGGAAAGCTTGGCGAAAAGAAGCCTGTGAATGCAATGTTTCTCCAGAAGAACGCATATCAGTATTCTGAAGAGAAAAAGAAGGAACTGATATCAACATTTTCCGGTTCTTCTGGAAGAATCCCAAGGGATTTTGTTGCCAGGGTCGGATTTTACAGTTTCATAAAGCCCAACATCATATACGATGAGGCTACAACTATAGCTATCAGGGACCAGCTGATAAAAGAGATCAGCACAAGCCACGGACTGATACAGGAAGGAGAACTGATAATATCGAGAGGAGAGATTGTGACCGATTCAAAATTTCTGGTCCTGGAATCACTGCGAAGCGAATATGAAAAAAGGCTGGGAAAATATGACAGATGGCTGATCATTTTAGGCCGGTTCATTATTGTAACGGCATGCTATCTCGGACTATACCTTTTCATGTACCATTTCAGGTTTGATGTTCTGGGCTCGACTCACAAGACCTTCTTTATATTGTTGCTGGTTCTCCTGTTCATTACCATAGCAAGGTTGGTGGCCTATATGCCGGGAAATTACGTGTTTTTCATTCCCTTTGCAATCATTCCTGTCGTGATCAGGACCTTTTATGATTCCCGGCTTGCCCTCTATGTTTATCTGATTACAATTATGGTTGCCGGATATTTTATTCCCAACTCGTTTGAGTTTGTTTTTGTCAGCTATGTTGTTGGCGTGATTGTAATATTTTCTCTCACAAATGTCTACAGGAGGGAAAAACTTCTGACAGCCGCGCTGGTAGTCTTCATAACATATTCCGTAGTATATCTGGGTATCGGACTGATGCAGGAAGGGAACCTCTCAAGCATGGACTGGAAGAATTATCTGTGGTTTGCCGGCAACAGCGTTCTTGTTCTTCTCAGCTATCCCATGATATTTGTTTTTGAGAAAGCTTTCAGGTTCGTTTCGGATGCAACACTTTTTGAGTTATCAGATACAAACCAGCCTCTTTTGAGAAAGCTTTCGGAAGATGCGCCAGGTTCATTTCAGCATTCCCTGCAGGTTGCCAACCTGGCAGGGGAAGCTGCGGTAAAGATAGGTGCCGATCATCTGCTTACGAGGGCAGGGGCGCTGTACCATGATATAGGTAAAACAAAAAGGCCGGAATACTACATCGAAAATCAGTCTGAAGGATTCAGCCCTCACGACCAGCTCGATCCGGTCAAAAGTTCAGGGATAATTATTGATCATGTGTCTGAAGGTGTTGAACTGGGTAAGAAATTCAAGCTTCCGTCACCGATCATAGATTTTATACAAACACACCACGGCACCACAGTAGCATATTTCTTTTATAAAAAATATCTCGATCAGAATCCTAAAGGGAAGGATATAAAGGAAACTTTCACATATCCCGGGCCCAAGCCCTTCTCAAAGGAGACAGCGATACTTATGATGGCCGATGCAGTGGAAGCTGCATCACGTAGTCTGCCTAACTATTCCGAAGAAAATATAACTGATCTTGTTGAAAGAATAATCTACCTTCAGGAGCAGGACGGGCAATTCTCGGAAACTCCACTGACCTATAAGGATATCTCTGATATTAAGGGTGTATTCATTAAACGTCTTCTTAACATCTACCATGCAAGGATAGCATATCCCAGCCGCGAAGTGACGGCGGATTAGCGAAGGTCGACAATTTCGACGTCCCCGTATCTTTCATTGTTGAAGGTAAACATTGAAGCATCAGGCTTCCGGCTGAGGTCATAGTCCTTTATGTTCAGTGTCACTGTAAGGCCGTTCTTGTTTTTGTATTCAAGCTTTTTAAGATCAAGTGCCGGTTTTGAGATTCCCAGCCTGATCCTTATATAATCGCTTTTGATGTCTTCGGGGTAGAGGTCAATAGTGTATACTTCGGTGGTTTCTTCTACCAGCCTGACCTTAAAGCCTTTTTTATACATCGTGAAAATTTCAGATGGTTTGCTTAAAAATGACTCATCTTCCTTTTCAGGTTCGGTTATTGTAACCTCTTTCTCCACGGGAAGGTAATTCCAGGAGGTCTTTCCGTTAAACCATATGATGTTATCCTTAAGGTCGAGCTTGTACATGTCCTTGCTGATTATCACGGAAGCCGGGATGGTATTTCTGTAATCTTCAATACGGTCGTCGGTTATAAGGTCAAAGTTCATTGAGACTGAAGGTGCCGAAAGCGCTGCAGAAGAAAACCTGTCGAGTATCTTCAGTGCCTCTGGATCCTTCTGGGCGAAAATATTCACCATGCTCAGGGTGAAGATCAGTAAAGCGCTAGCCAGATTTTTATTCATCATTCCATGTTTTATTCAAGACCCTTCAAAATCTGTTCCAAATGCATATAATCGGAACAGAGTACGTCTCTGGCTTTGCTTCCCTCAAAGGGGCCGACTATTCCGGCTGCCTCGAGCTGATCAATTATTCTGCCGGCCCTGTTGTAGCCTATTGAAAGCTTCCTTTGAATGAGGGATGTAGATCCCTGCTGGTGCTGGACAACTACCCTGGCAGCTTCTTCAAACATCGTGTCGCGCTTATGGAGGTCAATCTCGACATTACCCGTTTCACTGTCGTCGATATATTCCGGAAGGTGCATGGCATCGGAATATCCCTGCTGGGAACCGATATATTCTGTAAGTTCCTCTATTTCCTGGGTGTCGATATATGCGCACTGTACTCTAACGGGTTCAGCACCTGATGAAACAAGCATATCTCCCTGGCCTACCAGTCTGTCAGCTCCGGTGGTATCAATTATTGTCCGGGAATCAATTGATGAAAAGACCCTGAAAGCTATCCTCGTAGGGAAGTTTGCCTTGATAAAACCTGTGATGATGTTTGTTGTCGGCCTCTGAGTCGAGATAATAAGGTGTATTCCTGTTGCTCTTGCGAGCTGGGCAAGCCTTCCTATTGGCGGCTCTATCTCTCTGCCGGCAGTCATTATGAGATCGGCAAATTCGTCAATTATAAGAACTATGTATGGGAAATAGCGGTGGCCTTTTTCCGGGTTAAGCCTTCGGGCTATGAACTTCTCATTGTATTCTTTAATATTCCGGCACTGGGCACCTTTGAGGAATTCAAGCCTGTTGTCCATCTCTATGCAAAGTGAGTTGAGAGTGTTTATTACCTTTTGGGTATCAGTTATTATGGCATCTTCCTCTCCCGGCAGTTTCGCAAGGAAATGGCGTTCTATCTTGGCATATAGCGGCAGTTCAACTCTTTTAGGATCAATCAGCACGAATTTGACTTCCGAAGGGTGCTTTTTGTATAGAATTGAAGTTATGATGGCATTGATGCCTACTGACTTGCCCTGGCCGGTAGCTCCGGCAACCAGAAGGTGAGGCATTTTGGTCAGATCAACTATATATGGTTCATTGGTTATTGTTCGTCCGAGCGCCAGCGCCAGGTCATATTTTGCTTCCTGAAATGCCTTGGAGCTTATCAGAGATTTCATTGAAACGATCTCAGGTTTCTTGTTAGGCACCTCAATGCCGACAGTTCCTCGGCCGGGGATAGGGGCTATGATCCTGATTCCCAAAGCAGACAGGTTAAGGGCTATGTCATTTTCCA
>JAVEVC010000108.1:0-4181 GCA_034005245.1 Bacteroidales bacterium
AAGTCACTGCCCAGCTGCATGAGAATATTGAAAAGGGGGTGGACCATCCCCTTTACATCACTGCCTGTCCGGCCTGGGTTAAATATGTGGAGCAGTTTATTCCCGGAATGATTCCCCAGCTTTCTACAGTTAAGTCACCTCAGCAGATCACAGGGATACTGATAAAGACCCTGATAGCCGATCAGCTTCAGCTTCAGCCCGAACAGATATTCTCAGTATCTGTATCCCCTTGTACAGCAATGAAATTCGAAGCCCGGAGGGACGGGATGATGAGAAAGGGTATAAGCGATGTTGATTCAGTCATGACGGTCCGGGAGCTTGCCCGTCTTATAAGGCTTAATGGAATTGATATTTCAAACATAGAAAAGGAACCTGCCGATGAACCTCTTTCAGGAAGAAGCTCTTCAGCCGTGCTGGCCGAGGTGTCGGGCGGACTGGCTGAAGCCGTTGTCCGTTCTTATTGCTTCAGGTTTACAGGCAAGAATGCCGGCAAGGCGCTGTTCAGAAAGTTCAGGTCAGGAGGGTCGTTCAGAGAAAACATCTTTACCATAGGCGATCGTGAACTGAAAGTGGCCATTGTGGATGGCCTTGCAGCTCTTGAAAAACTCTGGCAGGCTGTTAATGCAGGCAGCAGATACGATCTGGTGGAAGTCATGACCTGTAATGGTGGTTGTGTCCATGGAGCCGGGATGCCTTTTGGCAACGCTAAGGAGGATATACGAAACAGAGCAAGGCTTCTTTACCAGGCCGACGAATCAGAAGCTATAAATCTGCCTGCCAGATCTCCTGTCATAATAAACCTGTACGAGAAACTGCTTAAGGAACATAATGAGATCACAGACAGGAAGATCTTTTTTACCCATTACGAGAAAAAAAGTGTTTTGCTTTGAACTCCTGAAGAACTGAGAGATGCTGGTTTATACTATAAAAGAACTATGCCGTACATGTTACACCTGTGTCAGGGAGTGCCCTGCAAGAGCTATCCGTATTGTTGGCGGACAGGCAGAGGTGATTGACGACAGATGTATAGCCTGCGGGAACTGTACAAAAGTGTGTAGCCAGGGGGCAAAGGTCTTTTTAAATACTACCGACAGGGTAATGAAACTCATTGAAACGGAGAAGGAAGTGGCTGCAATTGTAGCACCCAGTTTTCCGGCTGAGTTTCATGAGATCAGGGATCACAAAATACTTGTCGGAATGATCAGGGCCCTGGGTTTCAAATATGTCACTGAAGTTGCATTCGGAGCCGACCTGGTTGCAGACCGATTCAAGAAACTTGTTGAACAAAGCAAGGAATATTACATCACCTCCGACTGTCCCTCAATAGTCAATTATATAAAATACTACCATCCCGACCTCGTTAGCCGTCTTGCTCCTGTTGTATCACCAATGGTTGCGGAATGCCGGGTTGTGCGTCAGAAATATGGAAAAGACGTAAAGGTTGTTTTTATCGGGCCCTGTGTTGCAAAAAAGGCGGAGAGTAAAGAGACTGATGAGACAATTACCTTTATAGAACTTCGTGAGCTTTTTAATAAACTTAATATTACTGGCCAAAACACCAGTCCTTCAGGCTTTGACCCTCCACTGGGAGGCAGAGGGGCTATTTTCCCGGTAACCAGAGGCTTGCTTCAGACTGCCAATATAAACGATGATACCATAACAGGAAACATCATTGCTGCTGAAGGCAGAACGGATTTTCAGGGTGCACTTAAGGAATTTGAGTCGGGACTGATAAGTAACCAGCATATGGAGTTACTTTGCTGTGAAGGTTGTATTATGGGTCCCGGACTTACCAAATCGGGGAAACAGTATACAAGGAGAGCCCTGGTAAGTTCGTATGCCAACGATAAGATGAGGAATTTTAACAAGGACAGATGGCAGTCCGATTTTGACGAATTTATTGACCTCGATCTCTCGGTCAGGCACAGGTCAGAGGACCGGCGCATGGACCAGCCCGATGAGAAGGAGATAAATGAGGTACTTGTGTCGATGGGAAAAACCACAAAAAAAGACCACCTCGATTGCGGGGCATGTGGATATGAAAGTTGTGTTGAACATGCTATCGCTATCAGAAAGGGTCTGGCTGAAGTTGAAATGTGTCTTCCTTATACCATCGAGAAGCTGCATAATTCGGTTAACGACCTGGCCCTGACAAACGAAAAGCTTGTCTCGATGAAACAGGCTCTTAAACAATCTGAGAAGCTTGCCCATATGGGACAGCTCTCCGCAGGTATTGCGCATGAACTTAATAATCCCCTTGGAGTGGTTATCATGTACAGCAACATCCTGCTTGAGGAATGTAACAACGAAGATCCTGTCAGGGAAGATCTCAAGCTTATTGTTGACCAGGCAGGACGATGCAAGAAAATTGTTGCCGGACTCCTTAATTTTGCCCGCAAGAACCAGGTTAATTACCAGCTGGTTAATGTAAGGGAGTTTGCCTTGCACAGTATGGAGAGTGTTGTCCTGCCAGCCGGTGTAACTATAGGGGTCGATGATCAGATGACCAATCCTGAGGCAATGATCGACCCTGAACAGATGATGCAGGTGCTTACAAACCTTATTAAAAATGCTGTTGATGCCATGCCCGGAGGCGGCTCAGTTACAATGCTTCTTGAAGATACACTGGGAGAGGTGTCAATAACGGTAAAGGATACCGGTACAGGCATCAGGGAAGAGGACAGGGTTAAGATCTTCGAACCTTTCTTTACAACAAAGGGTATCGGTCAGGGCACCGGCCTCGGACTGGCCACGGCATACGGTATTGTTAAAATGCATAAGGGTCAGATAAGTGTCGACTCCAACATTAACCAGTCAGATGGACCGACAGGAACCAGTTTCAGAATTGTACTTCCCAGAGGTAAGGAATGATAGGGGAGCCAATGAAAAAGAGAAACACCGATGGAAAAGTATTAAAAGGCCGTAAGAGACCAATTAATATGGGATTTGAAGAGTGGATTTAATAATTTTGAATAAAAAATAAAATGAATAAAACTGATATTACTGTTCTGATTGCAGATGATGATCCTGATTATCTTTTTCAGACTGTATTCAATCTTGAAAAGGCAGGTTACCAGACAGTGGCGGTGGAAAGTCAGGTTGAGGCTGAATCGGTTATTTCAAAGTTCAAACCGGATATTGCAATTTTCGACCTTATGATGGAAAATGACGATAGCGGGTTTATACTCTGTTACAAACTTAAAAGGAAATACCCTGATGTCCCGGTTATTCTTGCAACTGCCGTAGCCCACGAGACAGGAATCTCTTTCAGCCTTGACTCAGAGCAGGAAAGATTATGGATAAGGGCCGATAAATACCTCGAGAAGGGGATCAGGGCTGAACAGCTCGATCAGGAGATTATGAAACTATTAAAGCTTTGAAATGGCTGTACTGAAAGTACTTGTAATTGATGATGAGCCCGGAATAAGGTCCGGGGTAGCCAGGATTCTTAACAATTTCAAGGTAACTTATCCTTTTATGGATGAGGACTATTCCTTTGAAGTAAAGGAAGCTTCAACGGGTGAGGAAGGAATTGTTATGCTCGACAGCGATTTGCCTGATATACTGCTCCTTGATAATAAACTTCCGGGGATACAGGGAGTAGATGTACTTGAATATATAAGGAACAGGAAGTATGACATCATTGTAGCAATGATTACTTCGTACGCTTCAATTGATGTGGCAATAAGGGCCACGCGCGACGGAGCCAATGATTTCATACCGAAACCATTTACTCCCCAGGAGCTTAAGTCGAGCATCGAGAATATAACAAAGCAGCAATACCTGAAAAGGATTACACACCGGATGAACCAGGAGGGGAAAAAGATCCGTTACCAGTTCCTCTCTGTCCTTTCACACGAACTTAAAGCTCCCCTTAACGCAATAGAGGGTTACCTGAGGATGATGCAGGAGAAGCAGGCAGGAGAGCTGATTGACGACTATGCGACACCCATTGAAAGGTCTTTGCAGCGCATCCAGGGAATGAGAAACCTTATAATGGACCTTCTCGACTTTACCAAGATAAGGCTTGAAAGAAAGGAAGAAAAGATCGAAGAGATAGACCTTGAAAGAATTGCCAGGGGAGCCATGGTGACAGTCCAGCCATACGCCATTCAGATGGAAGTAAATGTAGGGCTCGAAGTAAATACCAGAGATACGGTAATGGCCGATCCTGCAGATAT
>JAVEVC010000051.1:0-9643 GCA_034005245.1 Bacteroidales bacterium
TTCCGAAGGCAGTTAAGATAGAACAATAGCTTTCTGCTCAGGTTGTCAGGCTGACCACCTATATTGAATAAGACCGGCTGTTCAGAGTCAAAAGCAAAAAATTTGAGATTTGTGATGCCGTTTTTTAACATCAGGTCCAGTTCTTCCTTCTCTATCACCATTTTAATTGAATATTTGCAGATGGTTTCCTCTGAACCTCCTTCAAACAGTAATTTTGATTGAGGCCTGACAATCTTTGATCCGTCTTCAAGCAAAATGATGATACCATGACCCGCAAAATCGAGGACCGGACTCGTCAGCGAGAACATCAATGAGTATTCCGGCTCGAATTCCAGTGTCTGCTTTTCGGCAAATACCTTAAAGGTAGTTTTATCATCTTCAACCTGTGCGTCACCTGCCAGAACAGGTGAGGTGTAAGTATTGACATTATTAAATCCGTCCCTGACAGTCTTTATGTCAGAACATGATTGTCCTGATACAATATGGCTGCCTAACAGGAAAAATATTAAAGCTAGTTTTTTCATATCTCAGAGCAAAGGTTTTATATTAAATATCCTGAAAAACGAATGAACTATTGTTTTCTGAAAGGATAATAAAAATACAAAATTGTTTGGATTTATTTATCTCGGATTATTGTATGATTTCACTTAAATTGCATATAAAGCAAATGCTCTTCCGGAAATGTGATCTACATTTAATTACATCTGCCAGACATTGAATTTTTTCGTTAAATGCCAATAAAAAAAAGGTTATGAATCGAAGCAAATTCCTGAGTACAATAATGTTTACTCCTGCTGTTGCAGCTGGTTATACTAATGATCTTCTTCATCAGGGTCAGTCAAAAGGATTGCGGCGGCTTTCTGCTGAAAGCTGGTTTACCGAATGGCGGCCAAATATGGAACCAGCTTATCATATTTCGATTGATGAAACGGTCCTTATTGAGATGTCTCACGGCATGCCGGGCCTGGTTACCCGCGACGGTCAGTTTATGAATCCCCTGCCTGACAGCGTGATCAATCCAATGACCGGACCGATCTTTATAGATGGCATAGAACCGGGTGATTCGCTGGCCATTGATATTTTCCATGTAGAACCAGGTGAATGGGGTTATTGCAGCGGCAGGATCTTTGAAATCAGAAACGGATTTGCTGAATTTTCACCGTCGCTAAGGCTACCTGTTGATCCAATGATAGGAGGTATTGGAATAGCTCCGGAGGAGGGCACTGTCGATACCCGGGAGCCGGGTGAAACAGGGGGGAACATTGATTGCAGGGAGATCCGCGCCGGAAGCACTGTTGTCTTCAAGGCTCGTGTAAAAGGAGCACTTGCAGGAATGGGCGATTCGCATGCACTCCAGGGAGATGGCGAGATAACAGGCCAGGGTATTGAAACAGATGCCGAAGCAATAGTTCGTTTCCGGAAACTGCCGGAATCTCTTTCCGAACGACCTGTGATCATAAGACCTGAATCATTATCAACCATAGGAGCTGCCAGGCATCTTGAAGATGCCGCCTGGCAGGCAACCGAAGATATGATAGCATTGCTGCAAAAGAGGTCGGGAATTACCGGGCATGAAGCCCGGTTATTAGTCGGGCTGGCAGGAAACCTGAGAATAAACCAGATCGTAGATCCCTCTATGGGTGCGCGGATGGAAGTGCCTTCGTGGATTTTTGGAATTTGAAAACCAGCTGATATGAATACCTGTTATCATTTGTTATTTGCGCTGATGATCCTTGCCAGTCCCAGTCTGGCTGGCCAGGAGGAATCAGTGCTTGCATACTGCGATTTCTCAAAGGTTAAGCCCGGAAGGTTCGGTGATTTTGCTAAGAGAGGATTTCCTGAGTACCACTATGTTCCCAGGCATTTTACTGACGGTTGGGAAATTGTCAATAACCGTGGACCGGAAGAATGGAAAGTTCTTGAATCCGACGGGAAGTCATCGCTTCATTATCTGGGCCATAATGCAAAAGTGTGGACAAATGGTTTTACTTACCCGATACTTTGTTACGGTGACATACTGTGGAAGGACTACACCCTGAATGTTAAGATCACTCCGGTTGACCGAAGCGACCTCAACGGGATCATTTTCAGGTACAGGGATGGGCGGCATTACTATCTCTTCGGTTTTGACAAGGAAGAAAAAATAACACTTCGTTACCGCGACGGAGAAAAAGGTTTCAGGGAAGACGGGTGGCACGAACTGGCCAGTACTTCTTATCCTACCGATCCCCTCAGGTCTTACACCCTATGCGTTAAAACATCAGGGACAAATATCAGCTGCTTCATCGATGATAATCAAATCTTCAATGTTACCGATGATCGTTATTCAGGGGGTAAGGCAGGGCTTTTTGCTACATCACCGGTTGCCTTTCATGAGGTTTGTGTTTCCGCGTCAAAAAAAGCAACAGAGATATTTCTGGCTGAAAAATCTGCCCGGGAATCAGAAATAATAAGATTGAAATCAGAATATCCAAAGCCCCTTCTCTGGAAGAAAATATCCGTCAAAGGCTTTGGAGCTGCACGTGCCATGAGGTTAGGAGACCTCGACAACGATGGAAGAACGGATTTTCTCCTTATACAGAATATGCCGTTCTTCGACAGCAACTATAACCAGATAACCTGCATTACAGCGCTTGATCAAGATGGCCGTATATTGTGGCAGTCGGGCAAGCCTGATCCCGAGCACGCCTGGGTTTCTTATGATGTTGCTGCTCAGATACATGACCTTGACGGGGATGGAAAAACCGAGGTGGTAATGGCACAGGGACAATGGATCAAAATTCTTGACGGCTGTACGGGAGAAGAAAAAGCCCGTCATCCTGTTCCATCATCTGCTATTCTCCCCGGAGAAACTTCCTGGAAGGAATACCAGCATTACTACCGCAGGGATCTTCTTCCATACCTTAACGTTGACTGCATATCATTTGCTGATCTTCGCGGTACAGGGAATCCCATGGATGTTATAATTAAGGACAGGCATACACGACTGTGGGCCTATACCCATGATTTCAAGCTTTTATGGACAGCCTCAGCCAATCTGGGACATTTTCCCTTTTTCCACGACAGCAACAGAGACGGCAGGGAAGAAGTGTATATAGGATACTCGAAGTTTGATCCTGAAGGAAATCTGCTATGGTCGCTGGATAGTCTTATGGGAGAACATGCTGATGGAATCTGCGTGAGGGATTTCACCCTGTCAGGTGGTCCTGAAAGGGTATTCATTGGAGGTAGTGACGACGGAGTTCTTTTACTGGATGATAATGGAAAGATAATCAGACATCACAGGGTTGGTCATGCCCAGACTCCAAGCATAGGGCAGTTTCGTCCCGACATTCAGGGCCTGGAATTATGCAATATCAACTTCTGGGGAGAGCCCGGACTAATTACTCTTTTTGACTGTTCGGGTAATGAGATCATCAACTTCGAGCTTATCCACGCAGGCTCTCCAGTACAACCGGTCAACTGGAAGGGAGACGGAACTGAATTGATTTTCCTTTCACCTAATATTTCAGAGGGAGGCCTCATTGACGGATGGGGAAGAAGGGTTGTAATGTTTCCTGACGACGGCCATCCCGACCTGGCATGGATGGCACACGATATAACCGGGGATCCCAGGGATGAGCTGATTGTATGGGACCTTGAGTCAATTTACATTTATACTCAGGATGAGCCTTTTACGGGAAGCCGGATTTACAACCCAGTACGACAGCCTTTATACAACGAATCAAACTACGCCACCATGTTCTCATGGCCTTCATGGGTACAGAAATAATAACTTATTAATAAACATAAACAGATTTGTAATGGATAGTTATGATAAGCAAAAAATTGAACAGATAGCCAGGTTGAGAAAGACAGCAAACTCATTCTTCAGTAAAGAATCCAATGTATTCCGCTCATTTTCTGAAATGGAAAAGCTGACATTCATAGACGGGGCAATGACTAAAAAGAATAAATAACTGATTGCAGTAGGGATTTCAGTAGTAATAAACTGCGAGTCGTGTATGGAATGGCATATCAAACAGGCACTTGATGATGGAGCAACCGGCGGGGAAATTCTCGAGGCCATAGGTGTAGGAATAGAAATGAGCGGAGGACCCGGTACTGTTTCGGCCAGATTTGCAATGAACGTTCTGGAATATTACCAAAAATAAAATGATGAAAATGAAGAAGATCCTTTTTGTACTAAGCATAGCAATAACCTTTCACAGCTGCAAGACCACAAATACCGGAAACGCAGAATCTGATTGGGTTATTTCGGTGCTTCCTCCCTCAGTAAGACTTGATCCGTCAAGCAATGAAATCATAGACGACCGGTTTGTTGTGCTGAAAGCCAGCACCGGGAATTATACCAACATGCTGAAAGAAAATCAAATATTCGACGGGGAAAAGGTCTTTCTCCACGGGGCAAGAGGAGAATATGTTTCCTTCCAGCTCGTTGTCACCAGGAATATTCCGGGCACATTGAAGAACATAAGAGTAGAAATGCCTCCTTTCAGAAGGGATGGTGCAGGCATTCCGGTCAAGCCCGAGTTTTTCCTCGAATGGGCGGTTAAAGTAAATGAACCCAGCACCGGATATTCAGGCTCATCACTTGGTCCCGGATGGTATCCTGATGCACTGATACCTTTCAGCTGCATACAGGATGATTCAGCATTGGTGCGATGGCGCTGGATTTATCCGCTATGGCTGCCTGATTTCAATAACCGGATTGAAAATCAAAGATCGCTTATCGTATGGGTCGACCAGTATATTCCGGTTGACGCCGGAGAAGCCGGACCCGGGACATGGACAACCTCAATATCAGTATCAATAGGAGAAAAAACTGTGGGGATACCGGTTGAACTAAGGATATGGGATTTTGAGATCCCGAATGAAAACCTGCTGAAGGCGAGCCTTCAGCATGAAGGTTTCTTAAAGACCATGCCTGAAGAACAGGAACTGAGCCTGTATCAGCTGTTCAAACGCAACCGGATTGCCCTGCTCGATCCTACCTATGAGCCCGGGCTTGAGATCCAGGATAACGGCAGGATAACACTCGACTGGAGATCTTTCGACAACAGGATGAATAAATATTTCTCGGGAAAGGCTTTTACAAGGGAATATGGGTACGAGTACGGACCTGGTTACGGCGAGCCGATAGAGACATTCGTGCTGCCTTTTGACGTATACGGAAAGCATGGTACTGGAGGCTGGCCTGATATTGGACTTCCCGGCAATGAAAGAGATCCCGGAAATGCAGCCATTTATATTGAATGTATAAAAAAAGTCCGTGAACATTTTAAAACATTGATTGATCCGGATAAAACAGATATTACAGTATATCTCAACGGACTTGATGAATCATATTTTCCTGAGGCATGGGACCGCATGGTGTACTATGGCGACATGTTTCACAAATACTATCCGGAAGCCCTGTACAGGATCGACGGAGGTTACACTGAGGAAGCACTTCAGATTGTAAAGAACTCAATAAGCTCATGGGCTTCCCATACAATAGAATATGATTATGAAACAGTCAGAAAGTACCAGGATATGGGTATCAGGGTATGGCTTTACGGACCTATGCTGTATGAAAGCAAGGTGAACAGCTGGGTTGGAAGCTCGACTTTCATTGACCTCCCGCTTGTAAATGACCGGGCAATAAGCTGGAGCTGCTGGAAATACAGAACTTTCTCATGGCTTAGCTGGGGCGTGGGAGCTGGATGGATAAACGGATGGTATGATCCGGAAACATGGAAGGACGCGTCCAAGGCTGTGTCGGAGCAGGATGCGGAATTCACCTTCAAAAAGTTGAACGGTAATGCGTTGCTGGTTTATAGTCCGGGAGTTGTTCCCAACGTTAACAAGCCCTGCCCGTCGATAAGACTCAAGAACATGAGAGATGGCGTTCAGGAATATGAATATATGAGGCTTCTGGCTAAAGTTGACAACAGCTTCATCAGGACCGACTCAATAGTGAACAGCATCATCAGGCAGCCTTTTGGCCCCAGGGCAATCGGTAATATTGATATATGGGAATATGATCCAGCACAGTGGGATTTGTGCAGGATAAGGCTTGGCGAGTTAATAGAGGCCGGAATTCATACCAGTTTCGCCTCTTTAAGATGATTTTTCAGTGTGACCAGATCCTTTAGCATAGCTGAAATAACATCGTCTCTTTTCATGGTCAATGTTCTATCCCCATGTTCAGCACCCCCAAGGGGGTATTCATAATGAATGGATACGGGACAGCGGATATTAAACTGCTTTATCAAACCCAGATACTTCCCGAAGTCAACCATACCTTCGCCCAGAGGAACTGTATCTGAAGACCATTTCCCCTGATTTTTGCTCCAGACAAAGTCTTTTATATCGAGCGACTTTATGAACGGAGCCATCAACTTAAGGTCAACAGGCCAGGAATACCCTCCCTCAATCATAGCATGATAGATATCATACTGTGATCCAATCCATTCTGAACCAATTTCATTTAAAACCCACGCCAGATCCCAGAGAGGGCCTCCAAAGTAGTTTCCGGCGCCAGAAATACCTGAATGATTCTGGTACTCCCCTGTTATTGAATATTTTTCATTAATCTCAGCAAGCCCTGAAAGTCTTTCCTTCATGATCGAGATGTTCTCCCTGATGCTCAATGAATCGTCATAGTGACCGTATCCGGTTCTGTAATGACGTATTCCAAGGGATGATGCAGTACTGAGGATCTTGCAGGTTAAAGGATCGCCGGCATTTGTTATAGAAGTTGTGATCATGTATATATTCATTCCGGCTTTTTTCACAGCTTCCATAGCCTTAGGAAGGTCCGTCTCAACTTTTTCTGGCAATACATGGCCCCCGGGTCTAACTGTAAGGTCCACCCCGTCGAAACCCATTTCGGCAGCAGTTTTTGCCATCTCATTCCAATCAAGCCATTGCAAATGCTTGGAGAAAATACTTATTGTGAAAGGATCCGAATTATCCGGAATATTACCTGCGGAACCGGAAATTGATCCGGTGTGTGGCTCCATGTCCTTTGAAAATGTTTCCGTAACAGCTGATAATCCTGCTGTTGCCATAACCGATCTTACAATAAAATTTCTTCTGGAAGTTTTCATGTTGTACCAGTTTAAAGAGTTAACAAATAATTATCAATCCCTTTTTAAAAAGAAGCTGATGATAATAGAATCACACGGAAAGTTATAATAAATTTGTGATTATCATTTGATTTTAAATGCAGGAGTATAAATCTCTTTTCATAAAATGATAGTTTTGGCTATTTTAGTATGAGAGTGTACAACATCATTTGTTAGCCAGAAAATAAAATAATACATGATGAAGAAGATCCCGGTGTTGGCAATTGCAGTTCTGATCCATTTTAACTGTCTGAATGCACAAAATAACGATGTTATAACTGTAAGAGCGGGAAGCCGCATCATCGACAATTTCCCCTTTGGTGTAAGATATCTTTATCCGGAATTTACTACCGGGAGAGTAGTATTCAATAACGGCATTTATTCCGAGAGGCTCCTTAATTATAACTTTCTGCCAGGAGAAGTTGAATTTATTCAGTCAAAGGATACTCTGTCAATACTTAACAAGAAAGACATTAAATATGTTTCCATAGCCCAGGACACTTTCTTTTATGACAGAGGATATATAAGACTGTTAACCGGCGGTATTGTAATGTCAGGCGAGAAACAGTATTTCAATCTGACAGAGGTAAAGAGCACTGATTCCTACGGTACCTCAACTTCCGGCGGAGCATCAACCTCATATAATTCCTTGCCCGCTGACGGCAATTTTTACAAACTCAATGCCAACAAGGATATGGTTTTCAGGAAGACCACCGAATTTTACCTGGGCGACCCGTCAGGCGGGTTTATATTATTCAGGAAAAAAAATGTACTGCAAAGGTTTCCTGAAAAAGCTGATGAGATAAAACGTTTCATCAAATCAAACAAGACAAATTTCAATTCCCGTGAGGACTTTTTAAAAATGGCTGAATTTCTTGGAAACATAAAACAATAATCATAATTTTCAGCTTATTCCGATATCTCAATTTATTAAACCTGCCATCTTTATTACAAAACATGGGGAAAAACATGGTTTTTTGGGCATTGTATGCCATAATAGCTTCAGCCGGTATTACAACAGGCTGCCGTCAGCAAAAAGCTTCTGAAAAGGAATCAGTATTAATGCTTCCCGGGAATGAAAAGTGGTGGGGCGGAGCAGTGGTTGATGGCAGAAATTCACCACTTGATGAAAAAGGTTTTGTTTATGATCAGTATGCTGACTGCAAGGGTAACCAGGCTGCGCCATTGTTCATCTCAAATAAAGGCAGGTATATCTGGAGCGAGAATCCGTTAAGATTTGAGATGAGTTCAGGCAAAATAAAAGTGAGTGCATATGATGATGGAGAAGTGCTCACAGGCCAGGCTGGCAATACTCTAAAGGAAGCATTTCTCTTTTGCAGCAAACGATTTTTCCCTCCTTCTGGCAAGACGCCTGACAGCATTTTGTTTACAAATCCGCAGTATAATACCTGGATAGAACTTCAATATGATCAGAATGAAAAGGATATCCTCAGATATGCTGAAGATATAGTGAAGAACGGCTTTCCAAAAGGAGTGATAATGATTGATGATAACTGGCAGGATCGCTATGGAAAATGGGAATTTGACTGTGAGAAATTTTCAGATCCGAAGGGGATGATCCGAAAGCTTCATGATATGGGTTTTAAAGTAATGTTATGGATTTGTCCTTTTGTGAGTTCCGATTCGCCGGTTTACAGGGACCTGGCTGATAAAAAACTTCTGGTATTCAGGGACAGGGAAAAGACCAGACCGGCCATAGTTGATTGGTGGAATGGCGCCAGTGCAATAATCGATCTGTCAAATCCCGAAGGGGAAAGATGGTTTAAGAACCAGATGAATCATCTGGTAAATGAATATGGTGTTGACGGATTTAAACTTGACGCGGGAGATCCGGAATATTATACCGATACATATTCATATGGAGATTATGGGCCAAATGACCACTGCGAAGCATTTGCAAGAACAGGTCTTGATTATCCGCTCAATGAATTCCGTGCCTGCTGGAAAATGGCTGGCAAGCCTCTCGGTCAGAGGTTGAGAGATAAACGTCACACCTGGCAGGATCTGGAGGCTCTGATCCCGGATATGATCGGATTGGGTCTTATCGGCCACCAGTTTGGGTGTCCTGATCTTATTGGAGGAGGAGAATGGCTCTCCTTCCAGGACACTTCGGTACTTGATGAAGAACTTATTGTCAGATCTTCCCAGGTTCATGCACTTATGGGTATGATGCAGTTTTCAGTTGCACCGTGGAGAGTTTTAAGCCCTGCTTACCTTGCTATATGTAAAAGAATGGCGGAACTACATTATCATATGGGCAGTGAAATCTTTCTGCTGGCCAGGGAGTGTGCAGTTTCAGGGGAACCAATGGTGCGAAGCCTGGAATATGAATTCCCCGGAAAGGGGTATGAATATATCAGGGATCAGTTCATGCTGGGCAGCGAAATAATGGCAGCACCTGTTGTAAAGAAGGGAGCTGTATCAAGGGAAATTATTTTTCCTGAGGGACGATGGGAAGGCGACGATGGAAAAACGATCACCGGACCGGTCAAGCTGGCAATCGACGTTCC
>JAVEVC010000051.1:9743-20095 GCA_034005245.1 Bacteroidales bacterium
GAATAGAGCCAGTTACTTCCTGTGAGTGTTGTGGCATGGCACCCGAAATTCACCATAACGCCCTTCTCCCTACCCTCCTGCTCTAATGAGAGCACTATTACCTCGGGATCAATTGAACCCCATGGTTCCACAACATATCCGGGTTCAAGCTTTTCCCAGCACATATGAGTGGTCCCGTCTATGCATCTGAGTCTCCTGTTATGAGAGATTCTGGTTTCAGTGCTCCTGCCGACGGACACTACTGTGGGCTTTAAATCAGCATTGGCCTGAATAACAGCCTCAGCAGCCCTGGCAAGATATTCCTTCGCTTTAGGGGCATCTAAGCCCGATGGAGGCCCGCTGTGGGTATGCGTGGCCATGACCATAATATTTTCAGCTTCAATATCGGTCAGAGACGCAATATGGTTTCGTATATAATCGCACGATTCCCAGGGGAGGTTGCAAATATCTATTGAAATAATAGCCGTTTTCAGGCCTTTCCCGTCGGATGCCACCAGGGCTTTTGCATAAAGCGAATCGTGCACTCCTCTCGAAGCATAATCATCTCCACGGTAGTTTCCTACAAGATCGAGCCCTGCTTCAGGGGTGTAATTCACTTCGGCTATTCCTATCAGAAGGGTTGATCTGGTGCCGGGTTTGTTATTGCCGGAACATGCCATCAACAAAAATAAAATACCTAATACAAGTGATTCAGGTATTATTATAAAGGTCCTATTAATAAATTTCATGGCGCTATACATTTTCAGGATATCAAGATACTGTACTTTTCAATAATAGTTAATGCTTTATACCAAGTACATGACAGAAATTTACAACATTGGTTAAATTTATTTATATTGTTGCTAAAAAGCAAGTTGACCATGTAATTAAAACCATATTTAGACATGCTTTTAGTCCTTTCCCCATGTTTCTTGATTTTAATGGGCTTGAGAAAGTCGAGATACATTACAGCCGTATACACCCATGTAAAAGCAATTAAAACCAGTGACACTAGCATAATTACACTTTCAAGGTCAGTCAGATGAGTATCCTCAATATAAAACCCACTTGTTTCCAGCGCCTTAAAAGCAGCCTCTATCTGCTATCTTTCTTCGCAAAGCTCCTGTGTTTTGTCCGGTATATTAAACGATAATATGATCTGAAGCCCCAGTACATTTTTTTTGTTGATAATCCTGGACGCAGCGAGATAACAGAGTCCTCTAATAACCCGAACAATCTTGCGATAAAAGGCACATTCATTGACTCTGAGGATATTAAACAACCATTAAGCCTTTACCCATTCTCCATTAACAGCTTTCTCGACCCAGAAGTTTTACGTATACGAATATGATACTTTATGTTTAACTTGTTAAGATACGCCAGCATTTGTCTCCAACAAACTTTCTGTCGGCCAGGAGGCATTCAATACTATCAGACCCAAAGAGCCTGGCAAAGCGTTCTATTAAGTCTATCCTCTCTTGCATGCAGGAGTTACCGAACTTTGGCATTATATGGAAAATCATCGGAAAAGCGACTCCCTCATATACCAAACCAAGAGTAAGGATGTTTATGTTTTTCGTAACAAACATCCAGTTTCTCCTGTCCAAAACCAGACTATATGGTGGTTCATAGGGTAGCAGAGTAAATATAAACCTTGATACCAATTCCGAGTCATGTGAATACTCCAATATAAACCTCTGTATTCTTTATAACGACAACTCAGTTTTATCGTAGTAATCAAACCCATATGCCAGCTTTTCGAAGCAGACATGTTGCACCTTGCATAAAGCACCTATAAAAAAGCCAAAGAACATAAAACGGGTTAAGTTCATTTTGTCTCCAAAGAACTCTTTCAACCTATTTGATATTAATGTAACTTTGTTTTCAACCTTGATTTTCATTGTTGTAAGTTGTATTGGCCTACAATTACATCGTATTGATTATCGTGGTTTTATACTATTAACAGAACGTGTATTTATTAACATAAACACTTTAATATATTAACATTCAATGTGTAGGTGTTTTTTATCATGTACTAAGCTCATAAAAATAAAAATTATCAGTAATTTATTCATGATCGTAACAAAAGCTGGCAGGGTTATTATCCTGCTTACCTGCTCATTAGCGAATAATCACACTATTAGCTGGAAAATTTCAATTAATCCTCGATGTACCTGGCTAGCTTTATACTGAACTTACTTTATTTACCATTTCAGGACGGAACTTCATTTTAACTATGATGTACAAGTACCCTATGAATTCAAAAACCAGAGTATTTAAGGCGTTACGGAAAGAAAAAGGCTATCCCGACAGGGTGCCCATACAGTTCGATCTATGCCGGGATCTGACAGAACATTTCGGGAGAAAGCTGAATATTGTTCCGGATTATTCAGTGTCATACTACGAGGATCTTACATACAGGATATCAGCCAATGAGATCCGAACAAAGCTCGGAAGCGATGTGGTGGTGGTTGGAGGGACCGTTCCTGATGGATACACTCCCCGGCATGTAAGGGATGAAATAACGATGAATGAGTTTGGAATGTTCATGAAGCCTACCCCGTTTTATGTGGAGGTTGTAAAATGTCCGTTGGAGAATGCAGAAAAAATCGGGGATATCGAGAGTTATTCATTCCCCAATGCTTATGCACCCGGGAGATTTGACAAGGCAAAAAGGGATATTGACAGGTTTGGAAACGACTATTTCATTATTGGTGATGTTGAGATAACCCTCTTTGAGCTTGCATGGCATCTGACCGGCATGGAAAAATACATGATGGCCATGCTTTGCGACGAGCCGTGGCTTGAAACGCTTAACGACAGGGTTGAAGAATGGAGTACCGGACTCGCACTGCAACTTGTAAAGGCAGGTGTTGATGCGATATGGCTGGGCGAAGACCTTGGAAGCCAAACCTCTACCTTAATCTCACCTGAGGACTGGCGGATCATATTCAAGCCCCGTCACAAAAGGCTGATAGAGAAACTCCGCCTCGAAAATCCGGATATAATAATCATAATGCATTCTGATGGTGCCGTAGCTCCTTTAATTGACGATTTCATTGAAATGGGCGTGGATGTCTATAACCCTGTACAACCGAACGTGTCGGGATCTGATCCGGAAGAACTTAAAGAGAGATATGGAGAAAGAATCAGCTTCTTTGGCGGTATTGACCAGCAAATATTGCTGCCTTCAGGCAATCTGGAAAAGATCCGTTCGGAAATAGAGAGAATAACCGGTATTCTCGGAAGGGACAGAGGATATCTTCTTGCCCCTGCTCATATAGTGCAGACTGATGTTTCGGAAGAAACGATACTTGAGATGATAAAAGCAGCAACTGAATATGGCGCATACTGATAGCCCTTGTTATGTGAGGTCCCGAATCATGGTCTGGTAATTATAATATCTGACCGGTAAGTCTGATGAATAATGCCTGGTGGAAGAGTCAGTCTTGCCTGTTGCATGACCCGGTTAACTAACTGATGAATCTATTATTATTACAGACTGCGTAGATATTCAGCCAGTCGATTAAGATCATCTACTGAACTGAAATTCACCTTGGTTGATTTTAAATAATCCTTTATTTTGTCTTCATGCCCGGAAAACATTCCAAGTGTATTCTTTCGCGTAAACAGAACAAAATCGCTTCCGGATTTTGAAAAATAATATTCCCGCTCCATTTGAAACACACAGTCTTCATTGGGGACCCAGTCATAGAAAATACCCCGGGTTACAGGTTTGTATGACTCGATAGCTGAATTCCTGTTTGTAGTTCCGAAAGCACCTTTTTTGAGGACATCCTTCAGCTTGATGAACTGTTTTACTCCAACCTTAAAACTGCCTCCTGAGATCTGTTCAATATAACCGTTATCAAAGTAGAAAGTATCAGAACCTATGGTCAGAAAACTCATTTCTTTCCTTGTTACAAGGGAAAGTGTATCGCTCAACTGAATAAAATCAATTTCTCCTTTGAGAAAATTATAATTGAACCTGCTTTTACTTACCGAACCGTTTTTATATTTAATCTGCCCGTCCCTGAAGTCTGGATAACGATATCTTTCCTCCAGGGGGAAGTACTTTAACACAGGGGTGCCGGCATAAACAGTAACAGGTTTATCATTCTGGCCCGAAAGCTGAAAATAAGAAAACAGCAGGGAACTGAGGACAAAAATTAGTTTTTTCATAGTAATGGCCTTTTAAAAGATGCCTCAAACATGATACCATAATTGGCTTCTCCGAAGAAATAATTTTATTAAGATTAATTATCGACCTGAAATTAATATAACTACAGGAATCTGAAAAAGCCCTGAGGAAGCTAAGATCCATTAAATAAGTTAGTACTGAGGTATTTTTCCCCCCTGTCAGGAAATATGACTACAATGTTACCGTTTTTAATTTTCCTGGCTATTTCATATGCTGCATACATGGCCGCACCGCTCGACATGCCCACAAAAATTCCCTCTTTCTGTATAATAAGGCGGGACATCCTGTAGGCTTCCTCTGTTTCCACCATTATAGTCTCATCGATCATCGACGGATCGAAAATTGACGGGACTATGGCCTCTTCCATATTCTTCAATCCCTGGATATAATGACCTCTTACGGGGTGAGCGCAAACGATCCTGATCCGGGGGTCGTTTTCCTTAAGTGCTCTCCCCACTCCCATAATTGTGCCTGACGTACCTATTGCCGACACAAAATAATCAATCCTGCCATTTGCCTGTTTCCATATCTCTTCGCCTGTGGTTTTATAATGCGCCAATTTGTTATAGGTGTTTGAAAACTGATCGGGCATGAAATACATTGATGGATTTGACTGTATCAGTTCCCTGGCCTTCAATATGGCACCATCCGTTCCTGATCCGGCATCAGTCAGAGTCACTTTTGCTCCGAAAGCCCTTATCATTTTTACTCTTTCAACAGAAACAGCACTGCTCATAACAATTTCAACATTATACCCTTTCACAGCTCCTATCATTGCCAGGGCTATACCTGTATTTCCCGAGGTGGGCTCAATGATTGTCTTTTCATGATCAAGGCACCCTTCTGCTTCAGCCTGCTGGATCATCTTCAGCGCAATCCTGTCCTTGATGCTTCCTGTCGGATTAAAACCCTCAATCTTTGCGCTGATTTTAACCGATCTGTTAGGATTCAAATTTTCAATCTTTATCAGCGGGGTATTTCCAATTGTCTCTAAAATATTATCAAATCGCATACACTTAAATAAATTCAGTTCGGGAATCTGTATAAAGACGCCAAATTAACTCATTTTACTGAAAGTTGTAATTGAATTCACCATTAGTAGGCAAACAATGATCCCTGTGACACCTCGGAGAAACTAAAATTCCTCATATGCCCCATGTGCTGTTCAATTTGATTTAATCAAATTTTGCTATCTTCATGGATTATAACTTTAATTAACCACTCATGAAAAAAATGCCGGGGGTAAGCAGGCGTAAATTCATACAGACAACCGCTATGGGAATGGCCGGTATGAAATTCATTCCGGGTATTGTTTCCGGAGTTGCTCCAAGCGACAGGGTAAGGGTAGCTGTTATAGGCCTGGGAAGCCAGGGAAGAGCTCATATGAACTGGTTCAATGCACTGCCTGGTGTCGAGGTGGCGGCACTTTGCGATCTTGACAAATTAAGGGTTGAGGAAGCTCGCAAGCAGCTTCAGGAAATCAATCCCGGCTCCCGTGCAGAAATTTATCACGACTTCCGTCATGTAATTGATAAAAAAGACATTGATGCCATCACATGTGCTACACCTGACCACTGGCACGCACTGATAGCAACTATGGCCTTCAGCGCAGGGAAGGATGTCTATGGGGAGAAACCTTTATCTTATACTATCAGAGAAGGTCAGGCTATGCTTGCCAGCCTTGTAAAAAACAAATCCGTATTCCAGCTTGGAACACAAATCCATGCCGGAGAAAATTTCCACCGGGTTGCTGAAATAATCCAGACAGGCATACTAGGAAAGATCCATACGGTTCGCCTTTGGAAAACAGGCGGATCGCCCGGGCTTGGATTTCCTCCAAATCAGAAACCCCCTGACACTCTGGACTGGAATTTATGGCTTGGGCCTGCTCCATGGGAGGAATATACCCCCGTTCGCTGTCATGGTTCATACCGTTACTTCCTTGATTATTCAGGAGGCGTCTTTGCCGATTTCTGGTGCCATATAGCTGATATAATGTTCATGTCTGTAGCTCCGAAAGGATTGTATAGTGTTGATACAAGAGGAGAAAGACCCTTCGATGGCATTGCAGATGCCCCAAAATGGATAGAAGCCGATTTTAAGTTCAGGGATCTTGATGTTTACTGGACAACAACGCCTCCAAAAGTTCCGGGCTCTGAGAAAATGCATATCGGCGCACATTTTGAAGGGGACAAGGGAACTCTGACCTGCGATTATGAAACGCGTACCATACATACAGGCAATGAATTCCTTAATGATATTCCTGAAATACCGAAAACCCTCCCCCGCTCTCCAGGACATCAGCAGAACTTCATAGATGCCGTAAAATCGAGGAAACAACCCGAAAGCAACCTGTTATATGCACGTGATATGACAATACCGATGCATCTGGCAGTAATCTCTTTCCGCCTGAAAAGAAAACTCATGTGGGATCCCGTCAGGGAACAGTTTATTGGCGACAAAGCTGCTGATTACCTGCTTGAACGAGAATACAGGAATCCGTGGTCATTGCCTCATTAATAAGAACTTCACTTGTGAGAAAAATATGAAAAAGATCAGAATTTTTATTCTAGCAACACTGTTACTGCCTTTTATGGCCAGTGCCCGGAGTTCCGGGGATTGCGTACCCTTGTTCAATGGCCGGGATCTTTCTGGCTGGCGGCCCGATAAACCGGGTAGCTTTGAAGTGATAAACGGGGAACTTGTAACAAGGAGCTTTGGATCGGGCAACGATATCTACACAATCAAACAGTATGGAAATTTCATACTCAGGCTTGAATTTCTCCTGTCGGAAGTGGGTAACAGTGGTGTGTTTATCAGACGCGATCCTTCAGTGCCAGAATCCGGATTTGAGGTTCAGCTTCTTGCACCCTGGACACCCTGGCGTGACGACCTTCACTGCACGGGATCCCTGTATGGGCATGTGGCCGTATCAAACAGGCCCGACGAAACAACAGGAAGGTGGTATAAAATGGAAATATCATGCGAAAGAAACCTTATCACTGTTTCAATAAATGGCGAAATTACAACAAGAGCTGACGTCGACACGGTAAAATCCATGGAAGGGAAGCCATTCACCGGATATATCGGCCTTCAGGGGAACCATGCTGAGAAGGAAAATCAGTTCGCAAAATTCAGGAACATATGTATCATCGATTTAGATACCGATCCACAATATGTAATCCGCGGATTACACTTAAGAAATGACATGGCAAGGAGTCAGTGCATTAATGCTGCCGCCAGCCTTGGAGCTAAGATCATTCAACCCCTTGCAGGCCTGATGTCAGACCAAGATCCTGTAGCACAAAACGGAGCGAAACAGGCTCTGTTTGATATTGCAGCAAATGCTTCGTCGCCGGGATATCCCCCAAAAAAGAAAAAGGAAGTGATAAAAGCGATCAGAAAGAGCATAAAATCTTCATCATCAGGTATAACATCTGATTATCTGAAATGGCTGGCCGGTCTGATCAGGAATTAATCCCTCACCTTCTGATGACCTTGAAAGACTGCTTCCGGGTTCTACCCGTATTCAGTATATAAATGCCTTCCGATAATCGCGAAATATCGATAACTGTGTCCGATTCTGTGAAGATCCCTGTTAAAACAGTCTGTCCCAGTTGGTTGATAATTTCATAGGAAGAAGGCAGGCTTCCCGGATCGCTCTTTACAGTCAGGAATTGATCGGAGGGTACGGGGTAAATTTTATAAAAATCAGTCGGTTCAGTTACAGGCACCTCTGAAATCAATGATGCAAGGTAATCTTCCAGAAATGGTTTCAAATCAAAAATATGAAGCTTTGGGGGAATGTCTATAAAAGGTTCCATGACATAAGCTTCATTCGATACATAATACTTTAATCCGTCCGATGTAGTTATTCCCTCAACCTGGTGAAACGGCAGCGAAATAAATAACTTCCTCTTGTTTCCGCTGAAGAAAAATGGTCCGGAGAAGTCATATAACAGCCAGAAAAATGGCTGTAATGTATCATCATATCCGCAAAGCACAACCAGTTTTTTTTCTTCAAGAAAAACGCTTCCGGTAATCATACCCTGAATGTCATATTCTTCAATGAACCGTGCAGTATAACTGCCCGGCGTCTTTGGAATTGAATATATTGCCGTTTTTAAGCCTTTCCATTGTTTCGTGAAAAGATAGATGCTATCTGATGAAACTATGAATGCTTCGCAGTCAAAGTCAGTATTGTTCGCGCCTGACGGTGAGAAATCACTCTGCCCGTAATATGAAAAAAAAATTGTATCAGCTATAGGATCGCCCGCCAATATGGTATTCTTGCCAATCCTCAGGATTTTCAAATCTGTCCGGTTTCCATTCATGTTGTTTCCTGTATCGCCAATGTAGACGTAGTTATCATCTTGGGAAATTTCCTCCCAGTCGGTGTTTAGAAGACCCTCCAACAGGTATGACACGATAATACTTCCATCGAGCGAATCAAGCGCATATAAATTATTGTCGTCGCTGTCGTTGTGTGTCCATATCTTCCCGTCCCAGATAATAAGACCGGATGTCTCAGATACAGTTTCACTCATAACGAATGAATTGACAGGATCAGCAATGACATCTTCATATATGCAGCTCCCGTCATTTGTTGTAGCTGCAGGATTATAGTTTATGGCAGGTGCATCGTTACACCCGTAAACCTGTCCGGAGAGATCAATTCCCGCCATGAAAATGAAGATGCCAATAGTCAATGCAATCTTCAGTATTTTCCTACAGATTATGAAACATGTAAGCCGCTTTTCTAATCTGGCTGTTTTGTACATTGGTGTGTCTGCAATTTATCTGCGTAATTCTTATATTTAAGCCGTCAATCCTGGTCCGTAATAAATGACAAGACTTTATATCAATATAGTAAGGATAATTAAACTATTATAATACATAACTGACAGCAAATTAATGAAATTTCACTTATGAAACGCAGGGCAATGATCAAAAATTTATCAGCTATTCCCGTTGCAGGAGGGCTTTATTCGTTAGATTCAATAATTAATGATCCCTTTTATGCAGGGAAGCTTAATACCGATACACAGCTGCCAGGTTCAGGAGAAGCCGGTGCTCTTAGTATTGGCCCCGATATTTTAAGGTCGATAGGCGTTGAACCGGTTATCAACTGCCGTGGTACATTTACTGCGATTGGAGGTTCAACCGAATTGCCTGAAGTGCGCAGGGCAATGGAATTTGCTGCAGTTTCATATGTTCAGCTTGATGAGTTGGCTATGGCTGTCGGCAGGCGTCTCGGGGAAATAACGGGTGCTGAATGGGGAATGGTATCTTCAGGATGCGCTGCCGGATTAAAACATGTGACTGCCGCATGTATCACAGGAGGTGATCCTGAAAAACTTATCCGCATACCTGATCTTACCGGTTTTGAAAAGACGGAAGTAATAATCCCGGGATATTCCCGGATATTTTATGATCATGCTATCAGAAATACCGGAGCCAGGATAATAACTGTCGATACACCTGAGGAATTATCATCTGCCATAAACAGCCGCACTGCAATGATTTTTCTGTTTACCGGATCTTCAAGATATTATGAAGGACCGTTGTCCATTGAAAACGTCACGGCTATTGCCAGGCGTTCGAATATACCGGTAATTGCCGACGCTGCAGCCGAGATACTGACAATTCCGAATATCCATTTACAAAAGGGAGCTACTATCGTTGCCTACAGTGGAGGCAAGGCTATCCGCGGTCCCCAGAGCGCAGGGCTTCTGCTTGGGAAAAAGGAAATCCTGCTGTCTGCATGGCAGGCCAGTTCACCTCATCACGGTCCTGGTCGTGATAACAAGGTAGACAGCGAGGAACAAATCGGCATGCTTGCTGCTGTGGAAACATGGGTCAGTACTGATCATAAAGCTAAGGAAGAAGCCTGGTTGTCATGGCTGAAATATATTTCTGAACAGATTTCCGGTATCAAGAGTGTCAGAATTGAAATACGCGAACCTGAAGGAGTTGATAACCGAAGTGCTTCAATGACAATCATGTGGGATCCCGGGGTACTTAATATAACGGGCGAGCAGGTAGCTGAGGATTTTGCAAAAAACAAGCCGCGGATTGCCATTGGATGTCGCTCAGATCTTTCAGCCGGCACCACTTCTATATCTGTAAATGCACAAATGATGCAGCCTGGAGAAGAAAAGACAGTAGCTGA
>JAVEVC010000052.1:0-19886 GCA_034005245.1 Bacteroidales bacterium
GAGGGCAGATACAGACTTATCATTGAATACAAAACAAGTTCAGGCAGTGATACAAAAAAGTTTGAAAAGGTGTTTTTTGTTTATTCAGCCCCGGCAACCAGTGCCGTCGCTGCCAGTAGCAGGACAAGACCGGGGGCGGGATCTGCATCACCCAGGACAATACCTTCCTCCGTGAGAACAGCTGTTCAGACACCTCCTGTTGCTGACAGGACGCCAGCAACAGCAGCTGTGAACACTGGCCGGGCTCAAAGCCAGACTCAGGCTGCTACAGGCAGGACAACTGCCGAACCACCAAGACCAACCGGCAGGGAACCTGTTCAGACACCTCCTGTTGCTGACAGGACGCCAACAACAGCAATTGTATCCACTGAACGGACTCAAAGCCAGGCTAAGGCTGCTATAGGCAGGTCAACAGCCGAACCATCAGGACCAACCAACAGGGAACAAGTTCAGACGCCTCCTGTTGATGACAGAACCCAAACAACAACTGTTACTACTGAGCGGGTCCAGGGACAGACTCTTGCTCCTGTAAACATAGCAACTGCTGATACTTCAAAGCCAGGTGATACCACACAGGTTAAAAAAAACCATTTTGCTTTCAGGAGCAGTACAATAATTCCAGGGACAACAGATAGAATTACAGGTCTGATGAAACTCCGTGAAGGCAAAACAACAACATTAGCGGAAACTTCTTCCGCAGGGATTGCAGACACAACACCTGCTGAAATGAAAATGAGAGCTTTGTCAGCAGATTCAGCCAGTGAAATATCAAATAATCAAATTGCCGATTTTATCCGACTGGAAAAACCCTTAAAAAACGAAATAGATACCGGCAGAATATCAATTCCCGGACCAGCTCCTGAAGAGACGGCCGATTCATTGGTAACTCCTGCACTTAAGGGCGAGATGGGAGGTTTCGAACTGTTGGCCGTAAATGAATTAACACAGGATATTACACGTAATGACAGCACTGACGAAGCAGATGGCAATGCCGCCATTGACCGGGTTGAACCGGAATTTGAATCATTTACTGCTGATATCAGTCCTGCACTGGCATTTCAATTCAAAGACCTGACTGCTGAAACTTACAGGAATCTTATCCCATATAATGATGGTGTTCTGTCATTGAGGGAAATACTTCCTGACTTCTCAGTTGATGATAAGTCAGAAGCTTTATCAGATTCATCCTTTACAAACATAGAAGGATATTCAGACCACCAGGTTCCTGATCCTTCTGCCGGATTCGATATAATGCCTGATCAGAAAACAAGTATTGAACCATTGGTGCCGACCGATCGCTACGGTAACAGCCCGGTTCATCTGGCTGTTTTATCGGACGATATTGAGTTGTTGAACTCTCTGATTGACAAGGGAGCTGACCTTAATGTAAAAAACACGCTGGAATTAAGTCCCGTGCATCTTGCAGCAATATCAGGAAATACTCCTTTGGTTCAAAACCTGGTTAGCAAAGGCGCTGATATTAACATCAGGGGGAATTCAGGTTATACTCCCCTGCATATTGCAGCTGAGATCAATGATGTCAGAATGACAGGATATCTCCTTTCAGCGGGGGCGAATAAAAGCATCAGAACTGATCAGAAGCTTACTTCAACCGAGATAGCCAGAATTCAGGGAAATGATGAAATATTAAAGCTTCTTCGACAGAAAGACTCCATTGTCTCTGTAACACTGTTTGTGCCCGGACAGGAGGGCATAAGTATTTTCAATCCTGTTTATCAGGCTCACAAGCTTGATTTTAACCTTCCTTTTGACAACGTGCTGGTCAAAAAACGGCGATTCAATAAGATTGTTCAGCTTGCTGCAATACCGGTCTTTGCCCTGAGTGCCTTTGAGTCTTTTCATTTTAAAGCAAAGGCGGATCGTTATTACAACCTTTCAAAAACAGCCGAAACAGAGGAAATGGCTAAATATTATTACGACAAGACCACCGGGTATGATAGGAATATCTATCTGGCCGGAGGGATTTCGCTTATATCTGTATACAGTTACATACATTCTGCTATCAGGAAAAAGAATATTACCAGAAAAATTCGCAAAACATTCTACTGAAAGACTTTAAACAGACGCTGATTTACTATCTATAATTAAGGAATATGAAAACAAAATATTTCATTCCGGCCTGTGTTGTGATTATATCGTGTTTGCTTGCCCAGGGTTGTGAAAGGGATGAATTCAGATGGGGAACCGAAGTTGGAAATATTACTTACTCTGGAAATGTGATTTTCATTGGTTCTGTGGAACTTGGCCTTCTTAAGGAAGTTACATCTGAGAGGATGATTTTTAGCGGCAGAGCAGGTGAAATAGAAAATATAACTGACAGAAGCATACTGGTTGTTGGCGTTTCTGAAAAAACGCCATACGGATTACTGCGGAAAATAAACGGGATACAGGAGAACGGAAATGATATCATTATCATTACCTCCGATGCGGTTCTTTCAAACGCTGTTAAAGAAGGCACAATCAGATTCAACAGAAAGCTTCTTGAAAAAGACTTCACGTTAAAATCAAAAGTTGAAGGAGTCCTGGTTAAAGGACCCGACAAGTCTTTTGACGGTCTGGCTGTGACTCTCGAAGATTTTGAAATCTTTAATGACGGTACAAAAAGAGCTGTTCTTAACGGAGCAATAGGGATAAGTCCTGAAATAGATATTACTATAGACTTCAGGCTAAACCGCATATATGATATTAAAATTGCAACTACCCTGAATAAGATTGATGAGATCACTCTTTCTTCAGATGGAGCATTCAGTGGCTCAAGAGAGATTGTGGCCGCTGAATTTGTTCATTCGCCAATTATTATAGACAGCCTGGTATTTGTTCCTGAGGTCGTTATCACATGTGGCTTTGATGGTTCCGTATCCTGCGAAGTAATATCGGGCGTAAGGCAGGATAGAGTCATGACTTCTAACATGAACTATATGCTGTCAAAATGGTCGGAAGATCCGTTGATACATAGTGAAAGCATTGATTTCATTACACCGCAGGTTACCGACAATTCAGATATGAAAATATTTTCAGGTCCTGAGATAAATACAAGGCTTTTTGGCATTCCGCTGCAGACAGTTAAAGCTACAGGATTCCATTCACTCGAGGCTCAGAAAGCCGGTTCTCCTTCATGGACATTGCTAGTCGGAACCGAAGGTTACAACACAATCAATGCCGACATTCTCGGCCTGACGGATGACTATAGCTCTGATATGGAAATACAGGCTTCAGAAATTGCCGCTGCCAGCGACAAATAATGTCAATTATCCGGCCCGGGTTGTGAAAACCTTTAATGTCTGTTACCTACCTGGCAGTCAGAAGTTAATGCTTTATCACCCTGAAGGTTTTCTGGCTGATGTTATCGCCAATATTTATCAGATATTTCCCCGCCGGGAGGCCGGAGATGTTTATTTCTATGATCTGGTCGTTTGTTAAAGTGTCATATTCTCTTGCAGATACAATGAATCCCTGGATGTTTGTTATCGTAACCCTTAATTTTCCGGAACCTTCTTCTCCCAGCTTCAGATAGATAAAATCATCAGCCGGATTGGGATACAAATACACATCCTCAAATTTTGATGGTTTTAGCTGTGAAACGCGTGCTTTCTGCTGGATGTTCAGGACGAACTCCGGATTGGATGTATATTTCACTTCCAGAGACCCTACTTTATCAATGGCAGAAATGTTTTCAAGATAGGTCACCGCTATTGACGAAGCACCATCTTTGACAGCCTTGAACCATAATGAATTATCAGTTACGGTCCAGTCAGTGTTTGAACTTACTGATATTGTGACCGATCCTGCTTCGGAACTGCTTATCTTCAACGTATCATTCGGTTTAAGGGTCATATTGCCGGGGCCATATAATTCCATAGAGTAAAGACCTGCAGGATTTGATGCAACCGAAGTACATCCTGACAAATTTGTCACGGTAAAGGTATATATTCCGGCTCCAAGGCCTGATATTGTAATACCTGTCCCTGTCCCCGAAGTACTGACTCCTCCAGGGTTTCTTGTCAGTGTCCATGCGCCGGTTTCAGGCAGGCCATTTACGGCAATACTTCCTGTGGGCACATCTGATGTTGGCTGTACTATATTTCCTATCAGGGGAGCCGCTGGTGTCGGAGGCTGGTTGTTGACAACTACTTCATTCGATGCTTGTGAGGTGCAACCGAAAGAATTTGTAACGGTAAAAGAAAATGTTCCCGTAGGCATGGCTGATATTGTGGTGCTAGTACCGGTTCCGGTGGTTGATGACGGACCGGGCATTCGGGTTACTGACCACGTTCCTTCGGCCGGCAGGCCTTCAAGTAAGGCAGTTCCGGTATTGACTGTACATGTGGGGTGATTTAGTGTAGCGGCTACAGGAGCTGCTGGTGTTGGAGGCTGGGAGTTAATTACAATACCGGAAGAAGCAGGTGAAGTGCATCCTGATTCATTTGTTACAGTAAATGAATAGGTTCCGGGAAGAAGCCCTGGGATTGTGGCACTGGTCCCTGTACCTCCTGCGGTTATTCCTGTGGGCAATCTTGTCAGTGTCCAGGTGCCTGTCGAAGGTAATCCGGTTAAGCTTAGAGTGCCTGTTTCAAGGGAGCAGGTAGGGTGAATGATGCTTCCTGCCGTAGGAGCAGAAGGTGTTAACGGCTGGGCATTTATTACAATACTGCCTGAAGATGCAGAGGTGCATCCACCAGCAATGCCTACGGTGAATGTGTAGGTGCCTGTTTCAAGTCCTTCGACAGTTATGCTGCTCCCTGTTCCTGTTATTGCAATGTTACCAGAAGATCCTGTCAATAACCATGTGCCCTGTTCCGGCAATCCTGTAAGTACGGCGCTGCCCGTGGCTGAATCACAATCTGGTTGAGTGATAGTCCCGATTGCAGGAGGATTGGGAGTCAGAGGATTAGCATTTATTACCACATTCCCGGTCGGTATTGAGATACATCCTGAGGTGTTGGTCACTGTGAAGGTATATGTTCCTGCTTCAAGCCCTGTGACTGTTGTGCTTGCACCGGTGCCTTCAGTTGTGAGGCCATCGGGATGTCTAGTAACTATCCACATGCTTGTTGCAGGCAGTCCGTTAAGTACTACACTTCCTGTTCCCACCTCGCATGTGGGATGGATTATGGTACCAATGACCGGAGTGGCCGGTGTAGGAGGCTGGGCATTGATTGTGACATTAGCTGATGCTGCAGATGTACAGTTTGCAGCAGTCGTAACCGTGAAGTTATATATTCCTGGTATAAGGCCTGAAATTGTCGTACTTGTTCCGGTTCCAGGAGTTGTTGTTCCTCCCGGACTTGTTGTCAGTGTCCAAGTGCCTGATGATGGCAGGTTTGTCAGCTGAACACTTCCTGTTGCCAGAATGCATGTCGGCTGGACAATTTCAGCAATCTGAGGGGGTGGAGGTATTGTATTGGGAATTGCATTAGCCATACCGGATGGGCTTGTACAACCGCTTACCGTTGCCGTGACAGTATATGTTCCTGCATTTGTGATGGTTATGCCTGGAGTGGTTGCACCCGTACTCCATAGCAGTGATCCTGCGGCATTTGTTGATAAGGTTGATGATCCGCAGTTATTTACCACTGTAATAACGGGAGCTGGAGGTATTGTTCTGGGGGTAGCAGTGCCGTTTCCGGGTGTGCTGGTGCATCCGTTTACTGTGGTTGTTACTGAGTATGTTCCCGGTGTTGTTACTGTTAAAGCTGCAGTTGTTGCCCCGGTGCTCCAGGTCAGAAACCCGACAGCATTTGTGGAAAGTGTTGACGATCCGCAGTTATCAGTAACTGTAACTGCAGGAGCAGGAGGTATGGCAACAGGTGCCGCTATGCCGCTACCGGCAGTGCTTGTGCATCCGTTTACTGTGGTTGTTACTGAGTATGTTCCGGGTGTTGTCACTGTTATGCTGGATGTTGCTGCTCCCGTGTTCCATAGCAGAGTTCCTGCTGCTGTTGTTGACAGGGTTGATGATCCGCAGTTATTTACCACAGTCACCAACGGTGCCGCAGGAACCGTCCTGGGAGCTGCTGTTGCGCTTCCAGGCAAACTGGTACATCCGTTTTCTGTTGTTGTGACAGTATATATTCCCGGGGTTGTAACTATTATGCTTGAAGTGGTTGCTCCAGTATTCCATAGCAGGCTTCCTGCAGCTGTTGTTGACAAGGTTGATGATCCGCAATTGTTCACTGCTGTTACCACCGGTGTCGGAGGTATTGTCCTCGGAGCGGCAATGCCGCTGCCGGCAGAACTTGTACATCCGTTCACTGTTGTGGTAACAGAATAGGTTCCTGCATTGTTAACTGTAATGCTGGATGTTGTTGCTCCCGTGCTCCATAGTAATGCTCCGGCAGCATTGGTTGACAGGGTTGACGATCCGCAGTTATCCACCACGTTCACAACCGGGGCAGGAGGTATTTCATTGGGAGATGCGATACCGCTTCCCGGAGAGCTTGTGCAACCTTCAACCGTTGTGGTTACGGTATAGGTTCCGGCATTGGTCACTGTTATGCTGGATGTTGCTGCTCCCGTGTTCCATAGCAGAGTTCCTGCTGCTGTTGTAGACAGGGTTGATGATCCGCAGTTATTTACCACAGTCACCAACGGTGCCGCAGGAACCGTCCTGGGAGCTGCTGTTGCGCTTCCAGGCAAACTGGTACATCCGTTTTCTGTTGTTGTGACAGTATATATTCCCGGGGTTGTAACTATTATGCTTGAAGTGGTTGCTCCAGTATTCCATAGCAGGCTTCCTGCAGCTGTTGTTGACAAGGTTGATGATCCGCAATTGTTCACTGCTGTTACCACCGGTGTCGGAGGTATTGTCCTCGGAGCGGCAATGCCGCTGCCGGCAGAACTTGTACACCCGTTCACAGTTGTGGTAACAGTATAGGTACCTGCAGTGGTCACAGTAATGCTGGATGTTGTTGCACCCGTGCTCCACATCAATGCTCCTTCAGCATCAGTTGAAAGGGTAGATGATCCGCAGTTATCCACCACCGTCACATCCGGTTCAGTAGGTATCTCATAGGGAGATGCGGTTCCGCTACCCGGAGAGCTTGTGCAACCTTCAACCGTTGTGGTAACAGTATAGGTACCTGCAGTGGTCACAGTTATACTGGATGTTGTTGCACCCGTACTCCATAGCAGTGTTCCACCAGCTGTTGTAGAAAGTGTGGATGATTCACAGTTATTCTCCACTGATACTATCGGTGCCGCAGGAACCGTCATGGGAGCTGCTGTTGCGCTTCCAGGCAAACTGGTACATCCGTTTTCTGTCGTTGTGACTGTATATATTCCCGGGGTTGTAACTGTTATGCTTGAAGTGGTTGCTCCCGTACTCCACAGCAATTCTCCTTCTGCTGTTGTTGACAGAGTCGATGAACCACAATCATTAACAACAGTAATTACTGGAGTTGTAGGTATCTCATTCTCAACAATTACAGCCTCCCCGTTCATTTGTGACGTGCCTGATTCATTTGTTCCTGAAACTGTATAAATACCATAAAGCTGGTACCCAAAGTCGACTGCCCCGCCTGAACCTGATACCGTTGGTGACTGTGCTTCACCATTCTTGAAAAGAGTATAGGTTACATCAATCTCTGAACCTGTAAGTCCGACTACTAATCCATTTTCTCCCTGGCAGTAGGAACCGCTTCCGGTCACAATAAAGACTGCAGGCTGTGCATGGCTTATTGCTTCAGATAACGAACAGAAAACTATTAAAAGCAGAACTTTGAATAATCTCATGTTATAAATAATTTTTTTGCTTTCAAACTATCATCCTGACTGGCATCAATCGTTGGATTGAATATTCTATCCTGACGTTTGCGTTCACAACGAATCAGGAAACAATACAATGGCAAATGATTTCTTATAAATTTACAAACTAGATCTGAATTATATAAACTTTTTTGACGAACATTGGTGTATTAATCATAATGCCCGGATGCTGTGGTTTAATATAAGTGCAACAGACTGTTATTCAGTTAACACTAACAACTCATGGAAAATGATTGTTAACGACTGGTTAAATATGGCTCACGATGGAATTTAAGCTTGTTTCGGATTTCATGCCCACTGGTGATCAGCCGGAGGCTATCGAACAACTGGTGAACGGACTTAACAGTGGTGTCAGTTATCAGACACTTCTTGGTGTTACAGGCTCGGGTAAAACTTTTACTATTGCCAATGTGATAGAAAAAGTTCAGCGGCCTGTACTTGTGTTAAGTCATAATAAGACACTTGCGGCCCAGCTTTATGGTGAGTTCCGGCAATTTTTCCCGGAAAACAGGGTTGAATACTTTGTCTCGTATTACGACTATTACCAGCCTGAAGCTTATCTCCCGGTTACCGACACTTATATAGAAAAAGATCTTTCAATCAATGCAGAGATTGAAAAGCTGCGGCTCAGTGCAACCTCAGCACTCCTGTCAGGCAGGAGGGATGTGATTGTTGTCTCCTCAATATCATGTATTTATGGTATAGGTAATCCGGATGACCTGCATTCAAACACAGTGGAAATCAGAACGGGACAGGTCATTGCAAGGAACCATTTCCTGCGGAAGCTGGTCGACAGCCTTTATTCCCGTAACGAGATGGAATTCAGAAACGGCACCTTCAGGGTGAGGGGAGACACTGTTGACATTTATCCCGCTTATGCCGATCAGGCAATAAGGATTGTGTTTTTTGGCGACACCATTGAAGAGATTTATTCTTTTGAACCGGTTGAAGGCCACCGCCTTGAGATCCTGAATGAATACGTAATATATCCGGCGAATATTTTTGTTACCACAAGGGAGAGGATCAATCTGGCTATAAATCAGATCCAGGATGATCTGACAAAGCAGATAACGCATTTCAATGAAATTGGAAAGAAAGCCGAAGCTAAAAGGCTTGAGCAAAGAGTAGTATATGATCTTGAGATGATCAAGGAGCTTGGGTACTGCAGCGGCATCGAAAACTATTCACGTTATTTTGACGGACGTGCTTCTGGCACGAGGCCATTTTGCCTTCTTGACTTTTTTCCCGACGATTTCATAACAGTTATTGATGAGAGCCATGCCAGCATTCCCCAGATAAGAGCAATGTACGGTGGAGATCATTCCAGAAAACAGACTCTGGTGGAGTATGGTTTCCGTCTTCCGGCAGCTCTTGATAACAGGCCGATGAGGATGGAGGAATTTGAGGCACTGACAGGGCAGACTATCTATGTAAGCGCCACCCCGTCTGATTATGAGCTTGAGAAAAGCGAAGGCGTATTTGTTGACCAGGTGATACGACCTACCGGGCTTCTGGATCCACCTGTTGAGGTCAGGCCAAGCCTTAATCAGATCGATGACCTCATGGCCGAGGTACGGTCAAGGGCGAAATCCGGAGAGAGAAGCCTGGTAACGACCATTACCAAGCGGATGGCTGAGGAACTAACGGCATATCTTTCGAGGTATAATATCAGGAGCCGCTATATCCATTCCGACATTGATACCCTTGACCGGATTGATATTCTGGAAGGCTTGCGCACAGGAGAATTCGACGTGCTTGTAGGGGTTAACCTTTTGAGGGAAGGGCTTGACCTGCCTGAAGTGTCTCTTGTTGCGGTTCTGGATGCAGACAAGGAAGGCTTCCTTCGTTCGACCCGCTCACTGACACAAACAGCGGGAAGGGCTGCCCGGAATCTGAACGGAAAGGTAATAATGTATGCCGATGTCATAACCGGAAGCATGCAGGAGACTATTGACGAAACAAACAGGAGGAGGGATAAGCAGTTGAAATATAATGAAAAGATGGGGATTACCCCTGCGCAGATCATCCGGAAGAGTGGCTCAATAATGAAGGCCTTTAATAAAAAGGGCGTTTCGGTAAGAGCATATGTCGGGCCGGAAAAACCCGACATAGCTGCCGATCCCGTGGTTAAGCTGATGGACAGTAAAGCCCTGGAGAAGGCAATCATGAAAGCACGCAAAAATATGGAAAAAGCAGCTTCGGAACTCGATTTTATAGAAGCGGCACGGTTCAGGGACGAAATGGAGGATCTGAAAAGGCTTCTCGGAAGCCACTCTTCCTGATTCTCTTCTATCTGGTGGCGGACCACTCAGATTTTTTATTTCCTGACAGGTCTGAAACGATGCCGGAGATCCTTTCTCCCGCAACATTCCCTGTGTACCTGTCTCCATTGATGGTAAAGGAAATGGTACTGCCCCTGAGTTTACCGTCTCTGATTTCGGAACTGCGGCCATTGGCTTTATAGGTGCCTTCAATCATCTGGAATTTCTGTGAAAGGGCAAGCTCCCCTTCCTTCATTTTCCAGAGGCCTTCAACCCTGGCGGGCACAATCCATAGAAGCGCAGTATTCCAGCTGTTCCAGTTCTCTTCAGTGGTAACCTTATGATCAGGTTCCCATTCTCCCATGGAGAAAGTGTTGGAGACAATCCTTGTACCCGGCTCAAGATCAAGAAGGCGGGGACGCAGCTTCAGGTTAATTTCAGGAAGAAGGAACATGGTAATAACTGTGGCTACTGAAAGGTCGGTCTCAAAAAGATCACCTTCGATGAATTTTACTTTATCTTTAAATCCGGAGTCTTCGGCATTCTTCCATGATAATGCAACCATTTCCGGATTATATTCCACGCCAATCGCTGTCGCTCCAAGCCTGGCTGCGGAAATGACTGTCCTCCCGTCTCCTGAACCAAGGTCTATAAGATAATCTGATGAAGTAACCTTTGCCATTTCAAGCATCACATCAACAAGCGACTGTGGCGTGGGGACCCACACAACATCCTTTCCTGCCTGTCCTATTTCAGGAGTAAATCCCGAAGGTGATTTGAATTCCTGCGATTCCAGGGTTAATCCTGTCAGAAGCGCTGAAAATAAAAGGATTGGCCTAAAAATGTAACTTATTTTCATTGTTTTGGTTTTATATTGGATCCAGTTGGATTAGAATGGCTAAATGTATTTAAAATTTTTTCATTATCAGATCAGCCTGGCAACATAATTTGCTATCGACAATGAAGATGTCAGACCCGGAGATTCAATGCCTATCAGGTTAATAAAACCCGGAAATCCTTTTGCCGATTCCTCTTTTATGTAAAAATCCCTGACGGGTTCTCCTGGTCTTTGTATTTTGGGACGAATGCCTGCCATATCGGGCGAGAGATCGTTGAATTCAAGGAAAGGCAGAAACCTCAATGCGGACCTGTAAAACATTTCCTGTCTCCCGGCATCGACCTGGTAATTAAAGATATTTGACGAAAGCCATGATACATCAGGCCCGAGTTTTACACCTCCTGAAAGGTCCTTAGTTACATGTATCCCAACACCCTCAAGATTACGGTCCGGAACAGGGTAGATAAGCCTCTTGATCAGCCTGTTCTTCGGCGGATTAAGCCTGAAGTAATTCCCTTTGCAGAAAACGATTCTCAAATTATCATCATGGAGGCCGGCAAGACCTGATACCCTGTCGGATGACAGCCCTGCGGAGTTTATTACAATCCTTGTTGAGAATGAGTATCTTTCACCACTGCTATCAATAACTTCAACGATGTAACCTCCATTGGTGCGGGATATAGACGTTACCTCGCTGTTATAGACTATCTGGGCTCGATTGTTAAGGGTATTTATTTCCAGCCTTTTCATAAGCAAATGCGTATCGACTATTCCGGTGGATGGAGAAAAGATAGCTTTCAGGGCAAAAATATCGGGTTCCATTTCTTTAATCTCATCCCTTTCAATAACCTTAAGATCTGTTACCCCGTTTTTAAAACCTGCATCCCTTATACCCATTATTATGGGGATCTCTTCACTGCTTGCAGCTACAATGAGCTTGCCGCATCGGCTGAACGGAATATCGTACTTCCTGCAGAAATCATATATAAGGGGGTTTCCTTCTACACATAGCCTTGATTTAAGGCTTCCAGCAGGATAATAAATACCTGCATGAATTACTTCACTGTTCCTGCTGCTTGTTTCCTGCCCGAAAGTCTTGTGTTTTTCGATGAGGAACAGATTTTTGCATCCTTCTGACAGTTTTTCAGATAATGCCAGTCCTACAATTCCTGCACCGATAATGGTTATCTCAGCATCCATAGTTACATTTCTTCCCGGAGAGTCACAAATCTAATAATTCCAACGATTTACTCTGATAGATCTCAGTGATAAAAAATTCATTCCTGACTGATGTGTGACGTTCATGGGTAAAGCCGGAAGAACATTCTGTAAGCTGAAAGCTGCAAAATGTTAAATGGATTGGATTCTATAGAAGGAAAATTTGTAAATTCATATTCACGACCGGAGAGTAGGGATTTTATCAAGATTAATTTCCGTTATAGAAGCATGTGCCAATAAAACGCACTTTTATGAGAATATTTAAAAAACTACTGATGCTTGCGTCCATAATGATTGGAATATCAGTGAGTTGTTACTCGTCAGAATCATTCAGCAGCCTGCATAAACTCAGGCTTCCCCGCGTTATTGCTAAAGATACCGCAAGGGTCAATACCCTTACGCGTCAAGGATTCAGTTACCTCACAAGTAAAATGTCATTCGGAGAGGTAAAAGCCTGCATTGACAGTGCGCTTTCTATCTGTGACAGGAATAACATTGAGGTGCCGTCGTTGCTGCGCCTTCTGATGGCCGAGTATTACTTTTACACAGGGGATTTCAGCAGGGCATCCGAAGAAGCAAATGAAGCTCTCATACAGTCTTCCTACCTTAAGGAGCACCAGGTCAATGCAAAGGTTTTGGGCTTTCTGGGAAGTTATTATGCCCGGACAGGATTTTACAAGGAAAGCCTTGAGTATTTTGATAAATGTATTGAATTATCCTTAAAGCACCGTTTAAAAGGCATCATTCCGAAAGTTTATGGCGGCAGGGCAGGAGTGTTGAATACAGTAAGGGACACAAGCGGCTACCAGCAGCAGCTCAGAATGATGATAGATGCGGCTTATGAAGAAAAGGATACAGCCTCTGCGATAAGAGGCAACTATCTCCTGGGAACTTCTTTATGTGGTCCCAGGTCAACATGCAAATACAGGGATTTCAGGAAAGCAGACTCAATATTGAGGATATCATATAGTTTATCATTGATAAAAAAAGATTCCGGTATTATTTCAAGTTCTCTGGCAAATACCGGGTGGAATTTTTATCTGGAAAAGATGTATGACTCGGCACTGTATTATTACAACAAATCGCTGGTATACAACCTCGCTTCAAAAAACTACGGAGCATCAGCCAATGCCCTTGGAAATATCGGTACAATATATCGCGACCTGGGCAGGCATGATGTTTCAGTGAAGTATTACATGAAAGGACTTGAACATGCAAGGAAGATCAACGATTATTATGACCTGAGATGGATCTATGAGGATATGAGCATGATGTACCTCGGGATGAAGGATACATCCAGGGCGTTTGATACCTATGTGCTTTTCAAAAGATTCAATGATTCCCTGATGATACAGGAGAGAAGCAAGGGGCTCAGTGATGCTGTTCTGAGATATGAAACGGAAACCCGCAACAAGGAAGTCGAACTGCTCTCCCTCAGGCTGAAGAACAACCGGCTTCTTAATTACGGATTTGCCGTTTTTACATTTATGATAATAACTATCGGGATACTCCTGTTCAGCGGATCGAAGCTAAAAGAAAAAAGAAGGATAAGCGAAATGAACAGGAAGATCTCCGAGATCACCCAGGCCAACCTCAGGCAGCAGATGAATCCTCATTTCATCTTTAATACCCTGAATTCAATTCAGTTTTACATGTATCAGCACGATAAACTGGCAACAAATAATTACCTCACCAAGTTTTCAAACCTGATGAGGAAGATCCTTGATAACTCACAACATACATCGGTAACCCTCAGTGATGAGCTGAGCGCTCTAAGGCTTTATCTTGAGCTGGAAAACCTGAGATTCAAGGATAAGTTTGACTATGAAATCAATATCGGCCCCAACATTGATCCTCTTCTCTACAAGATTCCGACAATGCTCATCCAGCCATATGTTGAGAACTCTATATGCCATGGCCTTATTCCCCTCGAAAGAAAAGGAAAGGTAAAAATTGATTTGAAGCTTGAAAAAGACTATCTTTTATGCGTAATTGAGGACAACGGGATCGGACGTGATGCCGCAAGGGAAAGAAAACTTAAAAGGGGGGATAACCATAATTCTCTGGGAACACAGATAACCGCTTCTCGTCTTGATCTGGTAAATGCTCTTTACGGCACAAGCTTAAAAACGATATACACCGACCTTAAGAATAACAGCGGAGAATCCGAGGGGACCAGGGTGGAAATTCATATCCCGATAATGACATGAAGAAGAAGTTAAAAACAGTTATCGTTGATGATGAGCGGGATGCAGTAGATTTTATTAATTCAATAGTAGGCGAATACTGTCCCGAGCTGGAAGTTACAGGAAGGGCATACAATGTATCCGCTGGTCTGGAAGTTATAAGGGATAAGAAGCCCGATCTGGTATTCCTTGATGTAGAGATGCCTGACGGTACAGGATTTGACCTTCTGGCACAATTCCCTGACAAGGATTTTGAGGTTGTGTTTATTACCGCTTTTAATCATTATGCTATAAAAGCCATAAAGTTCAGTGCAGTAGACTATATTCTGAAACCCATAAACATTGAAGAGTTCATCGAAGCAGTAACAAGGGTGATCAGGAAAAGGTCAGACAATCCGATGCAGGGAAACGAAAGCATCAGAATGCTTATGGAAAACCTGAGGTCACCTCTTCCGACAAGGCTTGCAATACCAACTTCAGATGGAATGGAATACCTTAATCCGAAGGACATCATACGTATTGAGGCAGATCGCAGTTATTCATGGTTTTATGTAACAGGAAGCCGCAAGATGCTGGTGTCAAGGCATCTCAAGGAATTTCAGGATCTGCTTAGCGACCGCTACTTCTTCAGGCCTCATAATTCTCACCTTATTAACCTTAAATTCGTGCGCAAATATATCAGGAAGGAGGGCGGATCTATAGAAATGACTGACGGATCGCTAGTCCCCATATCCAGAGACAAGAAGGACATCTTCATTCAGCACATGGCTAAGTTCAGGGGTTGATAACGCGTCTGTACGGCTTGTAATCCTGAGTCATATTCTCTGCAGAAGCAGGCAAAAGAAAAAGAGCCCGGTTTCCCGGACTCCCTTTACAAATTCAAACCTGAAACTAAATCACGGCCGGAGCCGTCAAGATCTTTTTATTTAAGTGCTGTGGCGGCAGTATTCGGATTGATGAGTTTAGGGAAGAAAGCAGCTATAAGCCCGGTGGCTTCAACTTCTGTTTTTTCTCCTGCTCCCAGGACTTTCTGGTGGAAATACTCACCCCTGTTTAATGCCGATTCGGAAGTACGGAAGCCGTCTTTCTCGAATTCCCTGCCAAGAAGTTCAACACCGAAGTAATTCTGATTGCAGACATACTGCACAGAAAGCTCATCTGAGAGCACGACAAACCTTTTGCAATTATTGTCCTTGCATACAGCCACGGTTACTTCCATGGGGGAGTTCTCGTAGCGGATCACGTAAGTTTTGCAATCGGTTCCCTTTACAGCAACATGCTGATCAGCCTGCTCGATCGTGTAATCGCCCAAAGCTGAATAGGTTTTGCCTTTGGAAACAAGTTTTCCGGCAAACGACACGCTGCATATTGCAGCGACAAGCATTGTGGTTAAAAACATTCTTTTCATGGCTTAAATAATTTAATTGTTGGTTTTAAAAATAATTTGCTTTTACTGTCTCTTTATAAGTTCATTCTGTTCATCTCAGCTTTCTGGCTTAAAAGCTTAGACCGAAATTATATCATAATCAAACATGAAAAAAGTACCATCCAACAGTTTGATGTTATGGTTTAACGAATGGTAATTTATCCTCTATAATTCATATCGTTTAGACACTGTTTTTACCGTTCTGGTAACATTTCTGACGTTTTTCAGGGCATACAGCAACCTTCCAAAGCCCTTGAACAGAGGAAAAAAGGGAAATTTCACCCGCTGAAATCAGATGTTTGTCAAAATCACGAATATTTCATCTTTTTATTTCATTGATCCTTTAATGTCAACATATTCAATATTATACAGCATGATTTATGCTGCCATTCGCCTTCCTTGATACTACCGGACGTAAATTCAAGCCGATTTTTGACCAGTACCGGATTTTTTTATGTCAGTAACCTGCATGTGTAAATTATCTGTTCGCTTCTGTTGACAAAAGTCAGCAGCTAATAGCGCATTTCCCCATCATATGGCCTTTTCAGGCTTGACAGCTCTGTTATTCGGAATTATTTTTACCGGGTAGAATAAGTTAAATCCCGAAAACGGGAAAATAAAACTGACAAGACCACTTATCAACTATGCAACAGTCAAAAAGAAATAAAGCTTCAGAACGAGCCCCGGGTTTGAATCCTGCTGTGATGAATATGCTTTCAGGCAGCAGCGAGAACTTCCTGAACTACCTTAAAGAACTTGACCTCGCAAAAAGCCAGAATCTGATGGTGCTTTCCTCCGGTCATCGCTATTATTATGATGAAACGGATCTGAGAAGCGTAAGAACGGTCCTTAACCTGGAGAAACTGAATTTCATCAGGCATATCGACAGGTTCCTGATTGCCCTGGTAAGAATTCTGCCGCCTGATTCAAATTTCATTGGGTGTTTTGCGGAAAGCGGAGGTTCAGCAAAAAGAGATGCAGTGAATTCAGAGTTGTCGAAAGGCCTTCTGAACAGATTCAGAAATATGATCTTCCGTGAATCTGAACATCGCATGGACAAGGGTAAGGTGTCAGACCTCTTTGAAAACCATGGATTCAGGATACTTGACATGAAAGAAATAAACGGGATTACCTACTTCCATTCCCGTAATGTGAAAAGAAGCGGTTCGGCCAAATGCACGGACTGAATGCAATACAGAAAGCACAGGGATTTTATTAACAGAACAGAAGAAGAATGAAAACATTATACCAGATATCATCACAGGAAAAAGGTATTGTTGTTTTGAAAAAAAGGAAGATAGCAAAAGCTTATCGTTGGTGGCTTCGTGAAAATGGTTTCACTTTCAAGTGTGTTTATCTGGTCAGATAGTCAATTATTCACTTAACCAATTATTAAATATTATTTAAAAACAAAAGAGATGAAAAAGATGTTAAAGAACAAGTCAGGATTATTAAGTATTGTATTCCTTGCCGCATTTCTGCCGGCTATTGCTGCACCTTCGGGCGCTTCGAAAGTAACCAGGAGCGACATCAGGAGCGAGTACAAGTACAAGAAGTCTAAATGCAGCACTGTCAGTGTTAAAGAGTACAAGAAGTACACCGGATACAACAAGTATCTCAACAAGCCGAAAAAAAGAGGTTAAGATCAGATTTATCATAAAGCAAATGATATGATTTATGAAACATATTTACACTTTGTTATAAATTTAGAAATAAAACACCTAAAGGCAGGAGATCATGTTGTCCAATTCGTGAGATTTGTATTGTGAAACCCACATGTTTCTTAAGAAAACAAGGCTGAACACAGAATTCCAGGCATGTGGGTTTCTTTTCTGATAGCAAACCTGAATGTGTCCGGACAGGTCGGATTATTTATGAATGAAATCCCTATCCGGCTTAAATAGTGACAGAAAGATGATGAAAATATTGAATATCCCTTTCCTGTCAGGCAGAGAGGGAATAATAACCGCTAAATTTGAAGAAAAATAGAATTATCATTTTCGCATGAAAAAATCAGTCATTCTGATAATCCTTTTCGCCAGCTCCATTCTGCTCTATGGCCAGATGGAAGTCTCATCGGGGGTATGTGCCTATTCGGGTTTCAGGTTCGGGGACTCAAGGGATTTCGGTTTTAACCTCGGAATGACGGTCAGCTTCATATATATTGATTTCTCTTCAAACCTGGCCCAGGGGAAGGGTTACAGGAAAGAATCGCCGGCCTATACTCCGATTCTCAATGCATATGAGCCAACAGGCATGCATATTGATATCTTTAACGCAGGATATAACTATGAACTCTCAGAAAGATGGTTCATCATCCCATTTGTAGGATTAGCCTATACGAAAGATATCTACCAGGATATAGCAGGTCCAGATACTTATTATTATGACAACGGCAGTCCTGATTTCAGGTTCAATTTCGGATTGAACGCAAGGTTCTTTATTACTGATAACCTTGGAGTTATGGCAGGCGTTGGAAGATTTGACCTGTTGAAGGCAGGACTGGTGTTCAGATTCCTCAGCTCAAGCACCCTGATAAGATAATTAAGAAGTTTTTATGTATCATGTAAAAAAGATTTAATAATGAAAAAAGCAGCAATTGTATCACTTGTTTCTTTTATGCTCTGGTCTTGCGGTAACAATCCCGGCAGAAATGCTGTTGATCAGAATGCAATACAGCAGCAGGAAGACGGTACAATATCCCTTAAGATAGAGGAAGCCGCATGTTATTTCGATAATGTCAATCCCTCATTCAATACTGCAGAATGGAATGTGGTTGTCACAAAACCCGGGCGGTACAAAGTATGGCTGTCCAGTGCCACGAGTGATACCTTGAACCTTGATTATTCAAGTTCTGTAAAGATCGTTTTTCTTGACAGCCAGATTGAAGCCAATCCTGAATGCGATGAAATTGTACTCAATTCACAGGACATTCCTTATCCTTTTTACAGGGCAGATTCCTATATGGGGACATTTTCCATACTGGAACCAGGAAGGTATAGCATTCAGGCTATTAGCGATAAAATTATTCCGTCTGGGTACGGAAATAAGACAGCTTCGCTTGAAGCTGAAACAAGAATTGTATCATTGTACCTCAAACCCTTCACCAGATAAAATATTCTCCAAACAGTTAATAGCATTTTCAACATACGGGTTATTGACTTTTATCCTGTCAGTTGATTGTAGTTTCACAAAACAGGAGAGAGGATTTCTTTCAACATTGATCCGGCGGATAAACCCTTTCTGTTGGTCAAAATCTTTTTAATTAACTTGACTTTGCTTCTATTTTGGCATAACTTTTACAAACAATTTGTACTGATTTAATAATTAAAGATTTAACACGATGAAAACACCTGGCCTAGTTTTAATCTGTTTTACAGCTTTTGTCATCTTAACAGCTTCCTGTGAAAAGGACGAGGATGACAGGGATAAATTTGTAGGATCATATGCAATCAGCGAAACCTGGACCCTGGATGGTGGAGGAACAGGCACTGACAGCTACAACATTACAATTTCAAAATCGGATGTAACTAAGACTGACATTGTCATTGAGAACCTGGGGAATACCATCAACGTTTTCGGAGCGCAGATGAATGTAAGTGCAACCGTGACCGGGAACTCATTTTCCATTCCCACACAATCAATCGCCCTGGGCGCAAACTCTGTTACGGTTACAGGGACAGGCTCGCTCAATGACAAGCTGATCACGATCAACTATGTGATCGTGGCACAGTGGCAGGGTCAGTGCACAGGATTTAAGCAGTGATCATTTTTTATATTCATGCATTCAGCTTCTGAAAAGGGAATGATGGAATTATGATTATTTTTGCATGATGCCGGAAACCGGCTGCAAGGAATGTAATTAAAAACCCGACATCATGAAATCAATTAAGTTTACGATCTTATTTATAGCTCTCATTCTCTTTTCAGATGCAGCCGGTTCGCAAAAAGAGAAAGTATCCCGCAATTTCTTCTTCATACAAATTACTGATCCTCAGCTGGGATTCCTGGGTGATGAGGCAAGCTATGCGAAGGAGAAATTGCTTTACACGAAAGCTGTTGAGGAAGTTAACAGACTCGATCCCGACTTTGTGGTGATAACAGGGGACCTCGTGCATAACAATACCGATTCAGCTAAATGGAGTGAGTTCAGGCGCATCACCGCCTTGATA
>JAVEVC010000001.1:0-231935 GCA_034005245.1 Bacteroidales bacterium
TTTGGTATTCCTGCACGGTGAAGAGCCGGAAGATATGCATCCTTAAGGAAGTTTTCCAATTGCTTTTCCTGTAGTGCCCCGTTGATCCTGAATATTTTAATCTGATAATATTGTTGTGTTTCAGCAGCATCTGCCTGGGAAGGGGCTGATACAGAAGATATCAAACCAACGGCCATAATGGCTGACATAATCCCTGATAATAGTAATTTCTTCATTGAACTTTTTTTTTAGCCTTTCCTATTCATATCTATTATTAATCTACTGGTTGTCTTTGTGTTATCTTGTATTTGCCTTTGTGGACATTGTGGGATAAAAACCTTAACCACAAAGGGGAACTCAAAGGATTACACAGGGTTCACAAGGTTTATGAATTAATCAGGCCAGGTTAGTTTATACCGGAGACACTTTAAACATATTTATTAGAAAAGATATCTGTATTAAATGAATTTAGTCATCACAGGTTCAGGTTCGCGATAATACCTGCAGGAACTGCTCCGCAGCTTTTTCTATCTCACTGTCCGATGAGTTTATATTTATGCCCCAGCCTGCACCAAGGCCGGCATCGACCACTCCTATGCTGATGTTAATGGTACGGCTAAGAATATCATCAGTTACAGGATATGAACCTAAGGAGTGAGGAAGCCCAAGCTTCTTAAGATGGTTGAGAACATGTTCCATATTGGCATAGACATGCCAGCCGCTCTGGTTAACTGTCCTTGATCCCAGGGCTTTTGCCACTGCGGCGGCCTTCTCCCTGGTATCAAAGATCACACTGCACAGGGTCGCGCAATCACCTTCAGGATCATTAAGCTTCCTGAAATGAAATCCTTTGGCTCCCTCAACAAGATTCTTAAACTTTTCCCTCTTATCCCTAAGGGTAGATACGATCCTGTCGATCTTATTGAGCTGGGCAAGACCCACTGCAGCAGTCAGTTCGTTCATCCTGAAATTAAGTCCAAGAATGCTCCGGGAACCTACTTCAACACCAAACCGCATAGGTTTATGTCCCTGGTCATGCACTGCAAATGCCGTTTCATAAAGGTCCCTGTCATTTGTAACAACCAATCCTCCGTCTCCACTATTGATGGTCTTGAAGATATTCAGCGAAAACGCGCCTATATTTCCTATTGTCCCTACTTTATGCCCTTTGAATGAAGCTCCTGCTGCCTGACAGCAATCTTCAATAACGAACAGATTATGCTTTCGGGCAACTGACATAATCCGGTCCATGTCGCACGGATTACCAAGCATATGAACCGGCATTATTGCCTTTGTTCCTGGAGTTATCCTTTTTTCAATATCCTCCGGGTCGAGTGCAAGACTCTCATCTATTTCAGCCAGGACAGGCACCAGCCCGGCAAAAATTACAGATGAATAACTTGCCACAAAGGTATAGGCAGGTACAATTATTTCATCTCCGGGCTGCAGTCCCAATGCTGCAAGAGATACCAGCAGAGAGGCTGTTCCTGACGAGGTGGCAAGAGCGTGCTCAGCTTTGCAGTAGCGTGCAAATTCCTTTTCGAGTGATGAGACTTTATGCAGGAAGCGGGGATTACTTTCATCCCCGTAGCGGAAAAGATAGCCGCTTTGGATGACTTCCATCACAGCATCTGTTTCTTCCTTTCCAAACCAATACGCACCAGGTCCTGGCATAGCATTTTAATTTAAAAATTAATACTTCGTTTCAATATGATGACTTTTCAAAATACATTTGCTTGTTGTAATCTTATATCCTCAGAATATTTATTCAAATGATTTTATTCAAAATTGCCGCCTCTGATCCGGGGTTCACCGGATTAAGGTCTAAAGTTAATTTTTCTTTTCTGATATTTCAATTTGATAATTATGCATTATATTAACCCTCTAAATAATTTTCAAATAAAAATCCAACAAAAAAGATCAAGATGAGCGGGACGCAGACATCCAATGCTTCAGGACCGGGACTGAAGCGTGTACTAGGTTTATGGTCGCTTGTACTTTACGGCATAATACTCATCCAGCCTACTGCGCCGATGCCGCTTTATGGTGCAGCCGCAACCATAGCCAACGGACATGTTGTAATAACTGTTCTGATAGGCATGGTTGCAATGCTTTTCACAGCCATCAGTTACGGAAGGATGGCCAATGCATACCCGAATGCAGGATCAGCCTATACATATGTAACCAGGGAAATACATCCATCGCTGGGATATTTTGTAGGATGGGGTATGATCTTCGATTACGTGATGAACCCTATCATCTGCGTGATCTGGATAAGCAAAGCTGCCATGAATTTTATTCCCGAGATTCCTTTCGGAGTGTGGGCGGTAGCTTTCACCGTTCTGTTCACAACCATGAACCTCCGCGGCATCGAATCCAGCTCGCGCACCAACTCAATAATTGCCACGGGTCTTGGTGTAGTCATTATTCTTTTTCTTGGTGCTGCAGCCCGTTACCTTTTCATACATCCCCCTGCCAATGCAGCTGAATGGACAAGGCCGTTTTACGACTCTTCAACTTTTTCATTCCGGGCGATCTCAGCCGGGGCTTCCCTTGCTGTGCTTACCTACATTGGGTTCGATGGTGTATCGACGTTGTCGGAGGAGGTACATAATCCGCGGCGCAATATTCTTCTTGCAACTGTACTGGTATGCCTTATAACCGGACTGCTAGCCTCGGTCCAGGTGTATGTTGCCCAGCTTGTATGGCCTGGCACAGAATTCCCTGATCAGGATACAGCATTCACCTACATAGCCGGAAGAGCCGGTGGACAATGGCTGTTCTATGTCCTGAACTTTGCATTGCTGGTTGCGTCAATAGGGTCAGGATCGGGAGCTCATCTCGGAGCAGGCCGCCTTCTTTATGGCATGGGCAGAGATAACGCCATTCCTTCTAAGTTCTTTGCAAAAATCAACCCGCGTACCCGAATCCCCTCAAACAATATCATCCTTGTTGGGGTACTCACCCTAATCGGAGCTTTCCTTCTTACTTATCCATTGGGCGCACAGCTGCTTAACTTCGGGGCATTAATTGCATTCATGGGGGTAAATGTATCATCATTTGTACATTATTTCCTTCGCAGTGAACGTAAATCATTCATAAATTTCATAGTACCTGTCCTGGGTTTTTCAATATGCCTTTATCTCTGGCTCAGTCTCAACTATAAGGCAAAAATAGCCGGATTGTGCTGGCTTTCAGCCGGTGTCCTTTACGGGGCATACCGAACCTCATGGTTCAGAAAACCCCTGCAATTTGCCCGTATCGAAAACGGAGATGAAGAAAAGAAAACTGTTAGTGACAACTGAAATATGAATTCAAGAAAACGCCTGAATGCAGACAGGTATCCAATAAATCTCAAAATATGGAAGCTGATAAAAAACAGCCTGTGAAAAGGCTTTATTCACTCGATGCCCTCAGGGGATTTGACATGTTCTGGATTATGGGAGGAGAAGCAGTGTTTGTCGGCCTTGCAACCCTTACCGGATGGCCGGTTTTAAAATGGCTTGCCGGTCAGCTTCATCATGTTCCATGGCACGGCTTCCGTTTCTACGACATGATCTTCCCCCTGTTTTTGTTCATAGCAGGGATATCTTTCCCTTTTTCACTCGCAAAACGCAAATCCCTTAATCATAGCCGCGAATCAATTTACAGGCATGTCATATACAGAGGTCTTATTCTTGTCCTTCTTGGAATACTCTACAACAACGGAGTGAGATTCAATTTCGGGGAACTCCGCTATGGCAGCGTCCTTGGAAGGATAGGGCTTGCATGGATGTTTGGCGCTTTGATCTTTATGAACACCAGGCTGACATGGAGAATTATTTGGTTCTGGTTAATACTTGTCGGATATTGGCTTCTTTTTCTGCTCTTCCCCGCTTATGACCTGGGATCAGATGATCCTTTCTCCCAGACCGGCAACTTTGCCAGCTATATCGACAGGCTGTTAATGCCGGGAAGATTACACCGTGGCAATCACGATCCGGAAGGCATTATGAGTACTGTTCCTGCTATATCGACTGCACTGCTGGGAATGTTCACCGGAGAATTCATGAAGTCTGATTTCCTGAAACAAAAGCCGATCAAAAAAGTGCTCCTTCTTACCCTGGCAGGTATAGCCATGATGCTTCTGGGGAAAATCTGGGATCAGGCATTTCCGATAAATAAAAACCTTTGGTCAAGTTCATTTGTGTGCTATGTTGGAGGGCTGAGCATCCTCTTCTTTGCCATCTTCTACCTGATAATCGATGTCTGGAATTTGCGGAAATGGGCTTTCTTCTTCGTGGTCATCGGGATGAATCCCATTACCATCTATCTTGCCAACAGGATCATTAACTTCAGGGCTGCCGGCAGATTCTTCTTTGGAGGCCTGACAGAAATATTTCCTCCAGCCTGGACTCCACTGCTGAACGGCGTGGCAATTACAACCGTTGGCTGGGTATTCCTGTACATACTCTATAAAAAGAAGATATTCCTTAAGGTCTGAATGTAGGCTGAAATAAGCCGGATGATTTATCTTATCCCATTAACATACTGGAAACCTGTCTTTTAAGACAATCGCAAAACAATGGATTCAAGAAACAGGATAATTGAGGCCATCAATCACAGGCAGCCCGACAAGGTGCCTGTTGATCTTGGAGCCTCAACAGTTACAGGGATATCGGCAATAGCATATAATAACCTAAAAAAGCATATCGGCATCAAAAAACCGACAAGGATCTTTGATGTTGTACAGCAACTGGCAAATGTCGATGCTGAGATAATTGACCTGTTCGGTGTGGATGCACTCGACATAAACAGAATCGCGGCTGAAACAGGAGAATGGTACGAGGTTGAACTTGCCGATGGCAGCAATGGAGAGTTCCCTGTATGGTACCGCCCCGAGAAACAAGCCGACGGATCGTGGATAACGACTGATTCGTATGGCATCGTTCTGTCAAGAATGGCCACAGGGGCAACTTTCTTCGATCAGGCCTTTTTCCCCTATGAAAAAGGATATCCCGATGATTTCAACGGACTTAACGAAGCTCTTAAAAAAATAAGCTGGGTTGTCCATTCACATGCTTCAAACCTGAATGCTGAAGAACTGAGGAACAAAGTGGCAAGCCTTAAAGAATCTTCAGGTAAGGCAATTGTTATGTCGGGAGGGGTTAAGCTGATAGAAATGGGATTCTTCCTTCGAAGAATGGATTATTTCCTGACCGATCTTCTTACAGAACCGTATAAGGTTGAAGCACTCCTCGACAGACTTACAGAGATCTATCTCGAGGGGCTGGAAAAGAAATGCAGCTCGCTGGGAGATGTGGTTGATATCATAAGGTTTGGAGATGATCTCGGAATGACAACAGGGCCGATGATCGACCCTGAAATCTTCAGGAAAATACTTAAGCCCAGGTATAAACTGCTCTGCGATTATGTCAGGAAGAATAGCAGCATGAAGATATTTCTTCACTCCTGCGGAAGTATCAGACAGTATATCCCCGATCTCATTGAAGCTGGATTTGACATAATAAACCCTGTTCAGACCAATTGCTACCAGATGGATCTTCCCGGGCTTAAAAAAGAATTTGGCAGTGAGATAACATTCTGGGGAGGAGGAGTTGATACTTCAACCATACTGAACAGTGCATCGCCTGACAAGGTAAGAGCTGACGTTCTGAGGCGGTGTGAAATTCTTTCGAGGGATGGAGGGTTCGTGTTTGCCCCTATACATAATATTCTTCCCGACGTACCACCCGTCAACATAATAAGTGCCTATAATGCTGTTAGGGAATTCAACGGCGATATTCCGATAATTTCAGATTACTGATCTTAGCCCTGCTTTTATATTTTAATGGTTTGGTTTCAAACCCAGTGTCACAATTTCATGAGGCTTTATTCTTACCTGTACCGATTTATCTGAAGTCACTTGAACGGTTTCATTCTCAAGCGGTAATTCTATGATGTTGAGACGCCTAGCCCTGCTGATATCAACAGGTAATCTTACATTAACAACTTTTTCCTCCCCATATGTCTCTGATAATCTCAAAATAAGCTCGTCTCCTTCTTCCGATCTCTTGACACCTGTCAAAACAACTCCGGGTGCATCAATTGCAAAGAACGAATCCTCTTCCGGACGTGTCGAATGATTTTTCACCATGGCAAGCGATGGTGGCTCTGCCGCATAAACAGGCACATTGAAGTCATCTCCCTCAGTCCATACCCCGTTTTTCCAGTCACCCTCATGCGGGAAGATTGAGTAGCTGATATTGAATTTGCCAAGATTGGGATAAATGTCTGGGGCTCCTGCTGACCTCATGAGGGTGATCCTGAGTTCACCGCGGCTGAAGGAATGTCCATATCGCGTCTTGTTAAGAAGGGCTATACCAACCTTGCCATCAGAAACATCCACCCACTTCTGTGCCGGAACTTCCTGTCCGTCGTCAGCTTCAGCCTTATACCCGTAAGCATCGTTATGTCTGAGGTGCAAAGGCACATCCTTACCATTGATTTTGCCATCTACAGGTCTTTCAACAACATCAAAAGGAACCTGGGAATAAAACCCTGCATTATCCATTGCGACCGGGAAAACCGCCCGCAACATTGGGGAATCAGTGGTATCGGTGCCCGTCTCAAGCCAGTGAACTTCCACATCATAATCAATACGCGGATAAGAACGATAAATGAGGGTGCGGATAATAAACCTTGAATTTCCCCAGGTTTTCACAGTTTCAATACATGCCCTTACCGGACCGTATTCCACAACTTTCACACTTTTAACGTCATTTACATCTTCCTGGCCGACAATCTTATTTATCGTCCATGATTTCATTCCTCCTTTTCTGTCTTCCAGAAACATACGCAACCTGTTAAACTGTCCGCCTTCCCTGACAAATTCCTTACCTGTTCGTTTGTCAAGCAAACTTGTAATATTTCCTGTCAACATGTCGAACTTAATCCTGAAGAAATCAGTTTCGAAAGTATTATTGCTGAATGGAATGGCATCGCAACCTTCGCCCTTTTTACCCATATCCGCATAAAACGTTTTATAGCCGCCTGCAGGCAGGTTATCAGCCACAAACCGAACCTTTGAGGTAAATCCCGGAGGTGTCGGCTTTGACCATACTATCTGCGCGGGATATGTTTTACCGGAGCCGTCGCGCACCAGGACGGTTGCCAAAGCTTCGTTTGCATCCCTTTTATTCACCTGATAATCCGGTGCCAGAAAATTAACATCTTCCTTCCCGTCTTTAGATGACGTGTTGGTTTTATTTACAGGAGAAAAGCTTTTTCCATAATAATTGGATCCCCACGATTCAACCTTTATGGAAGCAGGTTCATCATGGGAATAAACAGTAGCTTCAACAATGGCTGTACGGCTGAAGGGTTGCAAATTATAAGCAACTACAGGTTGACCCAGACCGTCTCTGAATTTCACTTCATCGGCCATTTTCCTGAAGGCATTGTTCCTGAGTTCTGTCGTCCTTCTGAGTACTTCACTGTAACGAGCTACAGCTTCCCTGTTTGCCTCATATATTGCTGACCCGGGAAGTATATCGTGAAACTGGTTAAAGGTTACTGTCTGCCAGAGGTCACTGAACTCCGAATCAGGATAACGGTCACCATTCAGCCACCGGAGTGTGTTAAAAAACTCAGCTGAATACAGGGCATTTTCACTGTTCCGGTTACCCTCCTTTATTCCTGCAACATTCGTATAACATCCCTCAAAGATAAATTGCATCTCTCCCCTGTGAACAGGACGGCCTTCCATCTCTTCCGATGCTTTTTTAAAGAATTCATCCGCTGTAGTAAACCTTACCGCCGGGTAATCCGGCATTTTGTCGAGCTGGTGAACCATTTCAATATTTGCGCGTGTTGGGCCTCCTCCATGGTCGCCAACACCTGTTACATGTAATATTCTCCGTTTGTCCGGCGAAAATTTCTGAACTTCATTTTTCAGCTCGGGGGTAATCGTTCCGTTATAGGTATCATTAGCATAGCAAAGGACTTTTGAAGAATCGGGAGCTATCCACCAGAATGTTCCTGAATATGGTTTTGTACGGTGAAAATAAAAATAATCACAACCTGCAAGCTTAAGTATTTGAGGCATCTGGGAAATATGGCCAAAATTGTCAGGCAGCCATCCTATTTTAGCGGTTCTGCCAAAGCAGCTCTGAAAATATCGTTGTCCAAGAAGGAATGAACGGGTTATGGCTTCTCCCGATGAAAGATTCATGTCGCCCTCGGTCCACATGCCGCCTGCTGGTTCAATCCGGCCTTCCCTCACATATTCTTTAACCTTTTCAAACAATGGAGGATCTGCCATTTCCACAAAATTATAAACCGAAGCCTGGCTCTGTATCATTGTATAATCAGGATATTCAATCATGAAAGCTACAACCTGACGGAGATTGTCATTGCACATCTGCATGGTCTCGGAATAGGTCCAGAGCCAGTTCATATCCATATGAGCATGACCGATGACATGGATCGTATCCGACGGTTTTATATTACTGCTGCCAGCACGTCGTTTTTGTCCATATGCATTACTGAATAAGACTGCTGCAAATACACTAAGAATCGATACTGCAAATATTTTCTTCATAGTTTTGTGAGTTTAATCTGAAATGATTCCTGAATCAGGGCATATTTTTTACCTAAATCATCAATTTTTTTACCCAAATCGATAAACAATTACACGGGAATTATCTGATTTTTCCTTAATGGTCAACATCGAATTGCTGATCAAAATTTTATCAACGCCTTTGTAATCAGGAGGGATTTTAACAAGGAAAGCCGTATATGATTTGGCAATGACCTCACCGGCATCAATAAAGTCATACAGGTTGCGGTCGAATATCTTACCTTTTTTTGCAATCACGGGAAAAGGTTCATGTAAACCGGTAGTTCCGAATTCCAGACCGAATGCTGAGGGGATTCCCTCTTCCATATAACGCCAGAAGTTTATCCACGGGTAATCCTGACTGCGCCATAAATATCCGAGCATAAGGTTAAGATTTGCGTTGCATGCAGTTACCCAGCAGTATTCATCAGCACTGTCATATAAAAAGGTAACCACCCTTGGCCAGTTAATCTCAAATAACCTCAGGTTTACTTCATTTCCTTTGTGATTTGCATCAGGCCATGTAAATACCGGGGCCTCCTGGTCAAGCGAGCCGTCCTCCTTGTTCTCAAATCCTTTCCCGGCGTTGCAGTCGAACAGTGTATGCTTATCGAGAAACGGAGGTGCGATGGTTACATGCTGAACTATGTTGAACATTCTTCCGTATTTATTCAGGTTCTTTATTTCCTCAGTAACGTGGAAGAATGGCTGATCCTCCGGCATTTTTATTCGTCTTGTCAGCTGTAATCCGCCCATTGGCAGGGAACACATCATCGAACAGTTTATGCTGCCTCCGGCTGCTGCAGGTTCCGAAAGGCTTGTCCACTGCAGTGTATTGACCTCTCCGTGATTCACAAAACCAAATGCCTTTTCACCTTCCGTTGGAAGTCCCCATCTGTCGAAGCACAGAAAATGTCCCATAAAAGGAGGTTCATCAGGATCCTTCATTCTCCAGTTCAACGGATTTACGGGCAGTTCCTTAAGTTTAAAAACAGGAAATGAACCACCGGACAGATTTACCTCAAGTTGTGCAAGATTGTTTTCTATTTTCATTGGCTTCAAAGTTTAATTTCAATTTTGATCAGGTCTGAGAGTGTCGTTGTTTCATGTTCAATTTACATCATATTGTTCATAAAAGTCATATCTTCCCGGGTAAATATTTTCTGCACTGCTGCCACGAAAGTCTTATTATGATGATAAGGGATCAGCCATTATTTACTACCTTGTGTCAATAATCCTTCCCGGAAGGAACATCCACGGAATAATATTCATAAACAAACATTTATAAAATGAAACGTCGCAATTTCGTCAGGAATACTGCACTAGCTGCAGCAGGGCTGTCGGTTGCAGGGTCTTTCCCTCTGGCCTGCTCATCCCCGGAAAGTAAAAACAAACTGCCAAAATGGAAGGGATTTAACCTTCTCGACCTGTTCTCACCCAATCCGCCGAATAACCCGGTGGCAGATAAAACCACAGAAGAAGACCTGAAATGGATGTCAGACTGGGGTTTTAATTTTGTCAGGATCCCGATGGCTTATCCGAGATATCTCTCATTCGACAGGTCGCGCGATATTGCTGTTGATGAAGTCTGCAACTATGACCAGAGTGTTCTGGAACAAATCGACCAGCTCATTTATATGGCGAACAAGTATAACCTCCATGTAAGCTTAAACCTCCACAGGGGTCCGGGTTATTGCATCAACGCAGGTTTTCACGAGCCATTCAACCTTTGGAAAGACAGGGCGGCTCAGGATGCTTTCTATAATCACTGGGGAATGTGGGCAGCCAGATATAAGGACGTTTCCCCTGAAAAGCTGAGCTTCGACCTGCTCAATGAACCGGCATACATTGAAGATATGAACGACCAGTATGCAAAGAAAGGCCCGGTTCCGGGAGACATTTACAGGACGGTTGCCGAGGGTGCATCAAAGGCTATCTGGGCGGCAAACCCTGAACGGCTGGTAGTTGCGGATGGCAACAGCGGAGGGAGCAATGTCATTCCGGAGCTTGTCGGGATGAATATCGCACAGAGCTGCCGCGGATACTACCCTGGACTAATATCCCACTACCAGGCCAGCTGGGTGTGGAAAGATCCTTCCCAGGCACCTGTACCCGTCTGGCCGGGTACAATCGACGGCAAGTATTATGGCAGGGAACAGCTGGAGGAATTCTACAAGCCCTGGATAGAACTTCTCGGCAAAGGCGTGGGAGTGCATTGCGGTGAATGCGGATGCTACAACAAAACTCCACACAACGTATTCCTGGCATGGTTCGAGGATGTTATAGATATTCTTACCTCCAACGGTATCGGCTATGCCCTGTGGAACTTCAGGGGTTCGTTCGGTATAATGGATTCAGGCCGGACTGACATAGAATATACAGACTGGCACGGTCATCAACTCGACGGGAAACTGCTCGATTTGCTGAAGAAGTACTGACTTTGCTTCGAATTAACGGCGGAGTCTCCCCTATATGGGTTTATGTCAGGCTGATATTATGAGAGCCGTAGAATGTTATTTTTTTCCTGAATGATTCAGGAGGAGTTCAGTGAGATTCTCTGCAGCCTTCCTGTTCTGAAAACTTACAGGAAGAAGGTCATGATCAATATATTCATTGTATATCCAGGGATCCCCGATGGCAATAACATAACCCTTCCCAAACCTGTTCTCCGCTATGAGCGTCTTCCCGTTTTCCTTCAGTACAGCTTTCGCATTTTTCGAAAGCGTTATATCAGACACCTCCTTAAGGTATATTTTTGAAACATCCCTGAAAAGAGGATGATCAGGCAGGTTCAGTGAAGCTCCCATATCCCATTCAGTGCCCCTGACAGGATGAAGTGTAACATGGTTGAATATCATCCCGAATTGCGAGGCAAGCCTGTTGAGATGGGTGAATTCACAATTTGGCGCATCATTGGCCAGAATTGCAAGAACGCCCCCTTTCCTGACCCATTTCCTGATCGCTTTTATGTCATCCGAAGCAATGTAATTTGGGAATGCTGACTCGGTGGTTGTATCCGGATCAACAATAATGTAAACATCTATAGTTTTCAGAACAGATGGAAACGGTTTTTCAATAGTTGTAATCATGGCTCCTTTTGATGTGAATATCTCACCCCACCTTGAATAACCGCTGAAGCCGGTATCAGTCCACAAGTAATGGAAAGGTTCTCCTGTATCTTTCCTGGTCTCACGGTTGAACCAGTTATCAAGACCAACAACCGGCTGAGCCATCAGGCCGGTAGCAGCAATCCCCTGTACGAGGAAGAAGATCAAAAGAGCTTTTCTGATAATAATTGCCATTACTATTTCAGGTTTATTATTCCAAAAATAAATGGATTTTATAACTTTCCCCAATAAATAATAATTATTACCAGATATCATGAAACTACTTATCGCCAATACATTTATTTGTGTCATTCTTTTAACTTCCTGTAACAGGGACAACCAGTGGCAGAAACTTATAAAAGACGATCTCAGCAACTGGGAACAGCTTAACGGGACAGCTCCATTCAGGTTAACAGACGGTGAGATTGTAGGAACAACTGTCATTAACTCCGATAATTCCTTTCTGTGCACCCGGGAAAAATACGGGGATTTCATCCTCGAATTTGATACCTGGTTTGATCACCGGATCAATTCCGGAGTACAATTCAGAAGCGAAAGCAGGCCGGATTACCAGGAAGGCCGGGTGCACGGATACCAGGTTGAAATGGATCCGTCGCCAAGGGCATGGTCGGGAGGTATCTATGATGAGGCACGAAGGGGTTGGCTCTATCCTCTGACCTACAATCCGGAGGGGCAGAAAGCCCTGAAAGCTGGTGAATGGAATCATTACAGGATTGAAGCAATAGGGACTTCAATAAGGACCTGGATCAACGGGGTGCCGTGTGCTGATCTTATCGACGGTATGACTCCTTCAGGCTTTATAGGACTTCAGGTTCACAGTATCGGAACAGATACTGCAATGGAAGGATTACAGGTCAGATGGAAAAACATAAGGATCATTACTGACGATCCATCCAGCCACGCTACGCCTTATCAGCCGGTTATACCGCAGTATAGCTTCCTCGACAATGAGCTTACGGAAAGGGAAAAAGATGAAGGCTGGAAGCTGCTTTTTGACGGCCGGTCGGCATCGGGCTGGATGAATGCAAAAACGAGGTCCTTCCCTGCTTCGGGATGGGAGGTCAGGAATGGGGCGCTGACATTGGTCCCTGAATTAAAAGGCCCGGATGGAGGAGGCGACATCGTAACAACCGACGCATTCCGGAACTACGAGCTGATATTGGATTTCATGTACTCTGACGGAGGCAACAGCGGAATAAAATATTTTGTTGACATTGACTACGATAACGGATCACGAGCATCAATCGGCTGTGAATACCAGATCCTTGACGACAGGCTGAACCCCGATGCCAAAGCAGGCTTAGGAGGCAATCATACCCTTGCAGGTCTTTACGACCTCATACCTCCCCGTGATGTTCGCGATAACGGCCCTGATCAATGGAACAGGGCATCAATAGTGGTAAACGGAAACAGAGTCCAGCATTGGCTGAACGGGCAGATGACAGTTGAATATATAAGATATGACGAGCAGTGGAGGGAACTTGTAGCAGGAAGCAAATACAAGGATTTTGAAGGTTTCGGTGAAGCTGAAACAGGGAGAATACTTCTGCAGGATCACGGGACACCTGTATCATTTAAAAATATAAAGATCAGGGAACTTCAATAAGAATTAAAAGGGCTGATAGACAAAAGGAGTGATCGTGCAAGTGAACAATAATGTCCGGTCTTCCCAAAATTAAATGATTTCATGACTGGAACCGTTCATCTGTCCTGCGCCAGGGAAAAGCAAGAATATGTGATTCAGATTTTTATTAACTTTGACATGAACAATGGCTTTCATGCCCGATCATGAGAGTCTGAAAGGTCCTTAAAGATCATCTAATACAGAATGCCATGAAAAAACTTCTGCTTCTTCTATTTATGTCTGTTGCCTTCATAAGCTCATGCAAGGAAAAAGAATCTGACAGGTTTAATTTCCTGACAGGAACTATATGGACACCTGTCAGCTTGCTGGCCGACGGTGTTGATGCCAGTAACACGATTCTTGCAAACTTCAAGGGTGATGCCAAATTCAGTGAAGACGGCACAGGAACTTTTGGCATTTATACCGGAAAATGGTATTTCAATACCTCAGAAACGCAAATTGTTATATCATCTGAGGACCTTGATATTCCAATTATTGCTAACATAGTTGAGCTGACAAAGACTACCCTGAAATTGCAGACTTCAATTCCAAATCCGCAAAACCCTACAGGGCCTGCTATAAACATTGAACTGACATTTGCTGCAAAATGATGCGCTGGTACGTCGCTGCCATATGTATCGCACTTGGCGTATCACAGGTTAAGGCTCAGATCCCAGGTGTGGTTATGGGCAGGGTGGCTGATAACGCCAGTAGTAATGCACTGGCCGGAGTGTATGTAATATACGGCAAACATCTTGGAACGACAAGTGATGAAAGCGGTCATTTCTCTTTCAAAACACAGGCCGGGAAGCAGGTTGTGATCTTTCAGCTGATTGGTTATGGAACCGTATCGAGGGAAATTGATGTCACACAAGGTGACACTCTCAGGCTCGATATCGAAATGGAACTGAAAATAAAGGAAATAGAACAAATCGTAGTAAGTGCGGGCAAAACAGAACAAAAAATAGCTGAGCTTACCGTATCCCTCAATATAATAAAGCCATCTTTTCTTTCAGGAAATCATATAATTGACGCCCAGGAGATAATAAACAAGACGACAGGGATAGAGGTGATGGACGGGCAGGCATCGATAAGGGGAGGAAGCGGATTCAGTTACGGGGCCGGCAGCCGGGTGCTTGCGTTGATAGACGGGTTACCTATGCTGTCTGCTGATGCCGGAAACATCAAATGGCAGTTCCTGCCTCTTGAGAACCTTTCACAGATAGAGGTGATCAAGGGAGCTTCATCGGTTCTCTATGGATCGTCCGCTCTTAACGGAATAATAAACTTCAGAACAGCCGATGCAACCAATATTCCTGAAACCCGTTTCTTTGTTGAGGCCGGAGTGTTTGGTAAACCCGGGAACAAGGACTGGGTATGGTGGGATACACCCCGCTTATTCACTACAGCTTCAGTATCACACCTCAGAAAATCAGGCAGGACAGATCTGGGAATCAGCGGTTATTTGCTTGTCGATGAAGGATACAGAAGGCTAAATGGAGAAAAGCTCGGACGGATAAGCTTGAAAATTAAGCACTTCAACAGCAAAGTCCGGGGTTTGAACTATGGGGTTGGGATAAACACCGGGGCAACAGTTAAAAGGGATTTCATAACATGGGAAAACGCTGAAACCGGAGCTCTTAAGCAACCGGAATTTGCCACGGCTGAAATCCATGGGACTTTCGCAGCCATAGATCCCTTCATTACCTGGAACAAAAGCGGCAGATTCCGGCATGATCTGAAGATGCGTGTCCAATCAACATTAAACCGGTTCCCTGAAAGTGAAAAAACCAACAGCGATGCATTTTCCATCTACACAGAATACCAGCTATGGCACAAACTAACAGATTTTCTGGACCTTACAGCAGGGATCTCTGAAAATTTCAGCATCATTAATTCCAATATGTACGACGACCACACCGGGATCAATGTTGCCGGCTATACCCAGTTTGAATTCAGGCCCCTTTACAGGCTTAAGGCAGTGGCCGGAATAAGACTGGAACAGAATTCACTTGACGGAATCAATGACAAGCTCGTGCCTGTATTAAGAGCCGGCCTCAACTGGCAGGCAGCTGACTTTACTTTCCTGAGGGCATCATTCGGACAGGGCTACAGATACCCTTCAATAGCTGAAAAACATGCCTCCACCACGCTCGGGTCGGTTATTATCTTCCCAAGTCCTGAAATACGTCCTGAATCAGGATGGAGCCTTGAAACAGGTATTAAACAGGGACTGGCGGTTGGGGAAATTACGGGACAGATAGATGCTTCATTTTTCATGTCGGAAAATATCAACATGATAGAATATTTCCTTTCGGTTTACACTGATCCGGAAACCAACATCGCTTCAACCGGTTTCAAGGCAACAAACATCGGGCAGTCGAGGGTTTATGGAGGGGAAACTGAGATAGTGCTGACCAGGTCATTCGGGAACGTGAATTCAACATTTACAGCCGGATACACATACATCTACCCTGTTGAATTCAATCCCTCCACCAACAGGAATACAGGCGTTTATCTGAAATATCGCAGGAAGCATTCAGGAAAGGCTTCTATTTACTCTGCCTGGAAGAAATTATTTTCCGAAATTAATCTTTACGCAAGGTCAAAGATCCTGAGGATAGATGATTTTTTCCTCAATGAAACCACGGGAGAGGCCATCATGCCCGGATTTCCAGGTTACTGGAAAACACATAACACAGGATATTTCCAGGCCGACGCTACCGCAGGATACAGGTTGAATGAACGGTTCACCGTTTCCCTTTCAGTTAAAAACCTGACAAACACTGAATTCATGGGACGACCCGGGGATATTCAGCCCCAGAGGAACTTCAGCCTGAGATTTTCCGGCAAAATATAACTAAACATGAAAGAATATAATCTGAAAATCGGCCTCTTCGGCATAGGACTCGATGCTTACTGGCCACAGTTCAGAGGGCTGAAAGAACGCCTTGAGGGATATATTGAAAAAACAGCCGAAAAACTTGAAAGTTTTGGGGCCGAACTGATAAACCTGGGATTGATCGATAATCCCGCTTCTGCAATGGAAGCAGGCCACAGATTCCGCCAGGCCGACGTTGACATAATATTCCTTCATGTCACTACCTATGCCCTCTCCTCCACTGTCCTCCCGGTGGTGCAACGAGCAAAAGTCCCGGTGATCATCCTGAATCTTTCTCCTGAAAAGTCGATAGACTATAGCTCATTCAATAAGCTTGGCGACAGGACAAAGATGACCGGTGAATGGCTGGCAAATGTATCAGCCTGCCCGGTTCCCGAGATTGCCAATGTGTTCCTAAGGGCTGGCATCAGGTTTCACCAGATCACCGGTGTCTTGCAAGGCGATATGGCTGTGTGGGATGAAGTGCACGAATGGATTGACGCCGCAAGGGTTGCAAATGCAATGGCGCACAATCGTCTTGGATGCATGGGACATTATTACGGTGGAATGCTCGATGTTTACACTGATCTGACTCTGCAGCTGGTTACTTTTGGCGGACATATTGAGATGCTGGAGGTTGATGAGCTGGCAGAACTCAGAAGAAAAGTGACTTCTGAGGAAATATCCGACAGAGTGAAGCTGTTCCTGAAGGAATTCGATATTGACAGCACGTGCTCTGAGACTGATTTACAGCAAGCTGCACGGACATCAGTTGCGCTTGACAACCTGGTAAGCAGCCACAGTCTCGGTTCCATGGCATATTATTACAGCGGTACCGGGATTAAGGAGAATGAAGATGCCATAAGCTCAATCATCCTGGCTAATTCATTTCTCACATCGCGAGGCATACCTGTTGCCGGTGAATATGAGATCAAGAATGTGCAGGCAATGAAAATACTCGACTGTTTTGGTGCTGGCGGGTCCTTCACTGAATTCTACGCACTCGATTTCAGTGATGATGTGGTTTTGATGGGCCACGATGGTCCCGGCCATCTTGCTATTGCGGAAGGCAAAACCCGGGTCAGGCCTCTGGAAGTTTATCATGGTAAAGTAGGCAAAGGTTTATCGGTAGAGATGTCAGTAAAACATGGTCCGGTGACCCTCCTCTCAGTTGTTCAGAAATCCGGGGGCAAGTTATTGCTCCTGACAGCCCAGGGAGAATCGGTTCCGGGACCAATTCTTGAGATCGGGAACACAAACAGCCGTTACAGATTCCCTGTTGGCGTAAAGAATTTCGTCAATACCTGGAACAGCTTTGGCCCGGCTCACCATTGTGCTTCAGGAGTCGGACATATAGCTTCGAAAATCAAAAAACTAGGGGAGCTGCTTGACATCGAAGCAGTTCAAATATGCTAATAAAAATTACCAAAACATCCGGGAAACTTATTACCAAAACTTTACAAAAGCATTTCAGGATTGCGAACAATATTAATAACATACTTATGAAATACCAGGTAATAAGATCAGTACAAATGCTGGTTTGCTTATCAGCATTGACCGTTTTCCTGTTTTCCTGCAGGAAACAAGATAAAAGCGAAACCAGAATCAACGATTTTAAATTACTGGCCGGTGAATTTAAAACCCCTCCGGCAGAATATACCACAGCACCATTCTTTGTCTGGAATTACGAAATCACAAGGCAAGAAATAGACCATTACCTGAAGGACTTCAGGGATCAGGGAAGCAGGCAGGTATTCATTCATCCGCGGCCCGGACTCGTAACTGAATATCTATCAGATGAATGGTTTGAACTTTTTAAATACACCATTGACCGGGGGAAAGAGATGGGAATGAAAATATGGATTTATGATGAGAACTCCTATCCTAGCGGTTTTGCCGGCGGGCATGTTCCTGATCAGATGCCTGAATCGTATAGCCAGGGCCAGGGGCTTGCCATGATCAGGACAAATATGCTCCCCGATACGGCTGACAAATATTTCATCTGCCTCAGGGAAGAAGATGGAAATTATACCGACATAACATCGCAAACAGCAGACTGGAAAGGACAGACAGGCAATTATTGCCTGTTCGCAAAAACCTTCCATCAAAAATCGGACTGGTATGGAGGATTTTCATATGTTGACCTGTTGCTTCCCGGAGTAACACAGAAATTTCTTGATATAACAATGAAGGGATATGAAAAATATGCAGGCGAGGAATTTGGGAAAACAGTCCCCGGGATCTTCACAGATGAACCTGAAATCGTTACCTCAGGTGGAATAAAATGGACACCCGACCTGTTCGATGTTTTCATGGAAGAATGGGGTTATGATCTGAAACCTTTTCTTCCTTTACTTTTTGAAGAAACTGGTGAGTACAAAAGGATACGGCATAATTATACCCAGACCCTGCTTAACCTTTTTATTGAGAGATGGTCTAAACCATATTTCACCTATTGCGAGGAGAAGGGACTCAAATTCACCGGTCACTACTGGGAGCATGGATGGCCAAGCATGTCGCACGGAGGAGATAACATGGCCATGTATGCATGGCACCATGTTCCGGGCATTGACATGCTCTTCAATCAGTGGAATGATTCTACCCCAAGGGCTCAGTTTGGCAATGTAAGATCGGTAAAAGAGCTTGCGAGCGCAGCCAACCAGACAGGAAGACAAAGGAAACTGAGCGAGACCTACGGGGGCGCCGGATGGGAACTTACATTCACAGATATGAAACGCCTGGGCGACTGGGAATATGCTCTTGGAGTAAATTTCATGAACCAGCACCTTTCACACATCACCCTGGCAGGTGCAAGAAAATATGACTATCCTCAAACTTTTACCTACCATGAACCATGGTGGAACAATTACAGTCATCTCAACGACCACTATGCAAGGCTATCACTGGTATTATCCTCCGGACAGCAAATAAATGACATACTTGTAATTGAACCAACGACAACAGCCTGGCTATATGATTCATATACAGCACCAAATCCCTACCATGCAAAAATTGGCCAGTCGTTCCAGACATTCATAACCACACTTGAAAAGAACCAGGTAGAATATGATCTGGGCTCAGAAAATATCATGAAGGACCTTGGAGATACCGGTAATGGCACTCTAAGGGTAGGGCACTGTACATATTCCATGGTTGTTATTCCTCCTCTCACTGAGAATATTAACCTCACAACATTTGAATTACTGAAGGATTTTGTAAGCATGGGTGGTCAACTCGTTGCATTTTCCATACCCGCACTCGTTGACGGATATCCGGGTGAGCAAATTAAGGAGTTTTTTGACTTGAATAAAGACAAAATAATAATTGAAAGTCAGCTAACCAATGATGTAATCAGAAGGCATTTTACTAAATCGGCTATCCGCTTTGAAGATATTACAGGTGGAGATCTTTATCACCAGAGAAGGATACTGAATGACGGCCAGATTATTTTTCTTGCAAACTCCAGCCTTGAAAAACCCGTGAAAGGTTCCATCACAGCAAAAGGATCCGGAGCTGTTGAGATGGAAACACTCACGGGAGCCATAAAGACTTATCCATCAGAATTATACGGCAAAGAAACCACTATTTCCTTTGACCTCCCTCCAGCCGGGAGCCTTCTACTTTATATACCGGAAGGAAAAATGCCTGAATATCCGGTAAATGAAAAATACGGAACCTTCATCCAGGTTCCCTCATCTGCACCCCTGGCAGTGGCAAGGGATCGTGAAAATGCGATGCCGGTTGAGTTTTGTGACCTGCACCTTAACGGTCAGCTCTATAAAAATATCCATACATACGATGCTGCCGATAAGGTTTTCAAGTTTCATGGGTTCCATAACGGTAATCCATGGAGCACTTCCGTTCAGTTTAAAAAACTGACAGTCGACAGGGATACTTTCAGAACAAATTCAGGATTTAAAGCCATTTATCATTTTAATGTTAAAAAGGTCTTTGATTTCACATCGCTCAGGGCTGTTGTTGAAAGGCCTGAACTATGGATGGTCAAGGTCAACGGCAGGGAACTTGCGGCAGAAAAGGATGAATGGTGGCTCGACCGCGCTTTTGGAGTTTTCAACATCGGTGCAGATGTTAAGCAGGGAGATAATACCATTTCGATTGAAACAACTCCGATGAAAATACATGCTGAAATTGAGCCTGTTTACATTACCGGGGATTTTTCAGTGATCCCGCAATCTGGAGGATGGACAATAGATGCGCCAGCAGGGTCTTTGACAACAGGCAGCTGGAAAGACCAGGGCCTTCCGTTTTATTCTTGGGGAATAACCTACAGTAAGGAATTCGATATTGAAAAACCCGGCAGCAAATATCTTCTCACCCTTGATAAGTGGAATGGTACAGTTGCGGAGGTATATGTCAATCAACAACCAGCACCAATAATAGCCTTCCCTCCCTATCAGTCTGACGTTACAGGCCTGCTTAGACAGGGAAGTAACAGGGTTGAAGTAAAAATTACAGGAAGCCTTAAGAACCTCCTCGGCCCGCATTTTAACAACCCTGCCCCCGGTTACGCAGGACCATGGCTTTTCAGGAATGTGAAATCGCCTCAAACCAGCAGCGACTACCAGTTGCTTGATTATGGATTATACGGTGAACTTAACCTGCTTGAAGCAAAATAGCCAGGTGTAATAATGAGGGTTATAAATACCGGCAGCCAGATCCTGAAAATGGTTGTCAGGGGATATGTTTTTATAAAAAAAGGAACTTCACATAGGTGATTTTTCGAACAAGATTCGTAAAACCTGTCAAATGACTTAATATCAATTTACTACTTTAGACTTATTGCTACTTTAAAATATTTTTCTACATTTGCCGGACTTTGGTTCTTTAAATACTGCATAAACTGCTTAAAAAATCATGAGAACATCCGACTGTTTATGCAATACGGGTAAAAGGGAGTTCTTCATTTTTAACTTAAAAATTATCAGATGAGAAGATTTTTTACATTTATTTCAGCAGCATTTGTTTCAGCCAGCCTGTTTGCAGGCGGACTGGTTACAAATACAAACCAGAGCGCTTCATGGGTACGGCTACCGGTCAGAGATGCATCAACCAGCATTGATGCAGTTTACTTCAATCCTGCAGGATTAATGAAGCTGGATAACGGATTTCATTTTTCCCTGTCAAACCAGACAATTTTCCAGAATAAAGAGGTTGAAAACTTTTATACCGGCCCCGGAGGCGGATTTGGCCTGAATGAAAGCTTATACAAGGGAAAGGTTTCTGCACCTGTCTTCCCAAGCGTATATGCAGCCTACAAAATGGACAAGCTGGCATTCTCTCTGGGCTTCAATCCTATCGGAGGTGGCGGCGGTGCTGTGTTTGACAAGGGGCTTCCATCCTTTGAACTGACTCCTTCTGACCTGGTTCCAGCTCTTGCTTCACAGGGAGCTACCGCTTACAAACTGGATGCCTATTTTGAAGGTACTTCAATATATTTTGGCTTCCAGGGGGGCATATCCTATAAGCTGAATGATGCTATCTCTATAGCGGCCGGTGCAAGATACGTAAACGCCAAAAACACCTACATGGGCCATCTTAGGGACATCGAATTAAACATGCCGGCTGGCTGGACCAGAGCAGACCTCATAATGACAGGCATTGCCGACCAGTATGCAGCAGGAGCTGTTGCGGCTACCAATGTCGCAACTCAGACTTCCGCTCTTGTTGCCGGCGGTGCAGGATCACTGACACTTGCCCAGGCTGAAGCTGCAACAATTATCACAGCTGATCAGAGGCAGTTACTTGAGGGAGCTCTTACATCTTTCGGACTTGAAACAACAGGAACTATAAGCGATGCTGATGAAGGACTTAAAGATAAGGCTACAGAATTTACCAATAATTCTAACAATTACACAGCCACAGCAAGCTTGCTTGGCGACCAGGAAGCAGACGTTGAACAGACAGGCTACGGAATAACACCCTTTTTCAGCGTCAATATCTCTCCCACCGACAGGATAAATATTGGAATAAAATACGAAATGGCCACCAAAATGACCCTTACCAATAAGACCGCAAAAGATTTCAAGGTTGGTTATACTCCTACTGGAACTCCTGTAACCATGTTCCCTGACGGGGAAGAGATCAGAAACGATATGCCTGCCATGCTGTCTGTCGGCGTCGATCTTGGCCTGACCGAGAAGCTTAATGTTGCTGCCGGATTCCATTACTTCTTCGACAAGACTGCAAACTACGGACACAAGCTTAACGGAGTATATGTTGAAAATGATAAGATCATCGACGAGAACTATTATGAGGCAGCTGCAGGACTGCAATACAAACTGAATGACTTTCTGCTGCTGAGCGCAGGTTATCTTTATTCAAAACCCGGGATCAATGATGATTACCAGAGCGACCTGACCTACAGTCTTACTTCACACACAGGAGGTATCGGCGGCGCAATAAACATTCTGGAGAACCTTCAGCTCAACGTGGGTTTTGCATATACCTATTATCTCGACGGCGAAAAAACCGTAAGTCATTTGTTCACACCGACAACCACGACTTATACGGCAAAGGAAACATACTTCAAAGACACAATGATCATATCAGCAGGGATTGATTTCAGTTTCTGACCTGTGGGCATGATCAGTTAAAATAAAGGACCCTTCAGTACTTATAAATAAAATTGCGTACTTAAGGACAAAGAATAAACGATTAACCCAGCCTGTCAACAGGCTGGGTTTTTCATTATTAAATATTTGAATTATACAGGTCTCAGCGGCAAAACAAAGTAAACATTATGTTAAGGGGACACCTCCCGCGATGTAATATAAAGTCAGGTAATGACAGGATCTTCCTCAGCAAATGAACACCGGAATATTGATCATCATTTAAGGTCATAAAGCATAGTGAGTGTCTTTTTTACTACCATGTCTGACGATCCAATGGCAAACTGTGATGAATTGACCTCGTATCCCCCTTCTTTATAGAGTTCTGAGGGAGGCAGGTATCCGCTTGCGCCATTGCAGTGAGTAATAATGAAAGTATTTTTAAAAGGGGATCCTGATTTTATCTCCATTCCAATCTCCGTAAGCATCTCAACATTGAATCCCACAAATGCCACATCATCTCCTATTCGCGCCACGGTAATCCTTACGGGCACCGTTTCTGCTCCGCTGTTCGTATCGGCATTTGCAGCCTTGTTCTTCCTTGGACACTCAAGTATTTCAAAGGCAGTATTAATAGTTCCTCCAGTTTTAATGTCTTTTATACCCCTGAAAACATGAACAACTTCCTCTCCAAGCATTGTTCCAAGCAAAACCGGTTCAGGGATCCAGCCAGGCTCTGTATTAAATCCCGGCAAAACCCTGTACCAGGGATCAATGTTTGCTGATGCACCTGCAAACACCGGAGCAATAACATCTTTCCCAAGAATTTTCTCAACAAACTGGGAGGCAAGGCCAAGCACATCCCCGCTTACCTGGAGGTTTCCTGGGCCAAGTGATGTAGAATGTGTTGCATAGTCAAAAATCGCTGCTACAGGAGTGTTGTCAGACCGGGTTACTTTCATAACCAGCACCTCTTTATCAGCAGGCCCGTAAGGGTTTCTCCCTATAATTATTTCACCATTCGCATCCATTTCACGCCTGTTTGAACCTACAGGCGAGGAACCTTTACCAATACCTGTCAGCACGGGCTTCATATCCATCAGTGCTTTGCCGATAGCATCGAGCAGAACCTGCTGAACTTTTTTGGTGTATTCAATATTGCCGGGATGACCTGTTGAAAGGTCAACGGTCAGTCGGGGTGAACTGTGCGAATGAATTGTCGAAAGAAACAATTCGGAATCCTTCAGATTGTATTTATCCATAATGCTTTTTCGGAATACTGATGCCACAGCCGTTCCATAAGCTCCCAGATCAGAAGAAACAAGAACGAATTTTTTCCCGTTATTCTCAAATGCAGACACCCGTACAGACAAGGGATCGTGTGTGCCTTCCGATAATTTCTTTCTGCCGGCATATCCGTATAACTCAACTGCTATTTCGGGTGTAATATCAGCTTTGGCAAAGCCTGCCATGAGTGTTTCATCTCCGGGTCCCCCTGCAACAGCCATGCAGGGAAAAAATAATCCAAAAAGACAAAAGATTAAAGCAACTAACAAATTTCTACGGCTCATTTCAAAATATATTTTGGTTAAATGTTCTTACCTGTATCAGTCATAAAGATACAAAGGATTTAATAAAACCCTCAATATTTCTAAATACTACAGTTAAGCGCTATCTGAAATCAAAGATTACTGATATGATATATAATTTTTAGTAAGCGCTAAGCCCTCAACAATCTGCAGACAACTGATTTTTCGGCCCCGGAGAAGTCAATGCATCAGATCGGGTTCATATGTTCCAATTGTAACAAAAGCTTAATTATTCCTTAACTGCAGTGAAATATGGCGTCAATACTTTTACACCGGAAAAATATATCGATTGATCAATTTAAACCAATAAAGAAAATTATGAAGAAGTATTATTCTATTCTTGTTATTCTAACTCTGGCCATCACTTCCGGATGCAAAAAGGAGTATGCATCGCCTGTTATAACAGCACCTCAGGCTACTTCAGTTGAAATTGCAAAAACTGTTGATCTTTCTTTCAGTTTCAACGCAGAGGGAGGTTACAGTTCTTTGGCTGTTACAGCTAACGGAGGTGCCGCTTTGATTAAAACTGACGGTACTGAAGGTGCAACTTCCGGAATTATTGTGGTTTCATTCACGGCCGGTACAACTGTCGGTGCAGGGGCAGTAACCCTGACACTGACCGACAGCGAAAGTCAATCCGGAACAGTTACCGCCGTTGTTAATATTGAAGGAGTGCCTGCCATATCGGTAACAGAAAATATCGATGTAAATACAACCTGGGAGCAGGGTAATATATATATACTCGAAGGACGCATAACGGTTCTCCCGGGTGTTACGCTAACCATTCAGCCAGGAACCATAATCAAGGGCCGCGAAGGATCAGAATCAAATGCCACAGCCCTGATGATTTCACGGGGGGCCAGGCTGATGGCTGAGGGCACTGCTGAATCTCCAATTATCTTTACATCCGTTTCCGACAATATCATTCCAGGTGAAATTGAAAGTCCGAATCTCGATCCAACCCTTAATGGCCTGTGGGGCGGCCTGCTGATACTTGGCAAAGCTCCGATTTCAGCTGAAGCCGAAGCTATGCAGATAGAAGGGATACCTACATCCGATCTGAACGGTTTGTATGGAGGTACAGATCCTGCCGACAATTCCGGGATCATCAAATATGTATCCATTCGCCACGGCGGGGCAAATATTGGAGAAGGGAACGAGATAAATGGCCTGACACTTGGCGGTGTTGGTTCAGGCACAATTATCGAAAATATTGAAATTGTAGCCAATCAGGATGACGGAATTGAATGGTTTGGAGGTACGGTAAACGTTAAGAATGTCATTGTATGGAACGCAGGTGATGATGCGATAGATACTGATCAGTCATGGGGAGGCACTCTTGACAACTTCATAATAGTCAATCCGGGCGATGAATGCCTTGAGCTTGACGGGCCGGAAGGTGTTATGGTAGCAAAGCACATTCTGAAGAATGGTTCGTTATATGCCGGAGATGCACAGGGTCTTGTTGATCTCGATCCAAATTCAAATGTGGACATGGATGGCATCTATTTCTTCGGCCTCAAGGCAGGACAGAAGTTCGACGAACTGCCAACTCTTTATACATGCACATTTGCCAGTCTTGAAGCTACCCTGCCGGCTGGTACTTCAGTTGTTGATTTCTTCAAGGATGGAAGTGATGCATTTACAACTGCAGTGGAACCTGGATCCAACACTGTCGGTGCTGATGTTTCGAGTTTCCAGGAATGGTCGTGGTCAGCGGTATCTGGTTCATTAAGTGGCTTTTAACAAATTATATCAATCTGATGATCCGCTGAATGATAAATCTGCGGATTAAGAAAAAACAATCAGCTATGCATTATTTAAGATTTCTGTTTTCATTTGCCTTTCTTCTGTTTTTCGCAGAGATGAATGCCCAGAACGGTATTGTAAGAGGTTCGGTTTTCGACGAAGGCACAGGCGAATCCCTATTGGGTGTTTCAGTTGCAGTTGAAGGGACTACAAAAGGTATCATTACGGACCTTGATGGAAAGTTTAACCTTTCCCTGGAGCCGGGTGTTTATAACCTGAGATTGTCATTTGTTTCTTATGAAACAATTTACCTGAACAATATCATGGTCAGTGCCGGAGAAGTAACGCTTCTTGATAACCTGATGCTTAAAACTTCAACAATAGGTCTTTCTGAAGTTACAGTCGCAGCCACCATGACACGTAACACCGAGGGCGCAATGATGTCGATCAAAATGCAGTCGCCCAACCTGATTGACGGAATATCTGCCCTGAACTTCCGAAAGATGGGAGATTCTGATGCAGCATCATCCATAAAAAGGGTTACCGGTGTTTCCGTGGAAAGCGGTAAATATGTTTATGTCAGGGGGCTGGGCGACCGTTATACAAAAACTATACTGAACGGTGTTGACATACCTGGACTTGATCCTGATCGCAACACCATGCAGATGGATATATTCCCTACAAACCTGATTGACAATATCGTTGTGCATAAATCATTCAGTGCAGAACTTCCGGCTGATTTTACAGGCGGAGTCGTCGACATTGCCGTTAAAGACTTCCCCGATAGGAAAAAAGGAAATATTTCTATTAGTTCAAGTTATAATCCTGATTTTCATTTCAAAAATGATTATCTCACATACAAAGGCGGTAAAACCGATTTTCTGGGCTTTGACGATGGAACAAGGGCAATCCCTGCAACCTCAAACCTGCCCTTTTTTGCCTCGGTGATAGCAGATCCGGCAAGTGAACAGGGACTCAGATACAGGGAGGTACTGCAAAGCTTTAATCCCACGATGGCGGCAATTAAGCAAAGAAGCTTCATGGATTATGGCGTAGGGGCCTCATTCGGAAATCAGATCCCCTTAAAAAAAATAACCATCGGATATAATTTTGGCCTGTCGTACAAACACAATGCTGAGTTTTATAAGGATGCCGAATATGGCCGTTATGGTCTTTCAAGCGATCCTGACAATATGGATCTTGAGGTAAGGGAATTCCAGAAAGGCGACTTCGGAGTCAGCAGTGTCCTCCTCAGCGGACTTGCCGGGTTTGCTGTAAAAACAGCCAGATCAAAATACCGGATAAACTTCATTCATCTACAGAACGGAGAATCAAAAGCCGGTATTTTCGACTATGATGGCAGCGACCAGGGAAGTAATTTTTCAGGTTACCAGCACAACCTTGAATACAGCCAGCGAGCCCTTACAAATTTGATGCTTGATGGCAAGCATTCTTTCGGAAATTCAGAATGGGACATCATATGGAAATTATCACCCACCTTTTCGGCCATAGAAGACCCTGACGCCCGTTTCGCCAGGTACGTGGAAGGGCCTGAAAACAACTTACTTATAAATACCGAATCAGGTTTTCCTGAAAGAATCTGGAGGAATCTTTCGGAGAAAAATCTTGCCGGGGTGATACACCTTACCAAAGGTTTCAGGTTCAACGGAGAACCGGCAAAACTGAATTTCGGCGGAGCATACACCTATAAAGAGCGTGACTTTGTGATACGCAAGTTCATGCTGAACGTCAGAAACGTAGCTCTCACAGGTGATCCTGATGAACTCTTCCGGCCTGAAAACATCTGGCCGCTTAATGGTACCAGCTATTCAAGCGGAACAACTTACGAAGCCGGCTTTATACCTTCCAATCCGAACCAGTTCAACGCAAATTCCAATAACACTGCCGGATATGTGTCAGCCGAACTGAGCCTTTTCAGTGGAATGAGGATAATTGCAGGGCTAAGGGCAGAGAAATTTACCCAGCGCTACACCGGACAGAACCAGCTGGGTACAATCGTACTCTCCCATGATAAAGTCCTCGACGACATAGACATTTTCCCCTCAGTCAATATAATTTATAAAGTTGCTCCAACTCAGAATATAAGGGCATCCTATGCAAAGACCATTGCCAGGCCATCATTCAAGGAATTATCGTTTGCCGAAATATCTGATCCTATAAGCGGACGCACCTTCGTGGGAGGAATGTTCCGTGATGCAGACGACGTGGCCGGAAGAGAATACTGGAACGGCAAGCTTGTCAGTTCGGATATACATAATGCCGATATCAGATGGGAATTGTACTGGTCAGACGGACAGATGATCTCAATCAGCGGATTTTATAAATACTTCATCCGTCCTATTGAAATTGTGCAGTATGCAACACAGACAGGGAGTTTTCAACCCAGGAATACAGGCAACGGGCAGGTAACAGGTATTGAACTGGAATTCCGCCATAACCTTGGAGATCTCACAGGTGCCCTGAAGAATTTCAGTATCTCGTCAAACATGTCATTCACGAATTCGCGAATAGAACTCAGCCTTACAGAATACCTGTCGCGAGTTGAAAACGCCCGCACCGGACAAAAAATCCAAAATCACCGTGAAATGGCTGGCCAGGCTCCCTGGATAATTAACAGCGGCCTTACCTACCTTGGAGGTGATAATGGTTTTTGGGATGAATTTGAAGCAGGGCTCTACTACAATGTTCAGGGCAAAACACTTCAATATGTTGGTATAGCAGACCGCCCCGATATCTACACCCTGCCTTTCCACAGCCTCAATTTTACCGCAGGCAAAAGCCTTGGCAAGGAAAAAAGAATGCAGCTCTCAATAAAGATTGATAATCTTCTTAATGACAAAAAAGAATCTGTTTTCAAGTCATTTAATCCAACCGATCAGTTTTTCACTAAACTTGAACCGGGAACAACCTACCACCTGAAACTGAGTTATGCGCTGTTTTAAGATGGTACATTGATGCAAAACTGATTGAAGGTGCCCGTTGACCTGCAGCCACCAGATCCAACGGGCATTTTTGCTCAGCATGTAATAACAACAGCAGTAAAGTCATTCTTTTGAAAATTGAAGTTAACTTTACACATGCATCTTTGAAACCCTTATATAACCATCATTATCATGGAGCAAAAAAACAAGAGAATCCTGATTGTAGATGATGAAGAAGATCTATGTGAAATTCTTCAGTATAATCTCGGAAACGAGGGTTACTCAACCGATATCGCAAATTCGGCCGAGGAAGCTTTGAAAAAGCCTCTGCAAAGCTTTGATCTGATTCTTCTTGATGTTATGATGGGACAAATGTCGGGATTCAAAATGGCTGACAAGCTCCGCAAGGAGTTGGGGAACAATGTCCCCATAATTTTTCTTACCGCCAAGGACACAGAGAACGACATCCTTACCGGTTTCAGCCTGGGAGCCGATGATTATATTGCCAAACCTTTTTCTGTTAATGAATTAACAGCCCGTGTAAAGGCTGTTCTTAAACGCTCGCAATCAGACAGGACGAAAACATCTGTTACCATAAAATACGGCGATCTTGAAATTGATACTGTCAGGAAAAGGCTGATATTAAATGACAGGAAAATTGAACTTACCAGAAAGGAATTTGAGATCCTTAAACTTCTTCTTGAGAACCAGGGGCGCGTCTTTTCAAGAGAGGAAGTCCTGGGAATGGTCTGGGGCAGCGATGTCATAGTTACCGAAAGAACTGTTGATGTCAATATTACAAGACTAAGGACCAAACTGGGTAAATACGGGCCTAACCTGAAGAATAAGACCGGTTATGGATATTTTTTTGAATTCTGATAAACGAATTGCCTATGTTCCCTTTCAGGAATAAATTCAGGAATAATCTGCTGTTATTTTATTCAGCAATCTTCCTGATAGTTGCACTCCTGATCATAGCATACAGCTATAACAGGGAAAAGCAGTACAGGATACTTACCCTGAACGATGAGCTGTATAATATCAGCAGGATAACCGATAATTTTATAAATATCAATAACATTTATGAAACCGGCCGGTATCACAGGATTGACTCGCTTAACCGGCTGCTTCCGCAGGAGAATCTCAGGATCTCCGTAATCGACACATCAGGCTGTGTTTTATACGACAGTTTTGTTCCTGATTATGAAACTATGGAGAATCATAAAACAAGACCTGAGATAGTTGAATCATTGAATTCGGAATTCGGTACGGCAGTAAGGAAATCGGGCACTACCGGCGAAGACTATTATTACTATGTAAAATTCTACGGTAAGTATTTCATAAGGGCTGCATTGGTCTATGATGTTAACGTTATAAATTTTCTTAAAGCAAATCTTAAATTTCTCCTGCTTCTTCTCTGTGCCTTCATAATAACCGGTATTGTCCTTTTTATAGTGACAAATAAATTCGGAGAATCGGTCACAAGGCTCAGGGATTTTACTGTCAGCCTTAAAAATGACAAGCCATTTATCGCAAAATTCCCTAAAAACGAACTTGGCGTCATCGGTTCGGAGATACTTGATATCTATAATAATCTCCTCACTGCAAAAAATGAACTGGTAATTGAAAAGGAGAAATTATTCAATCATCTTAACGCACTGAATGAAGGGATTGCATTTTTCTCAAATGACAAGGATATTCTTTTCAGCAACGATCACTTCATCCAGCTAAAGAACCTTATTTCCGGTGATCTTAAGATATTTTCATCGAATTTCTTTGAGATACCCGAGTTCGCTGCAGCAAACGATTTCATTAACTCATATTCCAACACCTCCATTAAACCCTCCGATCTGCCAAAAATGGAATACCAGGTCGCCAGGGATGGCAGGTTTTTCAGGGTACAATGTGTAATATTCAACGATAAAAGCTTTGAGGTGATCCTTAGCGACGTAACAAAAATAGGAAAGAACAAGCTCATAAAGCAGCAGATGACATCAAACATTGCCCATGAGCTTAAAACTCCCGTATCCTCGATTAAAGGCTATATTGAAACGCTGCTCAGCAACAATTCCATTGAACCGGAAAAGCAGAAGTACTTTCTTGAGAAGGCACGTGCCCAGACTGACAGGCTGACTTATCTCATCAACGATATTTCCGTCCTTAACAGGATAGAAGAAGCTGGATCGTCATTCAATCCCGAGAAAGTTAAAATAAGCAAGATCGTCAGGGAAGTTACCGACAATTTCAAATCAGCCATCGAGGCCAGAAGAATGAATGTTGAATCGCATATTGACAATAATGTTCTGGTGAAAGGCAATAGATCACTTATTCTCTCTATCTTTCAGAACCTTATGGAAAATGCCATCAACTATGCCGGAGATACGACAACCGTAAGGATACTAATTTACAGTGAGGATAAGAAATTCTACCATTTTTCATTTTCCGATGATGGGGTAGGAATACCTCAGGAACACATAAACAGGGTTTTCGAGCGCTTTTACCGCGTAGACTCAGGCCGGTCAAGAAAGAGTGGTGGCACAGGCCTGGGGCTGGCTATTGTAAAAAATGCAATATTGCTTCACAAAGGGGAGATTATGGTAAGGAACAGAGCAGGAGGAGGAACTGAATTCCTGTTCTCGCTGCCAAAGAATGAAAAAAAGAAAAGTTCCTAGCCAAACAGTATCCTGAAAAAATAATACATAACTCCTCCGATAAGAGCTGACACAGGTATTGTAAGTATCCAGGCCCAGAAAATTTTCCCAGTGACACCCCATTTAACGGCTGAAGCTCTTTTTGTGGCACCGGCTCCAATTATTGAACCCGTAATCGTATGGGTTGTACTTACAGGTATCCCCAGATTTGTGGCCATAAATAAAGTAAGAGCCCCTGCAGTTTCTGCACAAAAGCCCTCAAATGGCTTCAGCTTTGTGATTTTCTGACCCATTGTCTTGACAATCCTCCATCCTCCGAACAATGTACCAAGCGCAATGGCAGCATGACATGACAACACTATCCATAAAGCAGGATCCGAATCTACCGAAACCTTTCCCACAGCCACAAGGGCTACCCAGATAATTCCCATGGATTTTTGTGCGTCATTCCCACCATGGCCGAGACTGAAAGCAGATGCAGATAACAACTGTAATCGTCTGAAATGCTTATCGACGGCAAATGGAGATGAATGTTTCACAATATGTAGAACCACTATGGAAATGATGTAAGACATCACCATGCCTAAAACCGGCGCGACAATAATGAAAAGTGCAATTTTCAGAACGCCCGAATAGATGACAGATCCGAATCCGCTTGCAGCAACTGCTGCCCCTACCAATCCCCCCACCAAAGTGTGTGAAGAACTTGAAGGAAGCCCCCACCACCATGTAAGAAGGTTCCATATAATAGCAGCAGTTACGGCGGCAGCTATCAGGCTCAGATTAACAATTTCCGGATCAATCACTCCCTTACCGATGGTCTTTGCTACGTTAAGCTCAAAAACCAGAAATGCTATAAAATTAAAGGAAGCAGCAAGGGCCACAGCAGCAAGCGGCGATAAAACCCTCGTTGATACTACAGTTGCAATGGAATTTGCAGAATCGTGAAATCCGTTTATAAAATCAAAGATCAGGACGAGAGCTATGATAATATATAAAAATGTCATACAGGTATTATGGATATACTATATGAGATGAACTGATAAAAGACTGTATTTGGTTTTCAGATAATTTGATCCCACTTTGCAGGTTTATTTTCAACGGCGAAAATAATAACTGCACAAATATTTCCAGTCTGATTTCTGTTACGTTATTGTTACAAATTACTATGGGTAAAAATACTTAGTGAAAGTAAATATGACCGGCAACCTGTTGACTACTTATCCGGGCCTGACAGTTTTTTAAGAATTATCCTTCCTCTTGCCAGGACTCCTGATGAGCTTTCCTCATGCAGCATGCTTATCGATGCTGACAGTTCGTTTGCAAGTTCCGGATATAGTAATGCAAGCCTGTAAAGGATCTCCATTGAATAAGCTTTTATTGCTACGGCAGAAAAGGGAGAGTTTAGAGCATTAAGGCAATAGTCAGCCAGTTTGCCATGCAATCCCATTCTTACCAGGCGGGTATCAGTAAGCGACAGTATCCTGAGAAAGGAACGCCGGGCGCTCTCATGGCTGACCTGGTCAAGCCTGTCTGTCATAATGTCAAGATAAGGATGGATAAGCCTGGGATTACTGTCAAACAGCTTTGAGAGTGTCCATGATGAATGGAAAGCAAGTTTCCTGTCGCCGCTGTAAGAATAATCAAAAAGCTTCCTAAGGATTGCCGGATTTTCGATCGCTGATGCTGCAATCCATTCAGCTTCCTCTGTGCTTCTCATGTTTCTTACAATACCGGGGAAATCATCTTCAGCATCAAGGTCACCTTCAAAGCCAGGGATGGTTTTATCAGATACGGTGATCCTTTCAGCTATTTCCTGGTATTTTACAGCCACAAGAATATCTGCCCCTGAAAGATCAACAGAAAGCAACTTCCCTGGAGGCAGCCATTTATAAGCCATATGTTCCAAAAGCACAGGGAACTCATCAAGAGTATCGCATATAAATGGAATAAGCTCTATCTGTTTTGTGCCATAATCATATTCTACAGAAGCCAGTCTTTCACAGATGACAATTCCCATAGAAAGTTCCTCCCTGATCTCCCTCAGAAGACATTCTTCCGCACTTTCTCCTACTTCTATCTTGCCTCCAGGAAACTCCCACTTTAATGGATTGCTTGAACCAGAACCTCTCTGAACTGTCAGGACCTCATTATCCTCATTCCTGATAATTGCACAGGTAACATTTATCATAACGCCAAAATTAACACTAATTGACTTATCCTGAAAGCATATTTATATCAGGAACCTTCCTGTTTAATTATCAAAAGTCTGGATTTTTCAAAGAATATTGTGCTATTTTTAGCCGGAGGTTTCATAAATCATGAGCCTTAACTATGCATACTGCTCTGAAATTTATTAAATCAACCATTTCCGGGTGACGGCAGATAGAAAAGTTAATAACCACCAACCTGTTGATTACGAATAATATGAGAAATAATAAAAGCTATGTAATTTTTCTTGCCATGGTAGCTGCGCTTGGCGGATTCCTTTTCGGATATGATACTGCAGTTATATCAGGCACCATCACGCAGGTCACCAACCAGTTTGGCCTGGACTCAATACAGCAGGGCTGGTATGTTGGTTGCGCGCTTATCGGTTCAATAATAGGAGTATCATTAGCCGGCATACTGAGCGATTACTTTGGAAGGAAACGAACAATGTTTTTTTCTGCAATCCTCTTTTCAGTAAGTGCTGCAGGATGTGCGCTGGCAGCAGGAATCTCTGATCTGGTGGTATACAGGATCATAGGAGGTGTCGGTATTGGAGTCGCATCTATCGTTTCGCCGATTTACATATCAGAAGTATCCATAGCCCGATACAGGGGAAGCCTGGTTTCTTTTTACCAGCTCGCCATCACAATAGGATTTCTGGGTGCATACCTGGTTAATTACAGGCTGCTTGATCTGTCGCAGCAGGGAGAATGGCACAATCCTACCCTCAATAAGATTTTCGTGAGTGAAGTATGGAGAGGGATGCTGGGCATGGAAACTTTCCCGGCTGTCCTGTTCTTCATAATGGTATTCTTCATACCTGAGAGCCCCCGCTGGTTGATACTCAAGAACAAACCCGAAAGATCATTCCGGATATTGAAAAGGATTTATCATGATGATGTAGCTGCGAATGAGCAGATTTTGCAGACTCAGCAGGCTGTAAGCACTGAAAAGAAATCAGAATGGAAGGTTCTGATGGAACCCGGGATCCTGAAAGCAGTCTGGATAGGGGTTGCCATTGCCATGCTTGGGCAGTTCATGGGTGTGAATGCAGTCTTGTATTATGGACCGACAATATTCACCGACAGCGGGCTTTCGAGTGGTGATTCATTGTTTTACCAGGTCCTTGTCGGCCTGGTCAACGCGGGTACAACAGTCATTGCACTCCTGATAATCGACAAGGTGGGCAGAAAGCAGCTTGTTTACTGGGGTGTTTCAAGCATGATTATCAGCCTGATATGTATTGCAGTATACTTCCTGACCGGCAAGGCATTAGGACTTACGCCTGTTGTTTTACTGGTTTTTTTCCTGCTCTATATTTTCTCATGCGCAATTTCGATCTGTGCAGTTATTTTCGTTCTTCTATCGGAGATGTATCCGACAAGAGTGAGAGGACTGGCAATGTCGATAGCAGGTTTCTCACTGTGGGTGGGCACTTATCTTGTAGGACAGCTCACTCCGTGGCTGCTGGAGAATCTAACTCCTGCAGGCACTTTCCTGCTGTTTGCTGCAATGTGCCTGCCCTATATGTGGATAATCTGGAAGAAAGTCCCTGAGACAACGGGAAAATCTCTTGAAGAAATTGAAATGATCTGGACCAAAAAAAGTTGAACTTAATAACAGGAACTATGGATTTCAAAAAACTGGCATCACTATATCGGGAAGAACTTTTTGATAATGTTCTGCCATTCTGGCTGAATAATTCCATCGACCGCGAATGCGGTGGATACTTTACCTGTCTGAATCGCGAAGGAAAGGTTTTTGACATGGATAAGTTCATCTGGCTGCAGGGGCGCCAGGTTTGGATGTTCTCAATGCTTTACAACAAAGTTGAGCGACGGCAGGAATGGCTCGATTGTGCTATCCACGGAGGAGAATTTCTGAAAAAATATGGCCATGACGGGAATTTCAACTGGTATTTCTCCCTAAACAGAGAAGGGAAACCATTAGTTGAACCCTATAATATTTTTTCTTACACTTTTGCTGCGATGGCTTTTGGCCAATTAAGCCTGGCAACAGGGAACAGCGAATACGCAGATATTTCAAAAAAAACATTCGAGATTGTCCTGTCAAGAACAGATAATCCAAAAGGACCCTGGAACAAGGCGTACCCGGGCACAAGGAACCTGAAGGGTTTTGCCCTGCCTATGATCCTGTGCAACCTTTCGCTTGAAATAGAACATCTTATTGAAAAAACATTCCTTGAAAAAACCATAGAATCCTGTATACATGAGGTTATGGACGTGTTTTACAGACCTGAACTCGGACTGATTGTGGAAAATGTTGCAGAAGACGGTAGTTTATCCGATTCTTTCGAAGGCAGGGTCATGAATCCGGGTCATGCCATTGAAGCCATGTGGTTCATCATGGACCTGGGCAAGCGCCTTAACCGCACAGGCCTTATCGCATCGGCCAATGAAATTGCACTCAATACTCTGGAATATGGCTGGGACACAGAATATGAAGGGATCTTCTATTTCATGGACCGTCTGGGCCATCCTGTGCAGCAGCTTGAATGGGATCAGAAACTATGGTGGGTCCATATAGAAACCCTGATCACGCTTCTTAAAGGCTACCAGATGACAGGCTCAGAAAAAAACCTGAAGTGGTTTGATAAGGTCCACAGATATACCTGGGAACATTTCAAGGATGATGAATTCGGGGAATGGTTCGGTTATCTCAATCGCAGGGGAGAAATTTTGCTGCCCCTGAAAGGCGGAAAATGGAAAGGATGTTTTCACGTGCCAAGAGGTCTGTACCAATGCTGGAAGATTCTTGAAAGTTTAGGGTAACTCACTCCTGGATCTCTTCGTATAATGGTATGACCATAAGGTATTCGAATCTGTTGTTGATGTGATCCACCTTGCAGGCATAGTTGATCATTCCATTTGTTACAACGATATAAGGGAGTTTTAACTCCATGTTGTACCTGACTATCTGGTCAAAAACAACTTCACTGATTGCTGTTTCCGGTGATTTGCATTCAACCATCATAACAGGCTTTCCCCTCCTGTCGTGTACAAGAATATCAATTCTCCTTGAAAGCTTGTTCTGAATGAATCTGTGCTCCACTGCTATTAGACCGGCAGGATAGCTTCCTTCATTTACAAGATATTGAATGAAATTCTGCCTGACCCATTCTTCAGGCGTCAGTCTTACGTATTTCTTCCGGATGGGATCAAATATCATTTCTGCGCCTTCCTGCTGTTTTATTCTGAATGAATATGAAGGCAGATTAAGCTGTATCAAGTTAGTTTTGTATTTTAGCCTGAGCAAATATATTGAGATAATTCCAAGAGGGATCAACAAAATGAAAACCAAAGAAGAAATTGTTAATAACTGGCTGCCAAGATATACCGGAAAGAGTATTGATACTTTCGGCAAGTACTTTCTGCTTTCGAATTTCATTCATTATGTAGAGCTTTTTGCGCGTATGCATAATGTTGAAGTAGAAGGAAGAGACAAGAACATGTCAAGTGCAACAGCCGATGGAATTACCATTCTAAATTTTGGAATGGGCAGTCCCAATGCAGCTACCGCCATGGATCTTCTCAGTGCTGTGACTCCCAAGGCAGTGCTTTTCCTGGGGAAATGCGGAGGGTTAAAGAAGAAAAACACTTTGGGGGATCTGATACTCCCTATTGCCGCAATTAGAAGCGACGGAACATCAAATGATTACCTCCCGCTTGAGGTTCCGGCTCTTCCGGCGTTTAAACTGCAAAGCGCCATCTCTGCTGCTATAACGAGGAACAACAAAGAATACTGGACAGGAACTGTTTACACCACAAACCGAAGGGTTTGGGAGTATGACGACCGGTTTAAGAAATATCTTGTCAAGACAAGGGCAATGGCCATTGATATGGAAACAGCAACTATCTTTACAGTGGGGTTTGCCAACGAGATCCCTACGGGAGCCCTTCTGCTTGTGTCGGACCAGCCAATGATCTCCACAGGCATTAAAACAGAAGCCAGCGATCGTCTTGTAAATGATAAGTATGCCGAGATGCATCTGGCAATAGGCATTGACGCATTGAAGGAAATAAAAGAAAATGGAGTATCTGTAAAACACCTCAGATTCTGAATTATGGTAACTTCTTACGAGGATATTATTTCCGATCTGAGAAAAAGGATATTCAGGCCGGTTTATTTTCTGGCAGGCGAGGAACCATATTATATCGACCTCATTACAGGGTTCATAGAAGACAATGTTCTTACGGATGCCGAAAAGGCTTTTAACCAGATCATAGTTTACGGCGACGACACATCAGTCCCTGCCGTAATAGAAATTTCAAGGCGGTTTCCGATGATGGCCAGCCATCAGGTAGTTATCGTCAGGGAAGCACAGTCGCTCAGGAAAATTGACGATCTTCTGAAATACATAGAAAAGCCTCTTCTGTCAACCATACTGGTCTTAAACTACAAGTATAAGGTTATTGACAAAAGATCAAAGCTCTATAAAGCGCTTGCAACCCAGGGAGTGTATTTTGAATCAGCAAGGTTGCGCGATTACCAGGTCCCTCCCTGGATAGAAAGATATCTGATGTCAAAAGGAATTAGGATCGATCCTTCCGCTTCAGAAATGCTTAATGATCATCTTGGAACGGACCTTCACAAGATAGTAAATGAACTGGATAAACTGCTGATAACTCTTCCTGCAGGCAAGAAGGTAATCACAACCGATCTTATTGAAAAAAACATAGGCATCAGCAAGGATTACAACAACTTTGAGCTTCAGAAGGCTGTCGGGGAGAAGAATATTGTAAAGTCGAACATGATCATCAGGTATTTTGCCGACAATCCCAGGGATAATCCCATCACTCTTACAATAGCATCGCTTTTTGCCTTTTTCAGCAAACTGCTTACTTACCATTATCTGACTGACAAATCGAAAAACAATGTTGCCGCGATTCTCAGGATAAATCCCTTCTTTGTTAAAGACTATGAGCTTTCCGCATCGAAATATGATGTCTCAAAAACAGTGCGGATAATTAACCTCCTTCGCACTTACGACATGAAATCGAAAGGATATGGCGACCTGAGTACGGAGCCGGGAGACCTGCTGAAGGAGCTTGTATATAAGATCCTTCATGTATAAATAGCTTCAGTTGCAACATGGTGCGGTTGCCATAGTTGTGGTTGATCTCAGGATGAAAGTAAAACGGGAATTATTACTATTAAAACTGACGGTAATGCCAGGTGATGATTAATTCATTTCAGGCGATTCAGGAAAATCTGCCCACATCCTGTACTTGTTCTTGAATGATCGGAGAACTCTTTTCCAGCCCTCGTCTCCCCTGCTGTTCATAACAGTATCGGATTTCACCTTGGCTATGACCCAGGAATTTTCTTTCAGCTCGCGTTCGAGCTGACCGGCCGACCAGCCCGAATAACCCAGAAAGAATCTTATCTGATCGTTTATTATAACGGATGCTCTTATTAATTCCCTTATGGTGTCAATATCTCCTCCCCAGTAAATATCATCATCAACCCTTACGCTCTTGGGAATCAGATGGCCAAGCTTATGAAGATAATGAAGAGTATCGGGTGATACCGGTCCACCCATGTTCAGATTTTCCTCCCATCCTTCAAAACCGCTGATCGCATCAGATATTTTTATGTCAAGCTTCTTATTAAGGATAAAACCCACTGATCCTTTGGGATTATGATCAGTAAGGTAAACTATACTCCGGTTAAAAAATGTATCGGGTAGAAAAGGCTCGGAAATAAGAATCTTCCCCTTTTCGGGTATTTTATCCTCTGGCAATATGTCAAAAAGATCCAGTTCCCTCTTCATACCATTACTAATGATGATGCCAATTTACATATTTTTTATTAATCAGAAATAACTAATACCTTAATGAATTTTTTGTAAAAATCAAAAGCATAACATGATTACCATTGAATAAAATGATATTTTTGAGCCGTTTTGTAAAGATTCACGATGCAAAAAAGCACTCTTCGTATTATTGACACCAAGGCTGTACTCAACATCCGGGAAAGGATGTGCGAAACGCCTGAGGAATTGCTAGCCAGTGAGAAATTCAGGGCAGTCCTCAACCATTGTCTCCAGCACCTGAAAAAGAAGGATTCTCCTCTTCTTATGATATTCGACTCGGGGCATCCCTGCGAAACCGATATAGATGACCTTGCGAAAACACTAACTCTCCTTGTCAAATATGAAGGGAATGTTGTCCCGCATATATTTGACAAATCAGTTGGTTTTCTCAAAGAACCTCATTTGCTCAACAGTTTCGTTGAATATCTTTATGATTACTGGCGCCATTTCGACCGCTTCATAATAAATGATTCAGAAGGTGACCGGCTCGACAAGAGGCCGTACAGGACATTCAACGAGACCATAGAACAGCTGACACACCTAATAAGGACTGTTTACAGGCACATACAGGAAAATATAACCGGAAGCCATCCCAATGTTTACCGGCAGGTAAGGGCAGGCGCCGAAATGGCAGTCATCTCACTGCCGAAAGACATACCGTATCCGGATGAGAAATACAAAAAGCTTAATTCTATACCTGTTATCAGGCAGATACTTATCTATCCCCCGCTTGTGATACAACAACCTATGAACAAGCGCACAGGACAGTTCAAAAAGGCCTCATCCAATCCTCTGGACCTTGCATCATTCAATCCTGACGACTGGCTATGTTACCCGGCCAAAGTCGGCAAGCTGGTGATAATGGTCTATTTTCACCTTACTTTCCTTGAGCTGGGCCTGTCGATGTGCAACCTTTTCCAGCTTGCTGATGACACGGAGCTCGTTAAGAAGCCTGATGCGGTGTTCATTTATGGTTTTCAGGGCGCAGAACTGGATTCTTTATCGGACTTTCCGACCGTTTTCTTCGATGATGAAAAAAACGGGATTTTTGTCGGAGCAGTTCCGGGAAGGAAGGAGTTCGGATATTTCGGTTATCTGAAAAAGATGATTCTTACGCTTCACAATTCGATTACCATGAAGTCTGGCAAAATGCCCTTTCATGGTGCTATGGTTAAAATTCTCCTGCAGGGCAACAAAGAGGCTTGCATATTGATGATTGGCGATACAGGCGCAGGCAAGTCAGAAACTCTCGAAGCATTTCGTGTACTGGGTGAACAATACATCCGCGACCTGATAATAATTGCCGATGATATGGGATCGATAGACATCGACAGTGATGGATTTCCGGTGGGTTATGGAACCGAAACAGGGGCTTTTCTCAGGCTTGATGACCTTCAGCCAGGTTATGCATATGGCCATCTTGACAGATCAATAATCATGAATCCCAGCCAGGTCAACTCAAGGATAGTGATCCCGGTAACAAATTTTGAAACTGTTGTCCATGGACACAAGATCGACTACATTCTTTACGCCAACAATTACGAAGAGGTTGATGACACCCATCCTGTAATAGAGAAGTTTTTTTCAGCCGATTCCGCGCTTGATGTTTTCAGACAAGGCAAAGTAATGAGCAAGGGAACAACCACCACATCAGGGATAGTCAATTCATATTTTGCGAATATTTTTGGTCCTCCTGAATATATGGAGGTCCACGAGGCTATTGCAAAAAGGTACTTTGAGTCTTTTTTCGGGAAAAATATATTTGTTGGCCAGATGAGAACCATGCTTGGCATTCCTGGTTGCGAAACAAAAGGTCCTCAGGAGGCAGCGTTAGGCCTTCTTGAAATAATCGGAGTTTCATCGGTTAATACTTCATCCTGGCTATCCGGCAAATCCTCTGATTTATTGAGAAATGCACCGTAAATTCCCGGGGGATCAGGTCTGATGTGATTCAGGTAAAATATCTCTCAGGAACGGATTCCTTCATTATATCGTATACGGCATCAAAGATATCTTCGGCGTTGGGCTTAGAGAAATAATCCCCGTCAGTGGTATATGCCGGCCGGTGCTCTTTGCCTGTAAGTGTCTTTGGCCTGCTGTCGAGATAATTCCAGGCTCCCTGTTTTTCGAGTACCTCCTGCATCATGAAGGCGGTAGTACCTCCGGGAACATCCTCATCAACAAACAACAGTCGTCCTGTTTTCTTTACTGAAGCCAGAATCATTTTATTGATATCAAATGGAACAAGGGTTTGTACATCAATAAGCTCAACTGATATTCCATGCTTAGACAGTTGTTTCACGGCTTCCAGGGCTATTTTAACAGTCGATCCATATGTAACCAGTGTAACATCGGAGCCTTCGCTCATTATCTCAGGAATTCCGAGCGGAATTTTGAATTCTCCCAGGTTATCAGGCAGTTTCTCCTTAAGCCGGTATCCGTTCAATGGTTCAATTACGATGGCTGGATCATTTCCTTCAAGGAGAGTGTTATAGAACCCTGCAGCCCGCGTCATGTCACGGGGAGAACAGACATAAACACCTCTTACTGAATTGATAAGCATGCTCATAGGCGATCCTGAATGCCAGATACCCTCGAGACGGTGACCTCTTGTGCTGATAATGAGCGGTGCTATCATTCTGCCTGCCGTACGATAATGTGTTGTTGCCAGATCATCGCCCAGTATCTGCAGCGCATACATAAGGTAATCGAGATACTGAATTTCAGCAATAGGCCGCATTCCCCTGAGAGCCAGTCCTATGCCCTGTCCCAATATTGTGGCTTCCCTGATCCCCGTATCAGTTATCCTCAGCTCGCCGTATTTTTTCTGCAAGCCCTCAAGTGACTGGTTCACGCCACCTATATTTCCGGCGTCCTCACCGAAGGTCACCAGCAAGGGGTATCTGGAAAAAAGCTTGTCATAATTGTCTCTAAGTATTATCCTTCCCGGCACTTCCGGGGAATTCTCCGAATATGTAGGGGCTGCTGGTCGTACGTTTAGGGCAGATGTAGGAGTTTCGTTATATAGGTATGAATTATAGCTTTTTGCTGCATCATCATAATTTCGTTTAAGCCAGCCATGCATTTCTTCTTTAAGATTGTCGGCTTTCATGCATTTACCGCATATATTTCGCAGGATTTTGCGTGCCGCCATGAAATTGTCCTTTCTTATCGGATTGAGGACTCTCTTAAGATCTTCATTTATCTCGTCAACTGCTGCTTCCTTAACCTCTTCAACGCATCTGCAGCTTCTGCTGTCAATTATTTTCGACAGGGCATCCCTTTCTATCCGGATGGGATGTTGAAACATCTCCCATGCTTTTTTCCTGGCCTCCTTCGCTTCCTCTTCAGCTTCCATGGCTAACCTGTCAAGTTCACCGGCAGTAGTAATACCTTCTTTGATCATCCATTCCCGCATTTTCTTAATGGGATCATATTCTTCTTCCCATTTAAGTCTTTCCTCACTTTTGTACCTTTCATGCGAACCGGAGGTTGAATGCCCGAGAGGCTGGGTTACATCTTCTATATGAAAAACCACCGGCTTATGATCACGGCGGCATATCTCAATACCTTCCTCGTATAGACTCATGAGACCGGGATAATCCCATCCCTTTCCTTTAAAAATTCTCATCCCGGGCTTGCCAGGCTCATCTTCAAAACCTTTAAGTACATCTGAAATGCTTCCTTTTGTTGTCTGGTATTTCTTCGGAACGGATATGCCGTACCCGTCATCATACACCGAAACGGCCATTGGTACCTGCAATACCCCGGCAGCATTTATTGTTTCCCAGAAATGACCTTCCGATGTACTGGCATCGCCGATGGAGCCAAATGCGACTTCATTTCCCTTATTTGAGAGGGTGGTGAACCGGTGAAGTTCACTGTTCTCACGAAAGAGCTTGGATGCATATGCAAGACCAAGCAATCTTGGCATCTGACCCGCTGTGGGGGAAATGTCTGATGAAGAGTTTTTTTGTTTCATTAGATCTCTCCAGCTGCCGTCAGGATTAATATTAGGCACTGAAAAGTGATTATTGAATACCCTGCCACCACTGCCTGTATTTATATTTCTGTCGGTGTTGCCATAAAGCTGGTGGAAAAACTCAACTGCGCTATACAATCCCATAGCCATCATCCATGTCTGGTCCCGGTAATATCCCGATCTCCAGTCACCATTCCTGAATTGTTTAGCCATGGCCAGCTGAACTATTTCCTTACCGTCGCCAAATATTCCGAACTTTGCTTTACCTGACAGGACCTCCCTTCTTCCTATAATACTGAGGTTTCTGCTCAGGCTGGCAAGCCTGTAATCAGCAAGAATGCTTCCCTTGTCAGCTTTGTAATCAGGTTTACTTTTTATGCTGCTCATGATTTGAATCTGATTTTTTTGTTATCCAGACGTTAAACAAATAAAACCCAGTGTTGTTTAATAGTAAATGAGTATTTCATGACTATATTTGGTCACAAATGATCATTTGGTCGGTCAGGATCAAAGTCAAAGTTAAAAAATAAAAGAAGTTTGAGAAAGTGATATTCCTGAAATTACTGATAATAAGCGTTATAATCCTCATTCTTGCCATGGTTTTTCTTGGCGTGAGAATATTGATCAAAAAAAACGGAATTTTCCCCGAGACTCATGCGGGTCACAACAGGGAGATGCAGAAAAGAGGTATAACCTGTTCGAGGAACACAGATACAGGATGCACTCCTGTTGGACATTCCGCGGTCTGCTCGTCATGCGGGAAAAAAATAACGCTTTAGCTGCCTTAAAATACATTAAGAAAAGCTTATTGTTTAATGAGCCGTCGAATTAATTATCTTCAGATTCAGAGATAAACTTATCAAGGCCTTCCGATGACCACGTTCTGAATTCCCCGGTCTCATCGGAATAAATAAGATATCCCTCAAACTGAGAATGTGTCTTCAGGAAGCTGATACTTCTGTCGAGTCCCATAACCATGCATGCGGTTGCTACAGCGTCGGCCGAAGCACAATCTCCTGCCAGTATCGTTGCACTAAGAAGAGTATGTTTAACAGGATAACCTGTTGAAGGATCGATTGTATGAGAGTATTTGATTCCTTCTTCTACGAAAAATTTCCGGTAATTGCCCGATGTCGCCAGAGAGCGCTCTTTCAGGCTTATTACAGCCTGCAGGTTTCCTCCGGGTGAAAAGTTATAGTCAACCGGCCTGTCAATGCCAATTCTCCACATCACACCTCCTTTATCGCCCTTGACTCTTACCTCTCCCCCTATCTCAACAAGATAACTTTCCACACCCAGGCTGTCGAGATAACGGCTTACAACATCAACCGAGAAACCCTGGGCAATTGCATTGAAATCAAGAAGCATGTCAGGATCTGCTTTTACTAACTTTTCTCCTGAAATTTTTACTTTGTCCATTCCAACAAGTTTCATCAGGTTGTCACGCTTCGATTCACTGAAATTCTTCATGGCATCAGGGCCAAAGCCCCATGCTTTTACCAGAGGTCCGATGGTTACGTCAAAACATCCATCCGTCAGTTTTGTAATTTCCTCTGCCTTTCTAAATGCTTCAGAAAAAAATGAGTCAATTTCTACATCCTCGTTGCGGTTTATCTTTGAAATAACAGAAGAATCCTGGTAAAGCGAGAGGGACATGTCAAATAAACGGAGGAGATCCTCAACCCCGGTTCTCACTTTCAAAAGATTCAGGTTACCGTCATTCTGGAAAATGATGCTATAGGTTGTTCCCTGCGTGAAACCGCTGAAACTGTCATAGACAGGATTTTTGGTTGCACATGATAAAATGGATCCGAGAAGTATTCCTGAGAACAGGATCGAAGTAATCTTTTTCATCCGGTTATGGTTTATTTATACCCCGAAGTCATCAAATGAGATGTTTTCAGCTGGGACTCCAAGGTTGTCAAGCATTTTAATTACAGCATTATTCATTACAGGCGGACCGCAAAAATAGTATTCTATATCTTCGGGTTCATCGAGTTTGCTCAGGTAATTGTCATGGAGAACCTGGTGGATAAATCCGGTAAGGCCTTTCCAGTTATCTTCGGGCAATGGTTCAGAAAGAGCCAGGTGGAAGCTGAAATTCGGGAATTCTTTCTCAATATCCCTGAATTCCTCCTCGTAAAATACTTCTCTAAGTGACCTTGCCCCATACCAATACGACACTTTCCGCTTGGTTCTGAGTGTACGGAAAAGATGGAATATGTGTGATCTGAGAGGTGCCATACCTGCTCCTCCTCCTATGTAGACCATCTCATTATCGGTATCTTTTATATGGAACTCACCATAGGGGCCTGAAATAAATACCCTGTCGCCAGGTTTTCTTGAAAAGATATAGCTTGAACAGATTCCGGAGGGAACGTCCATAAACTGTTTTTTTACATTGTCCCAGGGGGGTGTAGCTATTCTAATATTAAGTTTTATGAGGTTCTTTTCAGCGGGATAGTTAGCCATTGAATATGCGCGAAATGTCTCCGAGTTGTTCTTACCTTTAAGATCCCACATTTTATACTTATCCCAGTCGCTTTTATATTCCTCTTCAATTAAAAAGCTTCTGAAACTGTTTTCATATTTCGGAACATCGATCTGGATATAACCGCCGGGTTCAAAATTCAGCGCTTCACCATCTGGCAGTTTTACAACGAATTCTTTAATAAATGTAGCTACATTCCTGTTGGAAACCACTTCACACTCCCATTTTTTAATTCCCAGTACCGATTCGGGGAGTCTGATCTTCATGTCCTGCCTAATCTTTATCTGGCAACCAAGCCTCCAATGGTCCTGTTGCTCCTTCCTTGTGAAGAATCCCGTTTCTGTAGGGAGGATAGATCCCCCTCCTTCCAGCACCTGGCATTTACACATACCGCATGTGCCTCCTCCACCACAGGCAGAAGGAAGATAAACACCATTAGAAGAGAGAGTTGTCAGCAGGTTTGAACCGGGGGAAACAATCAGATCCTTGTCGTTGATATGCAAGGTGACATCTCCTTTGGGTATAAGCTTGTCACGCGCAAAAAGAAGCATGACCACCAGTAACATAATAACCAGGAAAAATACAATCAGGCTGTATAGAAGGGTGCTTAAAGTAGTAACCGCCAATATCATGATAAAAGTTTTTCTTATAGTTTAATTCCCATAAATCCCATGAAAGCTATTGCCATAAGTCCGGTAACAATGAAAGTAATACCTAAACCTCTTAGTGGATCCGGAACATTGCTGTATTTAAGTTTCTCCCGTATTGCTGCAATGCCAACTATGGCCAGCATCCATCCAACTCCTGATCCTGCACCGAACACTGTTGCCTCGGCCAGATTGGCGTATTCCCTCTCCTGCATGAACAGTGATGCCCCGAGAATTGCACAGTTCACTGCGATAAGCGGCAGGAATATGCCAAGTGAATTATAGAGTGCAGGAGAAAATTTTTCAACCACCATCTCAACAAGTTGTACAATGGCAGCAATAACGGCAATGAAGACCATGAAAGTCAGAAAGCTGAGGTCAACATCAGTAAAACCCTCGCCCAGCCAGACAAGAGCGCCCTTTTTCAACAGATACTTTTCAATAAGAAAATTAACAGGGACTGTTATTAACAACACAAAGATAACCGCCGTCCCAAGACCGATTGCGGTCTTTACGGTCTTTGAAACAGCCAGATATGAACACATGCCCAGGAAAAAGGCAAATATCATATTTTCGACAAAAATCGATTTAATGAAAATATTAAGCAGGTTTTCCATAATTCTTTTCTCCTATTTCTTTTCTACAAGACTCCTGTCACGACTTCTCTGGACCCATATTATAATTCCGATAACTATGAGCGCCATTGGAGGAAGTATCATCATTCCGTTATTCTCATACCCGATTGTATATGCTCCTGTAAACTTTAAAACTGGGTAACCCAGCAAAGTTCCTGATCCCAGCAACTCCCTGAAAAAGGCTACAATAACCAGAATAAGTCCATAGCCCGCCCCGTTTCCAATACCGTCGAGGAATGACGGCCAGGGTTTATTTGCCATAGCAAATGCTTCAAGACGACCCATTATAATACAGTTTGTTATTATAAGGCCAACAAAAACCGAAAGCTGCTTGCTTACTTCAAATGCAAACGCTTTAAGAAACTGATCAACAATTATTACCAGTGTGGCAATAACTACCAGCTGGACAATAATCCTTATCCTTTCGGGAATAAACTTTCTCAATGCAGCTACTACAAGATTCGAAACAGCAATGACAATGATGACTGACAATGCCATCACCAGTGCTGGTTTCAGCTTGACTGTAATCGCAAGGGCTGAACAAATTCCCAGTACCTGGATTGTTATAGGATTGTTCTTACCGAGAGGTTCTTTCAGAAGCTGAAGGTTCTTTGCCGAAAACAACGGCTCTTTCGTTTGATTGCTCATATGTTATTATATCCTGTTTTTTAATAAAAAGACACTGTATTTTTCCAGACAATCGCTGATCATATCCTGAAGGCCATTGCTAGTTATTGTCCCTCCCGATATGGCATCAACCCCGTGAATATCATCTTCGGATGCACCTCCCTTAACTACCCTTACTGAAATAAAGGAATCATTCTCGAATAACTTCTTACCATGGAACTGACTTTCAAATGCAGAGGTATTGATTTCTGCTCCCAATCCCGGGGTTTCTCCCTTGTGATCGAAGTTAACACCATAAACTGTGTTCATATCCGACCTTAATGAAACGTAGCCGAAAATAGGGCCCCATAGTCCTTTCCCCTCAACAGGGATTATTATCACCTTTTCCCCATCATCAGGTTCTGCCCTGAAAACCGGCAAGGCCTGATCATCGAGAGTTTTTTTCTGCTCATTTCTAAGAACTACGGTAAATGCATCAATGCCGCTCAATGTCTCACCTTTGGCGTTTATTACGAAGCCTTCCTTTATGTACTTGCTGTATAACGCCTCGGCATCTTTGCGGGTAGCAGGAACATTTATTGATTCCAGCATGTTCCTCTTTTTTTCTATCTCAAGGTTCCTTTCCTGTACAGGTTGAAGAAGTGTGGCTGTGAGCGACAATATCGTCGCGACCACCACCACCATAATTGTGGAAAATATAAAGATATACCTGTTGCTGAAGTTTTTCATTTTGTGCCGGTGTTTAATGCTACTTTAGCTCTTCTGAGCCTTTTCTTAATATTCGACTGAACGACAAAATAATCAATAAGCGGTGCAAAGACATTCATCAGCAGGATCGCAAGCATGACGCCTTCAGGATAGGCGGGATTAAGAACCCTGATAAGGACTGAAAGCAATCCTATCATAAAACCATAGATCCATTTTCCTTTTTCAGTCTGAGAAGCTGTCACAGGATCAGTAGCCATAAAAATAGCTCCGAAAGCAAATCCTCCCATAACAAAATGATAATAGAATGGGACCTCCATATAGACGTTTGCAGAAATTGCATTGAACAGCAGGCCCATAGCCAATCCTCCTCCGAATACGCCCAATATTATTTTCCAGCTTCCCACTCCGGTTATCAACAAAAAAACAGCTCCTAAAAGGATTGCAGCCGTTGAAGTCTCTCCCACTGAACCTGGTATTGTCCCTATAAACATTTCCATGAATGACGGCAGATTTCCCCCATCTCCGGCAGCACAAAGGGCAAGGGGTGTTGCACCTGAATAACCGTCGATTATATTTTTACCTGTGACCATGCCTTCGGTCCATACAGAATCACCAGTCATCCACCCGGGATAACTGAAAAACAGGAATGCCCTTGCCAGCAAAGCCGGATTAAGAATATTCATTCCGGTTCCTCCGAACACCTCTTTACCAAGTATGACTGAGAATGCAACTGCCAATGCCAGCATCCAAAGCGGTATATCAATTGGCACGATCAAAGGAATGAGAAGCCCGGTAACAAGATACCCTTCATTTATTTCATGTCCGCGGATCTGTGCAGCTATAAACTCAATTCCCAGCCCCACACCATAACTGACAATGATAATCGGCAACAACCTGATAAAGCCAAACCAGAAAGCCTCGAGAAGCCCTGGTTCAGCTCCAACAGACCTGAAATGCTGGAGGCCGGTATTGTAACAGCCAAAAAGCAGGGCAGGCAGGAGTGCGATGATCACAACGGTCATCGTCCGCTTCATATCGATGGAATCCCTAATATGGGAACCTCTAAAAGTGACCTTGTCGGGAACAAACATGAAAGTTTCAAATCCTTCAAACACCGACTGCAACCTGGAAAACTTTCCACCCTCAGTGAAATGGGGTTTCAGCTTATCTAACTTTTTTCTTAAAAAATTCATTATCAATTGAAAATCACTGGTTTTTAACTCATTTCTTTTCTCATCAGATCAAGTCCGTTCCTGATCACAGACTGTATTTCAATTTTAGAAGGACAAATAAACTCACAAAGCGCAAAATCTTCTTCGGCTACTTCATAAATCCCCAGATTCTCCATCATATCAATATCTTCTGCCATAATAGCTTTCAGAAGCTGCATGGGATATATATCCATCGGAACCACCTTTTCATACTGGCCGGTAATGACAAAAGCCCTCTCGCCTCCATGAAGGTTTGTATCGAGCTTATACGCTTGCCGTGGGAAAAGAGAGGAAAGAAAGGTTCTTGAAAAACTGAACTTATTTATCCCGGGCGATGCCCATCCGAAAAACTCATGGTAGTTGCCTTCAGGGATAACTGTAATCTGTGAATCATAGAAACCAAGGAAGCCATCTTGACTGATCCTGGTTCCTGTAAGAACGTTTCCGCTTATGAAGCGCAGGTTGCCCTGCTTAATATTGCCCTCAACTGCCGGGGAAACAGATCCCCCCGTAAGGATCCTGTAGTAGCGCGGCTCCTTAACCTCCGATCCGGTAAGGGCGATTATTTTTTCAGGTTTGTAAATACCTTCTACAAAAAGTCTCCCTATTGAGAACACATCCTGCAGGTTAACATACCACACAGTTTCTCCTTTGTTAACAGGATCAAGATGATGTATATGTACACCAACATTGCCTGAAGGATGAGGGCCAGAAAAATATGATACTTCCACACCCGAAATGTCATAAGGGATCATGCCGGGTGTATCATTTCCATTCAGGATGAGATTTACCTTGCCTTTGGTCATTCTCGATAAAGCAGCTATTCCTTTCCGGAAATAATTAACAGGCGAATTCTCAGCTATAAAATTGTAGTCGGGAGCAAGCGGCGCAGAATCAAATCCTGAAATAAACACCGATTTAGGCTCAACATTGGGATCAGCCACCACATTATACGGTCTTTGCCTGATCGCCGGCCATAGACCTGAAACCAGGAGCTTTTCAATGACAACTTCCCTGCTGAGCCTGTCTGTGTCATCACTTCCGAAATCAATGTACTCTTCCCTTTCCCGTTTAACAATTACTTCAAGGATCCTTCTCTTCTCTCCGCGGCTCACTGTTAACACTGTACCGCTTACAGGGGAAACATAGCGTATCTCAGGCCGTACCTTATCATGAAATAGCGGCGTTCCGGCTTTTACAGGATCGCCTGGTCTTACATCAAGCTTGGGCGTCAGCCCCGGAAAATCAACTGGCTTTACCGCAAATAACGATGGATTCACTTCTCCCGCGATTATTTTTTCAGCTCTACCTAGCAAACGTATGTCAAAACCCTTTTTTAGCTTTATTGATATGGACATTATGTTTTTTGGAATTTAAATGACTATTTTCACTAACAAATAACATAAAAATCAAATTTAGTCCTGTCTTTCAAAAAAATATAAGATATAGTGCAGATTTCTGAAAAACCAGGTGTTGTTAATAAATTAACAACGAATCACAAAAGTAATTATCCCGGACCATATTTAGTAAAAAGTGTTAAAAATGATGTCACTTTTTTAAATTATTTTTGTCAACAAATTTAAAAACCATATCCGATGAGGTTTTTCCTGCTGCTGGCCTGTCTCCTTGCAGCTTGTTTTCCGGTCAGGATGGCCGGGGAATCAGCTCCCGAGATAATGACAGAAAAAGTCGTTGACGAAAGAATAAAGACAGTTATGTTAATCAGGGAAGGCTGGGATCTTTCATATCCAATTATGAAGCTGGGAAGTGATGACAGGCTGATCCTGCACTTCGACCTTCTCGGGGATGACATTGAAACATATTATTATACTTTCATTCATTGCGATAAGGATTGGGTCAGGTCAGATATTTTCTTTAACGATTTCCTTGAAGGTTTTCCCGAAAATCCTATTGAAGAATACAGATCATCATTCAATACCACTGTAAATTATGTTCACTACAAACTAAGTTTCCCAAATGACAGGATCAGGCTTACTCTGTCAGGCAATTATATTTTATCGGTTTATAAGGCCGGAGAGCAGGAAATGCCGGTTATCACAAGAAGATTTATTGTGACCGAAAATATTGCTTCCACGGAAATAAACATGCACAGGCCCAGAATGACATCCAACACCGATACCCACCAGCAAGTCGATTTTACTGTCAATATTTCAAACCTAAACATTCACGACCCATACAGAGACATATATTCGACATTACTTCAAAACGGAAGATGGGCTACGGCCAAGTGCAACCTGAAACCCGAGTTTTTCAGCAGCAGGGAACTGAAATACAGCTCCCTGTCTGACAAAACAATATTCCCGGGAGGTAATGAATTCAGATATTTTGACATAAAAAGCATAAGATACAAATCAGAATACATCAGGAACATTGAGTTTCTTGTATCAAACTATCACGTATACCTTACTCCGTCAGAAAACAGGGAATATAAACCATATTTCTATCAAAGGGATCTGAACGGCAAATACCTTATTGCGGTACAGGAAGGACAGAATGCTGACACAGACGCTGACTACCTAAACGTATATTTCACACTTTCTGCGAAAGAGCCGTTGTCAGGAGGAAAGGTATTTGTAGGGGGAGCATTTAACAACTGGGAATATGGTGCCGGTAACCTTATGACATATAATGTTGAAGGTTCGGTTTATGAATGTATTATTTTGTTGAAGCAGGGCTGGTACAACTATGAATATACTTTTATTAAGGATGCAAACGATAATGATATAGTCCACGGATTCGAAGGGAACCATTATGAAACCGAAAATGATTATTCTGTAATTGTCTATTACAGGAATCCCCGGGAAAGGTACGACAGGGTTATTGGCGCAGTAACGGCAAATTCGCTCAATCGAATTACTGATTAATGCTTTCCATGAGTGTCAATGCCATGTTGCATATATATTGTATGCCAAAGTGTTTTCAGAATTTCATTGAGGTATTCATCTACTGCCTTAAGAGAACCCGGTAATGTATAGACCAGGGCTTTGCCCATAATTCCTGCTACAGCTCTGCTAAGAACTGCATTAGGATTATCCATCCCGTATTTCACCCTGATAAGTTCCATAACGCCCGGAATTTCCTTGTCCAGCAAAGGCCTGATTACATCAACGGTGATATCACGCGGACCAATTCCTGTGCCACCTGAGGTAAAAATCAGATCATATTCATCCCCCGCCTCTGACATAAGTTTATTCAGTATTGAAGCTTCATCAGGGATAAGATTAAGATTTATTGATGCTTCCCGGCCTGACGATTCAATAAAGGCAGATATCTTTTCCTTTATGCGAGGACCGCTGAGGTCATCATATTCTCCCCTGAAAGCTCTGTCGCTTAAAGTTACGATCAGGATTTTAAATTTCCCGGGCAATTCCATATCGATCTGTTTTTTATAATACGGGCTTAATTTATCCTCCTTTCAGGAAGGCCGTTTAAATTATCCTAACTTCCACCATCTGTCCTTCCTGAAGGGTTTTTATGCCAACCGGTATGGAGATAATGCCATCAGCATCGGGGAATGCTGATATGTGGGCCGATCCGTGATACTCAACCGGCAGTACCCTGTTATCATCAGTCACTTTCACTGGCATCCACATCATCCTGTCAGCGGTTCGTCTGATGAATCTGTCGGCCAATGGAAGATACCTGACAGGAGGCTTCCATTCAAAGCCCATCATACCTGAAATATATGGTCGCACCAGAAGTTCAAAAACCACAAAGGATGATACAGGATTTCCCGGCAATCCAAAGATCCGTGCCTTCTCATGAATGCCAAAAGTAGTTGGCTTACCTGGTTGAATGGCTACTCTTGTAAACAGGAGTTTCACCCCGGCTCTTTCAAGAACAGAAGGCACAAAATCAAACTTCCCCATTGACACACCGCCAGTAATAAGAACAATATCATTCTCCTCAATTGATTTCCTGACAAGGATGTAGGTTTCCTCCTCATCATCCGGCGCTATGCCATAGCAGGTAGCAGAAGCCCCTGCCCTTTTAACCTGTGCTGCCAGCTGCCCCGAATTGCTGTTCCTTATCTGAGAAAGTCCCGGTTTAATGTTTGGCTCAACAATTTCATTGCCTGAGCTTATTATTGCCACACGCGGCTTTCTGCCCACCAGGGCTGAAGTATGGCCTGTCGCAGCCATAACAGCAATATCCTGAGGCTTGACTTCCCTGAAAGCCTTCAAAACCACATCCCCCTCACATATATCTTCTCCTTTATAAGCTATATTGGTCTTTACATAAGTGCTTGTAAAACTTATTATGCCGGTAGAAAGCTCTTCCGTGTCCTCCACCATGATAACACAATCTGCCCCTTCAGGCATCATTGCCCCGGTCATAATTGCCGCGCACTGGTTTTCTCCGATAATTTTTTGCGGTAAACAGCCTGCAGGAATCGTTTCAATCAATTCCAGCGGATGACCAAGGTCCGAACTCCGGCAGGCAAAACCATCAACAGTTGATTTATCAAAGGGAGGCATATCCATATCGCTGAGCACATCTTCGGCCAGTATCCGCCCAAAGGAGTCTTCGTACCAGACCGCTTCCGTGCCGGTCATGAACAACGAATCCATCACTATTTTATAAGCTTCATCAAAGGATATCATATCCTGGCATCATTTGCATCTTTTTAAGTCATTGTCCTGATACAGAAAATAAGTGATCACTGGAAGTCTTTCACCACCTCAACAACTTCAGGCAGATCCATTCCAATTTTCCTGAGAAACTCTATGGTAGGAACACCGTTACTGTTCCATCCCCTGCGCTTATATACTGCATCCAAAAGCTTCTCATACTGATCTTCCCGGAATTTTCTTAATATCTTCGTCTTCTCCTCAGTTGTTTTTCCTTCCGGATTAACTCCAACCTTCTCGATAAGCTGTTTATCATAGCGTTCGGAACGTGATTCATATTCTTCCACGGTAACAGGTCCGGCGGCTCTGTATGGCTGGCGGTCATATTTCCTTGTCCCGAATCCACGCCGGAGATTAAAGATCCTCTGAAAATTATAAACTCTTTCAGAATCCTCTATAAGCCTGTGCTTATCAAACTCCCGGCCGGTTACTGCTTTATATATGGTTACATAGTTATCAACATGTTCCGGCACTTTTGCCGGTTCGTCGGTCAGTGCGTTATTTTCAGGCTCCACATCATTCCAGGGAAGCTTGCACAGACCAACCAGACCGAACCAGGTGCGGAACATCGGGAAATAATGCAAGGCCTCAGCCTTATCCTCGAAAGTTGGAATCTGGTTGTTGACCATATCCATGAAGATCAGCCAGGCTTCATCATGCTGGGGACCTTTGTTTGTCATGGCAAAGCCCCCCTGCTGCGCAAGAGATTCCTTGGAAACATATTGCGAGTATTCCAGGCCCTTATTCTCCATCCCGATATCATTTAAAAAGGATTCATCGCCCCAGCCATTTTTCAAGAAAATCTCTTTCAGCTTCCTGACACCCATTCCCGCAATCTTTCCAAAGCCTTGTCCCTCTGCCAGCTGGTGAAGCAATGTAATAGCTGCGTCCTTATTGCCAAAGCGAAGCTCCAGGCCTCCTGTTCTTTCCTTATTGAGGATTCCGTTCTCATAACATTCCATAATGAATGCGGACAATGTACTCCATGTTATAGTGCATATCCCATAAGTATCACAATAGAAATTTACCTCAATAATGTACTCCGGATCAAAAATACCGCAATTGGAACCCAACCCTGCCGCATTTTCATACTCTGGCCCATCAACTATGATCCTATTGCCTTTGTAGGGTCCCGTTTTGATTGTATAATCATCAACTCCTTTACTGCATGACATATTGCAGCCTATCCAGCATCCATCAGGTATGTTCTGAGTGAAGTAGCTTTTCCATACGGATGAATCTATCTTAAAAGCCTCGGGGTGACTTCCGTACTTGTAATTATGAACCGGCAACAGGTCATGATCATTCATTATCTCCATTAAATGAGCTGTACCAACCTGCTTCATCTGGCATTGCTTATCGTCGAGATCCCTCATTTCGCGGTTGAACCTCCTGCCTCTTTCAATAATCGCATCAAGATCTGCAACATTGTTCAGATTACCTTTCACGCCCGGAATTTTAACAACCAGGGCCCTGATCTTCTTATGGCGAAATACTGTTCCGATACCTCCCCGCCCAGCCTGCTTGAATCTTATTTTCTTTCTTTTGGGATCGTAAAAGCTGAAGTTTAACATTCCTATGAGTGAATTTTCAGCTGCTGATCCTGTTGATACTACTCCTATATTTTTCCTGTCGGCTTCATCTTTTGAAAACATTTCTGTAAGTTCCTCAGCAAGAAGATGTGTATCAGTGACCTGCGAATTTGATTCCAGTATCTCCACCCTGTGATTTATCCCATCAATGTAAACAACTGTTTCAGTGTCTGCAATACCCTGAAGTTCAAGAACATCAAATCCGGAAAATTTAAGGAAGGGTCCAAAAAAACCTCCGACATTGCTGTCCATAACAGAATCTGTCTGGGGAGAAATGCTAACAACAAGCGATTTGCCCGTACCTGAATATTGAGTTATTCCTCCTATCGGGCCTGATGAAATCACAATCTCATTTTCCGGATCGCTCCATTGAGTAGAGGGCTTTGTTGCATCCCACAGGAGCCTGAGTCCGTATCCCTTGCCTCCAATGAATTTCTCCTTCATAAGGGGGGGGACAGCCTTACCCTTAATCTCCCGCGTACCAACGTTAATATACAGGATCTTGTCGGTGTATCCCCTGGTAAGCGGCGTCCATTCATAGTCCCATCTGGTAAGCAAACGATATTTCCCGTTGACAGATGCATTATCCATTTCCTTCAGGTTTAGTGATTATGAAATTTGTCGTCGATATTCAAATTTACAACTAAATGCCCAGTTTTATCATGACAATAATCAATAAATGAAGTATTTCCAATTATGCTAATAACTGTTAACAACCAGAAAAGATCAGATTAAAGCTATTAACACACGACCCTCTCTTTTGTTGAAATCTCACACATCCCGCATGGAGATTTGTAACTATCTTTATCACTGAACATCTTTCAAAGATGAAACTCACTGACATAGAAAATCACTTGCGTCAATTTCGGATCGGGATAGCAGGAGCAGGAGGAATTGGTTCAAATTGTGCAATGGCGCTTGCCAGATGCGGGGTTGGAGAATTGGTCATTGCTGATAATGATTATGTTGAAGAATCAAATCTCTCGAGACAATACTACTTTACCGACCAGACAGGCATGAGCAAGTGTAAAGCCATTAAGAATAACCTTGAAAGGGCAAACAATAAAGTAAGGGTTACAACCTGTCACATCCAGCTTGACAAGAAGAATATCCCTGATATTTTTGCAGGATGCAACGCAATCGTTGAAGCCCTCGATAGACCGGAGATGAAGGAAATGCTCATAGAAGCCGTCCAGACCAGGATGCCCGGGATTCCTGTTGTCGTATGTTCAGGGATGTCAGGATGGGGACATAATGAACTGATAAAATGCAGGAAGATTGATGACACACTTTTCATCTGCGGCGACGAACTGACAGAAGCTGATGAGGACTTGCCTCCCATGGCTCCGAGAGTCGGGATCGTTGCCAACATGCAGGCCAATGTTGTTGTCGAAATACTTATGAAACTGAAAAGATAAACATGAAGATACTTCTGAATAACAGGGAAGAGACACTAAGGAAAGATTTAATGACAGTAACAGAGATGCTGGAAGAGAAGAAGTTTTCATACCCCATGAGAATCATTAAGATCAATGGCACTTACATCCCAAAGGAAGAGTACTGCTCAACATTCATAAAAGAAGGAGATAATGTGCAGATGATTTATCTTATGAGCGGCGGTTGAAAAAAAAATAGTAGGTTTGCACTATGATCATCAGGCTTAAATTCATTGATAAATTGCCTCCTCTCCTCAGAGATAAATATGTTCTGACTATAGTCCTGTTTGTCCTATGGCTTTTATTTCTCGATTCCAATAACCTTATTACAAGGTACAAGGAGTTAAAGAACATCAGAAAGCTCAAAGCCGAGAAGGAGTATTATTCAAAACGCATTGAAGAGGACAAAAACAAACTCCGTGAGCTTAAAACTGATAACAGGAACCTCGAGAAATTTGCCAGGGAACAGTACAAAATGAAAAAACCGAATGAAGACCTTTACGTGATCCTAACTCCTTCCGAAAACAGGAAAATAGAAAGGAAAACCAGAAGGTAATTTTCTAATGGCACCTTCATAAATGATCTCCGATGATTTATTATCTGATGGCTCAGTCAAAATGCCCTGATTTTTCCAGAGCCCTGTAGTGATTTAGAATCTCTTCAGGCCGGGAAAAGCACGGATCAAAGCCCAGCAATCCAAGTAATTTTATAGATGAAGAAATCACAGGCTGCCTGGTAAAAAATCCGGCATGAACTGAATTCATGTACTTTACAATTCTGAACAGATTGAACCAACTGAAGAATCTCTTTTTGAAAGAATCATATCCGGAGGTATTACTTCTAACCTCCAAAACATGTTTTTCCCATTCATGTTCGCTTAGAGCGAATCGAAGGCTTTCGGGCAATTCCTGATAGATGCTCGGCAATTTACCCTTTGGAGTTAGAAAAATTCTTTCTGTCATCCCGAAAAAATGTTTCAGGTCCTGGAATGAATCAACATTATAGGTATTCAATTCACAGCCTGGATTGCCACTGAGTTTTCCGATAATTGTTCCCGTACCGAAAGGAACTCTTGATGAAATTCTTGAAGAAGGATATACCGTTGTTTCATTAAGGCTAAAATAGCCTCCCTGGGGAAATAATTTCTGGATAAAGTAAAAATCCTCCCCTGCTTTCCGGCGGTTCATTCCGCCTGATTCAACATAGGGTAAAGCTTTAACACCCATCGCAGAACCAACTGTGTGAAATGTATTGGGGAAGCCTGCATATATAAGGCCCTGATAATAATATCTCAAATGAATCTCATACTGTACAATGGCTTCAAAACTCTCACCCGACATTTCAATGCCCTGAAAGGGATGCTCAAAATAAACCGAACAGGCTTTTCTCTCTTTCCTGTGGCAGAATTCATCGTTTATTGCTGCAAAATAATTCCCTGCAACTGTGCAATCAGCATCAAGGCTCATAATAACTCCATCCGGCCTGTTTAACTGGTCAAACCTCCTTACTGCTTCGTCCATCCCTGTCTTTCTTGCAGAACCTACACCCCAATCCTTTGTTGTACAATTGGACATGTCAATGGCAAACAAACGAAAAAAGCTTTTCACGTTTTTGGCCTTCCAGTTCTCCGTTTCAGAAATGGTTTTCCTGTTGTTTTCCAGGATCTCCGAGGAAGCATCCTGTGGTGCGTTGACTATTATTATAACTTCTGTATTAATGCCTGGGTCGCTGCACGTTGCAAGAGAATCGAGCATAAATGTGATTCCGGGTTCATTATATGAAGGTACAACAACTATTATTCCGGTATCAGGCAGCGGTGCCTCTTTTATTAAGGTTGGGAAAAGCGCTCTTTTTTCAAGATAGCCTGAGGCAAAACCCATTTCATCTATTTTTTCTCTTCCTTGTACTTTCTGTTGAGGGCATCAAGTAACCTTGGAGTAATATCACAGGCACTGTCACCATAAAGTACAACACTTCCAAATGTCTTTCCAAGTATGTACTGATAATTGTATTCCGCCTTGTGTTCTTCCAGGAACCGGGTTATATACTCTATTATTTGCCTGTTCATTACCTGTTCCTCTTCGATAAGATCAGACTGAAGCTTATCCCTGAGATTAACAAGATCCTGCTGCTGCTGGAGAAGTGATTGTTCCATCTCTGCTGCTGTCGCCCTGGTGACAAGGCCTTTGGTTACCTTTTCCTGAAAGTCTCTCGCACTTCTCTCGTATTGGGTTCCTTTCGAGTTAAGCTCGGCTTCGGCTTTTTTCTGCTTTTCCAGGAGTTCTTCCCTCCTGTCAAAAAACATGTCAAATTTAAATATAACTGTATCAATGTTCACAAAAGCGATACCATCTGACCTGGTTTCTGCCTGAGACTCCTGCTTATCCTTGGACTTTGCTCCCCTTTCACCGGAAAAATGCAAGAAGAAGAGGGCTGCCACTGCCAGGAATAAAACCGCAAACAGTGCAGCAGATATGTTATTCTTCATTGGAAATTAGTTATTTGTTAAACAATTATCAGGCGCAAATATAAAAAATTAATAGATCAGGCAACCAGGAAAAGGGAATTAAAAGCCCCGCTAACCCTACAATAGGAGGAAAACACTTGTCGGCAAGTGATCAGGCCTGTGCAGTCTAGAATTCCGGGCAGGGTATTGCCCTTATCTTTCTTCTCTGACCAAGTGAGGAAGTGTCGAATTCATATACCAGTGACACCTCATGAGAGCCCGATGTTGAGCTTATAAGATTTGAAACGGTGAAATCGTAACTATAACCAATATGCAGTTGATTAGTTTTTATCCCTATCAGGCCGATAATTGCATCGCCTGCCTGACTGGTAGCAAATGGGATGCCCCTGTACCAGACCCCGAAAATCAGCGGATCGCGGTAATAGTATAATCCCAGATCGGATTGATAGAAATCAGCCTGTTTCTGGAAATTCATAGCCACGGAGAGGACTTCCTGAAGTTTTTGTCTCAACCTTGTCTTCCTAAGCACCTGCAAACCTCCGAAGACGTTTATTTTCACGGGAAGGTTTGCGTCATCCCCATAAAATGACTGTTTTGGCCTGAGAAGGTGATCGAGGGTAAAGCCCGCCCATATCCTGTCGTTATATACAAGCGCTGAAGTAGCAAAGTCAATATCTGCAACATTATCGAAAGGAGGCGGATAAACCGACGGCACGGTCCCGCTGCCAGTCATCTGGCTGGCAAACACCAGCTTATAGATGTCGAGTCCCATGTAATGGAATTTGAAATTAACACCCGGACGTATATGCCAATCCTGGCTAATGTTGAAATCATAGGAATACAAAAGTCCGATGTTCGTTGTACTTAGATCACCGGAACCCGCAACATCGTATGTTGCAATTATGCCTATCCCTGAATTGAAATTTATCAGGGCTTTGTCAAAAGAAATACTGTAAGTATGAAAAACACCAGGTATCGCAGGCCATTGATTCCTGTAGTTCAAAGCAAGCCTGTATTCTGCCGTAGCCCCTGCAAACGAAGGAGCCAGGTAAAGAGCATTGGCATAGAACTGAGAAAATGTGGGATCCTGTCCAAAAGTGTCAGTGACCAGAATTATTGACAAAGCAAGAATATATTTAATCTTTTTGATCAAGATCAGTTACAGGTTTAGTTTATTAATGAAAAAAATAATTGCACTGGAACATTAACATTTAATCTATAACGCAATTTTTCATGAAATGTGACGCAGGTACCGAATAATTTTTAATACCATCACCTAAAAAACCGGGGAATCTGCTATTTTATCGTATCTCTATGATAAAGGTCAGTAATATTTGAAATTGCAGTATGCCGTATAAAGTGAAAAATTTCATTGTTAGAAATCTAATGATTTTGCATCTTTGAAGACTTTTAAAACAGAAATAATGCTAAACAAACTTATTGCATCGCTTCTCCCATATTTTCCTGAGAAATTCATCTGGCTTTTTTCAAAGTCCTATATATCGGGAGAAACTATTGAGGATGCCGTCAGGGTATCAAAAGAACTGAACGGCAAAAGTATAAAAGTTACCTTCGATATTCTCGGAGAATTCATTAAGGGTCTTGATGAAGCAGAAGAAAATAAAAAAGAATATATCGACCTTATTGAAACTACCAGGAAGGCAGGTATCGACGGCAATTATTCAGTAAAACCAACAAGCTTCGGATTACTTATAGACAAGAATGTTTGCTACAGGCACATTCGCGAAATTGTTGAGCTGGCCGCCTCCCGCAATAATTTCATCAGACTTGATATGGAGGATTCCCCTTGTACCGACCTGGAAATAGAACTATACCGCAAGCTTCAGGAAGAATTTCCGGCAAGTGTTGGCCTGGTGCTGCAGGCATACCTGCGCAGAACTCTTGACGATCTTAAAAGCCTTGCAGCACTCAACAGTGAAGAATACCCCCTGAATTTCCGATTATGCAAGGGAATTTATATAGAACCCGAGGCAATTTCATTCAAGAAGTATGAAGAAATAAACCAGCACTATCTGGAAGATCTTGAATTCTGTTTTAAGAATAAAATGTACGTTGGTATTGCCACACATGACAAACCATTAATTGAGGGAGCATACAAGCTATTGAGTAAATACAATGTCCCGAAGAACATGTACGAATTCCAGATGCTATACGGTGTGACTCCTAATCTGCGCGAAAGCATTGTTAGAGAGGGTCATCCAATGAGGGTGTATGTTCCTTACGGAAAAAAATGGTTCGGTTATTCAACCAGGCGGCTAAAGGAAAATCCGAAGATGGCGAGCCATATCATCAAAGCACTTTTCTTTAAGGGATAACTGATAACAAAGTAAATCCGGAAATAAGCGATTAATCTTTCCGGATTATCGACTTCATGTATTTCTCATGAATCTGGTTAATTTCCTGTTTAGTCAGATCGGATTTCATCTGAGCAGGTTTCTCCGGAAATCCGTTAATCAGAAGATATGCTGCTGGGATCAGCAGAAAAGGATTCAGTCCGACCATCTTATCTGATGGTACGCCACCTTTTTCATAGGCATCCAGCTTCTGTTTCTGCAATAATACCTGATAGTTTGATTCCGGATCTCCAAGTTTGCTCTGACTCATCCTGCCCTGGTATGCTGATACAGCCAGGTTGTACCTGGCATTTTCCAATTCCTGGCTTAAGGGAGGCGAGCTTTTCAGTATTTCTGATCTAAGATTTGAAAGCCTTGGGATAATGACAACTTCACCAATTGAAAGGGTATCTGATTTCATATATACACCAGTCATAAATTCCTTTCCTGCCAGAGTGTCGCTAACATGAAAAAAAACAGGCTTGTATCCAAGAACCCTAACCTCAACAGAATCATGCCTTTCAACACTTATCAGAAATTTGCCATTCTCGTCACTGGCAGCTGTAAAGCTGCCATTGACAAGTATCTGCGACTCAGGAATCGGAGACAGTGTTGATGCATCAATAACAATCCCCTGAAATAATATAATCCTTTTCGCAATCTCAGATACCTGGCATAATACTGATGAACAGGCGATTAAAAGAAAAATTATAATAGTCCATATTTTCTTCACATCATTTCAATTAAAGCTTGATTAAAAGCTCATCAAGAGGTCTTTTAGGAACATGATGAATCATATCCCCATCGCGCCAGTATTTTATACCGGTTGCAGCAGCTTCATCAATCACTACTTTTTCTATCGGCTTGCCGAGAGCAATAACCAGCAGTATATTGAAACGTGAAGGTACGCCAAGTTCTTTTCCAAGCTGCTCACGCTTTATCGATCCTATCATGCAACCACCCAATCCGGCTTCCGAAGCTCCCAGCATTATGGTTTGCGCAGCAATTCCATGGTCTACGTTGAATGACTCGGTTATCGATGTGTCGCCCAGTATGATAATATATGCCGATGGGCGTTCACCCGGTACTGGCCCATCCCAGTCCTTCAGGTATCCGGCCCAGGCAAGTGAAGGAAATATCCTTTCACAATCCTCCGCAGCATTATACAGCAAATACTTAAGAGGCTGCAGGTTCGAAGCCGAAGGGGAAAGCCTGGCAAGACCTATCAGATCTTCCAGTATCCCTTCCTCAATCTTAAATGACTGATCAAATCTCCGATATGACCGGTTTCTTAAGACAAGATCCTTAAAATTCATCATTTCAGATATCTCTCAGAAATAACATCCCAGTCTATCACTTCCCAGAATGATTTTATATAATCCGGCCTTCTGTTCCTGTAATCAATATAATATGCGTGCTCCCACACATCGCATGTCAAAAGTGGCTTTAGACCCTGCCGTATGGGATTGCCTGCATTTGATTCCTGAACCAAGCCGAGAGAACCGTCGGGATTTTTTACCAGCCATGCCCAGCCTGATCCGAAAAGGGTTGAAGCTTTTTTTGTAAATTCTTCCTTGAACAAACCAAAAGAACCAAATACCCTGGCTATTTCATCTGCAAGCACACCATCGGGTATTCGTTTGCCGGCGGGTGAGAAAGACTCAAAATAGAATGTATGGTTCCATACCTGAGCACCATTATTAAAAATGCCACCTTCAGCCTTCCGGATTATAAGCTCAAGGTCAGCCGATTCGTATTCAGTTCCGGGCACAAGTCCGTTCAGATTGTTTACATATGCCTGATGGTGTTTTCCGTAATGAAATTCAAGTGTTTCCTGACTGATGAAAGGAGCCAGGGCATTCATTCCGTACGGGAGTTTTGGTAGTTCAAATGCCATGATTTTGTAATTTCAATTGTTTATTTATTCTTGATCCTGATATCTTTATACAAAAATAAGAAATTCTGGCTTTTAAACTAAATTATATCATGCCAGAAAAATCTTTTCGGGCAGCAGAGGTGTTATGCCTTTTTCTGACGAGATCCTAAAAAGCTCTTTAAGGGCATTTCTTCCAACGCTACCCAGATTAAATGAAAAATCATTGACAAAGAGACTGATATGACTTTCTATTACATCCTGGTCAGTTTCTCCTGAGTTAGATAAAATAAAGTCACTTATTTCCCCTGAATTAGCAGAAGCATATTCTAAGCTGCGCCTTATAACCCGGTTAACCTTTAGTGCAACATGCTCTGGAAGTCTTCTGTTTACAGCAATAACACCCAATGGAACAGGCAGTTGTGTAAGTGATTCCCAGAATTCTCCCATATCAGCTATTTTTATCAAACCCTTCCTCAGATATGTAAACCTGGTTTCATGTATTATCAGTCCGGCATCAGCTTCATCATTAAGAAGGGCATCTTCAATATCTGAAAACAGATACTCGGTCTTGTTGAGTGCTGTTGGCCATGCTATGCTAAAAAGAAGGTTTGCAGTTGTATATATCCCGGGAATTGCTATATGCAACTTTTCGGGATTGACCATATCAATGGGCCGTTTACTGACAAGCAGGGGGCCGCTGCCATATCCCATGGCACCACCAGAATCAAGTATAAGATAATCTTCTGCAGCATGGGCATATGCATGGCAGCTGATTTTTGATATATCCGGTTCTGCTGCAAAAACCCTCCTGTTAAGTTCTTCAACATCAGCTATAAAAAAATCAAATTCAAGATCTTCAGTATTTATCCGTCCGTTAACCATCGCATCAAAGATGAATGTATCGTTCGGACATGGGGAAAATCCAAGGGTGAGTTTCATTCGTATTAATCAATATAAGATGTCAGAAATTCAAAGAGGCTTTCTGAAAGTTTCTCAAGAGCAAGAGAGATTTTCCATGTTCCCCTGTTTCTTGGCTCTACCATGTTTGAAACTGATCTGAAAGCTATAAAAGGGATCCTTTCCTTACTGCAGACATAAAAGAAGGATGCCCCTTCCATGGTCTCAATGTCAGGATCGTACTTCGACCTCAATCTGTCAATGGTTGCATCAGTGCCAGTGACGGTGCTTACAGTTATTGCGTTAACAGGCCTAAGAAATCCGGCTGCTTTTTCAACGAACATGTTCTCAGCAATTATTCGTCCATTAACAAATGGGAACTGGTTGTAACTCTCAAAGCCTGCCTCTCCAAGGGTCAGGAATCCTTTAGCGGTTTCAATTCCGGCATCAGAAAAAAGATCAGTTACCGGCATCACAACAACTCCCGGATAAATGTCTCTCCGGTAACTTCCTGCAATACCTGCATTAATTGCAAGATCAGGCCGGGGATTCGATGAGAACCATTTTGTCAACGACCATGCTGTTGCTATCCCGCCTATTCCTGTTACAATAACGGTCACATCACATCTTCCGGCTGAAAAACCACTTTCGGTCCTTAATGTTCCATGCATGTTTCTGATAGCCTCTGCTTCAGAATCGTCAGCTACTGAAAGTAATATCTTAAGTGGCATTTTTCAATGGTATTGTTTGCCGGAAAGTTGCTGACATAAATATATTGCTTTTAGAAATCCAAAGCTCAACATAAATAGTTAATATTGCAGATCAGTCAATAACTTGTCCGCATGATACACATTACCCGTAGAGAAAGATTCAGCGCTGCTCACAGGATGTATAGAAAAGACCTTTCAGACAAGGAAAACCTCAAAGTCTTCGGGAAATGTTCAAATCCCGGATGGCACGGTCATAATTACATTCTTTATGTCACTGTCAGGGGAGAAATCTCGGATGAGAATGGTTTCATTATGAACCTCAGCACTCTCAAGCAGATAATCAATAAAAAGATCATAAGCAAAACTGATCACAAGAACCTTAATACAGAAGTCAGTTTTATGAAGGGGAAAATATGCACAACGGAAAACCTGGCAGTAGCCATCTGGAATGAATTAAGGCCAGCAATAGAAAAAGAGGGTGCCATTCTGCACTGTGTAAGAATTGAAGAAACAGAAAATAACTCAGTTGAATATTATGGTTAAGAAGATTGAAACTATAAACAATGGCAGCCGTTTAAATTCGAACGGATACAACAAGATAGAATCGTGGGATGCTGAAAGCACAAGTGAGTTATCGTCCATATATTACAGGGTGCTCAAGCTTCTTGGAGAGGATCCCGATCGGGAAGGATTAAAAAACACTCCGGAACGGGTTGCCAAGGCAATGCAATTCATGACAATGGGGTATTCCCAAAATCCGTGTGATATAATCAACTCGGCTAAATTCCGGGAGGAATACAGGCAAATGGTCATTGTAAAAGACATCGACCTGTATTCCATGTGCGAACATCACATGCTTCCTTTTTTCGGCAAGGCTCATGTGGCATATATACCCAACGGTTACATTACGGGCCTTAGTAAGATCGCAAGAGTTGTTGAAGCATTCAGCAGGAGGCTGCAGGTTCAGGAGAGGCTTACAACACAGATCAGGAACTGCCTCCAGGATTGCCTGAATCCTCTTGGTGTTGCAGTAGTAATCGAAGCACAACATATGTGCATGCAGATCAGGGGAGTCCAGAAACAGAACTCTGTTACAACCACATCGGCATTTACAGGTATTTTTCTGGATCATCTGCACACCCGCGAAGAATTTGTTCACCTGATAGGTTCTAAACTTCATTGATCATCAACCTGCTCTTGCAGGTCACCGTTTGTTCAAATGCATCTTACCGCCAGCATATTAATTGCTCTGGGCAGAATTGATTGAACGACGGATAACTAAATAATAAATTATGAAAGCATACGTGTTTCCGGGCCAGGGAGCCCAGTATCGGGGCATAGGTCTCGATCTTTACGAAAAATCATCCCTTGCAAGGGAAATGTTCGAAACGGCCAATATTTTACTCGGCTTCCCGATTACCGAAATAATGTTCACTGGCAGTGATGAAGAACTAAGACAGACGAAAGTTACCCAGCCTTCTATTTATCTGCATTCCGTCATTCTTGCTACTGTGCTGGGCAAAAGGTTCAAACCGGAAATGACTGCCGGTCATTCACTTGGAGAATTCTCTGCCCTGGTGGCCAGCAGGGCTCTGTCATTCGAGAACGGACTGCTGCTCGTTTCAAGAAGAGCCTTGGCAATGCAGAAAGCATGCGAAACAAATCCTTCAACAATGGCCGCAATAATAGGTCTCGACGATAATACTGTTGTGCAGGTTTGTTCTTCAATTAAAGATACTGTGGTACCGGCTAACTACAACAGCCCAGAACAAATTGTCATTTCAGGATCGAATGAAGGAATTGAAAAAGCAATTATCCTCCTGAAAGAAAAGGGAGCCCGAAGAGCCATAAAACTGCAGGTAGGAGGAGCTTTTCATTCACCACTGATGGAGCCAGCAAGGGCAGAACTTGAAAATGCGATAATGGAATCTGACTTCCACAAGCCACTATGCCCTGTTTACCAGAATGTAACCGCGATGCCTTCAACGGATCCTGCTGTAATAAGGCAGAACCTTATAGCACAATTGACTTCACCGGTAAAATGGACCCAGACCATCAGCAATATGATCCGTGACGGTGCAACATCTTTCACTGAGGTCGGACCAGGGAATGTCCTGCAGGGATTGATCAAAAAAATAAGCAATGATGCAGTAATTGAAAGCGCTGTTATCTGATCGGATTAATAACAGTCGGGCATTCACTTATTCTTCATAATAACTCCCCTGTGATTTTTGCCGTCAATCATTACCTCAAGGGGAGAATCAAACCTGACGTGCCTCAGAAAGCTGTTTTCATATATAACCTTTTGTTTATCAAGATAATCAACATCATAATAACCTTCATTGATATAAGGGTTGATGGTGAAATAGCCCACACGGAAAGAGGTAAGATTCTGGAAAAAATGAGTTCCCTGGCTGGGATCTATTCTATAGTTCTTAAGTCCCGATTCAACAATCACTCTGGCAGCTGAAATCTGAGGCCACCTGACAGGTATGCCCAGCCACGAATCAGCAGAACCCCACCGCCCCGGGCCAATCAGGATATAATTTGTACCTTCCCTGACAAAGCGAGCGTTAATTTTTTCAATTTCAACAGCAATTTCTTTATTGTCGGCCGGATTAAATGAATCAGGTTTTATGTAAACAAGGTCATAAATACCCTTGATGACGCCATTTCCCAGAGCTGAATCGGCATATATGATTGTATCATCAGTAATGATGGAATCGAGATTTATATCACAAATTTCGTCACTATGAACGATTGGCCTGATTTGGAGGAAATTGAATACTTTTGGCGTCCCTGGAGGGGTTTCAAGATTTGCCGCGAATTCTATCTCAATAGGATTATTCATTTCCTTTTGTCCGAGATCAAGCAGATTATCAAGAATGTCAGACAACGGGAATAACTTGTGTTGAAGAATATTGGAGAAAGTGATCAGGCGTTTGCCCGGGTAGTTTGTTCCATTACGCAGAATGTTGTTGTTATAATCATAGGTTGATGCAACATACCTTAAGGCGCCTTCATTATTGATATCGTTAATCCCTATCCTTAGAATATTTACACCATCATCTGTTGACGGTCTGAAGCTGTCAGTCCTGAGATCAAGAGCACAGAACTCCTTCTGTGTGTCCCTGAGTGCAGTTTCGGGAGAAGAAAGCTGGAGTATTTTCCGGGAATGTCTGGGTGAGAACCTGAGAGAAATGCCTCCTTCAACTATAAGCTTGCCAAGACCAAAAGCTATATTGGCAATTCCGTCTTCAGCCTTCTCCGATCCTATGGGGTAATAGTTTATAGAACGTGCAACGCCTGAGAGAGTCGGGTAATATATTTCACCATGCCTGTTTCCACATACCTCCTGAAGAATAATACCCATCTTCTCCTCATCTATTAGATTGGCAGTAGCTGTCATGTAAGCCTTACTGGCCTTGTAATATACTGAAGCGTAAACCTCCTTTATTGCGTCTGACAGCATTTTCACCATAGATTTGTTATCAGGATGCCTGGGTATCATATAGGTTGAATAGATCCCTGCAAAAGGTTGATAATGCGAGTCTTCAAGCTTACTTGAAGACCTTACTGCTATTGGTTGGTTTCTAGATATCGACAGAAACGCGTAGAAATCCTGGTATACCCTTCCCGGCAACTCTGAATTTATGAACCTGGCCAGTATCTCATCATCCGACACGTCAGACAATGCAAAGGAATAGAGGTTATTATGATCCATGAACTCATCAAAGATGTCAGTACCCAACACGACTGTTCTGGGTATTGTGATCAGCACATCAGGGTATTTGTTAAAGAGCTTATGGGTTTTAATTAACCTGTTTATGAATGCCAGCCCCCTGGCTTTTCCTCCGATGGAACTTTCTCCTATACGACTGAATATCTGATATTCATCATAGCTCGATTTATCAAATTTGGCTATGATCCCTCTCCCCTTTCCAAGCCTGAAGCTCGATATCGCCACATAGAGAAACCTCCGCAGCTCATCCATTGTCTCGAAGTCTTCATTTCGTATGTACTTGAACATCTGGGCTACAGGGAACAGTGCCCTGGCATTAAGCCACTTTGAGAAATGGTTACGCTTGGCATGAAATTCCAACGACTTATCCGGAATAATGAGTATCTTCTGCTGAAGGCTGTGCAGATCAGTTGCTATGGCAATAGGTTCATTTGTATCAGGATTTTTAAAAATAAAAGGTCCGAATGCCAGATTCTGAATAATAAAATTTCTCAGTTCAAGGGACAAAGACTTTGAATTCTTGTTTAAAAATCCTGCACCCATCGCTTCTGCTATCTCCTTATGTTTCGAACTGGACGACTGTAACAGGAAAGGGACCTTGTCATCGTCTGCCATCACCACCTTGCACAATTCAATCCCTGCGTTTTCGTCAACCATATTATCTCTTTTATAACTGATGTCGGAGATAATGCCCAGTACATTGTATTTGTATTTCCTGTAAAGCTCGAGAGCATCATTATAGTTCGTGGCCAGCAGGATTTTGGGCCGTCCTCTCATCTTAAGCATGCGTTGGTGTTCATTTAGTGCCTCGCGTTGGAAATCAACAGACTGTTGCAGTACAATTCTGTAAAGATTCGGAAGATAGCTCGAAATAAACCGAATGGAATTCTCAACAAGTATAATTGCCTGAACACCTATATTTTCAATATCAAAATCAGCATTCATTTTATCCTCTATAAGCTTTATGATTGCAAGGATAAGCGATGCGTCGCCGAGCCAGCAAAAAACGTAATCAATGGCACTCAGGTCCTCCCTCTCAAGCCTGAGCGATAGTTCCCTGGAAAAATATGTCAGAACGACAATAGGTATCTTCTCGTATTTTGATTTTATCTGTTTTGCCAGGGCAAACACATCGGTTCCCCTTAAGCTGAGCATAGAAATGACCAGGTCGATCTTTCCTTCCTCAAGAATACGAAATGCATCCTCAGCATTATCAGTCTGAACAAATCCGGGAGGATATTTCAGATTGAGGGAAACATATTCATTAAAGATCTGCTCATCGATCCTTCCATCCTCCTCCAGCATATAATTATCATAATTACTGCATATGAGAAGAACCCTGTGGATTCTTTTCTGCATGAGCAGATTGAAAGGAGTGTCGGTAAAATCATATTTCTGAAGATCATATAAGCCTTCAATGATCGCCATTTTTCAAGCTTTTAGTTATCCATTGAAATTACAGCCATGCCTTTTTTCCCATCCATCCTGATGAGGAGAGGTTTTGAAAACCTTACGTGCGTAAAAAACTGCCCTTTGGTCACTACTGCCTGGTTACTTATTTTCTCCCATAACAATACATCTTCATGAAGCTCCTGGTTAACCGACAGGTAACCTACATTCATTGTTGTCACGTTATGGAAGAAATGGGACCCCAGCGATGCATCAGTATGAAAATCAGGATGCGAGACTTCAACAATTACTTTTGCATTAGAGATCTGGGGCCAGACGACAGGAATACCTATGAATTTATCTCTTGAACCCCACCTGCCGGGTCCTATTAATACATACTTCCGGGCTTCCTTTATCATTTTTTCATTCATCCCGGCTATCTCAAGAGCCATCCTGCCAGTCGACATATTATCAAAGTCAGCCGGCTTAATATAAATCACGTCGCTGATATTATCAATCAAGCCGTTTCCCATGCTTTTTTTTGTCAGAAGAATAAGGTCATCCTTGTCAATTGTCTCAGGTTCAATATTATAACCTGCCACGGTTCCTGTCAGAGGTTTTATTTGAAGAAGATAAAATGAGGCATTACCTTTTTCGTCCTTCATCAGATCAACTGCAAACTCTATCTCAACTGCAGTACCGCAAGCTTCTTTCACAACATTGAGTACTGTTTTCAGGCTTGAGGCAAGCGGAACATAATTGTATTTCAGTATATCGGCAAAATTAATAATGCGGGGGCCGGGAGAATCGAGGCCAGCTGTAAGGGCATCATTATCGGGATTCAGCACTGATGCGGAGTGATTTATTGTACCGTGCCTTTCAGCTTCTGCGATGTCAAGCATGACAAGGCCGGCATTTTCGCCTTCCATAAGGTCTGGATTCATTTTTGTCAGATCAACAGCATAAAAGCTAACCTGAGAGTTTCTTGAAAGGTCTTTCAGTGACATCATATCCACCGCCGGATATGCAGGAGAGAACCTGAAAGCCCGGTCTCCTTCCATAACATACTGCCCAAGACCAACAGCTACAACTGCAATACCTTCATCGGGGGTCATATGGGCAACCGGATAGAAATTAAAGGATTGAGCAACACCGCTTATATGCGGATAAAATGTCCCGTTAAACCTGTTTCCGACAACTTCCTGGATCACCACTGCCATTTTTTCCTGTTCTATCTTAAAGGATATTGCTTCAAAGTGGGTTTTTGCCTCTCTTGAGTATATCGATGCAAATACAAGCTTTATTGCATTGGTGAGTTGCTTTAGCCTGACTTCATTCTCAGGATGAGTATTAGGAAGAATATACGTGCCGAATAATCCTGCAAACGACTGGTTCATAGAGTCTTCATACAAGCTTGAAGATCGGACAGCCAAAGGCTTGGAAATATGCCTTATAAAAATTCTGAGTCGTTTCTCCAAAGTATAGCTAAGATCTCCGGCAAGAAACAATTCCTTTACTGACTGGTAATCCTTTTCCTCCTTGACCTTTTCCCACAGGTGGTTGCGCTCCATGAACATATCGAACTCGTCGGTACCAATTATTGCAGTTATAGGTGCTTTTATGCTGATCCCGGGAGTCAGGCGGCCCAGTTCAAAACTGTAAATCAATGTATTAATAAATGCAAGTCCCCGGCCTTTACCTCCCAGCGATCCCGGGGTAAGGCTCACTACATTTGATTCATCTATAACTGCTGACTCCTCGAAATTGATGATCCGCCCCTTATTCATTTCCTGCCTGCGCTTCCGGATAATATTAATAAGATATTCACGCATCTCCTTCAGATCATAGAAATCGGTGACTTTGAGCGGATTTATCGTCCTTGCTATCTTAACCTCCCCTCTTGCCATAAGCCAGCGTGAAAAGTGATTTTTGGTAGCATGATAAGCCAGTGAATCTTCGGGCACTGTTTCGAGATATGATTCAAATTCCTTCATCGATCTGGCTACCGCAATTTGCCTCCCCTCATTATCCCTGTAAACAAAATGACCAAATCCCAGGTAATAATTTATGAATGATTTAAGGTCCTGCAAAAGGGTTTCAGAATTCTTGTTTATAAAATCAGACTTAAGCTTGAAGGCATATTTCCGGTTTTCTGAATCAGATGACTGGAGAACGGTAGGCAGATTTGGCAGCCTGGTCTTTATGTGCTTTATAAGCTCATATCCTGCCTCATCATGAAGAATCCCATTCCTTGGGAAACGCATGTCGGAAATGACACACAATAGGTTATTCTGGTATTTGTCGAAAATATTCACTGCGTGCTCCCAGTCTGAAGCAAGAAGCACTTTTGGCCTTGCTCTGAGCTTGAGAACCTTATACAGCTGATCAGTTGAAACATCCTCAATAAGGCTTTTTGTCTGTTCCATGACCAGTTTATAAAGCATTGGCAGATAGCTTGAGTAATAATCCGCAGAATCCTCAACGAGAAGAATAACTCCTGTAAGGCCCTTTTTTGTGTCATTATCTACATTAACCTTGTCCTCAAGAAGGGAAACCATTGCAAAAAACACCTTGGATTCTCCAGTCCATACGAAATAATTGTCAAACGGCACCCCCAAAGCTTTCTGCTTCTCCACAAATGCCATGTCAGACGGATTATTAATAAGGAGATAAGCAGGCATATATGGATACTTATCCTTTATTTTCCTGCACATTAACACAGGGCTGTTCTTATCAACGCCGACCATTATTATTACAAGGTCATAATGCCTTTCCCCCAATCGGTTAAATACCTCCTCCTCACCTGATACTCCTGTCACCCTTGGGATTGAGGAGATGCTTAGATGATAATATTCTCCAAGTATATGATCGGCGAACCTGCCTTCGCCTTCTATGGAATATGCGTCAAAAAGGTTGGCAACCAGCAGTATTTCCTTTACCTTGAACGGCTGAAGGTCGTGAAACACGTCACGTTCAGCATTGTGCCTGTCGAGGAACTTCTGAAGCAGTTCCTTGCTGGTAAAGTTCAGGATATCATCATCCTCTTTTGGACCATGAGCTGCAGTGCGGATAATATCGCGAGCTTTATAGCTGTTTATATGTCCTGTAATTAAGCCTGCAATATTTCTGACAAGATCCCTTTCTTCCTTAAGAAAGGGGCCCTCATCCTCCTCCCTGAATTCCGACAGGTAGAAAATATCGATGGATCCTGTCTCGCCTTCAAGGGTAGTGAAATCCTGAGACATTCTCCACTGCGTCTCTCTGAATCCTACTGATACAAATTCAATGTTCGCGTAAGTTACCCTGGCTACCGTGTATTCAGGATATTGCCAGGCTGAAGGGAGTAAAAGCACTATCTGCTGGAGGGTTTCCTCTACAGGCTTGCCTTCTTTGAGAATATATGTTGTTCTGTTAATACACGCTAATTCCTTCAGGCGTTCCTGCTGGTCATGCAGCAACCGGCTATATTCGGGTGTAATATGATCTTTTTCAGCCATCAGGACGGAACGGGGAAAAATAAGATTTTAAAAATACAAAAAAACTCCTTTCCGTGTACATCCCCGATCACCGGCGGTTCAGCCAATCTTCCAGGTGGAACCGCTGTGCAGAAGATCATCCATGCATTTGATCCTTGCTTCCTTTTTGACTGCGATTATCTGGTTTTTTACATCCTCCTCGTAGGTGTGATACGGAACTGATCTTATTACTCCCAGCGCTACCGGATATTCAGGATACTTCATATTTGCAAGCATATAATGTATCCCCGGATTCATTTCACAAGGATCATGAACAAGGATGTCTTTTATTGTTATACCGTCCTCCCCCGGTTTTACAACTTTAAGTTTCAATCCATCCAGCATAAGGCCTTTTTCGTTGTTTGCTCCGAAAAGCATGGGTTCCCCTTTCTTAAGAATCAGGGTTCTGTCGTCGCGCACTTCCCTGTCGGTAATCTTTGAATGTATCCCGTCATTGAATATCACACAGTTCTGAAGGATCTCAACCACTGAAGCCCCTTTATGCCTTGCAGCCTGAATAAAGATATCGGTTGAAAGCGCAACATTGGAATCAATAGTACGGGCAAAGAATTTACCTTTTGCTCCAATAACAAGTTCCCCGACAGAAAAAGGCTCTTCCACTGTACCAAAAGGAGAAGTCTTGGTGACAAGTCCCCTTTCTGAAGTTGGTGAATACTGTCCTTTGGTCAGGCCATATATTTCATTGTTAAACAATAGAATATTGATGTCAACATTACGCCTGACAACATGTATGAAATGATTCCCTCCGATTGCCAGAGCATCCCCGTCGCCTGTTATCTGCCAGACTGAGAGATCGGGATTCGCAGTTTTCACGCCTGTGGCAATTGCAGATGCGCGACCATGGATACCATGGAAACCGTAAGTATTTACATAATAGGGGAACCTGGAGGAGCACCCTATTCCGGAAACAAAAACAATTTTTTCCTTTGGTACCCCCAGTTCAGCCAGGGCTTTCTGTACGGCACTCAGCACTGCATGATCGCCGCAACCAGGGCACCACCTCACTTCCTGGTCACTTTTGAAATCTTTAGGATTCAATTGATTTGATGTCATATTGATCATTGCTTTATTTCTCAAGAATTTCCAGACATTTATCCTTTATATCCTTTACTGTAAAAGGCAATCCCTGAACTTTATTTACCTGTTCATATATGAATTCAGGGTATTTCATTCTCAGGTAACTTGCAAATTGCCCCAGGTTAAGTTCACATACCACTATTTTCCTGAACCTGCTGAAGACCTCTCTTACATTCCGGGGAAGCGGATTGAGATAATTGAATGTAACGTTGCTTATTTTATATCCTTCAGCCTGAAGCTCCTGCACCGCCATTACCCGGTAGCCGTATGAGCCACCCCAGCCCACAACGAGCAGGTCGCCGGAATCTTCTCCGCTTACTGTCAGATCGGGCACTTTCTCAGCAACCCTGGCAACCTTCTCAGCCCTTGCATTAACCATTATTTCATGATTTTCCGGAAGATATGAAACATTCCCTTTTAATGTCTTTTCAAGACCCCCGATACGATGCTCAAGGCCTGGGGTTCCGGGTATAGCCCAGAACCTGTTAAATTTCTCCGGATCTCTTTTATATGCATAATACGGAAGATCAATCCCGTCGGCGTAGGGAGGTAATATATCAGGAAGCTCATCCATCGAAGGTATCTTCCATGGTTCAGTTCCATTGGCCAGATAGCCATCTGTAAGAAGAATAACAGGAGTCATGTGCTCAAGCGCTATTCTGGCAGCTTCAAATGCAAAATTAAAACAGTCGGAAGGTGTACTTGCCGCCATAACAACAACAGGACACTCCCCATTTCTGCCGAATAGGGCCTGAAGAAGGTCAGTCTGCTCAGTCTTAGTGGGAAGCCCTGTTGATGGACCTCCCCGCTGTACATCGATTATCACAATCGGAAGCTCTGCCATTACAGCTAATCCTATAGCTTCCGACTTAAGGGCCAGGCCAGGGCCGGATGTGGAAGTTACCGCCAATTTTCCTGCAAAACTTGCTCCCAGTGCAGTGCATATTCCTGCAATTTCATCCTCAGCCTGAAAGCTTATAACCCCAAGGTCTTTGCGTGAAGCAAGTTCTTCGAGTATTCCTGATGCCGGAGTGATGGGATATGAGCCAATGAAAAGCTGAAGCCCGGCTTTCTCAGAAGCGGCAATGAGCCCCCATGCTGTGGCTATATTACCGCAGATATTTCTATATTTCCCTTTGGCTATCCTTGCCGGGCTCACCCTTATGGGAACCAAAGCTTCAATAGTTTCGGCGTAATAGAATCCTGCACGAAGAGCTATTTTATTAGCCTGGGCTATTTCAGGCCTGCCGGCGAACTTATCATCAAAGAATTTTTCGGTATGGCTCAATTTCCTGTTGAACATCCAGAATACCATTCCCAGGGCAAACATATTCTTGGTGCGCAGGACAGATTTCTGATCAAGGCCGAATTCCTTAAGGGCTTCTTTAACCATAGACGAAATTGGAACAGCGATAATGTTATAGTGTTCCAGCTTTTCCTCTACAATAGGATCGGATGTATAACCTGCCTTTTCTATGTTTTTTTCCGTGAAGTTATCTTTATCGTAAATAATAGTACCGCCGGTCTTAGTCCACTTTATATTAGCTTTAATGGCAGCCGGGTTCATTGCAACAAGCACATCTGCGTAATCTCCCGGAGTGTAAATCTGGGAATGTCCCATATGGACCTGGAATCCGGAAACTCCTCCAACAGTACCCTGCGGTGCGCGTATTTCAGCCGGATAATCCGGAAATGTGGTCAGATCGTTGCCATAGAACGCAGCGGTATCTGAGAATAAGGTTCCGGTGAGCTGCATCCCGTCGCCGGAATCACCAGAAAATCTTATGACCACATCTTCCTTTTTAATTACTTTCGATTTCTTACCCATAATAACTTTTTAAAATGAAAAATCAGCTGCTCAAAAAGTCAATATCACAATAGACAAAATTAGTTTTTCAAATGCCGAAAAATCAATATATTATTGAAATTTCTCAATGATATTGATCATGTTTTACGAAAGCCGGGAAAGACAAAGTTTATAGTTCGTCAACACCATATGTCAGCTTTCTGTAGGTCTATTTCACCCTCAAAAAACATTCTGGCAATCTTCCCAAAAAAGTGAGTGTAGTCAGAAACAAAGAATTGGTCGTGAGTTACGCCTGAATCATTCAACAGGTCATTCTTCTCAAGCACATCTTTGAGCACTGCAGAAACGACCCGTCCTGAATCAATTACTTCGATATTGAAATTGAAGAACTTGCTGATCTGATTCTTAATAATCGGGTAATGGGTGCATCCAAGAACCAGAGCTTCTATTCCTGACAATGAATCATTTGAAAGGTAAGTTCTTATAATGGCGTTGCTTATATCATCAAAAATAAATCCCTCCTCGATCATTGGTACCAGCAAGGGGGTTGCAAGGCTGACAACAGAAGTATCAGGCGATCTTTTTCTCAGTTTCTGGTCATACATGCCTGAACTAATAGTTCTTTTTGTCCCTATCACACCCAGCTTATTAAATTGCCTGCTGCCAAGATAGTCAACCACCGGATCAATTACATCAATAATCACTGTGCGCCTTCCGAATTCTTCCCTTAAAGAGTCATATGCTGAAGCACTTGCCGAATTACATGCTACAAGAATGACCTTTGCCTGATGATCAAGAAGAAACTCGGTTATTCTCCGCGAATAAGACATAATTGCATCAGCCGATTTATCGCCATAAGGAAGATGAGCGGTGTCGCCAAAGTAAATGATACTTTCGCCTGGCAGAAGCTGTTTTATGGCATGAGCAACAGTCAGTCCGCCCACTCCTGAATCAAATATCCCTATAGGTTGTTTTTTCACAAAGAGAGCATATTAAAAAAATGACCACCAGCCTGATGGCAGATGGTCATCAGTATAATTAAATAAAGTTATTTAAGCCCCAGTTTTGTTTTAGCCAGAGGCAGTACATTAGTGCTTTTCGATTCATCAAAGTAGATAAGCTGACCAGCAGATATATCGAATATATAAAGAAATCCATTCTCTTTTCCGATATCCCTGATTGCCTTGTCAGCTTTTTCAGTTATAGGAGTAAACAAAGTCACCTGCTTTTCCTGCATCTGATTCTGAGCATTTACCTGAAATGTCTGAAGCCTGTTCTGGAAATCCTGGAGTTCCTGCTCCCTGTTCTGACGAACCAGGTCGCTTAGTGCTTTACTCTCCTTGAGATATGCTTCAGCTTTATTGTTATATTCGACCTGCAGCAATTCGAGCTGGTTTGCAAGTTCAGTATTAAGCTTTTCAAGTTGTACCCTGGCCGAGTCGAATTCCGGCATGGATTGAATGAGTTCGTTTCTGTTTAAATGACCAAACTTAAAACTCTGGGCGTTCAATAGATGACCTGATAATAAGATCAGTGATACCAGAGCGGCTGCTTTTAAAGTATTTCTCATTTCTGATTTTTAAAATTTTGTGTTTTGTGCAAATGTAATTATTTAATTCTTATAACCTAATTTCTCAAGAACCTGGTCGCTGATATCAAATTTCGGATTTGCAAAGAGTATGTTTCCGCCTGATGCTGTATCAAAGATGGCTGCATAGCTGCCTTCTGCTGCGATTGTTTTAATTGCCTTAAGTATTTCGTCCTGTATTGGTTTTACAAGCTCTTCCCTTTTTTTAAAGAGTTCTCCCTCCATGCCAAAATACTTGTTCTGAAGATCTTTCATTTCCTTTTCCTTGGCAATAATAGCCTCTTCCCTTTTCGTTTTCATTTCCTGCGACAGAAGGACAACATCGTTCTGGTATGCCTTGTACATCTTTTCCACAACGGCATATCCGTCTGCGATCTCTGTCTCCCACTGCTTGGAGAGCTTATCAAGCTGTTCCTGTGCAGCATTGAATGAAGGAATATTTTTCCTGATATATTCCGAGTCAACGAACGCATATTTCTGACCGAAACCCGCAAAGGTTGCCAGAGCAAAAATAACTGTGATAAATACTATTCTTTTCATGGTGATTTTTAAATTTACTTGATTAAAACTGCTGACCTATAACAAAATGAAATTGTGATTTATTTGCATTTGAATATCTTGACGGATCGGGCACCTCATCAAAACCGTAGCCCCAGTCGATACCCAGAAGACCGAACATGGGAAGATTAGCCCTGAGTCCAAAGCCTGCCGCACGGTTCATCCTGAAAGGATTATAATCGCTGAGCTTATACCATGCCCTTCCGGCTTCAAGGAACGCAAGCGCATAAACAGTTGCCTGCTGATTAAGCGAGATAGGATACCTGACCTCAAACGTTAACTTTGAATACACGTTTCCGGAAGGGACACCCCTTACGGGATCACTGGGAGTAAGTGATCCGTTTGTATATCCCCGCAATGATATTACTTCACGGCCGTAGAAGCTGTATCCGGTCATCCCGTCACCTCCCAGGTAGAAATTCTCAAAGGGAGACGGACCAATGTCCTTGTTGTAGTACCCGAGATAACCAAAAGCAAATTTAGTGTTAAGAACCAGCTTGTCATCCCGCGTAATCGGGAAATAATAATCGGCCTTGAAGATCCATTTATGGAATTCAATCCAGTTATATTTCACCTCATCTTCAGCGTTCAGAAGGTTTGCACCGCTAATAAGCGAATATGGAGGTGTAAGCTGAAGCGACAGTGTGAATGATGATCCGCTTCTCGGATAAATAAGGTTAGGACTTGTAGAGAACCTGATAAGCCTTGTTGTAAGGCTGAAAAGATTCGAGGAGCCGTTCTCGAAAAGGAAACTATAGTAGGTAAAATCCTTTAGTTTATAACTCTGGTAATTCAATTCCCCATAGATGGAAAAGAAATCGTCGGGCCATTCAAGCCTTTTTCCGAGCCCTATAGTAGCACCGTCAATAATCATTGACTGATATGCTTCATCTGATTTCTTCTTTCCGTTTGTCATTATCGACCTGTACAAGGAGGTGGAGAATGAATTGGGTTTTTTGCCTCCCAGCCAGGGCTCTGAAAAAGAAATGTTATATGATTGATACAGCCTTCCGTTAGACTGTGCTCTTATGCTCAACGACTGCCCATCGCCGGAAGGATAAGGTCTCCACTCATTCAGTTTGAAGAAATTACGCATTGCAAAATTATTGAATCTCACGCCAATCGTCCCGATAAGCATGCCGGCACCCCAGCCTCCGGAGACTTCAAACTGGTCATTGGCTCTCTCCTCAAGTTTGTAAAGCAGGTCTACGGTACCATTTGCGGGATCGGGCAGAGGGGTAGGATTGATCTTTTCCGGGTCGAAATGCCCTATAACGCCAAGCTGCCTTATTGACCTTATTATTTTATCCTTGCTGAAAAGATCGCCAGGCAATGTATAAAGCTCACGACGGGCAACGTGTTCATTGGTACGAGTATTTCCCGATATGATAATATTATTGAGGTAAGCCTGGTCACCTTCATATATCCTGATTTCAAGATCTACCGAATCTCCCTCCACCTTGGCCTCCACTGGGGTAAGCCTCGAAAACAGATAACCGTAATCCTGGTAAAGATTGCTCACCGCATCCTGGGCGCCTCCCGTTCCGTTCAGCCTGTCTGATATATTTGACTGATTATATACCGAGCCCTTTTTAATGTTGAGCCTTCTTTCAAGGTCCTCTTTTTTGTAGACACTGTTGCCCACCCATTCAATGTTTCTCAGGAAATACTGGCTTCCCTCCTCCACTTTCAGCATTAATTTCACGCGGTCGTCCGACACAGGGAACATAGTGTCTGAAAGAATCTTGAAATCCTTGTAACCGTTATCGTTATAGAACGTGTACAGGCTTTCCTTATCCTCATCATATTTGTCTCCGATGTACTTTGAGGCCTTGAAGAAGTTTAGATTCTTCTTCTTTGTGTTCTTCATCTTCCGGCGAAGCTGCTTGTCTTCAAAACTGTCATTACCTTCAAAAGCAATATCGGCTATTTTTACCTTTTCATTTTTGTTTACATCAATAGTGAGTATAATATTGTTTGGCTGATCCGGATCATCTTTCTGTATAAAGTCAACTTTGGTATTAAGAAATCCCTTTTCAACAAAATGATCTGAGATGATTTTCCGGGTATTATTCAGAAGAAATGTAGTCAGCTGCGATCCTACGGGCATGTTGATCTTTTCGGTAATATCCTGCGATTCTGTATTTTTAAGCCCATTATACCTGATAGAGGATATTCTTGGCCTTTCCTGGAGGGCAATGTCGAGATAGACTGTATCAGAAACAAACCTGTTAACAGTGATCCTGACATCGGAAAACAGACCCTGCTGCCATAGCTTTTTAACTGCTGTTGTTATCTGCTCACCCGGTACAGATACTTCCTGTCCTATTCTCAGGCCTGATAAACCAATAAGAGCATTCAAATCCAGGAACCTGACACCTGAAACAGTTATTCCTCCAATAATGTAATCATCCATAGTGGAGTAATCGACTATTTCATTCTTTTCCTGAGCATTAATGCAAAGCGTGTTCAGGATAAGGAATATTACCAGCACACTGCTATAAAATCCTCTGTAGGTCATTAACTTCATAATTTATCAGAAACCTGTTCCGTGGTCTTTCCAAATCTTCTTTCCCTGTTTTGAAATTCAATCAATGCTCTGTAAAAATCCTCCTTACCAAAATCGGGCCAAAGTATTTCCGTGAAATAAAGTTCTGTATAAGCCAGCTGCCATAAAAGAAAATTACTTATTCTTAATTCACCGCTGGTTCGGATCATTAATTCAGGATCAGGAACATGTGAGGTGGTCAGATATTGACAAAAAAGATCCTCATCAATTGAATCCGGACTTATCTTTCCATTCAGTATATCTGAAGAGATTTTTCTTGCGGCTTCTGTTATTTCCCAGCGGGAGCTGTAACTCATTGCCACAATAAGGTTAAGCCCGGTAGCTCCTGATGTAAGGGCTATTGTCTCAAGAAGTCTTTCTCTTACATCGCCTGACAACCTGTCGATATTACCAATAACATTGAATCTAATGTTGTTTTTAACCAGGGTATCTGTTTCATTGGTAAGCGATTGAACCATTATTCCCATAAGAGCGGAAATTTCTTCATCGGGTCTTGCCCAGTTTTCGGTGGAAAAAGCATAAAGGGTAAGATACCCTAATCCCAATTCTGCTGCACATTCAATGATTTCTCTGACAGCACTTACACCCTGTCGATGACCAAAGATCCTGTCCATACCTCTTTGCCTGGCCCATCTTCCATTGCCATCCATGATGACCGCCACGTGAGAGGGTAGTTTTTCAGTAATAATCTGATCTTTCAATGACATTCTTCACCTTTTTTTTCTCTTTTCGTCCACATCACTATAGGCAGGGCAGCCTGCCATTCTGTTATAGATCTTCCAGGTGAATGAAATCCCTGTGAATGAATACCAGTCGTTGTTGTGGAACCATGGTTTCCTTGAAGGATCTGTTAAATCTTCCAGGCCGTCAAAGTTATCATAAAAAGTCTTACGAAAACCATATTCAGCTTCCAAACCCAGATTTTTGTAAATTCTGAGTTTAAAACCAAGAGAAAAAGGGATAACAGCTACGGGAGGGGCAGGAGGGCTTATCCGATGGTGAGAATTATTATTAGGATCCCATAAATAGGCCTCTACATCATTAAATACAACACCTAATCCTGCTGCAAAATATGGTGTATAATCCCATTTTCTGCCCTGCGTGCTATAAGGTAAAAAATTGAATTCGAACTGAACAGCCAGTTCCGTTACTGATCCGGAGAAGAAATCATTTCGTTCCTGTTGGAAATCATTGTTGAAATCCCGGTCATTTCCCTGAATACCGCCGAGGAAAATATTAGCCCTCAGGGCCTGACGCGGATGAAAGTTGTAACGGTAGAAAAACCCTGCGGCTGGCCTGGGAGAATAAAGAAGCCGGCTGGTGTTTATATCACCAATATATGATGAAACGCCGCCAAAAATACCATAATCAGCATCACGCTGACCTGACAAATGGATTGAGAAGGGCAAAAACAGAATTAGCCAAAGAAATCTTTTCATTAAACCTGTTCCAGCGCATTATCATCTGAACGTTGGCAAACCTTTTGCACTTGACTTTAACTTATAAGTAAAAGTGAAGTTCAAAAAATAATAAACGTCATTTGCCTTTGAATATTGTTCAGAATGATAACCGTCGATATAATCTGAGAAGGTATATCTTCCGCCAAGTTCGACTCCAAAGTTAATGTTTGGTGAATATATAAGTGTCGCCCCTGCTCCTGCCGGAATCACTGCAGTAAATCCGTTGGTTGTCTGGTCTCTTCCTTCCAGAAGGTTATTGCCGTTAACACTGTAAGCAGCACCCCCGACTCCGGTAAAGGCATAGAAGTCGAGCGACCGGAGCAATGTCCAAAGGCTCTTTCCCTTGAGGAACAAATAGCTGCTTTCGTACCTGTTCTTTATAAAATAGTATTCCCCGATCAGTGCCGGTTCAAACAGATGCGTCAAAGATTCAAACCGACGGCCTTCATTTGAACCTCTTTCGTCAGTGGCATGAAGCATAGCATATGTTAGGCCCAGGCGCAGGTTTGCCGTCCTTGAGAGACGGTATCGAAAATTCCCGCTTATATTGAACCTGGTCTGATGATAACTTATATCCCTGAATCCCAAAAAGTTCTCCCCGATAGTATATCCCCCTATGTCGGGAAAGGAGAAAGAAGGTCCCAGCCCGAATGTTGCTTCCCATCTCTTAAGTTTCCATAACTGGGCATCAGAAATCTGAACTGTAGTGCAAATTATCAAAATCAAGAACAGGACCCTTTTCATGATGTTAGCATTAAGGTTAACATTACAAATATAATAATCTAATATTTAGCGAAAAATCAATATTATCCAAAATTATACAATAATATCAACAAATACCGCTACTTGGCTTGCAATTTATCTACTTGCGCCTAAATGTATTTAGTTCCTTCTGTCGGCGCCCCACATAAGCTTATTCCTGAGAGTGCTGTAAAAATCAGTCCCTTTCAGCATAACTGTTTTCAGCTTCTTTTCCGACCTCACAATATGCATCTCCTCAGAAAATGGCAAACGCCTTGAACGGAAGTCACACGTGCCAAGAAATTCCGAACTTCTGCCCTCAATTATCATCCTTAGCATTGTTGCACCACTTACTATTATAGGCCTGATAGTGAGATTATGTGGAGAAATGGGAGAAATAATTATACTCTCATCTTCCGGAGAAAGAATAGGCCCGCCGACGCTAAGATTGTAAGCAGTTGAACCGGTTGCAGTCGAAATAATTACTCCGTCAGCCCAGTAAGTATTCAGATAATTCTCACCTTCATAAACATTTATAGTAATCATCCGCGGATCAGCCTTCTGAATGGTTATTTCATTCAATGCTACAGAAGGCTCATTTTTAAAAAAGCCCATAGGTCGTGTGATTTCCAGAAGTGATCTGTCAATTATCCCGTATTCTTCAGCACAAAGCTGGTCAACCGAATGGCTTATCTCTTCGGCGGGAATATTGGCAAGGAAGCCCATTCTTCCGGTATTTACACCAGCAACCGGTATGCCTAAATCATGCACCCTTAACATTGTGTCGAGAAATGTCCCGTCTCCTCCTACGCTGAGTATAAGGTCAGGCAGATTTTTTATTTCATGGAGGTCGGTGAAGTATTCAATCATCCCATCTTCCCTGCATGAGTTCCTGTCGAAGGTGCTTTGAAAGACAAGCATCTTGATACCCCTACGGCAAAACTCACTGATTAGTCGGGAAACACCATCGGAAGTCTTTATATTGCCTCCCTTGCTGAAAATTGCAACTCTCCGGATCATTATTTAATCAGATATTCAAGTATTTCATCAAGAGGTCAAACCGCTCGGAATAGAAACGGTCCATCGAATCATCAGAAGTCACCCAGGTTTTTACTTCATAATTATACCTCTCAAATGTCCTGATTACTGACGTAAGGTCATAGGTATTAACCTTTATGGTGACCTCAAGCCTTGTCGATTCGGGAGGTGATGTTATGTACATGCTGAGAATCCGCACATTGTTGCTTTCAACAATCTGGGCTATCTGCGAAAGTGAATAATCCCTGTCAATAACTTCTATTACAATGATACCACCAGGCTGATCCATTGATGAGATCCCCGCTATATTTCTTATCAGGTCATTTGTTGTTATTACTCCTTTATAATGATTCTTCTTGTCAAGAACAGGAACCACTGTCAGTTTAAGGCGTGAAGCCAGACCTATCACCTCAAAGAGGTGCTGATCAACTGTAACAAATGGCTTTATCAACGTAAGGGAATGATTGCCAATAGGCTCTTCAGGCTGATTCATGTCAAAGATATTGCTGTCTGAAATAAGCCCAAGAAAGTCAAAATTATTTACGATAGGCAGATGTGATATTCTGAATATCTCCATCCAGTTCAGCGCTGTCTGCCCTGAATCTGATGTCCTCAATGGAGGTATAACCTCAGATATCAAATCCTTTGCTACCATTTCTCATTAATTTTTATCTAAATTAACAAAAAAAAAAGCCAGTTGTTATAAATTTGCAACAAATAACAATACGGAGAAATAACCCGATTATTATAATGACCAAATTAAGTGTTAATATTAACAAGATTGCGACCATCAGGAATGCTCGCGGAGGAAATATTCCCAATGTGGTCACTGCTGCAATTAATTGTGAGATCTTCGGAGCTGACGGCATAACTGTTCATCCCCGCCCCGACGAGCGACATATCAGGTACAGGGATGTACTTGAGATTAAGCCTGTTATCAAAACCGAATTCAATATCGAAGGTTATCCTTCTGAACCCTTTATAAATCTTGTGCTATCTGTCAAACCCCACCAGGTTACTCTCGTGCCTGATGCACATGATGCAATAACATCAAATGCAGGCTGGGATATACTTAGGTACAAAATGTTCCTCAGGGAAGTAATAACAGAATTCAGGAAAGCTGGTATAAGAACCTCTATATTTGTCGACACAAATCCAGTCAACATAGAGAATGCTGTTCTGACAGGTACCGACAGGATAGAACTATATACCGAGCCTTATGCCTCGGCATTCTCCAAAGATGCTTACCAGGCTGTCAAACCCTTTGTTGCTGCTGCTGAAATTGCAAAAAAAACAGGTCTGGGCATTAATGCCGGGCACGATCTCAATCTTGATAACCTGCGATATCTCCACCAGAATATCCCCTGGCTGGATGAAGTATCAATAGGTCATGCCCTGATATCTGATGCGCTTTACCTTGGGCTGGAAAATGCAATTCAGATGTACAAAAGGCAGCTGGCCTGAAATTTCAGCTGATGAAGCTATTTTACAGAAGATCAGGCATCGGCCCATACCTGATTATACTACACGGACTATACGGGTCCTCAGATAACTGGATTTCCATTTCCAGAAGATTAAGCGACATCTTTACCGTAATACTGCCTGACCAGAGAAATCACGGGCTTTCCCCTCATAGTGATATTCATAACTATAATGCACTCTCTGAAGACCTTTTCGAACTGACTGAAGAACTGAAAATTGAAAGATTTGTGCTTGCCGGGCACAGTATGGGAGGCAAAACAGCCATGAATTTTGCATTAAGATGGCCGGAGAAACTTGATGGCCTGCTTGTTGCAGATATTTCTCCCCTGGCTGCCGGCAAGAATACGGAAAAAGAATACCGGCAACATACTCACATCCTTAATGCCATTATTGCTGCGGATCTGAGTAATGCTTCAAGACGTGAGGAGGTTGAATCATTGATCTCGGGAAGCATTCCATCCCGCAGGATAAGGGAACTCATCATGAAGAATCTTCAAAGAAATCCCGACAGATCATTCAGATGGAAGCTTAATGCTCAAGCTCTTCTCAGTAACCTTGATTCAATCATGGGAGAAATTGACCCGGAACATCTTTACAGCAAAAGCGTGACGGGATTCCCGGTTGTTTTCCTGAAAGGCGGACTCTCAGATTACATCTCACATGAAAGCTTTGAAGAAATAAGGAAGATATTCCCGGCAGCAGATTTCCGTGAAATAATGGACGCAGGACACTGGATACAAACCGACAGGCCCGATGAGGTAATAAATAACCTGAGATCATTCATCTGGCATAACGGGTAAACAGGAGCCCCGGTAAGTCCATAACCATGAGCCGTGTTTTTCAACATATAACAGGATAATTTCTTCATTGACATCCATCAGCAGCATCTATTCTCCTGACATGCTGATATACCTGAAACGAATGTTTGTCTAATGCAAATGCTTCTCAATTATGGAAATAAGTACCTCAATCCCTACCTGGTTCTCACCGCCTCCGGGAATTATTATGTCGGCATACCTCTTTGAGGGTTCAATGAACTGCAAATGCGATGGCTTAACAGTATCATGATATCTTTCAAGCACATTCATAACTGAACGCCCCCTCTCTACAATATCCCTTTGAATAACCCTCCCAAGCCGGTCATCCGGATCAGCATCTACAAATACCTTAATGTCGAGCAGCTTCCTTAGCTCACTGTCAGCCAAAATAAGAATCCCCTCAACAAGCACAACTCTTGCCGGTTTTACAGGTATTGTTTCCTGCGATCTTATGCATGTGAGATAAGAATAAACCGGCATTTTAATACTCTTGCCCTGATTAAGCTCCTTCAGTTGTTCTATCAGCAGCGTGAATTCTACAGAATCTGGATGATCAAAATTGATCTTTTGTCTTTCTTCAAGCGGTATGTGACTGTTATCCCTGTAATAAGCATCCTGTGGTATAACTGTTACTTCTTCATTGGGAAACCTCTCCATCACCTTCTTTACCACAGTTGTTTTTCCTGAGCCTGTTCCGCCGGCTATTCCCACTATAAGCATATTTTCCTTATTTTTGTAAAGTACTAGTCCCAAAAATAATAAATAGTCCAAATCAATGTCGGAATTATATCCTTTAAAGTTTGAACCTGTTGTTAAGGAGAAAATATGGGGCGGCCATTCTCTTGCAGAGCAATACGGGAAAAATGAAGATGGTCTGAAAAACATAGGTGAGAGCTGGGAAATTTCCGCCGTCTCGGATAATCTTTCGGTTGTTAGTAATGGCTTCCTTGCAGGCAACAATATAGAGGAGATCATTGAGGTTTACATGGGCGACATCACAGGTGATTCAGTTTACGATAAATTTGGCAAGGAATTTCCCCTTCTTATAAAATTGATTGAATCAAAGGATGTCCTTTCAATACAGGTTCACCCCGGCGACGAACTTTCCAGAAAGCGGCACCATGCCTATGGAAAGACTGAGATGTGGTATATTCTCGGAAGCGAAAACGATTCAAAAATATACACCGGTTTTACCGAAGCGGTAACCCGTGAAAGATACGTAGAAGCATTGAACAATGGCAGCCTTCCTGACCTTCTCAATGTTGAAGAGGCTGTTGCCGGTGATGCATTTTTTACTCCGGCCGGAAGGATACATGCTATCGGCTCTGGACTGGTGCTGGTGGAGATACAACAAACTTCAGACATAACATACAGGATATATGACTGGGGAAGAACGGGCCTCGATGGGAAGCTAAGAGAACTGCATACAGACCTTGCACTCGAAGCAATAGATTTCACAGCAGCCGGTCCAAATAAAATAAGGGTGGAACCTGAAGATAATAAAACGCTGAATCTGGTGAGAAGTGTTTACTTCAACACGAACATTCTGAAATTTAATGAAATAATTGAAAAAGATTACAACCTGATAGACTCATTTGTTATCTACATTTGCACTGAAGGCAGATTCCTTATAAACTGGAATAACAGCTCTGAAATGGTGACTAAAGGTGAAACAGTCCTTGTTCCTGCTTCAGTAAGAGAAATAACCCTCGAACCTGAAAAGGAAACGACTCTCCTTGAAATATACATTGACCAGAATCAATTAAAATAAAATATCATGAAACTAATAAGGTACTCTGCAATTCTTTTCCTTGCAGTGCTGATACTGCCGGGTTGCGGCGGCAAAGGCGCAGGAAAAAATAAAGCTGCTGCCGGCGAAGATACTATCCAGGTGCCGGATACAGGTTATACGGGAATAAAGCAGTATTTCAGCGGCAATCTTATGGTAAAAGAAGTCAATTTCCGAAACGGCATACGGCAAGGCGAAACCCGAACATTCTACAAAGGCGGCCAGCTTTACCAGACATTCTGGTACGAAAACGGGATCAGGGAAGATTCGGCAAGATGGTATTACACCAGCGGGCAACTTTTCAGGTCAACGCCATATAACAAGGATACAATAGACGGGATTCAGCAGCAATATTATAAAAACGGCCGCCTGAAAGCCAGGATCGGATACCTCAAAGGTCTTAGGACGCCCTTTCTCGAGGAATTCACTCCTGACGGAAAAAAAGTATCAGACTACCCTGAAATACAAGCCAATATTGATGATCTTTACAAGTCAGCCGGAAAGGTAAAAGTGACCCTGGAACTTAGCAATAAAACATCAAGGGTTATCTTCTACCAGGGGAAGTTCGAAAATGGTGTATTTGACACTTCAAAGTACACAATAATAAAAACCTTTAATGGTAAAGGAACCCTGGAACTGAAGAAGACAGTTTCAGCCCAATCAGACAATCTGGATATCGTTGCGGAAACAATCACTGATTTCGGCAACAAGTATCTCACACATAAAGAAATTAAACTTCCATACGCCGACCTTAGGTAAGCATCATAAAATCATGATAATCCGTACGGCTTCATTTATAAAAAGCAGTACTTCTCTTGCACAGTGTCCGTCCGGAGGAATGCCGGAATTTGGATTCACAGGCCGTTCAAACGTAGGTAAGTCATCCCTTATAAACGTGTTAACCGGCAGGAAGATGCTTGCAAAAACTTCGGGAAATCCTGGAAAAACAAGGACCATAAACCATTTTCTAATCAATGAAAGCTGGTATCTTGTTGACCTTCCGGGCTACGGTTATGCCAAAACTCCTGCAAAGATGCGCAAAGAATGGCTTGCTGCCATGAATGACTATATCATGAAGAGAGAAACCCTTGTATGCATTTTTGTTCTCCTGGATTCAAGACTCAAGCCCCAGAAGTCAGATCTCTCCTTCATGGAATTCCTTGGCGTGAACCAGATCCCATTTGTCAGGATCTTTACCAAGAGTGACAAGGTCCCTGAACATTCAATGAAAAAAGCGCTGAAAGAATATGATGCCATAATGCTCGGAGAATGGGAATATCTTCCGCAGACATTCATAACATCGGCAGTAAGCCAACGAGGAAAGAATGAGATCCTTGATTTCATTGAAAATTGTATCAACAATTTATCAACCCGGATCTGAAATCATGCTGAATTTATAATTTTGTAGACATTATTTCCTATAATCAAACCAGCAAAATCATAAGGTAATGTACGGCAAAGCACCTTTGAAAGTTTTTTCATGCAGATCTTCCCTGGGCCTGGCACAAAAGATTGCTGACAGGATGGGTATTGAACTGGGAAAAAGTTCAGTAACAATGTTCAGTGACGGAGAATTTCAGCCATGCTTTGACGAATCGGTAAGGGGAGATATGGTCTTTATCATCCAGTCAACAAATCCGCCTGCAGAGAACCTTCTTGAACTTCTCCTTATGATTGATGCTGCAAAAAGGGCGTCAGCATATAAAGTTATTGCAGTCATCCCGTATTTTGGCTTTGCCCGGCAGGACCGGAAGGACAGGCCCAGGGTTTCAATCGGGTCAAAACTGGCTGCAGACCTTCTGGGTGCAGCCGGTGTTGACAGGATAATTACCATGGATCTCCATGCTGACCAGATACAGGGATTCTTCAACGTACCCGTCGATCACCTGTTTGGATCAGCTATCTTTGCGCCGTATATTGAGAATCTCAAACTCGAAAACCTTACAATTTCCGCACCCGACATGGGCGGCTCCAAGAGAGCCAATGCTTATTCAAGACATCTGCAATCAGAGATGGTCCTCTGTTACAAGCTCAGGAAGAAACCCAATGTAGTTGAGGAAATGTCCATAATAGGTGATGTTGAGGATAGAAACGTGGTTATCATAGACGATATGGTCGATACCTCAGGAACACTTGTACTTGCTGCGCAGAAAATGAAGGAAAAAAGGGCAAGAAGCATCAGGGCTTTCGCCACTCACCCAATATTGTCGGGAAATGCCATTGACAGGATTAATGACTCTCCCATTGAGGAACTGGTTGTAACCGATTCCCTGCCATTGAACCGTTCCTCGGAAAAAATCAAAGTTCTTTCTATTGCCGAGATTTTCGCCAACACAATACTGGCCGTCAACAACAACCAGTCAATCAGCACTAATTTTGTTTTCTGATTCGTTTGTAATATATTTGCAGTCCGATTTTTTTTGTCAAACGTGTAATGGGGAGTTTTCAGTCTGATAACTCTTAGTAGCACAATAATTTACAACTAATGAAGACTATTGAAATTAATGGATCACCGAGAACAGAGCTGGGAAAGAAAAACTCCAAGAAGCTAAGGATGGCAGGAAATGTTCCCTGTGTCATTTACGGGAAGAATGATAATGTTCATTTTTATACTCATGAGAACAGTTTTCTGGGCCTTGTTTATTCTCCCGATTCCCACCTGGTTAATCTTAACCTGGAAGACAAGAAGTATAATCTCGTCGTTAAGGATGTTCAGTTCCATCCTGTAACTGATAAGATCATACATGCTGATTTCCTCGAGATCTCTGATGACAAGAAAATAAAAATAAGCCTTCCGGTCAAAGTTTCCGGTGATTCAGTTGGAGTAAAAGCAGGGGGCAAACTGAGAATTAAAAGAAGACAACTGAACGTCAAGGGTTTTGTAAACGATATACCGGAGTACATTCCCATAGATATCACTAATGTTAAAATAAACCATTCGGTGAAAGTTAGCGATATTTCCATGCCCAATATTGAAATAACAGATCCTAAGATTACTACTATTGTCACTGTGGCCAGTTCACGTGTTGTACTGAAAGAAGAAGGAGAGGCAGCTGCTGAAAAACCTGCAGCCGAAGCTGCTCCTGCAGATACGCATTCCGAAGAAAAAAGCTGATAGCAATTCAGCATCACACTAGATTCAGGCGCAATGAAACACCTGATAGTTGGCCTGGGAAATATTGGTGAAGAATACAGGGATACCCGGCACAATATCGGATTTGACGTACTTGACTCCATGGCAGAGAAGTTCAGAGCTTCCTTTGCTGATAAACGCTATGGATCAATCTGTGAAATACATTACAAAAGCTGCGAATTCCTGCTTCTCAAACCTTCAACTTATGTAAATCTAAGCGGCAATGCCGTCAGATACTGGCTTAACAAGGCAAAAATCCCTTTGGAAAATATGCTCGTTATAGTTGATGACATAGCCCTTCCCACAGGAAGTATAAGGATGAGGACAAAAGGCAGTGATGGCGGTCATAACGGATTGGCACACATTAATCAGGTACTTGGCACCGATGAATATGCAAGGATAAGAATAGGAATAGGTAATGGCTTCAGAAAAGGAGCGCAGGTAAACTTTGTTCTGGGAAAATGGAACAGGGAAGAAAAAGAACTGCTGAAAAACAGGATATCAATGGTGATTCAGATGATTGAATCGTTCGGTACAGCCGGCGTTGAAATTACAATGTCAGCATATAATAAAGCCGGAAAAACACTTCCGGATCAAAAATCCGGGACAATCAGTCCTGATTAATAATATGCAATGACCGGTAACTCATCCGTAAGAATTGACAAATTCCTCTGGTCTGTAAGAATTTTCAAGACAAGAAGCATCGCTACGGAAGAATGCAGAAAAGGCAGGATATTAATAGGAAACTTCCCGGTAAAACCCTCCAGAGCTATTTCCAGAGGAGAGGTATTCTCCGTAAAGAAGCTTCCGGTAATATACACCTACCGTGTTATTGAGCTCCTGGAAACCAGAACAGGCGCCAGCCTTGTCGGAAATTACATTGAAGATCTGACACCTTCAGAAGAAAAGCAGAAGCTGCTCCTAAGCAAGGAAGGAATATTCATTTTCCGCAAAAAAGGATCGGGACGTCCTACAAAAAAGGAGAGGCGCAGTATTGACAGGCTAAAAGATGACAACAGCCTTCTGTGAAGGGTGGTAAAAAGACTTATTTATTAAAAATAAGGTAATTAAAATAAGAATGATATTACCTGCTACACGCCTTTTTATTAATTTGCTGAACTATATCGCCAGAAATTTAAGCTGATCGGAGACAGTTTATCAATAGTTTTATGGGTAAGGAAAACATAGAAAAATACTCAGCATTTTATTCTTTGCTGAAAAAAACAACTGGCTTCTGGCATGACAAGATCTTCTACCGCAAAATAATTGTCGTTGGCAGGGAGAATGTTAAGCCTGACTGCCACCTCATCCTGGCTCCCAATCATCAGAATGCATTGCTCGATGCTCTTGCAGTACTCTTTACCATGAAAGGACAGCCGGTTTTTCTTGCCAGAGCTGACATATTCAAAAAGAAACTCATCGCTTCAGTACTGTATTCCCTTAAGATACTGCCCGTTTACAGAATAAGGGATGGTTACAGCAGTCTGAAAGCCAATGATGATATTTTCAGGAAAACCATTGATGTCATCAGGAATAAGAATGGACTTATTATCCTTCCTGAAGGTGACCATGCAGGTTTCAGAAGGCTCCGCCAACTTAAGAAAGGTATATGCAGGGTTGCTTTCCAGGCTGACGAGGCTATGGATTTTAAGCTGAATATCAAGATCATACCCGTCGGATTGGAGTACACTAACTACAGCCGGTTCAGACAGGTTTTAACCGTGGTATATGGAAAAATGATAGAAGTCTCGGATTATCACGACCTTTACCGGACAAACCACGACAAAGCCCTTAACGAACTCAGGAACCGCCTCTCGTCCGAGATGAAAAATCTTATGGTGCACATTGAGTCGGTAAAGGACTATGAGGCAATAGATGAGCTCAGGAATATTGTAAATGGCCGTTACAGCGACGACATTGAAAATCCGAAATTGTTCAGGGACAGAAAACTAATAGCCAGGCTTAACAGCATAAGGGAATCCAACTCCAGTCTGTATGATAAGATCTGTTCCCTGAGCCTTGATGTAAAGAAAAAAAGCACCAGGCTGAAGACCTCCTACAGGCTCCTTGAGAAGAAAAAGCATCCACTTGGATTTTTGTTAGCGGGCATCATATCGCTGATTATCAGTTTTCCTCTTTATATTTTTGGGAATATCTTCACTCTGACCTTCCTTAAAATCCCTGAACTGCAGATCAGAAAAATCAAAGATCATCAGTTTCACGGATCCCTGAAATTCGGATACTCATTCGGACTTGCACTAATATTGCTTCCGGTATACCTTATTATTGCACTGCTTATCATCAGGCCATGGTGGCTGGCTCTTCTGATTTCGCTAATGATACCCCTGGCAGGCATCTTCGCATGGAACTATATAATACTGCTTAAAAGAATCATTGGAGGATTCAGGATAAGGAAATATATTAAAAATAAAAACCGGGATTTCATCAGCCTCAGAAAGAGTTATGATGAACTGACCGGCCTTGTTGCTCATTTGGAACAATGACCTGGGGAAGAACATTCAGAGGTAAAACAGCGTGGATTACAGGAGCGTCTTCAGGAATAGGAGAAGCGCTCGTGAAAGAGCTGGTGAAGAGAGGTGCAGTTGTAATTGCATCTTCCAATGACCCTGAAGGCCTCTCAAAAATGAAAGAATCATGCGGGGAATCGTCCGGAATGATAACCTGCGAACCCTTTGATCTTTCTGACACCGCTGACATTGAAAAAACTGCCGGCAGAATCCTCGAAATATCCGGAACTCCAGATTACCTTATAAACATAGGAGGTATAAGCCAGAGAGCTACAATTGAAGAAACTCCCTTATGGCTTGACAGGAAAATATTCGAAATCAATTATTTCGGAACTATAACTCTCACCAAAGCTGTTTTGCCATATATGATAAGGAGAAAATCCGGGCACATCCTTGCAACAAGCAGCATTTCAGGACGCTTTGGCTTTCCTTTACGTGCTTCATACTCAGCATCAAAACAAGCCCTCCATGGTTTCTTTGAAACTCTCTATCTTGAGAATAAAAAACATAACATACGTACCTCGGTAATTATTCCGGGCAGAGTCAGAACAAATATATCCCTTCATGCTCTTGATGGCAGCGGCAGAGAACATGGAAAACTTGACGATGGCCAGGCAGGAGGGATCTCCCCGGAAAAGGCCGCCAGAATAATTGCCAGGGGAATAATGAAAAACAAAAGGGAGATTCTTGTGGGAGGCACCGAATTGACATTATTGTATATCAGAAGAATATGCCCATGGCTATTCTTCAGGATCGCAGATAGAATAAAATCAACATAAAAATTAATTTCATGAAAGGATATGAAATAGGAGGTATCCAGCAAATAGGGATAGGTGTCAGCAACCTTAAGGAAGCATGGAATTGGTATATCGATATGTTCGGAATGGATTGCCGGATATTTGAGGATGAAGCAGAAGCTAAATTGATGCTTCCATATACCGGAGGCAAGCCCAGAAGCAGGCATGCGGTGCTTGCACTAAACCTTCAGAGCGGAGGAGGATTTGAGATATGGCAATATAAAGGCAGGGAACCCGAAGATATCAGGGAACAGATAAGACTTGGAGACCTGGGTATCCTTGCCTGCAAAATAAAAGTTAAAAACATAGCTGACGCCTTCTCATTCTATAAAGGGAAATCAGGAGTCATACTGGGAGAACCAGCCACTGATCCTGCAGGAAATAGAACCTTCTTCCTGAAAGATCCATATGATAATATCTTCCAGATCGTTGAGGGCAACAACTGGTTCCTGGATGAGAAAAAAGTGTCAGGAGGCGCATACGGTGCTGTAATTGGTGTTTCAGATATCGACAGGGCAAGAAAAGTTTATTCGGATATTCTTGGATATGACAAGGTTGTTTACGATCAAACATATGCCTTCCCCGATCTGTCAGCAATTCCGGGAGGCGGGAATAAACTTCGCCGTGTGCTTCTCAGATGCTCAAAACCCTTTTCAGGCCATTTTATAAAGGTATTCGGGCAGAGCGAAATTGAACTGATTTGCTCTTTGGATGAGCCAGGCAAGAAAATCTACCATGAGCGTTTCTGGGGTGATCCCGGTTTCATTCATCTGTGCTTTGATATTATGGGCATGGAAGAACTGAGGGAATTCGCCGGGAGCGTAGGGCATCCTTTCACAGTCGACAGCAAGACAAGCCATATGGGCGACAGCTTTGACATGGGAGAAGCGGCGGGTCACTTTGCATACATTGAAGATCCTGACGGGACTCTGATTGAGTTCGTTGAAACTCATAAAATGGCTATCCTGAAAAAGCTTAACTGGTACCTTGATCTGAAGAAAAGGCCTGCTTATAAACCACTGCCAACCTGGATGCTTAAGATGCTTAAATATTCCCGTGTCAGGAATCCTTGATTTTCTGAACTTCATCGAAGACCCTTATCAGATTGCCTCCCCATATTTTTGCTATGTCAGCCCTGGAATAACCCCGGTGCAATAACTCAATAGTGATATTCTTCATCTGTGATGCATCAATGCAGCCATCAACTCTGCCTCCGCCGTCAAAATCAGTGCCTATACCAACGTGGTCAATACCTGATACCTGAACAACATGATCTATGTGGTCAACAACATCACTTACTGTTGCCAGCCTTGTGTACGTTCCTTTTATCGTCCGGAATTCTGCCCGGAATTTTTTCCTCAGCTCCGGACTCAAAGTATCCGGATTTCCCCATCTGGATCTCAGTTCACTGATTTTTGACTCAAGCTCGGGATTTGGCACCGGAGTTTTCAAATATTCACTTACAATGCATATCTGAATAACACCTCCATTTTCCTTAAGGGCCAGAAGCATGTCGTCGGTGAAATTCCTGGGATGTTCGCATAAGGCCCGGCAGGAAGAATGGGATGCTATTACCGGAGCCTTTGATTCATGTATTACATCATAGAATGCATTATCAGAAATATGTGATACATCTACCATCATTCCAAGGCGATTCATTTCCTCAACAACCCGGGACCCAAAAGGGGAAAGGCCGTCATGCTCAGGCCCTGAGGAATCAGTCGATGAATCACAAATATCATTGTTCATGGAATGACAAAGGGTCATGTATCTTGCTCCAAGGTCATAATAGTGCTTCAACCTGGCCAGATCTGTTCCTATTGCATATCCATTCTCCAGGCCGATAAAAGCCGCTCTTTTCCCATCATCCTTCAGCCTGTGCGCTTCAGCGGGAGAATAAGCCATTCCGGCAAGATTGCTGTTTTTCTCAACATTTGCCCTTATAGTTCTGAATATCTCATCAGCCTGCCTGTTAACGTATGAGAAGGCCGAATCATTTCTTGGTCCCTGGCCGATGAATACAACAAAGAATTCAGCATCCAGCCCGCCCTCCTTCATCCGGGGAAAATCAACGCACCCTTCATCATTGCGAACACCAAGGTCGTAATCATTCCTTACCATATTAAGAGGAGTGTCACAATGTGAATCAATTGTGAGTATTTTCCTGTGTATCTTATCAGCCCTGGTTGCAATGCGGTCTTCACTGATCCTGCAACCACTAAAAAAAACAACCAGGAATAGCACAAAACCCGCAATTTTATTCATAGATCATTAAGTCGTAATTAGCCTCCAAGATAATTAAAATGAATCCCCATTCCTCTGATTATCGCATTTTTAACACAATTTAACAAAGAAAAGCCCCTGACGTTGCAGCCAGGGGCAGCCATGAAAAGAATGAAAAAATTGCTTTTGGACAGTAAAAGCTTCTTTATAAAGTCAACTGACTCTAAATATCCTTATTAGCCTGATAATATTCAAATTCATAGATATTAACACGATCATTCAGGCATTATTGCGATCAATAATTCATACATTACAAAAGTAATATAATTATCAGCTTTAACCAAGAAATATTCTTTTAAGCTATTATTCTCTTTTTATCTGGAATAAAAAAGCTCCTTACCTTCATCGAGCCATCTGGCAAAATCTGTAGGATCGAGGTTTGTGGTCATTGGTGTATTCAGAGAATTCCCGTCATGGTCTGTGATAACATACAAAGGCAAAGCGTTTGTTTTGAATTTTGTTATTTCCAGGTCTTCGTTTATTTTACCGATAGTCTTCTTGATTTTCCCATCGATTGATGAGGTTATCCAGTCTTTTTCCGGAAGTTGGGTCCTGTCATCAACATAGAGAGCAACAATTACGAAGTCCTCCCTAAGCCTTTGAAGGACTCCGGGCTCAGACCAGACCTTCGCTTCCATCATTTTACAATTGGCACAGGCGTGTCCTTTGAAATCAAGAAGTACTGGTTTCTCCAATTCCCTGGCACAGGCCAGACCCTGCCTGTATTCGTAGTAACCTTTGAGCCCCATTGGCATATTGAAGATATCATCATACTTTGGAGAAGAACAAAGCTCACTTGTAAAATCAGAAAACATTGATGACTGCTCAACCGGTTTCTCTTCTGCAATTACCTTTGCAAGGTTGAAACCAGAGGTCTCAGGCGATGGAAGCATTGCAGACAAGCCCCTCAGCGGGGCTCCAAACAGTCCGGGAATAAGGTAAACCACAAAAGAAAAGACGGCTATTACAAGGAATAACCTGAAAGTACCTAAATACGGCAGATCACTGTCGTGAGAAAACCTGATTTTACCCAGCAGATACAATCCAAGCAATGTAAATATAACGATCCATATTGACAGGAATATGTCTCTTGAAAGTATTTTGAAAGAATACACACTGTCTATTGTCATCAGAAATTTCATACTGAATGCCAGCATGATAAAACCCAATACCACTTTTACTGAGTTGAGCCATCCTCCCGACCTGGGCAGCCTGCTCATCATAGACGGGAAAAGAGCAAATATAGTAAAGGGAAGAGCGAATGCAAGGCCAAAGCCAAGCATTCCGATCGTTGGTCTCAAAGTATCTCCGGTTGCTGCTTCAACGAGCAAAACTCCTATAATGGGACCTGTGCAGGAAAACGATACTATCACGGTAGTCAGTCCCATAAAAAATGAGGCAGCGATACCTCCCCTGTCCACTCTTGAATCGGCGCCGGTGACCCACTTGTCAGGCAAGACTATTTCAAATGCTCCGAAGAACGAAATGGCAAAAACGAGAAACAATGCAAAGAACAGCAGGTTTGGTATCCAGTGGGTACTTAAGGTGTTTGCAAATCCCGCCCCTGCACTAGTGAGTGAAACAATTAGGCCTAAAGCAGTGTAAATCAAGACTATTGATACACCAAATATTACTGCCTTCAATACTGACTTGCTTCTGTTATCCGATCCCTGGGAAAAGAAGGCTACTGTCATTGGGATCATTGGAAATACGCATGGGGTAAGTATCCCGGCAAAGCCGGCAAGCATTGAAATAATGAAAAACCTGAGCAATCCGCTCTTAGGTGATTGCAGTTTTGTGTTTTGTGCCAATACTGTTTCTTCAGAGGAGGAAGAAGAAGAAGATGCAGAAACAGGAGCACCGACTTGAATCCTGAACTCAACATCTTTGGGAGGGGAACAGGTTACATTGTTACACGACATGAAGTTTACAATTCCGCTTACTGAGAATGAAGGAGCCGTTGACTTAACCTTTTGCCTGAACTCAGCCTTATTGCTGAATGATTTTATTCTAAAGCCAAATGCTTCGTCAAATAACTCTTCAGGAGTGGTAACTTCAAAAGCAGTGCCTTCAAGTGTATAGTCAGGCAGGGTATCAAACGCGAAAGTTGTGGAAATTGGACCGCCCTCCGGTACATCCATAGAATATATGTGCGAACCTTTTTCAATTATGGCTGTGAAAATCAGTTCATAACTATTCTCAGCCTTCCTTTCATAATCAAAACTCCAAGTAACAGGATCATATATCTGGGTGTAACCATTGGCAGCCGACATCATGAAAAAAGCGACTATGGCCAGTTTTCGTATCATGGAAGGATTCATTTTATGTCAGTTTAGGAATCATAAACAAAATACTGCTGCTGATAACGGGAAAATGGATAAAATTGTTCAACTATCCCATGGATTTATGCCAGGTCGATCTCATTCCCCTCCGTATCGAAGAAATGGTATTCGAGCATGTGGTATGAAGTAACCGGCTGGACTTTTAACCATATCCGGTATTTCAGGCTCCAGTTCAATGAAATTGGTATCGGCCCCGATCTCAGGAATGACGCTACAAAAGGATGGACATTGAGGTATATCTTCTTGGTCTTGATCTTATCCACAATAAAAGAAAGAGCTTTTTCAAGATCATCAGTAAACAGGATGGTCGGACGCGTCTGACCGGTTCCCTGGCAGGATGGACATTTTTCATTGGTCTCAATATGCATCTCAGGTCTCACTCTTTGCCTGGTGATCTGCATAATCCCGAATTTTGACAAAGGCAGTATATTATGCTTGGTCCTGTCATTTGCCATTATCTCCTTCATTTTGTCGAATAGTACCTGCTTGTTTTCAGAAGACTGCATATCGATGAAATCGACCACAATAATACCTCCCATATCTCTAAGCCTCAATTGCCTGGCTATCTCCCTGGCAGCTTCGATGTTTACCTCAAGGGCATTTGTTTCCTGGTCATTTCCAGACCTGGACCGGTTTCCGCTGTTGACATCAATAACATGCAGAGCTTCAGTGTGCTCTATGATAAGATAAGCGCCATGCTTAAAAGAAACAGTTTTTCCAAATAGTGCCTTTATCTGTTTATTTATCCCGAAATGGTCAAATATCGGCAAAGTCCCTTTGTAAGCCTTTACAATACTTTCCTTCTCCGGTGCAATTTCCCTGATATATCTTCTTATATCATTAGCAATTTCAGTATCGTTGACGTTTATGCTGCTAAATGATACATTAAGCATATCACGGAGAATTGTTGAGGTTCTGTTCATCTCGCCTATGAAGAGCTTAGGCGCCTTGATTTCCTTCCTGACTGAAGAAAAGGCATCCTCCCATTTTCTGACCAGCTCCCTCAGCTCGGCATCAAGCGCTGCTACCTTTTTGCCTTCAGCAACAGTTCGGACAATAACCCCGTAGTTTTTTGGTTTTATACTCTGTATCAGGGTTTTAAGCCTGTTTTTCTCTTCCTGGCTATCGATTTTTGAAGATATTGAAACCTTGTCTGAGAAAGGTATGAGGACAAGATTTCTGCCGGCAAGGGATATTTCAGATGCGAGTCTTGGCCCCTTTGTGGAAATCGGTTCTTTGGTTATCTGAACAATAACAGTCTGGCCAGGTGTCAGTACATCCGTTATCTTGCCGTCCTTGTCCAGATCCTGTTCCGGCTTGAATTTATGCATGGGTATTATTCTGCCTTGTCGCTGCAAAGCAGTTAAATAGAATTTATGAAGTGAGCGGAACTGAGCACCAAGATCCAGATAATGGAGAAATGCATCCCTTTCGTATCCCACATTCACAAAAGCGGCATTCAGACCGGGCATGATTTTTTTCACTTTGCCCAGGTATATGTCCCCTACAGAAAACCTGACTTCGCGCTTCTCCTTATTAAACTCAACCAGTTGCTTATCTTCGAGTAGAGCTATAGATACTTCTGTGCTCCCTGCGTCAATTATTAAATCCTTGCTTACCACCTTACCACTTCAATCTGATTACAACCTGCCCGATAATATCCCATGTTTTAATACAGCAAACCTAAAGATCAACAGACCTTTAGGTTTACTTTATTCAGATTGGGACCACTCAATGATCAAAAAGGAAAACTATTTCTTCTTGTGTCTGTTCTTTCTCAAACGCTTTTTACGTTTGTGAGTAGCCATCTTATGTCTTTTTCTTTTCTTTCCGCTTGGCATGGACGATTACTTCTTAACGTGCGATTTAACCTTATTAATAAATGACTTGGCTGGTTTGAATGCCGGAATGTTGTGTGAAGGAATGATAATGGTTGTATTCTTTGATATATTCCTAGCAGTTTTTTTAGCTCTTTTCTTAACTATAAAGCTTCCGAACCCCCTGAGGTATACATTATTACCGGAAACCATCGAATGTTTAACGGTGTCCATAAAGGCTTCAACAGTTTTCTGAACTGTTACCTTCTCAATACCAGTGTTCTTGGCAATTTCATTAACGATGTCTGCTTTAGTCATTTCTTGCGATGTTTAAAATTCAACAAATTATTTTGAGTATTCATTTTTTTCAACCCTGCAAATATAAAAATATTATTTATTTAAAAAGAAACACTTACAGAATAATTTTTTCTCTTGAGTTTTATTATTGCCTAAATTACAATGAAATAGAAAACATCTTTCATCCCCCGCATTGATATAATAAAATCCCTTCTATCAAAGTGCAGGCTGAAATATCTCTTAAGACACTGATTACCTGCATATCTACCTATTTATGCTCCGCCAGGTTGTATGCGGCAGTTTTTTTCTTAACTTTACATTCATCAAATATTCGTAAGTTAAATTTTAATCACATGTCTGTCAATAAGGTAATTTTAGTAGGCAATGTCGGAAAAGATCCGGTCATAAGATATTTTGACAAGGGTGTCGCAAAAGCTACATTTCCGCTTGCAACAAGTGAGTCTTATACCAATCAGCAGGGGGAGTCGATCACAACAACAGAATGGCACAACATTGTGCTTTGGAGGGCTATGGCAGAAGTTGCTGAAAAGACAGTGAAAAAAGGATCGCAGTTATATATTGTGGGGAAAATAAGAACAAGATCATATGTGGATAAGGAGGGTATCAATAAATATATTACAGAGATCCTGGCTGATACTCTAATGGTCCTTGACAGAAAGCAGCAGAGTCCTCCAAGTTCCGGCGATTCCAAAAACACAGTCAAAGATCAGGAATCTGAACCGCCTGAGTTCAATGAACCTCCGGCATCTTACCCTTCAAATACCGAAGATGACCTCCCATTTTAAGAGGGTGAATTAAAAACAAACAGATTGGAACCAGGATTTCTATACTGCCTGATGTCACTTCCTGCTGTTCATGCAGCCTTCACCCCTGATTATAAAATTATTACAGGAATTATAATCTTGCTTTTGCTTCTTTGCGCATCAGCATTTATCTCGGGATCAGAAGTGGCCTTTTTCTCGCTTAAGCCAGAAGACCTGGAAAAACTCAGGAACAAAAAAAGCCAGAAGGCTAAAAATGTACTACACCTCTATAACATGCCGGAGAAACTCCTTTCAACAATACTTGTATCAAATAATACCGTAAATATTGCATTTGTTCTACTGGCAGCATTCCTCAGCGCAAGATTGTTCGACTTCAGTGCAAAACCGGTCCTGGGATTCGTTGTCGAGGCCATTGGCATCACCTTCCTGTTATTACTCTTCGGCGAAATAATGCCAAAGGTTTTTGCATCAAAGAACCAGATTAAAATGACGCTCTTCATGGCTTCACCCCTTGCAGCCCTCGAAAAGGTGTTCAGGCCCATATCATCAATGCTTGTGTTGTCAACATCATTCGTGAAGAAACGAACAGGCATCAAGGGATCAAACATCAGCATGGATGACCTTTCTGAAGCTCTGGAGCTTGCCTCGGACGATATAAATGAGGACGAGAAAATACTTAAGGGCATTGTGAACTTTGGCAACATAAATGTCAGCGAAATAATGTGCCCAAGAATAGATGTTACTTCTCTCGATATAAAGCTGGGTTTCAATAAAGTCAAATCATTAATTATCGAATCAGGATTCTCAAGAATACCTGTTTATTCAGGAACATTCGATTCCATAAAAGGAATCTTGTATGCTAAGGATATTCTCCCCTATACAGGAAGCCCTGATAATTTCAAATGGCAGTCCCTGATAAGGCCCCCTCACTTTGTACCTGAAACAAAAAAGATCAACGAACTGCTTAAGGATTTCCAGATTAAAAAGATACACATGGCTGTTGTGGTTGATGAATATGGCGGAACATCAGGAATAATAACCCTTGAAGATATCCTGGAAGAAATAGTCGGCGAAATCACTGATGAAAGTGATGAAGACGAAGCTCTTTACAGAAAGATAGATGACAACAGGTATATATTCGAAGGGAAGGTTCTGCTAAACGATTTATTTAAGATAATCGACATACCTGATGACACTTTTGAGGATGTGCGTGGAGAATCAGAAACTCTTGCCGGCCTTATACTTGAAATGACTGGAGAAATACCTCAGAAGGGACAGAGCATAAGATACGGCCATTTCAACTTTATAATTGAATCAGCCGATAAGAGAAGGATAAAGGAAATAAGAGTGGAAATTGAAGATGAGCCTGTTGAGGATAAGAAAAAGGACGAATAAGCTGATGGCCGTTATGATCCTGATCCTGGCACTGCCCGGATGCAGGGATGTGCCGGTCCCAAGACCCAGAGGGTACTTTAGGATAGATTTCCCGCCGAAGGAATACATTTCAAGTGAAAGCAATCCTCTCAGCCATAAAATCCCCTTTCTTACAGAATATCCGCTGTATGGAAATCTAACATCCGGTGAAGGAAGCAACGGGGAACAGGGATGGTTTAACATAGAATTTCCTGCCTTCAAAGCCAAAATATATCTCACATACAAGGAAATCAAAAACGATCTCCCAAGCCTTATAGAGCAGACATACACAATGAATGTAAAAAATCATATTTCCAAAGCCGACGCAATAAATGAAGAAATAATATCAAACGGTTCAAGCAATGTATTCGGCATCCTTTATGACCTAAAAGGTAATACCGCATCAGCTGTGCAGTTCTATGTAACTGACAGCACGAAGCATTATCTCAGGGGATCATTGTATTTTAATGCTGAACCAAACGCCGACTCACTTGCCACAGTGGTTGAGTTTCTCAGGAAAGACATAGTACACATGATCGAAACCCTTCAGTGGAAAGCAGATTAACTTATCAGTGCATCATGGGCTGCATTACAAAACATTACCTTAACGAATCAACTGTTCTCGGCGTCTGGAAGATTGAAGAGGATACAAGGACTCTCTTGAAGCTTGTTGAAATGGACCACAACGACAGGAAGAAATACAGGGAGTTTGCCAGCACTTCCAGAAAACTTGAGTTTTTAAGCGTGAGAGCACTGCTTGCAGAACTTCTGGGGAAAGATGCAAAAATCGTCTACAATAAGAACAACAAACCTTTTCTCAGGGATGGCTCAAGATTCATCAGCATCTCACACTCAAACAAGCTTACGGCTATTTTACTGAGCACCAACGAAAAAGTGGGAATAGACCTCGAATATATGGGATCAAACATAGGAGCCATTGCCTTTAAATTCCTCAACAGGAAAGAGAAGATAACAAAAGACCGTGATAAAAGCAGGTACCATATGTACTTGCACTGGTGCGCCAAGGAAGCTCTTTACAAAATATGCGACAAGGAAGGTATAAGAATAAGAAAAGATATTACTATTGAGCCTTTTGAGGTTAAAGACTCGGGCGAGATAAATGGCAAGGTTAGCACTCGAAAAATTAAGGACTCATTTACATTGTACTATGCCAGATACGACAACTACGCGATAGTGTGGACAAAAAAGAATTATGAAAAAGATTGCGTTTCCGGGCAAGAAAAGCATTGCTCTTCTTCTTGATCCCGACAAAACAAGTGAGGAATCGCTGAGAAGAATCCTGAAAGCAGCTGAGGATAGCGGAACTGATTTTATTTTTGCCGGAGGCAGCCTTACTTTCAACAGTGTAGACAAACTGATCCATTCTGTGAAAATGATCTGCAGAATACCTGTGGTCCTTTTCCCCGGTAATCTCCTGCAGCTTAGCCGTGAAGCTGACATAATACTTCTGCTATCGCTGATCTCGGGGAGAAATCCGGAACTTCTGATAGGCAACCATGTCATCGCGGCGCCATACCTTATTGATATAAAAGAGAAACTGGTCCCTGCCGGTTATATACTGGTAGGCTGCGGTACAAAAACCTCTGTTGAGTATATCAGCCAGACAGAAGCAATCCCTTGCGACAAGCCTGAAATTATTGTTGCTACTGCACTTGCCGGAGAAATGCTTGGATTAAAGATTATATACCTTGAAGCAGGTAGTGGTGCAAGAAATCCGGTCCCTCCGGCAGTCATACAAGCTGTTAAGAAGAATATTTCGGTTCCGCTTGCCGTGGGAGGCGGCATGACAAATGACAGGGAGGTCGCAGAGTCTTTTTCCTCAGGAGCAAACCTGGTGATCCTGGGCAACGGTTGTGAAAAATATCCGGATCTGCTTAAGGAAGCCTGTAAGGTAAGAGATGATTTCCGCAAAAAAGCTCACCTCAACAGCTCTGAAAGGGGATGACCTGTCGATGCGTTAGGATATGGTACTTTGCATAGCTCGGAAAGCGTCACTGCAATATCGGTCATATTAACATTTCTCATTACTGTAGCCCGGTTCACAGTCCATCCATACCAGATCAGTGAAACATGCGAATCATACTCATAGGGTGAATTATGGTTGGTGAGCCCGGTACCTTCATTTTCGACCCACCCCGGATGAAGAGTCACAATAATATCTCCCGACCTCTGTGGACTAAAATTGTTCATTATCTTCCTCAGATGACCGTTCCCGAAATCATTTGCATAAAAAGCCTGGTAAGGATATGCTGATGCCACGCCTGTAAACTGGATCAGAAAGCGTGCAGCCTTCTTCTGTACGTCCTCAAGAGGAATACGTGCATCTTCAATCAGTGTACGATTCAGGAATACCTGCTTCTCAGAATAGCCCTTCACCCAGTTTCCTTCGCCGTATACAGCATTAAGATAGCTTCTGAGAAGCTGCAAAGCCTGATTCTGCCTGAAATAACCTGCAGGAATCCGATAACTTTCCAGTATGCCGGGAACTTCCGAGACACCATGCGCAGCTGTAAAATATACCAGAACATTTTTCTTACCCAGATTATCATTGATATATTTTATCAGCTTCTCAATATCCTGGTCGAGGCGTAGAATTGCATCTCCTGCTTCCACGGAAGAAGGGCCAAACCTATGACCAATATTATCAGTTGCTGAATAGCATATCGAAAGAAAATCCGTAATGTCGTCCTGCCCCAATCTCTCATTTTCAATAAGTTTCAATGCAAAATCCGTTGTAAGGTTATTGCCGAACGGAGTCTCTCTCAGCAAAGAAAAGTCACGGGAAGGGCCTTTTTTCTGCTGCTGAGATATTTTCCTGAGATCATAGGGGAAATAATTTCTGCCGGCAAACCCTGTTTCTATACTGTTTGTATCAGGCAGGCAATCGTAATAACTTTGAGGTGAAAGAAGGGGATTCCAGACTGAATTCAGGTATGTTTCTGAATGGTTCATTGAGTTGAAATCATTCACCCAGGAAGGAAGAACATCCATGTAATAGGTACACGACATAAACGTTCCGGATGAATTGTCAAACCAATAGACACCATCAGCCGAATGCCCTGCAGAGAAAATAGCCGGATGTTCCTTCAAGCCCACAGCAAAAACCCTGGCGTTTTTATTGGTAGCCATTTTCAGTTCATCCGCAAAAGTTGATGCCTGAAGATTCACCGGCGAATGCAAGCCAGCCTCATAACTGCCTCCAACCGGATTAACTGAGATATCCTTTGATGAATATACCAGTTCATCTCTTAATGGAACGTACCAGTTGTCAGATGTAATCCCATGATATGAAGGTTCTGTCCCTGTAGCAATGGTTGAGTGGGAAGGTGCTGATTGAGTAAGCATGAACTCATATGATGCATTCCTGAAATAAGTGCCCTCGCTGATAAGTTTTTTTATGCCATTCTCAGAAAACCGGTCCCTGAATTTTTCTATCTGGTCAAATTTCAGCTGTTCAACCACAATGCCAATCACCAGCTTTGGTTTGTCGGGCGGAAGATAAGCTTCCTGCCCTGAAAGCCCTAAAAAAGAATTGATAACTAGAAATATCGCAGTCAGTTTCTTCATATGCATCTCCCTCTTCTTACTTTTCTGATACCGGGGTCAAGGACAATTTGATCCTTAATCATGCCCGAAAACAAGTTCCAAAAGTAATTTTTTTAATGAGAGAAACAAACAGTTGGGAAATCAAGGTTAAGGATCAATCGTCCCCTGACTTTACAAACCGGCCTGAAAGGGAAAGTCCGGTCGTGGTATTGGTGAAAACAACAATATAAGCTCCGGCGCCAAGAATGCCTGTCTCAAGAACGAAAGGATCGGTCCCGGATACAACCTTTTCAAACTCAGCCACACTTTTTCCTGAATGGCTTATAACCCGGATGTTTATTTTTCCAGCCATTTTTGACGGAAGCAGTACATTAACCGATGATCTGGAAGGATTAGGATAAATAACCGGCACGCTGGTGTCGGTGCTATCTTTCGGATTGATTGCCTTGCGCATAGGTACTTCAATACTTGTCCTTCCCAGGTCAGTTACAATAACATCCTGAATTGTTGTATCACGATATCCGTCAGAAGAGAATGTAAGGTTCCACAGTCCTGGAGAAAGCATACGCGTGAACCTTCCCGAGAGAGTGTCGCAATATATTTGAGAACTGTCTCTGTCATGCCCATTTATATAGAGCATTGCAGGCACAGGTCTCCCGCTTTCGTGATCAAGGGTTATCCCATGAATTCCGTACAGGGCATTTTCGATAAATCCTATGATAGACCGGCGGTTAAACTCCCAAAGGTCATTAAGTTCATTAGCCGGGGTGACATAGTCATCGTCAAGCTCAATTGTTAGTTCCCTGCCTTGGAGTTCCCATGTAACAAAATCCTGCCTGCCTCCGTTAATGCAATACCATTCAAACCCGTTGGTGATGCCATTATTAAGATCATCCATATAACCCGGCCTGGAAAAGAAGTGAACGGTGTCGGCATAATTTCTGCTTATCTGGTAAAACCAATCATTGTCAGCATGATATCTCTCCCATTTATCCCATGGATAGTTGACCACCTCCGCCCCTGAATGAAAATTTACTGAAAGAATGAAGTCGTGTTTCCGCAAGAATTTTATCATATCCACAGTTTCTTTCTGAAAGCTGGTCTTAGGAGTTTCAGCATCGGGGAAATCCCTGTTTAGATCAACCCCATTGGCATTATCCCTGACAGGAGTAGTGATCTCATCTCCGAATCTATAGGTACCATCCGGATTTGCCAGAGGATTGATCCAAACTTCGAGATTTTGAATAATATTACTGATCCTTGGGTCAGACCTGCCGTTCTTCAGCAGGTACTCAGCCAGCCTGAGCATAAGAATAAATCCACCTGTTTCGTCACCATGAATTGTTGATGTAAGAAATAATCGCGGTACACTTCTTTCATCACCTGTATGGTCAGAGATCCGCAATGCATAAATAAGCCTGCCCTTAATACTCATTCCAATAGTGTCGAGTCTGCAGATTGCCGGATAATCCCTTCCAAATGATCTCATTATGGAATCGTATTGAGGGAGTGTGGGATAACTATCCCATTGCATTGCCTCTTTTACGGTTGATGAATTCCGGAGGCTCCCTGATAAGTCAGGGTCGTATATCTTATAATCGTACCCAAGGGACAGGAACCGTTCAATGTTTCCAGGAGTGACGACCAGATACAGTTCGCTGTCCTTCACTGACCTGAATGACATGTTTTCCGAGAGTTCACGGGCAGCAGCTTTTCCTGGCCAGACTATTGAGACATTTGCCTGACCTTTTTGCTTTACCAATTCCTTCAGTCTGTCCCCCTTGTTACTGCTCTGAGCAAAACACGAAAGACAAGGGAGAGCCAGAAAAAAGAATACTATAGCCCGGAGTCTGATCATCTCTTAAGCTAAACATTGAAACGTATGTGAAGAATATCACCATCCTCAACAATATAGCTCTTCCCTTCGATATAGAATTTGCCGGCTTCCCTGCAGGCATGCTCCGAACCAAGAGTTATGAAGTCATTGTATTTCATCACCTCTGCCCTGATAAAACCCCTTTCGAGGTCGCTGTGTATTACACCTGAAGCCTGTGGAGCAGTCATCCCTTTCTTTATAGTCCAGGCTCTAATCTCTTTTGGGCCCACGGTAAAGAATGTCTGAAGGTTGAGCATTTTATAGGCTGCCCTGATCATCTTATCGACACCCGGTTCGCTCAGTCCTGCATCCTGAAGAAATGCAACACGATCATCCCTGCTCTCAAGCTCTGCTATTTCAGCTTCCACCAGACCGGCAATTACCAATATCCCGGCATCCTTCCCCCTGAGGACTTCAGTTACCGCTTCAACATACCTGTTTCCTGATGTAGCTGACTTCTCATCAACATTACATACATAAATGACAGGCTTCATAGTAAGAAGGAAAAGATCATCGACGTGTTTCCTCTCTTCCTCCCTGACTTCAAGGGTTCTTGCATCGTTAAAATTGCCAATATGATCCCTGTATCTCGTTAAAACTCCTATTGAGACTTTAGCATCCTTATCCCCCGATTTCGCAAGCTTTTCCAGGCGCTGTAGCTTTTTCCCCACTGACTCAAGGTCCTTTACCTGAAGCTCAAAGCTTACTGTTTCCATATCTCTCACCGGGTCGACAGAACCATCAATATGAGGTAATGAATCGTCGTCGAAACATCGCAGGACATGAATAAGTGCATCGGTGTTCCTAATATCACCCAGAAACCTGTTACCAACACCTTCTCCTCTGTTTGAGCCGCGGGCCAGACCTGGTATATCCACAATCTCCATCGTAGTGTGAACAATTTTGTCGGTTATCTGATGCTTTTCAAGCTCATAAAGCCTTGGATCAGGTACCTGAATAACAGCAATATTGGATTTTGTTGCGCTGAAAGCGGAAGCACTTGTTTCCACATTCGTTCCGGAAATACAATTGAAGATTGTGGTTTTACCAACATTCGTAATTCCAATGATTCCACATTGAAGAGCCATCAGGTTGAAGTTTTTACTAACTGGTACAAATTTATTATAAATCCCGGTTCGAAAGTGGACAAAGTCAGCGAAATGCTACAGACAACCAGTTAATATATGTCAATTCCAGATTAAAAATCTGCTTAATGGCTGTTTAAAAATATGACAGGGCATGTTATTTGAAAATGCCGGGATTCAATCCGTGGACAACGTCCTGGATTTCAGGTATTCTATCAACTCAGTTTCGGATATCTTCATCTGCTCCGATGTTGCCATAACTTTTAAAGTCACCACTTTATTCTGTATCTCCTCATCACCTGCCATTACAACAAAGGGTATATTTCTTGCATCTGCATATGCAATCTGCTTTTTGAGCCTTACACCATCAGGATACAATTCACTGCTGATACTGATTTTATTCAGGCGATTCCTTAGCCTGATTGCATGTTTTGCTTCTTTTTCCCCGAAATTTACTATCAAAACCTGTGGTGATCCGTGAACCTGTTCTTCAAAAAGGTTAAGCTGGCTCATAACATCGTATATGCGGTCAGCACCAAAAGATATCCCTACACCTGAAATCCCCTCCATTCCAAAAACGCCCGTGAGATTATCATAACGGCCACCTCCGCAGATACTTCCAATGCTAACATCTTTGGACCTGACCTCAATGATCGCTCCGGTATAGTAGTTTAGTCCCCTTGCAAGAGTTATATCCACTTCAATGTCACAGCCCGGTGTATCTGCCTTAATATATGAGAAAAGTGTCCGGAGTTCATCCAGTCCCCTTTTGCCAACGACAGATCCCGTCAGGATTATGTCGAGCTTGCCAAGCTTCTCTTCAACAGATCCTTCAAGTTCAATAAGCGGCTGAAGCTTGCTTATCGCTTCCAATGAGACACCTCGTGCACCAAGTTCTTCATTCACCGCTTTAATACCTATCTTCTCAAGCTTGTCAATAGCAGTTGTTATGTCTGTGATTTTTTCAGCTTCTCCAATAAATTCAGCTATACCTGCAAGCACCTTTCTGTTGTTTACTTTTACGGTAACGGATATTCCCAGCCTGCCGCTTATATCGTCAATAATTCTGATCAGCTCGTATTCATTAAGAAGCGAGTCGCTTCCGATCACATCAGCATCGCATTGAAAGAATTCCCGGTACCTGCCTCTCTGGGGCCGGTCGGCACGCCATACCGGTTGAATCTGGTATCTTTTAAAGGGAAAGATTATTTGGTCGCGATGCTGTACAACGTAACGTGCAAAAGGTACCGTAAGATCATATCTTAATCCCTTTCCGCATATCAGTGAAGATATTCTGGAAGGATCCTGTCCTTCAAGATCTTTTTCATCCAGCCCTGAGAGAAAATCGCCCGAATTGAGTATCCTGAAAAGAAGCCTGTCTCCCTCTTCGCCGTATTTGCCCAGAAGAGTTGAGAGATTTTCCATTGCAGGAGTTTCAATAGGCTGATATCCATACAGTCGGAAAACCTGTCGTATGGTATTGAATATAAAATCCCTCCTTATCATCTCATCAGGGGGAAAATCGCGGGTTCCTTTTGGTATTGATGGTTTTTGAGTCATTAGACAGTTAAAAGATGAAAGATAAAGGACAAAAGTATAAAGATAATGTCATAAAAAGGATAGCAGGAGCAAAAAGTCTGAACAACCGTCCGGCAGATAGATTAAACACCGGATCTGCAAGGCATGCAGCTAATTGCATGATAAATCCCGGATTATTGCCCAAAGAAAGGGTAAAAGGAAAAACAGGATGCTTCTTACAGGCCGTACTCAAAGGTTTAACCTGCTGCAAGATCACTGAATGAAAGGGATAGTTATTGGATATCTGAATTCCTCACCCTTTGAAGCCTTGACACTTGCAATAATGATGCATATTATCTTCATTATAATAAGAAAGATCAGGATAGGGATGCCAACAATGATAATACACAGAGGCGCAACAAGGATCATATACAGAAGCATGGAAAGCTGGAAATTAAGTGAATTCCTGCCGTTTTGATTAACCCATTGCGATTCATCCTTTCGTGACAACCAGCATATAAGCGGACCTATGATTGCCCCGAAAGGAAAAAAGAAACCTGCAAATGCTGAAAGGTGACACAGCATTGCCCAGTTTCTTTCAGCTTCTGATAATTGCCTGATCCCGTCCATATAATCATTTTTATAAAAGACTCGATATTTTCTTCAATGCTGCACGATCAGAACCTCGATAAACGTTTAAGATCTGAGGGCAACAATCCCTTTGGATTGTTTCTATCAATCATATGCTGATTATAGTAATACATATCAGCATCATCAGTTCCAATCAGCATTTTAAAGCAATACCCGGATGATGCATCACCTGCGGGGCTTACCATGTGAAGAATCAGCTTCCCGGGTGCTTTTTGCTTTATTGCATCAACTATTGAGTCTTCTGTGACTATCTCGATCGTTTTCCTGTAAACAGAGCTGATCTTGGCGGCTGAATTTATTGCCGGAGAAAGATCCTCCTGCTTAACCAGAACCACCTTATCGGCAACAAGAGGAACATTTTTGTTGTAATACTTTAAATACCGCCTGCCTGTTTGCGAGGGCTCCTCAGAAATCATGCGGGCATGCTTCTGTATGAACGAGATTATGGCACCAAGCTTGTATCCATACTCCATATCATCTTCATCGGCAGATGAAAGAGGCATAGCGCATATCTCAGGCATTGCCCCAATATCCTTTACATCTTTTCCCTGAAGAAGATTGAGGAAATTAAAGGAAGTTTTTGATTTATCCCTGTCGAAATTCGTTTCAGTGAGTATAAGAAAAGACCAGGAAGGATCTTTTCTTTTTTCTTCAAAATCACCAGTACTAATAAATTCCCACGGCGTAATATTCCAGTATTCCTGAACTGCTTTCCTGATATAAGCATTATACGCAGAATAGGTATTACTCTCGAGTACAACTCCCGTTTTTGATTTCAGGAATAAGTCTATATCACCGGACGAGGGGAAAGGAGCCTGAGGGAAAATTTCACCAATCAGGCAAAGAAATATGAGTGCTGCAATACTCTTTTTCATAATATATGTTTAGCCAGCAGGTAAGTATAACGGATTCTTTTCATTGAACTTTCTTATATAGACAAATATAAGTTCTTTCCTTTTCTTCCTGGGGAGCCTCATGTACTCTTCATACAACTCACTGTCCTTCATAAGAAGCATTTCAGCATTGTCAACATCGTACTCAAGGATCTTGCCGTTCTCAAAATCTATGAGATACTGCTTCATCTCATTCCTTGCAATATTATTCCTGTAAGGGGAATAATATGAGCCGTATGGTGAATAGTAATTGCTGTAATATGGTGAGTAGTAATACGGATAATAAGATGGTGAATAATACGGTGAATAATAGGGATCATAGTAACCGTATGGAGAATAATACCTGCTGTCATATGATGTGATATCTGCAACAAAATGACAGATGTTTCCCACGAAAGTTATCCTGTTGAAATTGCCCTGTATCTGTATATACAATATACCATTCCGTGCAAATCCCCATACAGAATTCTTTTCAATCTCCTGCCTGATGCCAAGGGCATCATAATAATATATTTTTTCTCCTGCGAAAAGGTTCTTGAAGAATTCCTTATCGTTGTAATCAGTGGATGTGAGGATCTTGGCTTTCGGGATAGGCTTGTTGGTGCGCACCTGATCAAAATTAAGATATATGCCATCCGTAAACCTGAAATCCGGTGTATACTTGACCAGACCTTCAGGTTCCTGCCCTCCTGCTATTAGGGAGAAGCCGCCCGACATAATCATCAATAAAAATATCCCTGAATATCTTTTCATGGTGATGTATGTTTTATTCTTCAAGTTCAAAAACTGTACCATAATGACAAATTTAACCTTTTTCCTGTAAAGGTTGATAATTCCCCGGAATGTATATTTTTCAGATGATTTTTATAAATTTACATATCTGCAGGAAATCTACTCCAAATGACAAAAGAGCAAAACACAACAATTCCTTCCGGTTCATATTTCAGACAATCAGATAAACCGCCGGAAATAAGAAGAAAAGAGATAGGGAATTATGCTGTGGCGGCACTTATCTGCATGATAATGTCTGTGATAATGATATCACTAAATCTCAGGTTGATTGCCGGAATCCTGGTTATAATCTCAGCTGCTGTCCTCCTGCTCATCCTCAGAAAAACATTGCTTCTCATCGACACTCTGGAAGAAGCCCTGATTGAGGCATCCGTATCCAATAAAGAAAAAGAAAATATAATAAACGACTTCTCACACAGGATAAGAGAACCCCTGAGTACCCTGTTAACTATCTCCGAAATGCTTACGGGTTCAGGACTGCAGAAGAAACAGAAAGAACTGATGGAAACCTTCCTTGCATCTACGGGAAACATGATCACAACCGTCAATGAGCTTTCCATGGAAAGTGCCGGCAGTTTAAGTTATAATCCCAAAAGCAATATCCGGTTCAACATACTGACTTCGATCCAGAATGCTATTGAGCTTTACAGGCTGAAAGATAAATCGAATCTTGATTTCATACTCAACAGGAAAGATTTCAGCGAATATGAATGCGAAGGGGATCCGGTAGTATTGAAGCAGATCATTCTTGATCTCTTCAATACAATTGAGGATCAGGGCGGAGACAATATCACGAGGGTTGCAATAAACCTGAAAAAGGAAAAAGAGGAAGGCCGTAAAAGGATCATTAACATCAGGATTCAGACCGACAGGAATATTGTGTTCATTAACGAGGAGCACACGGCTGGGTATCTTTCAGCAAAGCTGATAAGAAACTGCAATGGCTGGTACAACCAGGAATTTGGTGATAATTCTTCAGTGGTAAACATTTATCTGCCGTTTTCATATCCTGACTCAGGACAGAAGCAGGAATCAGTGATACAGGCATCAGGGGATGCCTTGAAAAAGGGGAAAGGTGCATCAAGGGACCTGAAGAACATAAACATACTTCTGGCCGAAGATAATCTTATAACCCAGAAGATAACACTTCTCACGCTGAAGCCTCTTGTGAAAAACATAGATATTGTATCGAACGGCAACGATGCACTTGAAAAGGTGCAGAGCACGGAATATGATCTTATTCTTATGGACATAAGCATGCCTGTTATGGATGGAATTACTACGGCTAAAAAGATACGGGAGCTTGAGAAAGATAGCGGTTCGCACATCCCGATAATTGCCATTACAGCCAATGCCATGGTTGATGACCTTGAGAAATGTCTTGCTGCCGGAATAGATGATTATTTAAGCAAACCTTACTCCTCAGCTGTTCTTCTTGAAAAGATAAGCAAACTCATAAAGTGACTGCTTTCCTGATTATTCGCATGTGACTTCCTCCTTTTCTCCACGGCATAATTTTCTGTTTTCTTTCGACGGAGAAGGTATGAATTCACCCAATCCCAAAGCCTCCCATTTCCTGTCAACATTCAAGGCCGTTTCCTTTGAAGAGCATACTACATTAGGCCATTTTCGCGGAAAAGGCCTGCCGCTCCGGCAGAGCTTTATTGTTCCATCAATCAGCATGCATTCTGAATCAATCATCCTGTGGTCCCTCATCGGATCGGAATTGCCTAGTACCTGCCAGGCAACCCTGAAATAGTCATGCGGATCAACTTCTTTGTCAACAACAAGAACCAGCCTGAATATATCGGATATCCGATTCTTCTTTATGGTTCCTGAGATCCTGTCAATTGCAGCCTCACCTCCGGAAAGATCAGCAGAAAGGATAAGCACAGGAATATCTTCTTCCATCAGACGGCAATCGGAATCTATAATAACATCTCCGACAAGGCAGTCGGAAGTATTTTCTTCTGCAAACTTAACGGAAAGTTTTATTGTTGTTGTCTCGCTGCGTCCTGCTCTCTCCTCAGGTAATTTAACAGTGGCATCTATTCCTGCCTTACCCCCGAATGCCTGGCTGTCTGAAGCATGGTCAAGGACGTCGAGAGGACCCCTGCTGAAGATAACATCCGTATCAAAGCCGGTATTCTCAAAGACAGTCCGGCATAATTCCATGTAATTTCTGATATTGATGTTCCCGCTGACAACCACAAGGTATTTCGTGAACATCATCTGCCCGGCTCCAAAAAGTGAGTTTATGACTTTCATTCCCTGGCCGGGAAATCTCTTGCTGATCTTAACAATAACAAGGTTATGTGCCACTCCCGGATCGGGCATATGAAAATCCTCTATTTCCGGCTGCAGGGCGATTCTTACCGGAGAAAGAAAGATCTTTTCAGTTGCTTGTGCCAGCCATGAATCCTCCTGTGGGGGAATGCCTACTATAGTAGCCGGATAAACGGCATTTCGTGAATGGGTAATGCAGGTTACATGGAATCTGGGATACCAGTCGGCCAGGGAATAGAATCCGGTATGATCGCCAAATGGCCCTTCCCACACAGGCTGTTCAGATGGATCAATATAACCTTCAATGACTATATCAGCATCATAAGGCACATAGATATCACAGGTAATGCATTTCACAAGCTTCACTTTTCTTTCTCTCAGGAAGCCAGCAAGAATATACTCACTGACATTTTCCGGGAGTGGTGCAGTGGCCGAGTATGCATAGACCGGATCTCCTCCCAGCGAAACAGCTACAGGCATTTTCCTGTTCGCATTTTTCCACGCCTCGAAATGGACGGCTCCGGTTTTATGCCTCTGCCAGTGCATAGCTGTGGAATTTCTGTCGAGGATCTGCATCCTGTACATTCCCGCATTAACACTTCCTGTGTCGGGATGGCAGGTATGAACTACAGGCAGTGTTATATAGGGTCCTCCATCGTGAGGCCAGCATTTAAGAACAGGAAGGATACCAAGGTCAGGTTCGGTATGGATTACCTGCTGGCACACACCCCGTTGTTTTGTTTTCATGGGAAGATATCCAGCCAGCCTGGCCAGTGAAGGCAAAGCCGACAGGTTTTGCAGGATGCCGCGGGAGTTTAAGCCAGTGAAACTGAAAATGTTGCCAATTCTTCGGGCGTGTTCCTCCGGGTCTTTATTTCCGAGGGCAAGCTTCAATTTAAGAGGTGATCCATAGGCATTTATGAGTACCGGAAATAATGTACCGGTATTTTCAAAGAGCAATGCTTTACCCTCTTTTTTGGATATCCTGTCAGTCACTTCAGCTATTTCAAGCACCGGATCGACAAATGTTTTTACCCTGATGAGTTCTCCGTGTTTATCAAGCTCATGAATAAAGCCGGTCAGTCCTGAGTAAGTCATGGATAATAAAGTGATAAGGCTTAAAGATATTTAAATAGCGGGAAAAATATGCGAAAAATGGTCAGAACAGCTCTCAGGCAGGAGGAAATGATTGAATATATATATAAAACAATAATGGGAACTATTCCTTGGAGTAGTTCCCATTCACAACAGGTAACCGAAGTTTCCTGCAGCGTCAGGTTACTGTTATTATGGTCGGCTGCATTTCCTGACCGAGATCCGGTTATGCAACCCCTGACTTTCGGGTAATGCTTGTTACGGCAAAACCTTTTGGTTGTCCTTTTGTCCGTTTTGAGGCGGACTTCCGGGACGAAGCGTCATTCAGGCCCCTTCTGTAGTTTCCCGAAGGATACAGCATCCGGTTTAAGTTGACAGCAGCCGAAGCTGTTTTCTTCTTAAGCCCTGTGACTCAATCTCTGAAAGAACGTTTCCGGTTTCATCGATCTGCCGGACATTCTGAACCGAAGTTCAGTAGTTCGGACTTCGGCTCTCCCGATGTGCAGACCCGGAGGTCTGAATGAACTGGATCTTGCTTCAGTTAAGAAACCTTTTCCGGTTCCGCATCGTTTGAGCAACCTTTTATCGCTCACCTGATAGATCAAATATAATATAAGAAATACAAAAAAACATCATTATGTATTTCATACTTGTACACGCAATATGAACATGAGTTATTAACAATTGTTAATAACTCCGGAGAGCAAAGTCCAATGAGAATTTCAGACGATAGCTCAATGACGGGAAAAGAGTTTCCAGGGTACTTCAAAAAGAAAAATCCGGAATAACCGGATCTTTCTTTTTACGTTAAATTTCCAATAACAGATTCACTTTCTGAATCCATAGACAGCAAGGTCACCCAGGGCTTCCTCAATTCTGAGCAGCTGGTTGTATTTGGCTATCCTGTCGGTCCTGCTGCACGATCCCGTCTTAATCTGTCCTGAATTTACAGCTACAGCAATATCGGCAATTGTTGAATCTTCCGTTTCGCCTGAACGGTGTGAGGTTACTGTTGTATATCCGGCTCTGTGTGCCATTTCGATTGCATTGAGAGTCTCGGTAAGGGTGCCGATCTGGTTTACCTTAATAAGAATTGAATTGGCACAACCCATATCAATGCCCTTCTTAAGGTATTCCACATTTGTAACAAACACATCATCACCCACAACCTGGCAGCGATCACCGATTCTGGATGTAAGAAGCTTCCAACCGTCCCAGTCATTCTCAGCCATGCCATCTTCTATTGAATCGATGGGATATTTGTTTAAAAGCTCCTCGAAATATGTGACTTGTTCTTCCGATGTCCTTTTTGCTCCCTTTGGTCCTTCGAATTTGGTATAATCATAAACTCCGTTAACATAAAATTCGGAAGCTGCTGAATCAAGGGCAATTGTTATATCTGTTCCTGGCTTATAACCTGCTTTGGTTATTGCCTTGAGAATTGTATCCAGGGCATCTTCCGTTCCTTCAAGTGCAGGAGCAAATCCTCCTTCATCGCCAACGGCCGTGCTTAAGCCGCGGGCTTTGAGTACTTTCTTGAGGGAGTGGAATACTTCTGCTCCCATTCGGAGACCTTCCCTGAAATTGGGTGCACCTACGGGCCTTATCATGAACTCCTGAAATGCTATGGGCGCATCTGAATGGGATCCTCCGTTAATTATGTTCATCATTGGCACAGGCAGTGTTACTGCATTGGATCCCCCTATATAACGATAAAGGGGAAGTCCGTGATACGCTGCAGCTGCCTTTGCAACTGCAAGTGAAACTCCAAGAATTGCGTTTGCTCCCAGATTGCTTTTTGTCTTTGTCGCATCAAGATCTATCATCTTCATGTCAATCCCTGCCTGATCGGTAACATCCATTCCGGTAATTTCTTCGGCAATAACATTATTTACGTTATGAACAGCCTTTTGAACGCCTTTGCCCAGATACCGTGACTCATCTCCGTCGCGAAGTTCAAGAGCTTCATTTTCTCCGGTCGATGCACCTGAAGGTACTGCCGCCCTCCCTGTATAACCGCTGCTGGTGATAACATCAACCTCTATCGTGGGATTGCCACGAGAATCGAGAATTTCACGCGCATGTACACTAACTATTTGACCCATTGATTTTTATTTTTTATTAAACAATCGTGTAATATACAAAAAAAAGGGATATGTCATTAGTGTGATATCCCTTAAGAAGTAAGTTTATTCTCTATTCTTTCTCTTCCTTTCCTGCATCCTGATTCCCGGATGCTTCTTTTTTTCTGGCTGCAGGCTTGGCAGCTTTTGTTCCGGGGCTTTTCTTTTCGGCTTTTGCTCCTGCTTCCCCTCCTGACTTTTTGGAAGTCCTTCTCCTTCTTGTTGTTTTTGCTTTGGTTGTTTCCTTTCCAAGCATGATTTCATTATAATCAACCAGCTCAAGAATGCACATTTCAGCATTGTCTCCAATCCTGTTCCCGGTTTTCAGTATTCTGGTGTATCCCCCCGGCCTTTCGCCTATCTTAGGTGATATCTCCCTGAAAAGTTCTGCAACTGCAGTTTTATCGGCAAGATAACTGAAGACAACTCTCCTGGAGTGTGTAGAGTCTTCCTTTGATTTGGTGATCAGAGGTTCCACGTAACTCTTCAGGGCTTTTGCCTTTGCCACTGTTGTGCTTATTCTTTTATGAAGGATCAGTGATGAAGCCATATTGGCAAACATTGCCTTCCTGTGTGAACTTGTCCTACCTAAATGGTTAATAACTCTCTGATGTCGCATTTCTCTTTTTCCTTAACCAGTAATTAATCTTTGTCCAATTTGTATTTACTCACATCCATGCCAAACGAGAGATTCATTGAATCGAGCAGTTCATCGAGCTCAGTAAGTGATTTCTTCCCGAAATTCCTGAACTTGAGTAGGTCATTCTTATTGAATCTGACGAGATCACCAAGTGACTCAACCTCAGCTGCCTTAAGACAGTTGAGAGCTCTCACTGAAAGGTCAAGATCAACCAGCTTTGTCTTAAGAAGCTGTCTCATATGGAGCACTTCTTCATCAAATTCCTCATTTGCCATTTTTTCATCGGAGTCGAGGGTGATCTTCTCGTCTGAAAAGAGCATAAAATGATATATCAGAATTTTTGCTGCTTCCTTCAGGGCGTCCTTGGGATGTATTGAGGCATCTGTTTCTATTTCAATCAAAAGTTTCTCATAGTCTGTTTTTTGCTCAACACGGTAGTTTTCCACCGAGTACTTAACATTTCTTACGGGTGTAAAGATAGAATCAATGGCAACAACACCAAATTCAGTGTCCTCAGGCTCATTTTCTTCAGCCGGCACATAACCCCTTCCCTTGCTTATTGTAAGATCCATCTGGATTTTAACATCGCTTTCCATCCTGAAAATCACAAGGTCTGGGTTAAGCACTTCAAAATTAGTCAGGACATTTTTGAGCATTCCTGCCTTAAATATTTCCTGTCCGCTGATCTTGATAGTAGCATTTTCATGGTCGGCGTCTTCAATTATTTTTTTAAAGCGCACCTGCTTAAGATTCAGGATTATCTCGGTAACATCTTCAATAACTCCCGTGATGGTTGAAAACTCATGATCAACTCCTTCAATCTTAACCGTAGTAATAGCAAAGCCTTCAAGTGATGAAAGCAGTATTCTTCTCAGGGCATTGCCGACTGTAATGCCATAGCCAGGCTCAAGAGGACGGAATTCAAATTTTCCGTACCTGTCGGTAGCTTCAAGCATTATTACTTTATCAGGCTTCTGGAATGATAAAATGGCCATATAATTTATCTTATTTTGTTACTTGGAATATAATTCAACTATAAGTTGTTCCTTAATGTCTTCGGGGATATCGGCACGTTCCGGCACATTCATGAACTTTCCGGCCATTTGCGCATCATCCCACTCAAGCCATGAGAGCTTTGAGTACTTCCTTGTTGTCAGTGAATCGACTATTGTTTCGAGCGATTTTGATTTCTCACGGATGCCTACAATATCACCAGGCTTAAGCTGGTATGACGGAACATTGACAATAGTTCCGTTTACAGTAATGTGGCGGTGTGATATTAACTGGCGTGAGGCTGCCCTTGTGGGAGCCACTCCAAAGCGGTAAACAACGTTATCGAGCCTTGCTTCAAGTAACTGAAGAAGAACCTGTCCCGTGACGCCTTTACTCCGGGATGCTCTTTCAAATGTTTTGCGGAATTGTCTTTCAAGTACGCCGTATGTATACTTAGCCTTTTGTTTTTCCTTCAACTGAATCCCGTACTCGGATGTTTTCTTTCTTTTCTTGTTTATCCCATGCTGGCCTGGCGGGAAATTTTTCCTGTCGAGATATTTATCGGGACCATAAATCGGCTCACCGAACTTTCTTGCTATTTTTGATTTTGGGCCAATATATCTTGCCATTTCAATTTTGATTATTTACTTACAAAAATCCTTCAGATTTGCGGTTTTTAGACTCTTCTCCTTCCAGGGGGGCGGCAACCGTTGTGAGGCATGGGAGTAACATCAATTATCTCCGTGACCTCGATTCCCACATTGCTTATAGCTCTGATAGCCGATTCCCTTCCTGATCCGGGGCCCTTAACAAACACTTTTACCTTCCTCAATCCGAGGTCGTAGGCTACTTTCCCGCACTCTTCAGATGCCATCTGGGCAGCATAGGGCGTATTTTTCTTTGACCCCTTGAATCCCATTTTCCCTGCCGATGCCCATGAAATAACCTGGCCCGAGTTGTTTGTCAGGGAAATAATAATATTGTTGAAGGATGAATGAACATGAGCCTGGCCGTTTGGTTCAACTTTAACGACTCTCTTCTTCGCTGCTCCTGTTTTTTTTGCCATATTCTATTTATTTAGTAGCTTTTTTCTTGTTTGCAACAGTTTTTTTCCTGCCTTTGCGGGTTCTGGCGTTATTCTTCGTGCTCTGTCCTCTTACCGGCAAGCCCGACCTATGACGCACACCGCGATAGCAGCCTATATCCATAAGCCTTTTGATATTCAGCTGGGTCTCTGAACGAAGCTCGCCCTCAAGCTTATAATTATCATTGAGGATGCGCCTGATAGAGTTGATCTGTTCGTCTGTCCATTCCTGGACTTTAACGTTTCTGTCAACTCCAGCTTCATCGAGTACTTTCTGGGCAATGCTTCGGCCCACCCCGTAAATATAGGTCAGACCGACCTCTCCTCTTTTATTTCTCGGCAAATCAACACCAACTATACGTGCCATAAAAATTTCTTCTTAAATAAGTTGCAAAATTAATCAAATTATCCCTGTCTCTGTTTGAACTTGGGATTTTTCTTATTTATAACATACAAGCGACCTTTCCTCCTGACAATCTTACAGTTGGGTGTCCGCTTCTTTATAGATGTCCGTACTTTCATTATTTTAATATTACTTATTTATATCTGAATGTTATTCTTCCTTTCGTCAGATCATATGGCGACATTTCAACCTTGACCTTATCGCCGGGCAGAATTTTTATATAATGCATCCTCATCTTGCCCGATATATGTGCAGTAATAACGTGACCATTTTCAAGCTCAACTCTGAACATTGCGTTCGAGAGAGCTTCGATTATGGTCCCATCCTGCTCTATAGATGATTGTTTCGACATATAATTACTATTTATTTAAAACTTCTTCTATGAATTTAAATGTTGTTAATACATCAGCTTTACCTCTGTCAACGGCAACAGCATACTCAAAATGTGCCGAGACTTGTCCGTCAACGGTCTTGATGGTCCAGCCGTCTTTCATCTGCACTGTTTCCTTTCTTCCCATATTGATCATAGGCTCGATGCAGATCACAAGCCCTTTTTCCATCTTCTGCCCGGTTCCCTTCCTGCCAAAGTTAGGAACTTCTGGCGATTCATGCAGTTTTTTGCCAATTCCATGACCTACCAGCTCTCTGACAACCGAAAATCCACCGCTCTCTGCTTTTGACTGTACTGCATTTGAGATATCACCTATTCGTCTGCCTGCCACTGCTTCACTTACTCCCTCTTCCAGTGATGCTCTTGTAAATTCCAGAAGTCGTTCAACCTTTTCATTAATCTGTCCCACCGGAAAAGTGTAGGCACTATCACCGTACCATCCATTCAGAATGACCCCGCAATCTACTGATATTATGTCGCCTTCCCTGAGCTCATACCTTGAAGGGATTCCGTGAACGACCTCGTCATTGACTGATGTGCAAAGCGTTGCGGGAAAGCCTCCATATCCCTTGAATGCCGGTATTGCGCCGTGATCTCTGATAAATGCTTCGGCAATACCATCGAGATAAAGTGTGGTAACCCCTGGTCGTATAAAAGAAGCAACCTCTGCCAGTGTTTTTGATACCAGCATATTGCTTTCTCTTAACAGACAGATTTCATCATCGGTTTTTAAATGTAACATCAAAGAACGTAAACATATTAAATAGCTGTCACAGCGCCTGACCTGCCTTTGATACGGCCCGATTTCATAAGACCGTCGTAATGACGCATGAGCAGATGACTCTCTATCTGCTGAAGCGTGTCAAGCACAACTCCCACAAGAATCAAAAGTGATGTCCCTCCATAGAATTGTGCGAACTGCGGAGAAATTCCCGCTTTGACCGCAATAGCCGGTAGAATAGCTATAATCGCAAGAAAAATAGAACCGGGCAGTGTTATTCTCGACATTATCGTATCAAAAAATTCCACTGTTTTACGACCAGGTTTTATACCGGGGATAAATCCGCCGTTCTTTTTCATGTCTTCTGCAATCTGAACCGGGTTGATTGTTATTGCGGTATAGAAGTATGTGAACAGGATTATAAGTATTCCTGTAACAAGGTTATACCAGAATCCGTACATATTGGAGAATGCAACCACGAATCCTGAACTTGAATTTGAATATCCTGCGATTATGATGGGCAGCATCATTATTGCCTGGGCAAAAATTATCGGCATAACTCCAGCGGCATTTACCTTCAGTGGTATATATTGACGAACTCCCCCATATTGCTTATTACCAACAATCCTCCTTGCATACTGCACCGGTATGCGGCGTGTTCCCTGCACAAGCAGGATTGTACCCAGAATAACCACAAAGAGGATAATTATCTCGGCGATAAGTGCAATGGGTCCGCCCGCTCCGTTGAGCCTGGTTCCTGCTTCAAAAATGAAATTGGCCGGCATTCTTGCCACAATTCCGATCATTATTATAAGAGATATCCCGTTTCCTATGCCTTTATCGGTAATCTTCTCACCGAGCCACATTATGAACATTGTTCCTGCAGTGAGTATAACCACTGAAGAGAACTTGAAAAAGAATCCGCTAAGCACGAAAGCGCTTGCAGGAAGCTGGGCTGAAAGATTAACAAGGTATGTTGGAGCCTGGAGCAGCAGAACAATAACAGTAAGATAACGTGTATACTGATTCATTTTACGTCTACCGCTTTCGCCTTCTTTCTGCAGTTTCTGGAAGTAGGGAAAAACAATGCCCAAAAGCTGTACCACAATAGATGCGGAGATATAGGGCATTATACCGAGGGCGAATATTGACGCCTGTGAAAAGGCGCCGCCGGAAAACATATCAAGAAGGCCCATTATCCCTGTTGAGGTCTGGTTTTTGAGGCCGGCCAGCTGAGAAGGATCTATACCCGGAAGTGTAACATACTTGCCAAACCTGTATAAGAGTATAATTCCCAGTGTGTATATCAGTCTTGCACGAAGGTCCTCAATCTTGAAAATGTTTTTTATGGTCTGAATCAGTCTCATGAAATTATAGTTTTACAACGGTGCCATTCAGTGCTTCAATAGCTGCAACAGCCGATTTACTGAATGCGTGTGCATGTACTTCCAGTTTTTTTGTAAGAGTTCCTTTCCCCAGGATTTTGACAAGAGTGTTCTTGGACACATATCCTGATCCAAGGAGGGTATTAAAATCAATTTTTTCAAGATTGTTTCTTTCTGCCAGGTCCTGAAGGGTCGCCAGGTTAATGCCCTTGTATTCCTTTCTGTTTATGTTCTTAAAGCCATATTTCGGAATACGTCTCTGCAAAGGCATCTGACCGCCTTCAAACCCGATCTTCTTTTTGTATCCAGACCGCTGCTGGGCTCCCTTATGTCCCCTTGTAGATGTTCCTCCCTTTCCGGAACCTTGTCCCCGTCCAAGGCGCCTGCTTTTCTTTACTGAACCTTTTGCGGGTTTTAAGTTACTTAAGTCCATTCCTATAGTTATAAATCATTTATTCGTTAAATATTCTCAACTTTAACCAGGTGGCTGATCTTTTTAACCATTCCGAGTATCTGCGGGGTGGCTTCATGTTCAACACTTTGGTTAAGTTTGCGGATTCCCAGGGCGTCCAGCGTCAGTTTCTGGCGCTGTGGTTTTCCTATCCTGCTTTTTACCTGGGTGATACGTATTCTTGCCATCGATATAAATTTACTAACCGTTAAAAACTTTTTCCATGGAAATACCTCTGTTTTCAGCTACTGAAAAGGCATCGCGCATTTCCATGAGGGCTGCAAAGGTTGCCTTAACCAGGTTATGAGGGTTCGACGAGCCTTTTGATTTGGCAAGCACATTTTTGACACCGACACTTTCGAGGACAGCACGCATAGCCCCTCCGGCCTTTATTCCCGTACCATCCGATGCCGGTTTGATGAATACCTTGGCTCCTCCGAATTTGGCAACCTGCTCATGAGGTATTGTTCCATTAATAACGGGAACCTTGATCAGGTTTTTCTTGGCATCTTCTATGCCTTTCGAAATAGCAGTGGTTACCTCGCTGGCTTTCCCCAGTCCATGCCCAACAATGCCATCCTCATTACCTACAACAACTATAGCTGAAAAGCTGAATGTACGTCCGCCTTTTGTTACCTTGGTAACTCTCTGGATACTAACGAGCCTGTCTTTGAGCTCGAGATCGCTTGTCTTTACTTTTCTTATACCGTTTCCCATAGTTTATCAGAATTTTAAACCGCCTTCGCGTGCTGCATCTGCCAATGACTTTATCCTGCCATGATATTTATATCCGCCTCTGTCGAAGACGACCTGATCTATTCCTTTTTCCCTGCATTTAGCAGCAAGGCTCAACCCGACAAGCTTAGCCTGTTCAGTCTTCTTAATACCTTTTTTCCCGGCGATATCCTTTTCCTTTGAACTGGCGGCAAGAAGGGTAACTCCCTTCTGATCATCAACAACCTGGACATAAATCTGCCTGTTGCTTCGGAATACCGCCAGCCTTGGCTTTTCAGCAGTTCCGCCAATCTTCTTCCGGATCCTCATTCTGATCCTTGTTCTTCTTTCCAACTTAGTTAAAGACATATTTTAAACTTTTAACTTTTTTCCATTCATCTAAGCGCTGGCAGATTTCCCGGCTTTTCTCCTGAGCTGTTCACCAACGAACTTGATACCTTTGCCCTTATATGGCTCGGGTGGACGCAGCGACCGTATCTTTGCCGCAACATGTCCGATAAGCTGCTTGTCAATACTTTTCAGGGTAATAATGGGATTACTTCGCCTTTCAGTCTTGGTTTCCACGGAAACCTCCTGGGGCAGTTCCATTACTATATCATGGGAGAAACCCAGGCTAAGCTCGAGCATCTGTCCCTTTGCCTCGGCACGATAGCCTACGCCAACAAGTTCAAGTTCCTTCCTGTATCCCTGGGAGACACCAGTTACCATGTTATTTATAACAGCCCTGTAAAGGCCGTGCAATGACTTGTGGTTCTTTGACTCCGTGGGTCGTGAAAGGACAATTGTATCGTCTGAAACCTCAACCTTTATATCTTTGTCAACTGCCTGGGTCAATTCGCCAAGCGGTCCTTTAACGACAATCATGTTGCCGTCAGTTATATTTACGGTTACACCCTTCGGAAGAGTCACCGGCAATTTTCCTATCCTCGACATTAATCTATCCTCCTATTAGTAAACATAACATAATACTTCACCGCCAATATTCTCTTTCTTTGCCTCCTTATCGGTCATCAGTCCTCTCGATGTTGAAATGATAGCTATACCCAGACCGTTAAGCACTTTAGGCATTTCTTCAACACCTGCATATTTCCTAAGGCCGGGCCTGCTTACTCTTTGTATCGATTTGATGGCAGGCATTTTGCTTTTTGGATTATACTTAAGAGCAATCTTCAAAAGTCCCTGCTTGTCATCGGTTTCCACCACCTTGTAACTTAGGATATAGCCTTTCTCAAAAAGAATCCTGGCCAGTTCCTTTTTTAGATTGGATGCTGGTGCCTCAACAACTTTATGACCGGCTAAAATGGCATTTCTTATTCTGGTCAGCAGATCTGCAATCGGATCAGTCATTTCTTATACATTAAAATAGTTAATATTCATTCCATTATTACCAGCTGGCTTTTTTAACACCCGGGATAAGCCCGAAAGAAGCCATTTCCCTGAAGGTGATCCTGCTGACACCAAACTGCCTCATATAGCCTCTTGTACGTCCTGTAATCTTGCAACGGTTTCTCAACCTGTTGGGATTGGAGTTTCTGGGCAGGCGGCTTAAACCTACATAATCGCCTTCGGCTTTTAATTTTGCTCTTTTTGCTGAATATTTCTCAGCCAGTTTTGCGCGTTTTACTTCGCGGGCTATCATTGATTCCTTAGCCATATTTTCAGTTTTTAATATTTTTAAACGGCAACCCGAAGTGCTTCAGAAGTGCCAGGGCTTCTTCGTCGGTACCGGCCGATGTAACAAAGGTTACCTGAAGACCCATTATTTTTGCAATCTTGTCTAGATCTATTTCAGGGAAAATTATCTGCTCGGTAACTCCCATGGTATAGTTACCCCTGCCGTCAAGCTTTGAATTAATCCCCTTGAAATCCCTTATTCTCGGGAGAGCCACGCAAATAAGCCGTTCAAGGAATTCGTACATTCTGTCTTTCCGAAGGGTTACCATAACTCCGATGGGCATATTTCTCCGGAGCTTAAAATTGGAGATATCCTTTGACGAATATGTCTGAACCGCTTTCTGACCTGCAATATCTGATAATTCCTTAACACTGAATTCAAGCAGTTTCTTATCAGTAATTGCCTGGCCTACGCCCTGGTTGATGACTATCTTTTCCAGCCTGGGAACCTGCATTATACTTTTGTATCTAAATTCCTTCATTAAAGCAGGAACAATTTCCCGGTCATATTTTGTTTTTAAAGAAGCTGTATACATCACTTGATCTCCTCTCCTGATTTTTTAGAATACCTGACTAGCTTGTTTTTGTCATTGAGCTTTCTCCCAACACGTGTAGGTTTTCCGGTGGCCGGATCTACCAGCATGATATTAGATATATGCACCGGGGCTTCTTTCTTCAGTATTCCACCCTGTGGTGATTTGGCATTCGGTTTGGTGTGTTTAGCCACCATATTTACACCTTCCACTATTGCCTTTTCCTTTTTCCTGTCAACCTCCAGGACACGTCCTTTCTGGCCTTTGGATTCACCTGAAACCACAAAGACGGTGTCTCCTTTCCTGATATTGAATTTCTTTTGCATTGCTGTTCTGTTAAGTATTATAATACCTCTGGCGCCAGTGAGACGATCTTCATATAATTCTCGCGCAATTCCCTGGCTACGGGGCCGAAAATACGGGTGCCTCTCACTTCATTGAGGTTATTAAGGAGGACGACAGCATTATCATCGAACCTGATATAAGATCCATCATTTCGACGTATCTCCTTTTTTGTCCTTACAACCACAGCTTTGCTAACGGTACCTTTCTTTGCTTCTCCTGAGGGCAAAGCGCTTTTAACACTCACTACAATTTTATCGCCGACGGTAGCATATCTTTTTTTGCTTCCACCGAGCACTCTTATGCACAAAACTTCCTTGGCTCCCGAGTTATCGGCTACTGTCAATCTGGTCTCCTGCTGTATCATGATTACTTGGCTCTTTCAATTATTTCTATCAACCTCCAGTTTTTATTCTTGCTAAGAGGTCTCGTTTCGGATATACGTACTGTGTCGCCTATGTTGCAAGAATTCTCCTCATCGTGGGCCATGAGTTTTGTTGTCCGGTTTACGAATTTCCCGTAAATGGGATGCTTCACCTTTCTCTTTATTGCTACCACAATGGATTTGTCCATTTTGTTGCTGACAACAACACCTATTCTTTCTTTTCGCAAATTTCTTTCCATTGCTGAACTAGCTGTTAGATTTTGTATTTAATTCTCTTTTTCTCAACTCTGTCAGAAGCCGGGCGATTGTTAACTTTGTCTGCTTGATCTTCTGAGGATTATCAAGAGGCGTGATAGCGTGGTTGAGCTTCATACGGATAAGCATAGTCTTTTCGGTATCTATTCTCTCGATTAGATCGGTTGTGCTCAGCTCCCTTATTTCTGATGTTTTCATCTCTGTCTGGTTTTACTCTTCAACATAATCACGTCGTACAACAAACTTTGTTGTTATCGGCAGTTTCTGGGCTCCCAGCCGCAGAGCTTCCTTTGCCACTTCAAATGGCACGCCTTCAGCTTCAAAAAGTATCCTTCCGGGAGTAACCGGAACAACAAATCCTTCCGGGGTACCCTTTCCCTTGCCCATTCTCACTTCAGCGGGTTTCTTTGTTATCGGCTTGTCGGGAAATATCCGGATCCATAGCTGTCCTTCACGTTTCATATGGCGCGTTACCGCCTGACGGGCAGCTTCAATCTGTCGTCCGGTTATCCAGCTCGATTCAAGTGCTTTAACACCAAATGATCCGAACGCCAGCTGGTTACCTCTCTGGGCATTCCCTTTCATTTTACCTTTCTGGGCTCTTCTGTATTTGGTCCTCTTCGGTTGTAACATTGCTCAAATAAGTTATATCGTTATTTTCAGAAGTCTTATTTCTTTGATTTTCTTTTAAGCGTCTTATTCTTGGCATTCCTTGCTCCTATATTGGGGCTGAGGTCTCTTTTGCCATACACTTCTCCGTTGCAGATCCATACCTTTATCCCGATAAGGCCAACTTTTGTACGAGCGGCGGCAATAGCATAATCGATATCTGCCCTGAAAGTATGAAGAGGAATCCGTCCTTCCTTATAGGTTTCGCTTCTGGCCATTTCAGCACCTCCAAGCCTGCCGGAAATAAGCACTTTAATACCTTCTGCTCCCATGCGCATTGTTGAGGCGATAGCCATCTTTATAGCTCTCCTGTATGAGATCTTTCCTTCCACCTGTCGAGCTACATTGTTGGATACAATGTTAGCATCGAGTTCAGGACGTTTTACCTCAAAGATATTGATCTGCACCTCCTTTTTAGTAATTTTCTTAAGCTCCTCCTTCAGCTTGTCCACTTCCTGACCGCCTTTTCCAATGATAATACCCGGCCTGGCTGTGTTGACCGTAACTGTTATAAGCTTGAGAGTTCTTTCGATAACTATCTTTGATATGCTGGCCTTGGCAAGCCTGGCATTCAGGTATTCCCTGATTTTTGTATCTTCAACCAGTTTGCCGGAAAAATCCTTTCCTCCGTACCAGTTAGAGTCCCAGCCTTTAATTATACCTAAGCGGTTACCTATCGGATTTACTTTTTGTCCCATCTATATTATTTTGATGTATTTTCAATATCCTTGCTCATACTTTCCAGATTCAGGGTCACATGATTGGATCTTTTTCTGATCCTGTAGGCTCTCCCCTGAGGTGCTGTCTGAAGTCTTTTCAGCGAGCGGCCTCCGTCAACACTTATTTTGCTCACAAACAGCCTGCTGTCTTCAATTCGTGTACCTTCGTTTTTCTGCTGCCAGTTGGCTATGGCGCTGAGCAGAAGCCTTTCAAGCCTTCTGGAAGCTGCCTGCGGGCTGAACTTAAGAATATCCAGAGCCTTGTTCACTTCCATTCCTTTTATGAGATCCGTAACCAGCCTCATTTTCCGGGGTGATGTAGGACAATTTCTCAGAACAGCCTGGTAAGTATTCTTCTTTGCTTCTTTTCTCAACTCAGCTGTATTTCTCTTTCTTGCACCCATTTCCAAATGTTTTTCAGTGTTTTCTCAATAAATACTACTACTTGTTACCCGAGTGTCCCCTGAATGTACGCGTAGGCGCAAATTCTCCCAGCTTGTGTCCAACCATGTTTTCGGTGACATAAACAGGGATGAACTTGTTCCCGTTGTGGACCGCAACCGTATGGCCTACAAAGTCGGGAGATATCACTGATCTTCTTGACCAGGTCTTAAGAACTGATTTCTTACCACTGTCGTTCATTTCAAGAATTCTTTTCTCAAGCTTGAAATCAATGAATGGGCCTTTTTTTATTGATCTGCTCATAATATATCAGTTATTTCTTCCTTCTCTCAATAATATTCCTGGAGGAGTATTTCTTTCTGTCTCGTGTCTTGAAACCTTTTGCAGGAATTCCATTGCGGGAGCGGGGATGTCCTCCTGATGCCCTGCCCTCGCCACCTCCCATAGGATGGTCAACCGGATTCATAACAACTCCCCTTACCCTGGGGCGTCGTCCCTGCCAGCGTGAGCGGCCGGCCTTACCAGATCTCTCCAGATTATGATCCGCATTCGACACAGTGCCTATAGTTGCACGGCAGGAAGTCAGCACTGTCCTTGTTTCACCAGAGGGAAGTTTTATTGTTGCATATTTCCCGTCGCGTGCTGAAAGCTGCGCAAAAGTACCTGCACTCCGGGCCAGAGCAGCACCCTTTCCCGGCTTGAGCTCAATGTTATGTATTACAGTACCGAGTGGTATGTTTTCAAGGAACATGTTATTACCTACATCGGGTGTTGCATCCTTGCCTGATAATATTTTATGTCCCTCCTGCAATCCGGTCGGAGCAATTATATATCTCTTTTCTCCGTCTTCATATACGACCAGTGCAATCCTTGCCGACCTGTTTGGATCGTACTCTATTGATTTCACTGTTGCATGCATTCCATCTTTCTCCCTAAGAAAATCGATGACACGATACATCCTCTTGTGACCGCCCCCGATGTATCTCATGGTTCGTTTACCGTTAGCATTCCTTCCTCCCGATTTTCTAAGCGGTCGGAGGAGGGATTTCTCCGGTACAGTGCTTGTGATATTGTCGAAAGCACTTATGATCTTGTTTCTCTGACCTGGTGTAACAGGTTTTAACTTTCTGACTGCCATACAGTTTATATATTGCTATAGAAATCTATCTTGTTGCCTTCTGCAAGAGTAACTACAGCTTTTTTCGTTGCTGTTGTTCTGCCGACAAGAAGGCCTGACTTTGTATTACGGGTTTTTATCTTGCCGCCGTAACGCATTGTGTTTACACTGTCAACGGTAACTCCGTACAACTCTTCAACTGCCTTCTTTATCTGCAATTTGTTTGCATTTCTGGCAACTACAAAACCATAGCGGTTAAATTTATCGCCCTGTTTTGTCATCTTTTCCGTCACTATCGGTTTAAGCAGAACACTCATCTCTTAAATTTTACTGTTTTTCAAAAGTCGACTGCAAAACGTCAATTGCTCTTTCCGTCAGGATCAGCTTTGAAGCCTTAACGATCCTGTATGTATTTAATTCATTGGCAGTTACAACTTCAATCCCTTGCACATTTCGGGATGACAAATATATATTTTTATTTTGTTCCGGTAAAACAAATACCGAATTTTTCTTTCCAAGCTTCAGATTAAGGCCAACTTTAACCATTTCCCTGGTTTTTGGATCCTCAAAGGAGAAATCTTCAAGAACTATAATATTATTTGAAGATACCTTATATGAAAGAGCTGATTTCCTTGCCAGCTGCTTGACCTTTTTATTGAGCTTGAAGCTGTAAGATCTCGGTGTTGGACCGAATACGCGACCTCCTCCCCTGAAAAGCGGATTCTTGATGCTCCCGGCGCGAGCAGTTCCGGTTCCTTTCTGCCGTTTCAGCTTTCTGGTGCTTCCAGCAATTTCTCCACGTTCTTTAGACTTATGAGTACCCTGCCTCTGATTTGCCAGATATTGTTTTGAATCGAGATAAATGGCATGATCATTAGGCTTTACCCCGAAAATTGAATCATCGAGATTCACTTTTCTTCCGGTATCCTTACCATCAATATTAAGAACTGTTAATTCCATTATTTTGTAATTATTACGTATCCACCTTTAGGACCGGGAACCGGTCCTTTAACTATCATCAGATTATTTTCAGGCATGAGTTTAATGATTCTCATGCTCATCATCATTACTTTCTCGTTTCCTTTATGGCCTGCCATTCTCATCCCGGGCAGGACCCTGGAAGGGAAGGATGAAGCGCCCAGGGAACCCGGAGCCCTGCCTCTGTTGTGCTGACCGTGGGTCTGTCCGCCAACGCCTCCGAATCCATGACGTTTAACAACGCCCTGAAATCCTTTTCCTTTCGACCAGCCTCTTACATCAACCCAGTTGTCTGAACTAAATAGCTCAACTGTCAGTACCTGGCCTTCCTTCATCTGTTCTGTATCAAAACCGCTGAATTCAATCACCTTCCGTTTCGGTGTGGTGTTTGCCTTCCTGAAATGTCCAATCTCTGCTTTAGTTGAATGCTTTTCCTTTTTCTCGTCGAAGCCGAGCTGCACTGAGGAATAACCATCCTTTTCATGGGTCTTGATCTGTGTAACCACACATGGCCCTGCCTGCAGAACAGTGCATGGGATGTTCTTCCCGTCCTCGTCAAATATGGAGGTCATTCCCACCTTTTTTCCAATTAAACCCTGCATAATGTATATTTCTTTACCTGTTTCAAACTTTTATTTCCACTTCTACTCCGCTTGGAAGCTCCAGTTTCATCAGAGCGTCTATGGTTTTGGGTGTCGAGCTGTAAATGTCGAGCAGTCTTTTATATGATGAAAGCTGGAATTGCTCTCTGGCTTTTTTGTTTACAAACGGTGACCTAAGCACAGTATATATTTTCTTATGGGTAGGCAGAGGTATAGGACCGCTTACCACTGCACCTGTAGACTTTACTGTTTTCACAATCTTCTCAGCGGATTTGTCCACCAGATTATGATCATAAGATTTTAATTTAATTCTAATTTTCTGACTCATCGTTTTATAGAATTTTTCCTTTTGTGATTTCCACTATTCTTTTTGCTATTTCAACAGGCACTTCCTCGTAATGGGAAAATTCCATACTTGAGGTAGCCCTGCCTGAGGTGATGGTCCTAAGAACGGTCACATAGCCGAATTTTTCAGCCAGGGGCACTTTAGCCTTTATTACCCTTGCACCTGCCTTGGATTCCATTCCTTCAACCTTTCCCCTTCTCCTGTTGAAATCGCCTATTACATCTCCGACATATTCCTCAGGAGTTATAACTTCAGTCGACATTATTGGTTCCAGCAGTACCGGGTTGCACTTGCCTGCGTATTTCCTGAAGGCCTGTTTGGCAACTATCTCAAATGAAAGGGAATCAGAATCGACCGGATGGAATGAACCATCCTTAAGTACCACTTTCAGGCTCTCGAGCGGGAATCCGGCTAGCGGACCATTTGACATCGCTTCGCGAAAACCTTTTTCTACTGACGGGATATATTCCTTTGGCACATTACCGCTTTTAACCTCGTTGACAAACTGCAGGCCTTTGATCCCGTTTTCAGCCGGCATGAAAGCCGCAACTATATCTGCAAACTTGCCTTTGCCTCCTGTCTGCTTCCTGAAAATCTCCCTGAATTCGGTGGTTGTTGTAACAGCTTCCTTATAGGCAACCTGAGGAACGCCCTGGTTACATTCTACCTTAAACTCCCTCTTAAGCCTGTCAATGAGTATCTCGAGATGAAGTTCCCCCATGCCGCTTATGACAGTCTGCCCACTATCAGGATCGATCTTAACCTCAAATGTGGGATCTTCCTCGGAAAGCTTGTTCAAAGCGATTGACAGCTTATCAACATCTGTCTGGGTTTTTGGCTCAATTGCCACACCTATAACCGGTTCCGGAAAATCCATCGATTCCAGCAAAACAGGTTTATGAATGGCACAGAGAGTATCTCCTGTTTTCAGATCCTTAAAGCCTACCCCGCCGCAAATATCGCCGGCTGATACACTTTCAACCGGAGTCTGTTTGTTAGCATGCATCCTGTAAAGCCGGTTTATCCGCTCTCTTTTCCCTGTTCTCACATTGAGAACCGTATCTCCGGCACTAAGAACGCCGGAATATACTCTCAGGAAAACCAGCCGGCCAACAAAAGGATCTGTAGCAATTTTAAAGACGAGTGCGGCAAAGGGCTCATCGGAAGAAGGTTCTCTCATTATCTCGGTATCGTTTCTGGGATCTATGCCTGTGATTGCTCCAATATCTACCGGTGAAGGAAGGAGAGCAGTTATTGCATCAAGCAGAGCCTGGATACCTTTATTCTTGAAAGCAGCTCCACAAAGAACAGGCACTGCCGTTCCCTTTACCGATGCTGCCCTGAGGGCAATAAGTATTTCTTCAGGAGTAATTGAATCATGATCTTCAACATACCGGGCAAGAAGGGTATCATCCACCTCTGCCAGCGAATCTATAAGTTTTCCTCTCCATTCAGAAGCTTCCTCGAGATATTCCTCCGGAACCTCTGCAATCTCATAGTTAACACCTGTTGCATCATTCCCATAATAGAGCACTGCCTTCATTCTGACAAGGTCGATCATGCCCCTGAAGTTCTCTTCATTGCCTACAGGTATCTGAATGGGCACAGGATTTGATCCCAGTTTAGTTCGAATTTGATGGACAACGTTATAATAATCAGCTCCAGCCCTATCCATTTTATTCACAAAGGCAATCCTGGGCACATGGTATTTATTTGCCTGGCGCCAAACCGTTTCGGATTGAGGTTCAACACCTCCCACTGCACAGAACACAGCTACAGCCCCGTCAAGAATCCTGAGTGATCTTTCAACCTCAACAGTAAAATCGACATGCCCCGGAGTATCAATGATATTTATCTTGTATTCATCACCATTATACTTCCAGTAAGTTGTTGTGGCAGCGGAAGTGATCGTTATACCCCTTTCCTGTTCCTGAACCATCCAGTCCATCTGGGCATTGCCGTCATGTACCTCTCCGAGCCGGTGCGTGCGACCTGTATAAAACAGAATGCGTTCTGTCGTAGTGGTCTTGCCGGCATCGATGTGGGCCATGATTCCGATGTTTCTGGTATATTTCAGGTTGCTGTCCATCTAAGTTGTTCAGTATCTTAAAACTGGCGATTAAAAACGAAAATGGGCAAAAGCCTTGTTGGCTTCTGCCATTCTGTGAGTATCTTCTTTCTTCTTGTATGCACCGCCTTCAAGCTTGTAGGCTGCCATAACTTCCGCGGCAAGACGCTCGGCCATGGAATGACCTGTTCTCTTCCTGGCAAAGGAAATCATGTTTTTCATGCTGATACTAACCTTTCTGTCAGCCCTGATTTCCATAGGCACCTGGAAAGTGGCTCCGCCTACCCTGCGTGCTTTCACCTCAACCTGGGGAGTAACATTTTCCAGAGCCTGCTTGAATATCTCAAGCGGGGTTTTACCCTCATTCTTTAATTTGTCTCCAACTATTTCAAGAGAATCGTAAAGGATTTTAAAAGCCAGGCTCTTCTTGCCACTGAACATAAGATTATTTACAAATCTTGTAACATAAGGATCATGGTATTTTGGATCCGGCAACAGAATCCTCCTTCTTGGTTTTGCCTTTCTCATTTTCTAGTTTCTTTAAATATTATTTCTTTGGCCTTTTGGCGCCATATTTCGAACGCCTCTGGGTACGACCGTCAACTCCTGATGTATCAAGGGCACCTCTGACAAGGTGGTACCTGACACCAGGAAGGTCCTTGACCCTTCCGCCTCTTATCAGTACAATAGAGTGTTCCTGCAGATTGTGCCCTTCTCCGGGAATATAGGCGTTCACCTCCTTCTGATTGGTAAGCCTTACCCTGGCAACCTTTCTCATTGCTGAATTTGGTTTTTTAGGCGTTGTCGTGTAAACACGAACACATACGCCTCTTCTCTGTGGGCATGAATCCAGAGCAGGTGCCTTACTCTTATCTACCAGCTTTTTCCTGCCTTTTCTAACTAACTGCTGAATTGTCGGCATAAATCCTGTTATTTAGTATTAAAATTCTCTAAAAAAATGGTCTGCAAAGGTATTATTTTTATTTCTTAATATACAAGCAAATGCAGGTTTTTTTTGAAACGTTGATGCCAGGCATTAATAATGCCATTGATTATTAATAATCAGACACTAAACAACCACACTGAATAAAAACTCCAACTTAAAAAGCGTAAGTTATTAACAGGTCCCTTCCCGATCTCTCCTGCCAGAAAATCTTTTGTAAACTTACCATTGAAAGAAAAACCGGTACTCCTGAATTTCAAAAAACCGGTGCAAAGAAAATAAAAAATTTGTTATTACATGCTCTTTATTAAACAGTTTTTAAAAAATTGTTATTTTTGTCCCCTCCAAAACCCTGAGAAACCTCGATATCAGAATATTTAACAATAACATTCAGACAATTATGAAAACATACCACACTGACCAGATAAGGAACATTGCCCTTCTCGGGAATTCAGGATCAGGAAAGACCACCCTTGGTGAAACAATGCTCTTTGTCGGTGGCACCATTGAAAGAAGAGGTACCATTGATGGCAGGAATACTGTATCAGATTATCGTCCGATAGAACACGAAAATGGAAACTCAATCTTTTCAACTGTTCTATATACTGAATTCAAAAATAAAAAGATCAATATAATAGATACCCCCGGGCTCGATGATTTCAGCGGAGGTGTTATATCCTCCCTTTTTGCTGCCGATGCAGCAGTGCTGACTATAAATGTTCAGAACGGTGTCGAAGTTGGAACTGATATTCATTTCCGTCATGCAGACAAAACAAACAAGCCTCTGATACTGGCAGTAAATGGACTTGATCATGAGAAATCCAATTTTGAGAAATCACTGGAGATGATGAAGGACAGATTTGGAAGTAATGTTATACTTGTCCAGTATCCCTTAAATGAAGGATTGGGATTTAATTCCATCATCGATGTGCTCAAAATGAAAATGCTGCAGTATCCTAAGGAGGGAGGTATTGCAAAAGTGGCTGACATACCGGAGAATCAGAAAGCGAAAGCCGAGGAACTTCACAATGCGCTTGTTGAAAAAGCTGCTGAATCTGATGAATCGCTGATGGAAATCTTCTTCTCCAATGACACTCTCACTGAGGAAGAGATAAGAAAGGGCATTGCCAGAGGCATAATCAGCAGAGGAATGTTCCCCGTGTTCTGCATATCGGCAAAAAACAACATAGGAATTGACAATCTGATGGAGTTCCTTGTAAATGAAGCACCATCAATATCCGATATGCCTGCATTAACAAACAGCAAAGGCAATGAGGTTAAGCCTGACGCATCAGGGCCGGCATCAGTGTATGTTTTCAAATCATCCATAGAAGAACATATAGGAGAAATTAACTATTTCAGGGTTTACTCCGGCAAAGTCGGTGAGAACATGGATGTTGTCAACAACAACAATGGAACCAAGGAAAGATTGTCACAGATATTTGTATGTGCGGGAAGGAACAGGACAAAAGTTCCGGAATTGTACCCGGGCGATATTGGTGCATTCGTGAAACTTAAGAATACCAAAACGGGCCATACACTTACCTCTCCGGGTAACGACTGGAAATTTGAAGGTATTAAATTCCCGGAACCGAAGTACCGCACGGCAATCAAGGCACAGTCGGAAAGTGATGATGAAAAGCTTGGTGAAGCGCTTAACAAGATACATCTTGAAGATCCCACAATAAAGATCGAGTATTCAAAGGAACTGAAACAGATAATTGTCCATGGGCAGGGAGAATATCATCTTAATATTATGAAATGGCATCTTGACAACATTTACAAGATTCCCTCCAATTTCTTTCCGCCTAAGATCCCATACCGGGAGACCATTACAAAATCAGCTCAGGCAGATTACAGGCATAAGAAGCAATCGGGAGGAGCAGGTCAGTTTGGCGAGGTACACCTTATTATTGAACCATACACCGAAGGATCAACTGAACTTACACTGGCAAAATTCGGAAGCAAGGAGTTAAAATTATCCGTGAGGGCAAAAGAGGAGATAGACCTTGAATGGGGAGGAAAACTGATTTATGTGAACTGCATAGTAGGTGGATCAATTGATGCAAGGTTCATGCCCGCAATATTGAAAGGGATAATGGAAAAAATGGAAGTAGGTCCGCTTACCGGTTCCTATGCCCGCGATATAAGGGTATACGTTTATGACGGGAAGATGCATCCGGTTGACTCAAATGAAATATCCTTCAGACTTGCCGGAAGGAATGCATTCAGCATGGCATTTAAGAATGCCGGTCCGAAAATCCTCGAACCCATTTATGACGTTGAGATTATGGTTCCTTCTGACCGTATGGGAGATGTTATCAGTGATCTTCAGGGACGGCGCGGTATGGTTCTCGGAATGTCGAGCGAAAAAGGCTTTGAGGTTATAAAGGCAAAAGTACCTCTTGCCGAAATGAACAAATATTCTACAGCCCTTAGTTCCATTACTGGTGGCCGTGCAATGTATACAATGAAATTTTCGGAGTACGCACAGGTTCCGGGAGAAGTCCAGGAAGCCGTGATAAAGGCTTACCAGGAGGAAGAGGAAGAGGAATAAACAATAATCGTAGCGGCGTTGCATGCAACGCCGCTTTTCACGGTTCAAACGCTTTTTTCAATATCCCATACAAATGCCCTTATCCCTACTTCTTCGTTGATCGAATCGATTTTCTTAACTGCAGAAAGAATATCTGCCACAAGATCGTCGTCAATAATTGCCAGGGCTGTTTTATTGATTTCCGGCCACGCATGTGTGCCAAGATGCGGGACTCCGTTGTTGCTGCCTCTACCCTTTACATTTTCCCATAGGGAATAACCTTTTACTTCAAGCTTGTCAAACAAGTACTCCACTCTTTCAGTGTGTGCCTGGTTAAATACTATCATTACAGCTTTCATATCCAAATAATTTGATTTTAAAAATGACTGCCAGCCGGCTTAACCGGAATCCGCATATTTGTCAGTTTTTCCTTATGTATTTCCTGTGAGAATACGGATTTCACACGCAATGATTTTATTATCTGGCATTGTCGTTCATGTCATCAAGGAAATCCATTTCAGAATAAACAGCCAGGTGCCTGTTCCTTTCGCCCCTTCTAGCAAAAAGAACATAAAGTACAGGTACCACTACAAGGGTAACGAGTGTTGAGAATACAAGTCCGCCAATAACCGCAATACCCATAGGTTTCCACAGTTCTGAACCAGAGCCCGTACTCAACGCAAGGGGCAGCATCCCCAGGATTGTTGTGGCAGACGTCATAAGAACCGGTCTGAGCCTTGATCTTCCCGAAAACTCAACAGCTTCATACAGCTCGTGTCCTCTTTCCCTCATCAGGTTGATAAAGTCAACCAGCACAATCGAGTTCTTAACAACGATCCCTATAAGCATAACAGCTCCTATTGCCGAGATAACGCTCAGTGTGGTTTTGGTAAGGAAGAGGGCTATTGCCACGCCTGAAAATGCGAAGGGAATAGCGACCATAATTATCAGAGGCATCTTAAGAGATTCAAACTGCGACGCCATAACCAGATAAACAAGGATAAGGCTTACCATTATCAAAAATACAATGTCCATAAATGCTTCCATCTGATCCTCTATGGCACCTGAGATCTGTACCATCACACTATAGGGAATACTTACCTCATCAATAATCTTTTGTACCTCAGCCTGCAACACTGTTAGTGATACCTTGTAAGGTGTGAATGAAACCGTGACGATCCTTTCCCTCCTCTTTCTCTCAATGCTTGGAGGGGCCCAGTATTCCTTAATCTGGGCAATCTCTGCCAGCCTGATGATCTGGCCTGTCGGGTTGGTGATGCCTATATTCTCTATATCAGTCAATGTCTGCCTGGCTTTTTCTTCGAACCGAACCACTACGTCGTATTCATCACCTGCCTGTCTGAGTCTTGTTGCAGTCATTCCGCCCACCCTGTTCCTGATTGCGGCCGAAACAGTTGCAGTATTGAGTCCGCTCGTTATCATCTTATTCTGATCAAGTATGATCTGAAGTTCCGGCTTTGATTTATCCCTGCTGATTGTCACATCATTTGCTCCCTTAAGCTTCCTGATCCTGGCTGCAATCTCCTCGGCAACAATATTTGTTTCAGAAATATTATAGCCGTATATCTCAACATCAACGGTATTGCCTCCGAAGGCGCCCATTTCTTCAGAAGTGCTCACTTTATAGTCAATAATCTCAGGGAATACTGCAAGATCGGTCCTCATCTCTTCAGCAATATCATCAACACTCCTTTCCCTGTCTTCAGGATCCACAAGACTTAGCGAATAGGTAATCACATGAGTTCCCCCCGCTCCGAACATGGATGTGAAACCTCCTTCATCATCGACACCGGTGGATGACGACAACAACTCTATTTCAGGGTACTTTGCCTGAAGTATCTTATCAATCTTGTCAGTTGTCTTCAAAGTCTCATCAACCCTGGTTCCTGTCTGCAATTCCACTGTAAGTGTTATCTGCGACTGGTCGGCCTGAGGGAAAAACTCTGTATTAATGAACTTGAAAAGAATCATGGAACCAAAGAAAATGACGATTGCAACCATAACTGTGAACCTCTTGTGATGAAGAACCCAGTGGATGGTCCTTTCATAAAAACCGTCAAAGGAGTCGAGCCATTTCCGGATGCTCCCGTCATAGGTCCAGAAAGGTGAGTCCTGCCTTATCGGATACCATTTCAGTATCAGGGCACTCATGGTTGGCGTCAGGGTGATGGCCGCAACTACTGAAGTCAGAATGGTGATTGTAACAAGCATACCAAGCTGCTTGAACAGAACACCCGTCAGACCCGTTATGAATGTCAGCGGGAAGAAAACAGCCACTACAGTAAGAGTTGAAACTATTACAGCCAGCCACACCTCATTGGTTGCATATATTGCGGCTTCCCTCGGCCTGCTTCCCCGCTCCACATGTTTAGTGATGTTTTCCAGCACAACTATAGCATCGTCAACAACCATCCCGATGGCTATCGAAAGGGATGTCAGCGAGATTATATTCACCGACTCACCCGTTACGAACAGGTAAATGAATGCCACCACAAGAGATATCGGAATGGTGACAATAATTATCAGGGTTGCCCTCCATCTTCCCAGGAAGAATAACACAACAAGGATTACGAATATACCGGCATACAGAAGTGTTTCGGTCAGATTGTTCACAGAGTCCTTTATAAAGGTTGCGCTGTCGAACATTTTTTCGATTTTCACGTCGGACGGAAGGTCCTTCTTGAGAGTCTCCAGTGCCTTCTCAATATCCCGGGTAACCTTCACAGTGTTGCCTCCTGACTGTTTCTGCACAAACATTGTCATACCCTGACGGCCGTTTACCCGGGTATCAAGCTTTGTCTCACGTATTGTGTCCCGCACAACAGCCACATCCTTGAGGTAAACATTATTGCCGTTGTAGCTGCTTACTACAATATCCTTTATGATCTCGCTCTGCGGAAATTCTCCCTGGATCCTGAGAGGATAATCGGTCTGGCCCATTTCAATGTATCCTGCAGGCATGTTCAGGTTCTCTGCTGCCAGTATCCCACCGATTTGTTCTATAGTGAGGTGGTAAGCTTCCATTTTCCTCGGATCAACATCAATGTATACCTTCCTTCCCGGAACTCCTGCCAGACTAACCGACCCGACACCTTCGATCCTGTTCAGGGGATTAACTATCTTCTCGTCAAGAATCTTCTCCAGTCCCCTGTAACTTTCCTGCGCGGTGATTGCATAGAATATTATGGGCATCATACTTGAGTTGAATTTCATGACGGTGGGTTTTTCTGAATCCTCCGGAAGAAAGTTCTCAACAAAACTGAGGTTGCTTCTTATATCGTTCGTAGCCTCATCGAGATTTGTTCCGTATTCAAAATTCATGAATATCACCGAAAGCCCGTCGCTTGAGGTTGATGTCATTTCCTTCAGGTTCGAGACCGAGTTGAGAGCATCCTCCACCGGTCTTGTAATATTGGTCTCAATATCCGATGCACTTGCCCCAGGGTATGTTGTTACAACACCAACAAACGGAAGTTCGATTTCCGGGTAAAGGTCAACCGGTAACTGGGTCAGTGAATATAGACCGATAACAATCAGACCGACGAAAATCAGGATTGTTGTTACCGGTCTGTTGACAGATGTGCTGTAAATACTCATCTTTTTCCTTTTGAATTTATTATAGTATTACTTCAAGCTTGTCCCCGTTTGTAAGACGCGACTGACCTTCTGTGACAAGCCTGCTCCCTTCGCTGAGATTGTCTGAAATAATCTCAAGCTGGTCATCAAATCTTTTTCCTATCGTGATCTCCATTCGTTTTGCGACACCCTGATCCTCAATGAAAACATACCTGATGTTCGTGCCTTCCTGTAAAAGAACTGAAGCCGCAGGCACAACAAAGGTTTCAACTTCTCCCAGGTCCATTGATACCCTTACGAACATACCGGGTTTCAGAAGCTCATTAATGTTTGGAAGCACAATCTCGGCAATAAAGGTCCTGGTTGCTGAACTTACTGTAGGAGCCTTCCTGCTTACCGTTCCGGTGAAAACCTGATCATTATATACATCGGCGGTTATGGTTGCCTTCATTCCCCTTTTAACAAGAGGATAATACTGTTCCGATACTGCAACCTCAACCTTCAGTGGATTAACCTGCATTATTGTCACAACAGCCGGCCTTCCCGACTGGGTGGTTGGTGTACCTGAATAAACCTCCCCGTTTTCAAAGTACTTACCTGTTATAACTCCGTTGAATGGGGCTTTCAGCAATGTGTTTTCTTCCAAAAAGTCAACATTAGTCTTTGTGACATCATATTGGGTTTTCATCTGATCATACTGTTGCTGTCTGACACTTCCGGTCTTTAGAAGGGTATCAAGCCTTCCAAGATCTTTCTCAAGATTTGCCAGCTGCAGTTTCAGCTGATAAAGCTGACTACGGTCCATAAGGAACAGGTTATCACCCTTGCTAACTCTGTCGCCGGTTTCAACAAATATTTCATCAATCCTGCCGGGTGACGCCGGAGCCATGTTCACCTCCTCGTAGGGCAGCACTGTGGCCGTATAATCAATTGTTCTTGAAATCTTTGTCTTTGAGATTGTCATCACCTTAACAGGTACCACTTCCTTTTCCGCAGTTAAAGTTCCCTTATTTGCTGCTGCATTGTCACTTGTCGCTGATGAACAGGCTGAAAGGAGCAATGCGCTTGTCAGCAATACCGGAATTGTACTTGAATATTTCATTATCTGGCACATTTAGTATTTCATTTTTGATTACAGATTATTCAACAGTTTATCGAGGGCTACCTTTGTCTGAAGCAGGTTCATTAGCGATGTAATATAGCTGTTCTCCGCCTGAAGATACTGACCGTTTGCCTGTGTCAGTTCAAGGCTGGAAGCCATTCCCTGCTTGTATTTGTTTTCCATGCTGTCGTATACCCTTTTTAATACTTCGACGTTATCTTTTTGGCTCAGGTACTGAAGATTGGCATTAACCAGATCATATCTGAGCTGTTTTTCCTGGAGAAGAAGCTGGTCAGATACAAGAGCCATTGTATTTTTTGCTTTATCCAGATCGATCTGTGCACGTTTTATTTTTACATACCGCTGTCCGCCTGCAAATATTGGAACTGAAAGCTGGAGGCCGACCATTGAGTTATTAAACCATTGCTGATCTGATATTTTATCACCCATCCCATTGGTCCCGAAATTGTAAAATCCTGCAAGAGTAGGCAGCGTAGAAGCTTTCTGAGATTTCAGAGCCAGCATCGACATCTTCTCCTGCCCTTTCAGAAGCCTGAAATCGACATTATTCTCAATATTGAAGTCCTGTGAAAGAAGAGCTTCCACATTAACTTCATTTGTAAGATCTTCGAGCGTTTCTGTAAGAATAATCTCTGTATCAGCCGGAACGCCAAGCTGAAACCTGAGGAGATTATAATTGAGCTCAATTGTTCGCAGCAACGAACTTCGCGAATTCTCTGTCATCGTAACATTTGAAGCCATTTGGTCAACATCTGTCGATTCAGCCATGCCAACTGAATACATTGCCTTGGTTGAATTCAGGGTTTCCTTAAGGTTGGCTATATTACTTTCGAGAATCCTTAATGATTGCTCTGATACCAGAATAAGGAAATATGCGGTGCTGACGGATTCTCTTGTATCAAGCTCTGTTTTTTCGAGATTCTGTTCGCTTAACCTGCCGGCAAGCTTCGTGGTTTCCATTCCAATATAAAGCGGTGCGTTGAAGATGAGCAATGATGCCTGGATACTGGCACCTGTATTGTATTTCGAGCCGAAGGTAACCGGGATTTTCTCGCCGGGCTGTCCGAAAAATTCTCCTGGCAAAAGGGTTGTCATGAGCTTGAGATTATCATTAAAAGAACCTGTGCCTTCCAACTGGGGAAGTGCTGCAGAAATGGTTTCCCATAACGCAGACCTGGAGGACTGCAGATCAAGTTTTGCCGACCTGACTGCCTTATTGTTTGCCACAGCATAATCCTGGGCCTGCCTGAGAGTCAGATGCAGGTCACCACCGCTTTCCTGTGCAAAGATTGCTGTTCCTGATATAATTATTGATGAGATCAGACTTGCAATTATTTTCCTTTTCATTTTCAATCAATTAGAATTCTGGTATTGCTACTGTATTAAAATTCATATTCTTTTTCATAACGGTCAATCAATTCAAGACCCTTCTGAGTCGATATACCCCTCAGGTAATTGATATAAAAATTCCGTATAACGTCTTTCATATTATGGCTGTCATGAGGAAAAAGATTCTCATCATTCGACAGCCTGACAACCTCCAGCATGCATTTATTTGTAATATTGACATCAATATCATCCCTGAAAACACCCTCCTTTATTCCTCTCAACAACATTTCAGAATTATTTCGGTAATAAGGCAGATCTTTCAGTTCTTCAGAATGATTCAGAACATTCTTTGATAGCTTCCGTATATCCAGATAGAATGCGGGGCTTATCTTTTGAAAGTGATCATTCATAATCCTTAGAAGCTTGAATATTGCCTCAATTACATTTTCAGATTCAGCAAGCGCTTTTGCGGTAATATTAAGCTGCTTTTCAGTCATCCATTTTAAAACTCCATCCAGCAAATCGTCCTTATCCCTGAAAACTTCATAAATGGTCCTTTTTGAAATACCAAGCTGATTTGCAAGCATATCCATTGTCACCGCCCGTATTCCATAGGTGCGGAACATGATAGCAGCCTCTTCCAGTATTTTTTGCCTGTAATTCATCACAGCTATTCAGAAGCCGACAAAAATCAGAAAACTATTTAAGTTTGCAAAGTTTTAATTGTTAAATTCCTGTTAAATTCAGCAAAAAGACGAAATTTACCGGCGAATAACGAAAGGGTAGAAAACGTATGGCCATAACAAAAAGATTTTCAAATCGTTCAATTCTTCTGCGGCAAAGCTTCGTCTGAGACTACATAATTATCTGTTTATTAACTAACTAGGAAAGAAGATCGTAATACATCGCAAGATATAAAAACAATAAAACCAACAAAATGAAAAACACTCCTGAATCAAGAATTATCGAGCTTGGCTATGAACTGCCAACGGCACCGAAAGCACTGGGCGTATACAAACCCGTTCTGATAGCCGGTAACTATTTGTATGTATCGGGGCAGGGTCCTCTTAAATCAGATGGAACTTTAATAAAGGGAAAGGTCGGAAAAGACCTGAGCCTCGAAGAGGGGAAAAATGCTGCCCGACAGGTTGGCCTTGCAATGCTCGCTACAATAAAGGCAAACATCGGAGATCTCAGCAAAATAAAGCGTATAATAAAAACCCTCGGAATGGTGAACAGTACCACAGATTTTGAATCTCATCCTGCTGTCATTAACGGATTCAGTGAACTGATGGCTGATGTTTTCGGCGAAGATAACGGCGTTGGCGTCAGAAGTGCCGTCGGAATGACACTCCCACAAAATATAGCTGTAGAAATTGAAGCCATGTTTGAACTGATCAGCTGATATGGGAAACACTCTGTTCAAGAAGCAGGAATGGTATGCTGTCGGAAATGCTGATGATGTTACCTCTCCTTCCCTGCTTGTATATCCTGAACGCATAGAGGCAAACATCAGGAAGATGATCAGTATGGCCGGAGATATTTCGTTGCTGCGGCCGCATGTCAAAACTCACAAAATGCCTGAAATTGTCAGGATGCAGATAAGCGAGGGGATAAGCAAATTCAAATGTGCCACAATATCCGAAGCAGAAATGGCAGCCGGATGCGGCTCAAAGGATATCCTGCTTGCCTATCAGCCTGTGGGTCCAAATATGAAAAGGTTTTTCGAGCTGAAGAAAAGATTTCCAGGCTCCTATCTATCATGCATTGCCGACTGTGAAACAGTTTTGCAGCTTTTATCGGAAAATGCCGTGGCAAATAATTCTGAAACATCGGTATGGCTAGATATAAACAACGGCATGGACCGTACCGGTATCAGGCCCGGGGACGAAGCGGAGAGGTTGTATCGGATGATGCTTAGCCTGCCTATGCTTAAACCTGAAGGACTCCATGTTTATGATGGTCATATACATGAGCCCGATTTATTACTTCGCAGGAAATTGTGTGATGAAGACTTCAGACCCGTGGAAACTCTTGTGCGCAAACTTCACAAGTACGCCGGGAACAACATAAAGATCGTAGCAGGCGGCACACCAACATTCCCGATTCATGCAAAACGCCCTGGTGTTGAAACAAGTCCCGGAACTGTTATCCTATGGGACTACGGCTACAGCAGCAGCTTTACCGACATGGATTTTATGCATGCAGCAGCAATCCTTGCAAGAGTGATAAGCAAACCATGTAAAGATACTGTTTGTATAGATCTTGGGCACAAAGCGGTTGCCTCGGAAATGCCACAGCCCAGAATCATGATCCCCGAATTAAGTGATATGAAGGTAATCAGCCACAACGAAGAGCATATGGTAATTAAGTCAGATCAGTCAGCCGATCTGGAGCCCGGCGATATTTTGTACGCGATTCCTTTTCATATCTGTCCAACAGTTGACAGGTATGATATGGTTTCAGTGGTCAGGTCAGGAAATGTTACCGAAGAGTGGAATGTGGCAGCAAGAAAAAGAAGGATCTCAGTATAGGCATAACCATCATCTGTAAAGATAGACAAATCCGCGATACTCCCTTCCTTCATATTTAATGTCATCCCATCCACGGGCGCGGATGATATAGAAATATACTCCCGGGCTTGCCTTGAAAGACGAATTATTAACATGTCCGTCCCATCCGTCCCACGCTTTCACCATATCACCTTCTCCATAAAAGCTGTACACCCTTACGCCTGACCGGCTGAAAATATCAACGCTGATGTTTTTCAGCGACCTCTTGTCAACCATAAAAACATCATTGAGCCCGTCACCATTAGGTGTAAAAACGTTAGGGATATCGAGTGCAGATTCTTCAACAACAATATAATTAAGCCTCATTGAATCGATACAACGTTGATCACTCTCCACTGTCAGCAATACTGAATACTCTCCGGGTATATAATACCTGTGGGGTACCGGATTATTGAGCGTTGACAATGAATCATCGCCAAATTCCCATAAATAAGTCGATGCCCGTACTGATTTATCGGTGAATACAACATCGAGCGGAGCTTCTCCAGAAGAAGGTTCGGCAGTAAAGTCGGCTTTAACATGAATTGATTCATAGAAAAATGATGATTCATTCCTGCAGGTCATACTGTCGGTAACTTCCAGAATATAAGTCACATCCTCCACAGGGGGAGAAAAGGTCTGGGGATTTAACTCAATTTCAGGATAGGGAATTGCTGATTCAGGTTCGGAAAACCAGCGGAATTTAACTCCGTTGTTTAATCGTATCCGCTGGCCGTTAAGCGGATCGTTGTAATAGAAAGTATCGACCGCTACCCTGCCGTTCAATGCAACATAATCGCAGGTAAAATTTTGCAGCCTGGCATATGAAAAGGGTCTGTCAAGGAATATCCATCCCGTAAGAGTTGTGTTGTATCCTGAACCATTTGAAATATTCACCCTGTATCCACCCTCCTCAAGCCCTGTAAGAGAAGAACTCATTACACCCGATTCAGCACTCAGGAGATCGGTGAAACCACGGGAAATATCATTCCACCTGTACCATGTGAAGCTGAAAGGGCCTGTGCCTCCAGGGCTTACTGCAGTAAGAGATCCCTTAATGCTGCCGGATGAGTTACAGAAAACAAAAACCGGATCACTGGCTGAAGGAGCAGATGGGTATGAAATACTTCTCATGGCATTAGATCCGGGAGCTGATAGCTGCGCCGTCAGTGCAACAGGTAAGAGAAGAATGGCTATAGTGATCCAGAAACGCACTGTGAGGATTTGATTTCTAGTTTAACGGTAGCTGGTTATAAAATGGTATAACCCTTTGCAAGTTTAATAAAATCCTTTGGGTTTTCAGTCGAGATGGAATACTTCTTCCATATCGGACCACCATTCTCCTTCCGATACAGATTCGACGGGAACCTGTATCTGGTGCATAATAGCCCACCATTCCTGAGTTTTCTGATGTGCTGCCATCCTGGCCATGTCAGCTGCATAATCATCGCCCGTATATTCAAAATAAGCGAAAAGCATGCTATCCTTGTGATAAATTGAATAGTTGCGTATGTTACACCTTTTTATCATGTCAAGGACCTCTGGCCATACCGCAGCATGGTATTTTTTATATTTTTCAAATTCTTCGGGTTTCACCCCTATTAACTGTCCGTATCTCTTCATAGATTTAAGATTTTGTTGTATAAATATACATTGGTTATACTGCATTTATATACTTTGCAGCAATTTTATAATTTCTTCCTTTCCTTGATTACCAGTTTAACCGGTCCCAACAGGCCAGAAACAGGATCGCCACTATATCGCGACGGGATGGTCTGATAATGATTTGCAAGGGTATTATATACAAGCACTTCAATCCTGTTAACCCCTTTTCTCACAAGTTTGGTTACTTCCATCCTCCATGGCGGGGTTACTCTTGTTCCTGCTTCCTTTCCGTTCACAAGAATCCCGGCAGTTCCTGCAACATCACCCAGATCAAGAACCACCTCATCTGTTTCAGCTTCCTCCGCTGAGAGAGATACTTCGCAGCTGTAGCATACTCCTCCCGAGTAGTTATTCAGTATGCCTGATTCTGACCAGTCTCCCAGATCCATGATTCCATCTCCTGTGGTTTCCACCACGACAGGCTCAGGAATAAGGCTCCCTCCGGTAATGCCGAAATGGCCGGGAATAACACGTATAGCAACAACTGCCGACTCCGAAGGAATAATCTGTGCCGTGAAATATCCTTCCTTTTCATTTTTCATGGCCACACCGTCGAGCCAGACCTCCGCTTTTCCATATGCATTCAGCGATAGTGCCATGGTGCCCGGAGCTGTCAGGAACCTGAACCATTCGGCAGATTTTCCGCCTGCTGAAACATCAAAAGTGATCAATCCCTTGTCGTTTGCCCATCTCATGGACAATGGTTGTCTTTTTTCCGGCGAGGGTGCACCATGCTTCCTGAGAACAAAATGTCCCCGTCCTCCATGGTCATAACGAACAAGCACAGGATTTGATCCAGCATTCAGGCTTATTCCGGAGTATTTGCCGGATACCAGGCTGCCATTGACGTATACCGTCGATGGGGTCAGTACCGGTGATGTATGGCTCCTGTCAGCCGGGGCCTCCCTGCTGAAAACAGCATCAGCGAGAACAGGCTCTTCTACAGATGCTGTTGTCCACAAATAGTATTTCCCTTCATTAACCTCATCGATGTACCTGGTCTCGTTCAGGGCTTCCTCCCTTTTCCCAAGGCAAATGAAATCATCTGTTACCGTACGTTTCAGGCCATGGTAGCCCTGATGTCCCTGGTCGCCTTCCTTTCCCCATCGCCATGACATATCGTACGGCTGCCAGTGAAATAAATGTTTTCCCGCTTTCACAGGCAATTTTGGATCAATCATTTTCAAACGGCTAAGGTCTTTCTCCAGTTCAATGGTTTTAACCTCATCCGGAACAGGACCCAGCACATAGAACTGGGTGCCAAAGCCATGCAATTTTGTCTCCCAATTGCTGTCGTCAGTTTCGGGCAGCATGGCTGTATTTGACAGCCTTTCATCTTCCCTGGTCCATTTAAAACGTCGTGCTTCCAGCCCGATCATCCTGCATGCTTCTGTCACGGGAATTCTGAAATCTCCCCATCTGTTATCCATAGTTGGAACGAATCTCACAGTCCATTGCAGGGGTAGTGTTATTTCTTTAACAGAAAGCTCCTCCCCGGATTGAGGGTTTGCATGCTTTCTTCCAGGCGTAAAAACCACGATGGCTGCTTGGTATTGCTCCAGAGGCATCTCAACCTGAGTACCTGTAGCAGTCTCCTTAACCACTCTCAATGGCAGGGTTTTTCCGGTCCATGGATCCCAGAGCTCTGCAGCGCCTTTTGCCCTGAATTCAACCACTGAACCTGGCCTGGCATTCATCACCATGTACACATCCCTGAATCCAGATTTGCGATGAAGGGCTCTCACCCTTTCTCCGGTGCTCGTTACATCCTGAACAAAAGCTTTGGACAGAGCCTCAACTGTATGTCTCACATCCGGCATACGCCTCTCAGGAGTGAAAGCTTTGTCATTCATCATTTCCAGTTCGGGATCCTCTCTTCCTGTTCTGTCGGAGGCTGATGGAAGAATACCTGTTGTGTAAACCTTGCCTCCTTCTACCGCAAATGCTGCAGCTTTTTCGATACTTTGCCAGCGTACTGCGCTCATATCAGGAAAAACAAGTGCACGGTATTCGGAACCTGCTTCATTAACCCTTAGCAGGCCATCTTCCACAACGGCATTGGCAAGAGATTCGTTATCGATGAACTCAAAGCTTATTCCCTCAGCCATAAGACTGCGACCCAGTTCGAAAGCAGTATCCCTGGCTTTTTCTCCGTCCATTTCTGCCTCATAGGGAGCCACAGGGTAAATAACAGCAACATCATTCACGGCATGTCCCTGGCTGAGAAGATACGACAGGCGCTCAAAATAATCCAGGAATGTTCCCATATGTCCCCAGTAAGGCATGCGGAAATGATAGCAAGGCGGGGCCCATTCCCAAAAGGACCCATAAGTGGTGTAATAGAGGCCGTGGAGGTTCAGTAGAGTGCATCCATACAGGTAATTCTCACAGGTTGCCTGCATCAGCTGTTCCGGTGCAGCTCCCCAGCCAAGGCTGTGATATCCTTCTAGCCAAACCCTTGGCCGTTGATAGAGGTTTGCAATGGAAGACGAGATTTTGCCTTTTATAAGGTCAGCTTTCCCTCCAGGTGTGTCATGTCCTGGTGCGGTGTACCAACGGGTGGCCCTGAAATAGTCGCCGAACTCAGAAGGATCAAGTCCTCTGCTTTCCGAATCGCATCCGAATATCATCCCCCGGATCTCGTGCCACTTATATATTGGCATAAAGTAGCGTTCCTCCATCAATGCCATGCGAACATCGGCATAATCCATCCTGACTTTGGGTGTAATGTTTCCGACATCAATCCACATTGCGGGGAGAAACCTGAAAAGGTCATATCCTTTACGATCTCTGAATTCCTGAGCAAAGTCTTGATTCCATGCAAATTTACCTGCACCGAGATGCAATTCATCATTGAAGAAATAATTCAATCCTTCGGATGAACCAGCCCTGTCTTCAAACGGTTGAAAGAAGCCGGCTATCACGGTATCACCCGAGCCAGCCAGTAGAGGATTCAGGGTTCCGGGTCGCCTTACAGCCTGATATTCCCACACCTCCCATTCACCTTCAGGTACATTCCATTCCAGCTGGTCAGAGGTGATATATCCCTGCAGGTCTGTCCCGTCAGTCTTTGTAATGTTATCCTGAACAGGATATGCATAGACAGCTATTCTCTCAGGCATGACCTTATACTTGCTTAACTCTGCCCATGAGCTTGTAACCAGGGTCAGAGAATCTGATGCAAGTGTAATGGATATCTTATCCCTTCCTTTATAGCGTCCTCGTATCAAATGCCTGATCTCAAATGCATTTAATGCCGGATTATGATAAAAAAGCCTGTAAAAAAGGTTTTTAGCCCCCCTGGGCCAGTCAAGAGTATAAGTGCTTAATCCTATTCCCATTCCGTTTTTTGAGCATTCACGTGAAATCTGTGAATAGATATTCCACCATTCCTCAGTAAAAATACCGGGATAGTTCTCATCTGTCAGCCATCCCGGGGTGTCGAGATGTGAATAATTGACCTGCACGCCACTTATTCCTTTCTTATGTAATTCGGTGATCTGATGAATCAGCCTATCGCTTGCAAGTGTATCGCCTGTCCACCACCAGAAGGGAACTTCTCCATACCCGGAAGGAGGTTTTCTGAAACCAGGCAGGACATCCAGGTCAGGCAAGCGGTCAGGATATCCCGGAGGGCAATAGTCTCCTGAACAGGATGAAATGAAAATCAGGAAGAAAATAACCGGATATTTTAAAAGCGATTTCATTTGTCAGACTGTTTATTTTTAAGATCTTTCGATGCTGCCTGTGATATTATCCTTCCCTGATCACCAGTCGTGCATTAGTAATGGTAAACAACAGCATTCTGTTTAATGAACATTTTCCCTAGTGCTTTCCATACGACAGACCAGAATTAAAAATATGAACAACAGACCTGCGAGTCTTCTCATTGCAGCCTGAAGTATTATTAATTTAGCAGCTTATCTTCAAGTATATAGGTTTTTCCGGGCCTGGTAGTCATAACTAATTCCGTATCGTTATAATTAATTCTTAAATTACTGCCTGCCAGTGATTTTATTTTGCATGACACAAGCATTCCGTTTTTCCAGGAAAAGCTTGCTTCGAAACCACCCCGCGCCCGGAATCCTTTCACCTCGCCATCCTGCCAGGCATCGGGCAGTGCAGGAAGGATATGCAGTACATAGCCGCCACCCTTCCTTAAATGACTTTGAAGAAGCATCTCCGCAATGCCTGAAGTTGCTCCGAAGTTGCCATCTATCTGAAACGGCGGATGGCCGCAAAAAAGGTTTTGATATGTTCCTCCCGCATCCGACATATTTGTTGAAAAGTTGTCAATCGGGCGTAGCAGTTTTTTCAACAATGAGTAGGCATGATTCCCTTCCCTGAGTCTTGCCCGGAAGTTAATCTTCCACGCCAACGACCACCCTGTACCATTATCGGTTCTTGCTTCGAGACTTTTTTTTGCCGCTTCAGCAAGATCAGGCATTGTAAGAGGATCAATCTGACTGCCGGGATGGAGCATGTACAGATGCGATACATGACGGTGAGTTGGCTCAGTTTCTATGAATTCCTCCCTCCATTCCATAAGCCGTCCGTCAGATCCTATCCGGGGCATAGCCATGTTGGCCATCGCAGAGTCAATTCGGGCAATCAGAGGATCTGAATGTCCCATCACTCTCGAAGCTTCAAGTACATTTGCAAAGAGCTCGTATATCACTTCCTGGTCATGTGACGGACCCATACTGATCTGGGCGGTTGATCCGTCAGGAGCAATGAAAGTATTTTCTGGAGAGGCAGCAGGACCCGAAACGAGCTTCCCTGTAACCGGGTCCTTCACCAGCCAGTCGAGATAAAACCGGGCAGATTCCAGCATTACCGGATAAACAGTCTCAAGATATTCCCTGTCAGGAGTATAGGCATAATGATCCCACAGATGCTGACACAGCCAGCCCCCGGCTCCAACGTGCATTCCCCAGCCAGGGTGTTCTCCGGGTGAAGTGAATCCCCACACATTTGTTATGGGATGAACACACCAGCCTCTGGCATTATAATGCACTTCCGCCGTTCTTTTGCCAGGTTCCGCAAGGGATCCAATTAGGCTTACCAGCGGTTCATAGCACTCTGAAAGGTTTGTGACATCAGCAGGCCAGTAATTCATCTGGACATTGATATCGGTATGATAATCACAATTCCAGGGAGTCTGGATCTTGTTTGCCCATATACCCTGCAAATTGGCTGGCAATGAACCGTTACGGGAGGAGGATATCAGGAGGTACCTCCCATACTGGAAGTAGATCTCCTGCAGGTGCAGATCGTCACTACCTTCCTCTTGCCTGATCAACCGTATATCAGTAGGAATCGTATCAATACTGTTATCCGAAAGCTTCAGGCTTGCCTTGCTATAAAGGGATCTGTAATCATCTGTATGTCTTTTCAGTAATTCGCCATATGAAAATGCAGAGGCCCTGTTAAGCTGATCCAGGGAGGCAGTCAGGGGATCCTCGCCCCTGAAACCGGGATAATCCTGCCTGTAATCTGTTGAAGCTGTCATTATCAGTAACACCTCGCTTGCATTGCTAATTTCCAGAACGCCATCAGAACATTCTATTTTCCCTCCTTTTGACAAGGCCTTCAGGCGAACAGCATAAGTCGTTCGCTCTCCTCCTTTACCATCGGCCAGCCTGCCCGACATTAGCAGATGGTCTCCTTCAGAAGATACTGCAAACCTCTCAGGCCTGCTGAGAAAGCTTCTGAAACTCAATGCTCCCGCTTTATCAGACGTAAGATGCATAACGAGAATCCTGTCGGGATAGCTTGCAAATATTTCACGTCTGAACCTTATATTGTTCTTTGTATATGAAACCTTTACCAGGCCGCTGTCGAGGTTTAATTCCCGGTGATATCCACTGTATTCAGAAGAATCCCCGAAGTTTAGCCACAGGTCACCAAGAGTCTGAAAACATCCGAAAGGAACATCGGCACCATTACCATGACCTGAACCTGCACCCTTGCATACCTGAGTTTTCAATGTAAGTTCTGTTGCTTCCCTGTATTTTCCTGCAAAAAGCAACTCCCTTATTTTTTCCAGGGAGGCAAAAGCATTTGGATTATCATTGTCGTCAGGGCTTCCTGACCAGAGACTTTTCTCGTTCAGCTGGATCCTTTCCTTATTCACATCGCCAAACACCATGGCTCCGATGAAACCATTGCCTACCGGCAAGGCTTTAAGCCATTCCGGATCATTCTGCCATCCGTCTTTAACATCAGGTACCGATGAATTGGCTGGTTCTGAATACCAAAGCCTCATTGAAGAGACCGGCTCCTTCTCACCAGGTGTGCAGCTGAAATAAAGGAGCACAGGAAAAAATATCAGGATTCCTTTCATGGTCCGCATTCCTCAATCATTATCTTATAATTCCTAAGCGTAAGTTCTGAAATTTCCCTCCCGTAAGGAGAAGCTGAAGGCATAAGAACAAAGCCCCTTCCCTTGCCTGAGGTACCATCAGCCAGGGTCTTTTTGACCACATTCCTGAAATTCTCTGACGGTAAATTTTCGATATCTGTTATTTCTATATTACCAAAAAGTACCAGTTGTTCGCCATATTCCTTTCTAATATCACTAAGATAGATATCTCCGTGAGGAGGTGGTTCTATCGGATCGATTGCATCAGCTCCCATTTTTACGATATGATCAAGCACCCCTTTTATCCTGCCATGAGAATGTATCCGTACATAACCTCCATATTCCTTAATGATTTTTACCATGGGAGAGGTATATCTTACCACATACTCTTCAAAAAGAGACGGAGGCAGGAATGGTTCCGTGATATATTCGGGGCCATAAATGCGCCACAGCCTTCCCGGGAAATCTCTTGCCGCCTCTTCGGTGCGTTTATAAATATACCGGGCATGTTTTTCCATGAGCTTGCAGCAAAGAACTTTCTCAGTCAGAGCAAACAGCGTAAAGTCCTCAAGGTTGAAGAGAGATGCAGCAGCGCAAACGGGATCTTCTGTATCAACCATAACTATTCCCCTGTCGGCCAGCATCTTTTCCTGATCCTCCAAATGGCTGATATTGAGGGTCTCTTCAAATATCTCATCAGGCAATCCAAGGAAGAGCTTAACGTCTTCACTGCTTTTAAGCAATGGCTCTGTAACCCAGACAGTATCTATTTCCATGTCGCGCCGCGATATGGTAGTCAATTCCCTGCTTCCTGCCTTGTATGTCAGTCTTGTAAAACGACTGCCATTGTCCTCCCATGTTTCTTCCTTAACATACTGCCTCCTGGTGTCAGCAGATGCGTTTCCTGCCCACGACAGATGCGACTGTGCCCTTACCGGGCTCACCATTCTTATTATATCAGTATGATCTTCTGCAAGTCTGAGCAAAGGCAGCCAGGAAGGCGAATTGTAAATATTATACTCATCAGGATCGGAGGCATCGACTGAGAATCCTCCTATTTCGTAAAAGCTGACTGCCGGCCGGTCAACAGCCTCTCCCTTCATTGTCGCAATCAAACGTTCACGTCTTGTCATCTCGATGATTAACGGAAATATACTATGTTGCTAAGATAAGCCAAGCATCCCTAAACCCGGTATCATCCGGAATTATTGTTGATAAAAAATCAGGTTTTCCTGTTGATCAGATACTTTCTTTGGCCCTGATATTGCTAAATTTGCCACGCCCTGCATGCTGTTAACAAATAACTATGACTTACAACTATCTTAACGACCTGAATGAAGCTCAGAAACAGGCTGTAATTAACTATGAAGGACCTTCCCTGGTGATTGCCGGTGCAGGAGCGGGAAAAACAAGGGTACTCACCTACAGGATAGTTCACCTGCTTCATAACGGAATACCACCGCACAGGATCCTTGCTTTGACTTTCACCAACAAGGCGGCACGCGAAATGAAGGAAAGGATAGCAAGGATCATAGATCCCGAAACAGCACGATATCTGTGGATGGGAACATTCCACTCAATTTTTGCCAAAATTCTGAGGACAGAGGGTGATAAGCTTGGTTACAAGCCAAACTACACCATTTACGATTCATCTGATTCTAAAAGCCTGATAAGAGCAATTATCAAAGAGCTCAACCTTGATGACAATACATATAAACCGGGCATTATAGCTTCAAGAATATCAGCTGCAAAGAATAACCTGGTAACGGCAAGTATCTATTCATCCGATTCAGCCACTTACGAATATGACAAGTCAAGCAGAATGCCGCTTCTTGCTGAAATATACAGATCCTACGCCGCAAGATGCTATAAGGCAAATGCTATGGACTTTGATGATCTTTTGCTTAATACGAATATCCTGTTTCGCGATTTTCCTGACGTACTGGAGAAATACCAGCAGAAATTCTCATATATTCTTGTAGATGAATACCAGGATACTAACTATGCCCAGTACCTGATTATCAAAAAGCTTGCTTCAGCTCACAGGAATATTTGCGTTGTTGGTGATGATGCCCAGAGTATATATTCTTTCAGGGGCGCCCGAATTGAAAACATTCTCGAATTCAGAAACGACTATACCGATTACCGGCTTTATAAACTTGAACAGAACTACCGGTCGACGAAGACTATTGTCGATGCCGCAAACAAAATAATGGAAAATAACGAAGACCAGATCAAAAAAACGGTTTTCTCAAAGAATGAAGAGGGTGATAAGATACAGGTCATGCAGGCCATGACCGACACTGAAGAAGGATTTCTTATTTCATCCGACATTTTCGACAGAAAATACTCAAACCAGCTCAGATGGTCTGATTTTGCCATTCTTTACAGGACCAATGCCCAGTCGAGGATATTCGAAGAAACTCTCAGAAGGAAGAACATACCATATAAAATATATGGTGGATTGTCATTCTATGAACGCAAGGAAATAAAGGACATCCTGGCTTATTTCAGAATTATCATCAATCACGATGACGAAGAAGCAATAAGAAGGACGATCAACTATCCAAAGAGAGGCATAGGTGATACAACTTTACAGAGAATATTTGAACTGGCATCAGCGAATAATCTATCCCCTTGGGCGGTAATTAAAGACGCTTCGCTGTATAGTTCATACTTCAATGCCGGCACGGTTAAAAAGCTTTCCGACTTTACCGGTTTGATTGAAACTATGGCGCTTGATATCCAGGTGGCAGATGCCTATAACAAAGCCAGGGAAATTGCTGTATCGTCAGGTATTATGAAGGAGTTGAGAGAAGGACACTCTCCCGAGGAAGTCAGCAGGTACGAAAACCTTGAAGAGCTTCTAAACGGAATCAAGGTTTTCACCGAGTCGGCTGAAACAAATGGAGAATCCTCCGTTCTGGAGGCATATATGGCCAATGTCGCCCTGCTGACTGATCAGGATAATGACAAGGAAGAGGATCGCGACAAGGTCACCCTGATGACCATGCATTCTGCAAAAGGCCTCGAATTCAGGAATGTTTACATTGCCGGCATGGAAGACACACTGTTCCCGTCTCCCATGTCAGCAGGGAATCCCAGGGAACTTGAGGAGGAAAGGCGTCTTTTTTATGTCGCTCTCACAAGGGCTGAGAAACTTGCAACTCTAAGTTATGCCCTCAACAGGTACAAGTGGGGCAACCTTGAAAGAAGCAATCCAAGCAGGTTTCTGAAAGAGATTGACAATAAGTACATAAGTTACCCTCAGACCGGAGGCAGGCCATTCACAATCAAACAAAATACTGAAAGAACGACTTCCACGCTCCGTGAAGAAAATCATTTTCGCATACCTTCAAGCAGGTTGAGGAAGCTAACTTCTTCCAGTAAGGCAGAAGACATATCCTGCGGATCATGTGATCCATCAGAATTTTCAGAAGGTGATCAGGTTGAGCATAACAGGTTTGGGAAAGGATTGATAACAAGCATCGATGGCAAGCCTCCAAACACCACCGCCACAGTTGATTTTGAAAGTGAGGGAACCCGGAAACTTCTGCTCAGGTTTGCCCGGCTGAAAAAACTCTAACCGGATCAAATCCGGCCGGTATCATTCATTAATGCTTTACAACTCCTGATATTTACACCGGTCTGAGGCCTGAATGTACTTATTGGTTCACTTCGGTCTTTTGCCGGCGTTCTATCGGGCTCAATGACAAGGGAAAGTCTATCTTTTACCTGCCTGGCCGAAATTCATCTTCATGAATGAATACCCGACAGTTGATACAGAGTGCTTGTAATTCTCGTTTATTTCCCTGGTTTCCATTTTCATTGTAAGACTGTTGCTTTTGTCATAACCTTCAAAAGCAAGCATCACCGATCCTTCAAATTCCGGATAATTATAATAGTCAGGCATGCCTGCCTTTCCCCAGTTTCGCTTGTCGGCCTTTATCCTGACATCTTTTGTCATCCAGACATTTGAATAGCCATCCTCTTCCGGATCTACAACCTTATACTCATCGCATTTGTATCCGGCGATCGTTTTGGTGTTTCCGGTCTTGGTAATAATCAGGTTTTCATTTCCGGCAGCTTTCTGGGTTTTTGACTGGGCAGTCAGGGTTGAATCGTCAGGGATCGTTGAAATGATACCGGTCTTGGTGCCTTCTCCCTGCATAAGCATCATAAAACAACGGTTCTCACCATCGAAAATAAATACTGACGGGATTGATGATTCACCCTTACCTGATTCAGCCACTCTGACTTCGATTGCAGCACTAAGTGTATTTGGATTGAAATATGTAAAGTAATCCGATTTAATTACATCCTTCTTGTCATATGATTCCATTATCATATGCATCCTCCCGGTGAAATTATATTCATCATTATGCTTGATGTCTGTCTTGCCGCCAAGGATACCCATGCCCAACCCTCTTGGCCTGGCCTGCTGGTCATCCTGATCAGCCTGAGCTTCTTCGGCTTTTTTATTGATTGCACTGTCTGCCCTGGTTTCTATCTCTTTATTGATAGCTTTATTCAATTTATTCCTTAAAATGCTTCCAACCTGGGCATTAGAAGAAAATGGCATTGCCATGGCAAATGCCATCAGAATTATTGAACTTCTTATTTTCATTTGACTAGGATTTTGAGATTGGATATCAAAATTACGAATTTTTATAAAAGCAAAGGCTGTTGAAGAAGCCAAAGTTTTAATATCAAGAATCAAAATCTATATTGATTATTAAACCCGGATTCGCAACAACCTCTGTACCTGTTTACAATAGACTCTGTCGGAAAACCTATTCGGCAGCAACTTCTTCCGGCTTTTCCTTTTCCAGCAAAACAGACTGGTAAAGGGATGCAAAGGAAGAAGATATCCAGATTATTGCCGGGAAGATTCCAACAATGAGCATCATCAATCCGAATATGAGAATAAAGAATGAAACAATACCCATAAGGAAAATTCGCCATCCGTGACCGCGTGTAAGCTTCCAGCTTAACTCTACTGCCTCGATAGGGTCTAGTTTCTTGTCCATAACAATATAAGAAGTAAAGACGAGTCTGCAGGCAATAATTATTCCCGGTACAATCAGTGCGAAGAATCCGAGAACAATAAGAGCGACAACAAGGAGATTGGCTAATATTATATAAAGGTAGTTTTCCCAGAAACCTCTAACGAGGATCTCAAAATCCGGTTTGATCTGCCTGACCGCCTGAACGAAAATCATATCTCCCCCATAGGAAAAAACAGGTGCCACAAGGAAAGCATAAAGTAGAGCTATAAATCCGAAAAAAGCAGCAAACGCACCAAGCGTACCTATTTCAACCAGATTCCCGATGTCGTGTTTCATGTCTGAGGAAAGAAAATGTAAATCGTCAATATCGAATTTAAAATCAAACAGATGAAAAGGGGCTGCTGTAATAGCCAGAACAAGCACAACCAGGAAAAGCCTTAGAAAATTGTCTGTCATCACCTGCCATCCGGTTCCGAAACTATTCCCGAAAGTTGGGATTAATTTGTAATCTTTTTGTGTTTCCATTTTATTCATGTTTTTATCAAGTTTTGTTGAGTCAAATGTAAACCACTGATTTTAATCATAATGCATACTATAGTAGTGAATTTTCAGAATCCTACTTAAGTTTCGCCGGCAATACTAAAGTAGTGTTGCCCTTTTATGCTCTTTGCTTATCTTTATGTTATGATTACAATCCTCCTTTATCTTGTTTTTATTGTATCAGTAGCCCTTGCTGCCGGCGGAATCATATTGGCTACAAGGCTAAGGAGCAGAAACAGATCAGATGCATTCACCTATCTTCTTTATTTCCAGGTCTTCATCTATACTTTCGGATTTTATGTAATATGGGGGCAGGTTCTTATCAGGACATTGCTTTCTCAGCAGGTTTCAGAAGCCGCCCTTGGAAAAATATCAGATGTTTCAGTCCTCCTCGGACTTCCTTTCCTTGTGTTTGCCTGGCTCATGCTTTTAAGGTTCACGATGAGTCTCACCGGAAGAAAAACAGGAGGAGCTTTCATCTTTTGGTTCCTCTTTGCCAATTTCTCCATTCTTTCAGCGATAGGATATTTTATTGCTGTATCAGACGGACTCAAAACAACAGCTGTAATAAGGTACTATTACATAATCATGAACCTTGCTTATTATTTCATTGCAGCTTTTATTTTGCACTTTTCGCCTGAAAGAAAGCTCATCACCAATACCAGCAGCAAGAAAGTACTGGCTCCCGCCATATTCCTTATCATGACAGCACAATGCATTCCGTTGTTCTTTTATGAAGGCCAGGAACTTCTTGGAGCTATTTTCGCCCTGGTCTTTTTCATCGGGAATACATTCATCCCTTTCTACTTTAGTTATGGCACAATGACCCCTGATATCCCGGCCTATGATATCACGTATGAAGAATTCTGCAGGAAATACGAAATATCACCCCGCGAATCTGACATTATCAGGGAAATTTGTAATGGCCTCAGCAATAAAGAGATATCTGAACGGTTGTTTATAACCCTGCAAACCGTTAAAGATCATACTCATCGCATTTACATAAAGACAAATGTTAAAAGCAGGGTACAGCTTATTAACCTGGTGAAAGAGATCACAATCAGATAAACCGGATCTGAAGACAGACCCGGATGCATTTTGAATTCATTTTGTCATTATGATATAGGAATCCGATGGCATAATGACCTGCTGAACAAATCAAACATCACTGAATGCAAGGTATAACAGCACAGGCCCTCCGGTAAATCTGAGCCTGAATGAGTGACCTTCAGCCTCATTCAATGTAGCACGCCACCAGTTCCTGAGCTTCAGATCATCAAGTCTGTATCTCAATCCTTCAGAAGTGATTTTTGTCTCCGGGTCTATGGAAAAAATCGAAACCTTCTGGCCTGGGAAGGAACTGACCTCACAGCCTTTCAGCAACGGGATAAAAGTACCTGTGTCGGTGACCATCTTAATCTTTACCAGGCGTGCATATTCCGCCAGGAGGGAGATATTTCCTATGGTATGATCCTCTCTTTTCCCAGTGGCTCCAAGGATTACAATATCGCTATACCCTTTCCCTGAACACCATTGAACAGCCTTCGTAAGGTCATTTGTCTCCTGGTCGGTATCTCTGAAAAGGCGATCTGTAAACTTTGATGCGGTATCGCCCGACAGTGAATCAAGATCCCCTACAATAGCCTCAGGTACTAAACCTTTTGCAAGAAGTATTTCAGCACTGCCATCACAACAGATTATATGCTCTGCTTTATTCAGAAATCCAAGTGGAATCTCGTGTTGTGGGAATCTCCCGTCTGCAAGAATAATAGTCATCGATAGAATTCAATTCGAGGTTAATATCTTTTCAGGATTCTGGCTTCGTATCCTGTTTACATTTATCATGCAGGCTCCTTTATCATGATCCTTTTCCATTCAGCCAGGCCCACGAACGACATTATGAAATAAACCAGGTACAATATCATTGTTGGAAATAATCCCCTTGTTAAAAACAGACCTGCTGATAAAATATTCACAACAATCCACAGGAACCAGTGTTCATAGATCTTCCTTGCCAGCATCCAGGTTGCAACTATCGAAAGAGATGTTATTATGGAATCCCACAGGGGAATGGGTGAGTCTGTGAGGCGGGAAAGTACAAGCCACATTATTGATAACAGCAGAAAAAATACGAATGCCAGAATTATACCTGTCCGGAAATTTATTCTTGTCACCCTTAGACCTCCCTTTTCCATTTTCACATCTTCTTCTACTCTCCTGTCCTGATGTTCCTGAGTGCTCTGGCTGCGTTGAAGACTTGTTCCACTGATCCACCAGTACCATCCAACGAAGCTGATAACAAGATAATATCCCTGCAGGCTCATGTCGGCATATATCTTCCCGGTAAAAAAAACATATATGTAAACTGCCGATGTGACTATTCCTACAGGCCATAAAAGTATGTTCTGCCTGATTTCAAGAAATACATAGATTATTCCGGCTGCCGCACCAAATATTTCAATCCAGTTATTATAAATCCAATTCATAATAAAATCAAACTTCTGTCAGAACTTAAGCCCGAACTTAACCAGGAAATTTGTTCCGGCCTGAGGGAAATAGTATGCCCAGGTCTTTTCAATGCCGTCTTCAAACCAGTTTCCGCCATAAGCATTACTTTCATACTCTGCATTGAAAACATTATTCACAAAGATCTGGAACTCGGAATTCCTGATCCTGCCAAACAAATTGCTGAAATCCACCCGGATGTTATTTACGAAATATGGGTCCAGCTTTCTGGTTTCATTCATTGTATTGTCAAAATATTGTTTTCCAACATACTTGCTAACAAGATGAATTGTAACCATTCGATGCGGCTTAAACCACAGGTCGCTTCCGGCAATAACTGCCGGGGAATAAGCAAGATCAACAGTTCCTAGTTTTCTGCTCCTATATTCCTGTGTCCAGTCGGTTGTATTATAGTTTGTGTAATATTCCGTGAAGTCAGATATTTTATTCCTGCTGAGTGTGATATTTGCATCCCAGCCGGCTGATCCTGAAATGAGAATACCAGTACCAAGTTCTATTCCTGTTCTGTAACTCCTTTCCACATTGGTTTGAATGGGATAACCCGCACTGCTGAGTTCACCGGTTGGAACAAGCTGATCGCGGTAATTCATCCAGAATAAGTTTAACGACATGAGAAACTTTTCTCCTGTAAATTTATATCCGGCTTCGGCATCAAACAGCTTCTCAGGAAGAGGCATTGCATCAGGGTCTCCTGAAGCTTCCTTAAAATCAGTTCTGGTTGGTTCCCTGCCGGCAACGGAAAACGAAACAAAAGCCTCATTATGTTCATCCGTTTTAAGGAACAAGCCTGCTTTGGGATTAAGGAAACTGTATCTGTGAAACTGTGAAATATCCTTGAGATCGTCATCGTTACCGCTCAGGTCGTAACTAATGTGCCTGTATTGAAGGTCTCCGAAAAATGCAAGATCTTCAGTCAAAGAATAGCTGAGTTTTGAAAACAGGCTTATTTCTCCCTTATTTCCGTTATTGAAGTACCACTGGTAGTCCTTGTCAGTATTACCAGCATATCTCATCCATATTATCCTTCCGAAATGGTCACCGGTAAAAATATTCATTCCCCCGCCAAATGATGCTTCATACCTTCTGCCAGTGTATTTCATTGACCAGACCATTCCATAAAAATCATTAGACATCCATTTCCTTCTGATAAGATCTGTTTCACTTATCGCCAGACCATCTGGATCAAAAACGGGAAGCCCATAATCAGACAGCAGCCTGTCCTCCTTAAACTCCTCATAGTAGCCTTCTCCCCTGGTATAATGAATTGCAGCATTTGCCGTGATCCTGTCGCTTATTTTCAGGTTATATATAAGCTGGTAATGATTCTGTACATAGTTATCGCTCTCGTTGTCATAATAATGAGTTATACCGTTCTCATCAGTGTATTCACCTGCAGGATTATACCTGCGATCGTCAGCCAGTTTTTCCTGAGGCACTCCCCACCATCCGATGCCGGTATACTCCTTTCCAAACAGGAGGTTTGCTTTAAGCATTGATTTGTCGGTCCTGTATACACCGCTGATGTATGCCGACCGGTGTTCCGACCCGGTCCTGCTTATAAATCCATTGCTTCTGAGATCAGAAAGGCGCATCTGCATGGCAAATTTGCCTGCAAGTAGGCCTGTCCCTGCTGCAACACTATTTTTTATTGTTGAAAATGAGCCGGCAGCGGAATTTATTTCTGCAAAAGGTTCATTTTCAATGCCTTTAGTTTGAATGTTTATTGATGCCCCGAATGCTCCTGCTCCGTTTGAAGATGTGCCTACTCCACGCTGCACCTGGATATTATCAACTGATGACGCAAGATCAGGAAGATCTACCCAGAAAACCTGCTGTGACTCCGGGTCGTTAAGCGGTATCCCGTCAATGGTCACGTTTATCCTGCTTGCATCAGTGCCCCTGATCCTTAAGCTTGTGTAGCCAATGCCTGTTCCCGATTCTGAAGTTTCTACAAGAGACGGAGTAAGGCTGAGAAGAAAGGGAAGGTCCTGGCCGGCATTCAGCTTTTTCAGCTCATCGCTTTCCAGGTTGCTGTAAGCCATTGGCGAACGGTTTCCTGCCCTCGTAGCGTTAACAATCACCTCGCCTGTTATAATCTGCTTTTGTACCATGGCAACCTCAACAAATGCCTCGCCCTTCAGATCAACCTCAATAGTTCTTGCTTCGTACCCAATAAATGAAAAACTCACGGAATAATGGCCATCCTTGAGCTCGCCAATGGTAAATGATCCGTCCGGCCCGGAATACACACCCTTGAATGTACCGGCAATAGTTATGGCTGCCCCTCCAAGCGGATTTGACATTGTATCGGTAACTCTTCCTTTTATTACAGAAGCATGCTTCTGTCCATATAATTCAGGGGGCATCAGTAAAAATACCGACAGGAATAAGATCCAAATATTCTTTCTCACAGCCAATAATAAAATCAATTATGAACTGAAATCAAGAATGAGGAATTATGCAAGGCTGGATTTTGTTGATACTCTCACTTCCCTCCGCCGGCATTATCCGGATCAGGTTCAAGGGTATGATCTCAGCCCGAAGTATTAAGGCACCCCATTTTTGATTTTACAAAGATAGCACTTTTTTGCAGTGTTTTAATAGATATTATATTAATCATTAAATCCGGCCTTGTCAAAATAGCTTGACCAATGCAACGCTGCTTATTGATGGTAAGCAGATTAGCCTGCGCCAATCCCGTAAGTTTAACATTGTGCACCATCAAATGCATATTTTTGCTAATTTGGCAATTCAAACAGGGGTAAAAATGAATACTTTACTGAAAAGGCTTAACTATAAAGGTCAGAAAAGGATAGCGATAATCAACCCACAGAATAATACCATCACTGATGCTTTCACCGAAACGCCGGATATTACGATAGACGGAGAGATAGATCCCAGATACCCTTACGACTTTATGATATGCTATGCGAAAAAAGCTGCAGATGTTAAAGTTCTTGCCCCGGCTGCCCTTCACAATCTTTACGCTGACGGAGTATTATGGTTTTGCTACCCCAGGAAGAAATCAAAAAGGACAAACAATGAATCTGAAAGAGATTTCCGATGGAAATCTCTAAATGAGGCAGGTTTCTTTGGAACCCGGCTGCTAAACATCGACAATGATTGGGCGGCCATGAGGTTCAGGAACGGAAGGTTTTTAAAGCCAAGGGATGAGAAATTGAAATAGAGAGCTTCAGGGGCGAGGAGTGTGTTTATAAATAACATGTACTTATATTTTGAAGATCCCATTGGATGCAGAATCTTTAGAATCAGGAAACTTAGTAACAGAAGTTATGAGTATTGAGACGCCTGTCGGTGAAATGACAGCCGCTGCTTCTGATACTGGCATCAGCTTTATGTTGTTTTCCGACAGCAAAACGGCACTGCCCGGGCACGCATTAAAAACTATGACAGCTAGAAGTATAATGACTCAGAATGAGAACATTCACTTACTGACCTTAAAGGAACAGATGGAGGAGTATTTCGAAGGTATTAGAAAAAGCTTTTCAGTCCCATTGATCTTCTCGGGCACGGAATTTCAGATAAAGGTGTGGAAAGAACTTCAAAGGATTCAGTATGGATTTACAATCTCATACAAGGAACAAGCCTTTACTCTCAATAGTCCTGAATCAGTTCGCGCAGTTGCAAATGCTAACGGGATGAACAGATTAGCCATACTGATACCGTGTCATCGCGTAATAGGAAGCAATGGACGCTTAACAGGATATGGAGGGGGACTGGCAAGAAAAAAATGGCTGCTTGAACATGAAAGGAAGCATTCAGGAAAGCCCGTCAGCTTATCCCTGTTCGATGTTAAAGATATTAACCGTGTAAGTGGAAAACATTTATGAAAATAAATCCTGCAACAAGACATAGACTGCTAATGGCAGCTATCTTTGCTCTTTTCCTGGCAGCAGGATGTGCCAGAAGCGAGGAAATTGAACAGTGCCTGACAGGCCATACATACGGGTTCTTCGGGGGTTTATGGCATGGATTCATAGCTCCTTTCGATTTTATCGGTATGCTGTTCAGCGACAAGATAACCATGTACGCGCCCAACAACAACGGGGGATTCTATGCACTTGGATTCCTTCTGGGGAGTGGAGGCTGGGGCTTTTTTGGAAGTAAAAGTATTCACAGGGTAAGGCACACCCATGTCAGCCGCCCGGCACAAAAATTCGATGATGCCGAAATAATAGAATGAATAAAATGATGTCAACATGTCAATAAATATCAGAACTATAAGCATAATCCTTCTTTTGACAGGATTATTTACAACAGCTGTCATTAATCATTCGTGTTCCCCAACCAGTAAGATCCCGGAAACGACAGCTTCAACAAAAAGCCCGGACTGGAGAGATCTTTATTATTTTCATGCAGATGACAGTGTGTGGATTGTTAAACCTCTGCCTTCAACCGGCGACATGTTCATGGGGCAGATATTTGACAGCAGAAATGTCGAAAAGATCCGTAACGTGAATATTTATGCATCCCCACTTTCATCGGTTATCATAAAGGAACAGGTATTGACAGTTCCGATGGAAAATATATACAAAGTTGAAAATCATAAGATAAGCGCAGGAATGATTCTTGGATCAATTGGCCTTCTGGGATTGTTTTTCCTGATACCGGTGATTTTCTGAAATCTCAGGGCTAATAGTATTGGAATATTATTCGTAACTTGGTTAAAACCAAAACTACAGTTCGATGAATGATCATGTAGCAGAACCCGAATGCTGTCCGGTATTTGATACTGCGCCATGGGACAACATAACACATGAATGGACTGCCAAGCCCTTTATCAGAGAGTATTTGCCGCAATTTTTCCATATGCCGCTCCCATCAATGATGGAAAAAGTGGTTGGCAGGATGTGGAAACAGGCCAGGGATGCCGGTGCTGAACCTGAAATGAAAGATTTTCTTCTTCTGGCTTATGACCCGTCACCCTGGAAGAGTGAACTCTATATGAGTACTACAAGAGAGGTGCCGGGAGCAGAGAATGTTTCCCTTACCGGTACTTTCGTAAGCAAGGTTTATGATGGCCCCTATAATCATATACCAAAATACCTCAAGGATTTCAGTGCATATCTCGCTTCAAAAGGGAACAAGGCAAAAAAATATTACTTCTACTATACAACCTGTCCCAAATGTGCAAAAAAATACGGTCATAACTATATTGTTGCATTTGCAGAAGTATAGAAATCCTGAATAGAGGATCAGGCGACCATCAACAAATCATTTTATCCGGTGAAATAGGGAAGTTTTGTGATTCTCGGATCAAAGTCAAGTTTCCTGACTATTTCCTTTGCATTTTTTTCTGCAATGACAGGTTCCCTTCCTACTTCAGTACAGGATTCAAGCGGTGCGAATCCATCCATCCCAACATTGGCAACACTGACAGGCAGACTGAGAACATATCTAAGAAGGTCATCGCCTGAGACATTGCCGATAAGAGCATTCTGCCCCATAACCTTTATAGCTATTATGCCAAGATTCCTTTCAGAAGCTAGCGGTATGAGCGCATCCTCATTCCCATTATAACGTGATGCATTAATAACACACATGACAACATCCACATCAAATTCCCTTAAAGATTTCTGGGATGCCTCATTCCATTTGTGAAAAGAGAACCCTATGTTTTTCACCACACCTTCATCCCTTAGTTTCAGAAAAGCCTTGTAACCCCCTGAAGAACTCTGGAGCGAGTTTACATCGTCAGGCTTGTCAATAGCGTGCATGCAATAGAGATCAAGATAATCGGTCTTTAGGGTATTCAGTGTTATCTCAATGTCTTTCATCACACCGTCGTAGGTTCTCTGGCCGGTTTTGGAATTAAGAAATATCTGGCTTCTGTACTTTGGCGTAAGGAATTTTCCGTACCGTTCCTCACACAACCCGTTGCCATAAGACCTTGCTGCATCAAAGTATGTGATTCCGAGTGATATTGCATGATCAATGTGCTTCTGAAGTATCTCGTCAGTTGCCACCCAGTTTGTATAACGGGATCCTCCGCCAAATCCAACGCATGACACCATCCTGTTTGTCCTGCCCAGCCTTCTTTTGGGAAGAGGGCCTGATTTTGCCTTCTTCTTCATTGACCCGGGGCTGGCAGCTCCGATAGCAGGAAGTATAACGGCAGGAGCAGAGACAATAGATGTTTTTATGAACTTGCGCCTCGAAAAATGAGTCTTCATGTGTAGATTCTGTTTAGAGTTAATTCATTAATATATAAACATAAGAGAAAATATAAAAAGCGGATTCAAATATGATTAAAATATTATAAATATTATATTCCGCCAAGAAGCTTGTCAGCAGCCAGGACACAGAAAATATATGAAGCAGCGCCTGGCATTACGTATTCAGATTGTTGCCAGAGATATGGTGTGGTTTCCTTGAGTTCGGGATAATCAGGTCGTATCAATGCAGTTCCCGAGACCATTCCGCCAGGAATATACGATTCAAGGAATCTGTAGACTCCAAATGCATTGGTTATGGAATGAGCACCCACGCCTGAGACCAGCGAGGTGCTTGAACCCGGATGGCATCCCAGCACATAATTCACTACCCTCAGGACAAGCTCTCTGTCAAACAGATCAGGGTATTTCATGATCAGAAAATAGTGTTCCAGGGCATATTCCTGGATATCCCATCCTATTCCCCAGATGGCAGGCCTCCATGGTACTCCGTAAGGATTGGCTGCCAGGGTGGAATCGAGGGTAATCTTATATGATTTCAGAGCTTCCATAAAATCCTCATTAAATCTGTTATCACTTAACCTGTCAGAAACTCTGGCCACACACCATGCCGTATTACCGATATTCTCCTTTATTGCCGGAAGAAGATTCATCATATGCGTTGCATATTTTTCTTCTCCGGTTGTATATAATAATTCTGCCGTTGCAATTATTTCCTGGACTTTAGTATTTCTCGGCACATAAGCATTGCGCTGTATGACCGGCTCGTGATTCTGCTCAAAATCCCAGGCTTTCCCGGCTGTTTCAAGACACTCATCCGCAAGTTTGTCGTCAAAACCTCTCAGCGACCTGCTCGAAGCAGCAAGAGCTGCAGATACAAGATACTCAAGGCCGGTATCCTTGTTTGTAAACACCCACCTTTCGTCATTGACACCCGAATGAGTCAGTGTTTTCTGGTTGGGCTTCATCCTGCTGTCATAGAATAGCTGATCGGTTTGTGAAGCCCAGTCGCCTGTAATGTTCCGCCCTTCCCGGTTTGCAATTATCCCGGCAAAACTATGGCCGGCCGCCCTGTAACCCGACAGCAGATTTATTGCCCCATGCTTTATCTGCTGGACAAAATCGGGGATGCCATCGGGGGTGTTCATCTCAACGTAAAGGTCCTCAAAGTTGACAAGGGTCTGGTCGGTCTGATTACTGCAAATCTCATTTGCCAGTACAAGATAATGAGTGGTTGCAGCCTGTGAGCCTGCTGCCAGGTCATCGTCACCGGCATCATGCCAGCCGCCACGGTTCAGGAAGGGAACAGTAGTCATGGGCGGATATTTCGTTTCAGCATCCTTGTATTGCCTGTATCCGTCTACATGCTCTATGTCAAGCGGAGCCTGAAGTGCGTCATCAAGATGACATGCATTGTGCCATATAGCTGAGCCTTCTTTTACCTTTATATGACACATCTGAACAGGGAAATAACCTTCAAGAGCCGGCTGCCATACTCCTGTGCGAAATACATCCGAATCGATTGAAAAGGGATTTGATCTCTGATCTTCATAACAGACAACATACATTCCTGGTTCTTTTATTTCAGTAAAATCAAATATTGCATAGTCATATCTCAGAAACCTTCCCCATTGTGAGGGAACAGCTGCTAAAACCTCATTCAATCCATCTTTTTCAGTAACCTTCATCAGGCTGGCTTTTCCCAGGCGGCTGCCTGAAGGGCCAAGTTCGATTATTGCCTGTTTAACCTGATCCGGATGATATCCTACCTGCGATAAAGCTATTACCGGATCCCTCGTCCAGCCTTCAATAACATTCGGACTGACAAACCATTCCACAGCCCCTTCTGACACGCCTGCCGGAATAATGGATTTTACCATAATCCATCCGCCTTTACTGGTCTCCCTGCCGTCAGCCAGAATTATCTCATTCTTCAGGCTTTCTATCATCAGTTTCCTTAACGGATCTTCTCCTGCAAGGGTAAGTGATTTTCCCGTGCCCATAATCTCGCCTTTTAATGATCCTTCCTCATCCCTGTAAACCGATCTTACAGCCATCCTTGGCACTATTCCGAAAGATTCGCCTATCTGAAAAGTCTTTCCGTAATACAATGGGGGGTAAATCTCCATCTCAAAGGTGAGCCTGTTCTCCCAGTTTGAAGGTATCGGTTTGTCGAGATCTACTGTCAGACGGAAACCGTTCGCTTCAGGCCTGATGGTAACTTTGTAACCGAAATCAAAATCGTCATACCTGACAGTTGATCTTATTTCGTTTCTTTTTCTGTCAATTTCACGGGTGGCTCTGTCGGGATTCGGAAGCCGCCGTCCTTCAACCGGCTGCATACGTATAAATCCGTTCGTAGCAACACGCTCGTCATGTTGAATGATCTCAATACCGCCCTGATGCCCGGTTGTATAGAAATTATGAAATGCCAGGACTGACAGTCCGGATTTTGACAGATACTCCTGGTCATTTAAGGAAAGCTTATTTTCTGAGGATTGCTGTCCGCAACTTTCAAGCAAAATGGACAATGTTACGGCAAAAAAGGCAAGAAGAAACGTTATTCTATTCATAGTCAGGTTATTTTATGTTGCAGATATTTTATCCGTTAAGAAGCTTGTCAGCTGCCAGTATGCAGAATATGTATGAAGCAGCTCCGGGCATAACATATTCGGTCTGTTGCCAGATGTAAGGAAATGGTTCTTTCATTTCCGGAAGATCGGGCCTTATAAGTGCAGTACCGGAAACCATTCCTCCCGGTATATAGGACCACCAGTGCATATTGAAACCGTATGCAGGAATGATTGATTGCGCACCAACGGCTGAAACCAGCGAAGTGCTTGATCCGGGGTGGCATCCAAGGACATAATTCACTACGCGACAAACATTTTCCCTGCTGAAGAGATCAGGAAAGATTGAACTTAGATAGTATTGGGCTATAGCGTATTCCTGTATGTCCCATCCTATGCCCCATATGCGAGGTCTCCAGGGTACACCGTACGGATTTTCTGAAAGGCTTGCGTCAAGCTTTTCCCCGTATGATGCTAATGCTTCTTTAACCTGATCTTCGAATGACTGATCGTTCATTGCTTTCAAAGCACGTGCTGCAGACCAGCCTACTTCTTCCGGATTGTCTTTAATGACCGGCAGCAATTCATAAAGTCTTGACCTGAAGCGATCCTCTTCCGTAGTTATAAGCAATTCACATGTAGCATGCACCTCCTGCCATTCATGGTGCTGTGGAACATATGCATTAGGCTGAATAACAGGCTCATGGTTTTGCTCGAATTCCCATGCCTTTATGGCAGTGGCAAGACATTCCTCTGCAAGCGCGTCGTTATATCCCCTTAATAACCTGCTGGCTGCAACCAATGCGGTGATTACCTGATATTCAAGCGAGGTATCCTTGTTTGTGACCGCCCACCTGTCATCAGGCGCGCCTGACCGGTTACCTCGTACCTCATCCTGTTTAAGTGAAGGATGGTAAAATTTCTGATCAGATACGGAAGCAACATCTCCCAGGAAGCTACGACCCTCAAAAGTCTCTATAATTCCTACGAAAGAATGACCTGATGCACGGTATCCCGAGAGCAGGTTTATTACACCATGTTCAATTTGCTGCTGAAGATCGGGGATGCCATCCGGCCTTCGGAGGTGAACATACAAGGCATCCTGTTGTACGGTGGTCTGATCGACATCTATATTGAATGCCTCGCCTGCCAGTGCAAGGAATAAAGTTGTCTGAGCCTGGGAACCGGCAGCCAGGTCATTATCAGCCGCATCGTGCCATCCTCCTCTGTTTAGGCCGGGTATAGTCTCATCAGGCCTGTACTTTGTCTCAGTTATTGCATAAGTTCTGTATCCGTCAGGCAGGGTTACTGAAAGTGGTGCCTGACGGGCATCATCGAGATGGCATGCACCATGCCATACCCTTGAGCGGTCGCGCACCCTCATGTGACACATCTGTACCGGGAAATATATTTCAAGAGTAGGCTGCCAGACACGCTGACTGTAAACTTCCCTGCTGATGGAAAAGGGGCCGGCTATCTTGTTGTCATAATTTACAGTGTAGATACCAGGATCCCTGACATCTGAAAAATCAAATATTGCGTATTTGTACCTGAGAAAATTACCCCATTCAACCGGTATTGACGATTTTACAATCTCCACGCCTCTATCTCCATCAATTTTTTTAAGAAATGCCTTACCAGGCTTGCCGGCCAGGGCATCAAGCTCAATGATGGCCTGTTTAACCTGCTCGGGATGATAGCCGACCTGGGAGACAGTTATGACCGGCTCACGGATCCAGTCATGGATTATATTAGGGGAAATTATCCATTCCAGAGCTCCGGTATCAGTTCCGCCCGGAATCACAGAACTAACAATGATCCATCCGCTAAGGGAGCTGTTCCTCTCGTCAATAAGTGACAACTCACCGTTCAACTGTTCAATCTGGAGTTTACAGTACTGATCTTCAGGGGCAATAACCAGTTTCTTCCCAGTCGCCAATGGTTCAGGCTTGAATCCGTCACCTGATCCGGTTACCATACGATCAAGCCCTTCCACAGGAATCAGGCCGGACCTGTCTCCCAGATGATATGTCTTGCCTCTGTAGGTTACCGGAAACAGCTGCAGGTCAAAGGTAGCCCTTCCCTCCCATTCGGCGGGAAGAGGCCTGTCAAGATCAACCGCCAGATGTATGGAACCAGCTTCTGGCCAAACCCTCAGAGTATAACCGAAATCAAGACCGGTGGTGCTTACCCTGGCACTTATTTCATTCCTCTCCCTGTCAATAACTCTATCAGCTTTCTCAGGTCGCGGAAAACTTTCATTCCCCGGTAAATCAATATTTATGAATCCGTTTGAAGCAGTCCGTTCACCATGATGAACGAACTCAATACCTCCCTGATCGCCGACAGGATAATAATTGTGAAATACAAGAACATTAAAACCCTGCGTCTCAAGATATTCAAGATCGTTTATCGTCCAGTCAGGCCTGAACGACTCACTATTGCACCCGGTCAGCATGAGTACCGGCACTAACATGATCAATAATTTTAACCTTACCATAATTTCAGAATTATTTATTAAGATAAATAAGAATTATCAGGTTATGCAATTGATCAGCTGATGTCTCCAATATACCGCCGATAAAAATGCCTGCCACCGGCGATGGCCTCAGCCAGGGCCTTCTGCTAACGGTTCCTGTCCTTACTTGCAGTCACAGTCTTTATAATAAACCGGTCCTTCCCTTACTGCCTTAACATAAGCTGCTACATTATTAACGTTGTCGATCCAGATTCCGCTGCCGGGATCTGCTGCGTACCTGCACAATGAATCAATAACTGAAATACGTGAGGTTTGAAAGCCATCCTTGTTCATTTCATGGCCTGCAAGGATCAGCCAGTAACCCTGCTCCCTTGCTGATTCAATAAGATTTAATATTTCCCTGAAGGACTTGCCGTCGAGTTCCATACCTGTTAACTGGGCCAGGTCACAGAATGCAGGATTATTGGGACCTTCATCAAGCCATCCCCTACCGGTTTCAAACATTTCTGCTATCAGTGGTACATAGCTTTTTGTTTCTGTACCCCTGCCTACAAACTTCTGTCCGCAGGGAAATGCAAAAGAAGCAGGACGCACCCCCACCAGGGCCTCGATCATCCTGCTTGCTGAATCAAGTTCAGATCTCATCTTCTCAAGAGTATAGTCTTCAAGGGCTTTATGCCGGGACCAGGCAAAATTACCGGTACAGGGATGAAGTATAGAATGATTACCGATATCATGACCACTTGCAACAGCTTTCTTCCATGTATCCACCCTCTGGACAAAGTTACCCGGAGATACATAAAATGTGGCTCTTACTCCATGTTTATCAAGCAGCGGAATTCCAATATCAGCCTGGCTCAGCCGTGCATCGTCAAATGTGAGGCTTAATGCCATTTTTTTACCATCAGGCCATGGGAATTTCTCTAACGTCGCCTGGGTGCCGGTTCCATATCCCTGAGCTGAAGAGTCAGTACTCCACAGCCAGAACAATAACATTAAGATGACGTAAGTTGAAATAATATTGTGTCTCATGATCGGAATTTAGGTTATTGATCACAAGATATCATTTTTAAGTTAATTATTATTAACAATAATTCAAAAAACAGCCTCCCTGCAAAATGACGGAGCCATAAGAATCTGAACGGGTTCTGAAGCGAAATCCCGCAAAGGGGAAGTGAGATGATCCCCGGGCATGGAATTTACCCTTTTATTATAATCCTACCTCTTCAGTATATACCAGAGAGTCTTGTATTGAGCGCCTATATTAACTACCTTATCGCCTCCTTTCTTATAACTGCTGACTTCAGTAGTCTCCTTTCCTGTAGGATCAAGTGCATAAACACTGAACTTATCCATGTTTCTGAAGACAAGTTTTACAGGGATCCCTTCAGCCATCGTAGGGGCTTTACCCCAGTCGCCCCCAAGAGTCGTAAAGTTTTCATCCCATTTCCAACCGGTATTTTCAACTCTTCCTGCAACTGTAATAAGCACTTTTGAAGACTCCTCAACAGGTTTGCCGTCAAGTGCTGCAATGGTAATTGCTGCCCAATTGTAGGCTGTTGTATCCATATTGATTGAAACAGAACCAAGCTCGATATTTTTGCCGCCTAAATAGCCAACAGCAGCTTTCACGGCAGGGGCATTGACCTTATAAACAGCATTGACGGAATCCTGATTCTCCCATATTATCTCTCCTGTCTCACTTACCCAGGCGCCCTGAGGAGGATCAACCGTCTTCGATAAGGCAAGTTCACTTGCATTCGTGTTTACTCTTATCGGATGCATTAATGCCAGGGCATTGAATGATCCTGCTTCATCCCATATCAGATTCATGTTTGTTCCATGAAGGCGCAATCTGTTACCTGTTTTAACAAGCTCGCCCACAACTGACTCTTCAGGCAATCCCAGCCTGACTATGTTCTGCCCCGGTTTCACAGCCTCCATTCTGAACATTAGCGCGCCGGAGGGAGCAAAGATCTGTTTGAGGGGATGGCCTTCCAGTGCAAAAAATCCGGGAATAATTCCTTTATTAAAATGAGAACCGCATGCAAACTGGTATATAGCATCAAAATCCTGAAATGCTGAGAAAGAGTTCAGCATCGGATACATCTCGGCAACAAAGAAGTTGGGAGCAGGATGATCATATTCACTGATTGTCAGTGGCATATTATCAACCCGGTGCTGTCCGAACCTTACCAGTGTCCCCCCTTTCTTATCAGAGACCATTGACGAATTCCTTATCCTCCAGTCTGTCCTTGACCAGCTTCTGCCAGGGAATGTCGGGTGCTCCCAGTAAGAATGCATGTCAATGAAGTCGGCATACTCTGATTCCCTGAGGACGCCTGCAACTCCGCTGTATGATGCCTGCGTTTCACTCACAAGAGCCCTGATCCTGAGATCGTTCTTTAAGAAATCTGTCATCTCACGGGCATACGACATTTCGGTATCAACAAGGAATGCCCACATTGCTTCTTTATGGCTGTCTGAAGCCTGTTCATAATTTCCGATAATCCACATAATATCCTTACCCGCAGAGTTCTTCATCTGCACCGGATTTTTCCCGAGAAAATCTCTCCACATACCCACAAGTGCATTTTTGTGCTCCCTGTTAAGCTGTGTGTAAAGATGCCAGTTCGACAAAAGAGAGTTCTCGTTATTAATCTCAACAAATGCAATGGCAGGTTCTTCAGCATAAGTTGTACCGGTATATGGATTCCTGTGAAGAAGAAGCTTCCTGGCATATTCTTTCTGCATCTCAATATATGGCCTGTAGAACTGATCTATGCCCTTTCCGTAGTTAAACTGCTCAATATCAGGGTAATTACTGCCCGGATAATTCCGTGAAACATGCAGGTTAATATTAGTGTAGATACCATGCTGTTTAAGCTGGTATATAAGCCAGTCCATTTTGTCAACCTGTCCTGCATCGAACTCTTTCATACTCGGATCCCAGATTCCTCCGGGAGCTTTCTGATTATCCATATGATGAAGGCGCATTACATTCATGCCCAGTTTTCTCAATCTTGCAGACAGTGAAACTGATATCTCCTTTTCTGGAAAACATGCCCCGAAAGTAAGATTGGTCCCGAAAAACCTGATCCTGTCCCCTTTTTCATCCGTAAAATGCCCGTCTTTTACCGTAATATGACCCGAGCTACCGGCTGGCAGAGGATTGAGAAACGACATATCTGCCACGGTGGCAGAACTGTCGAGGTCAGGTATTACAAATTCAAACCACCCGTATTCGCGGGTTTCATCGACATTGTGACACGAAATTATCAAAATGATAATCAATGAGCTTATCAGCAATTGTTTACTGACAACTCTTAAATGAGGTGATTTTTTCATAAGCGTAAAACAATAACGGTTAAAAGATTATATTAAATATCAATTTGCATCGACTTCTCTGAACAGTGAATCAGGTATTTGCTTTTCTTCATTTCAGACTGCCGGAACTTAAATTTTCTTTGCCGGATAATCTATATTTTAAAAGTTATCATCTGTGCTTATCCTGGATTTCTGTTGCCTCTTTTATCTGTTCATCATATGACGGTAGTTCAAATTCCTTAAGCACATCCTTTACTTTGATATCAGGATCAAGACTTTCAAGTGTTGCCCAGTTTTCGGGATGATGGATCCTGAGTCTTACCTTTCTTCCGTACTTTTTCTGAATGTCATCAAACCGGCCGACCTGGGGCCAGATATGTATAAGAATCTTTTCAAGATTAACCGGAGCGCAAACCCACCTTGCAAACTCACCGTCCGAAGCTATAATGTCTCCGGTAATATCAATGATCCTTGCATCATCACCTGTAGAGGATACAATATAGTAATGATTCCTCCATGCATGATGGACCAGTATGTCTCCAAAAGAGGCCTGTGAGGGGAAGAAGACAATTTCAGCACCGCTTGATTTGAGAGAGGTCCATGTGTCGGTGTAATAAGCATCCATACAGATCTGCATTCCGATAATGCCAAAATCAGTTTTGAAGGCGGGAGGCTCCAGCGAACCCGGGATTACGCCTCCCCCCCTGTAATATTTTCCAGATTCTATCTCTGTGTCAACAGGATGTGCTTTGTGATACACCCCTGCGATTCCCCCCCGGCGATCCAGCAGGATGGAACTGTTGTAGAATTGTCCTTCCTTTTTGGTAATTACCGGGCATATTATATAACATTCCTGCTTCCTGGCTATCTCAGCCATCAGACCGGTAACCGGACCCGGATTCATCTCATCCTCAGCTACTTCTTCCAGCGCTTTTTCCTCCTCAACCCATGATATATTGAATGTTTCAGGCAAACATATTATATCCGGATCAAATGCATACAAGCTTTCCATCCTTTCCAGGACATCCTTTATACGTTTTTCAATGGTCTTTTCCGGTGCCAGTTCCTTCAAGCTTATGGTTGCAACCCAGATCTCTCTTGGGAGGCGGTCTATTCTGTTTTTTCTGGTATTCATTTTAATTTGTTTTTGGCCGGTACTTGATCTGAACTTCCTCGGATGCTGCAATATTTTCATCTACAGTCAGCAATCCGAACTCTTTAACAACATCTTCTGCCTTAATACTCTTGTCGAGGCTTGCAATGGTAATATTGCTTGTATTATCCCATACCGTTATATCCAGCCGGGAACCGTATTTTTTCAATATATCAGGTAGTTTCTGGTTTGTTGGCCAGGTCGAAGTGCAGACCTTATTAAAGCTGATCCCGGCCCATACATATCGTATGAAGGTACTGCTTGATGCAAGATCATTTCCCGACATATCAATTATCCTTGCGTCTCCACCGGTGCTTGATATGATATAGCAGCCACATCGGAGAGCATGATAATTCAATATCCTTCCCCCGGGGAAAGCTGATGAAAAGAATATGATATCAGCCCCTTGCTTCCTGCAGTTATCCCATCCGTCGAACCAATTGGCATCATAGCATATCTGCATGCCTGCCTTTCCAAAATCTGTCTCGATAAGGGGCTGGTCTTTTGCCCCCGGTCTTATGCCAACATCATCAGTTATGCTCTGCGGAAGGATCTCCGATTTCACAGGGTGGATTTTGTTGTATGCGCCGGCAATATGACCCTTGCGGTCGATCAGAAGACTGCTGTTGTAGTAGTGCCCGTCTTTCCTGGTATAAACAGGACACACAATATAACAGTTATGCTTTAATGCAAATTCTGCTATCCTTCTGGTAACCGGGCCCGGATCTTTTTCGTCTTCGGCTACCTCGCTCATTTTATAGTTTTCCGATACCCAAATAGTATCGAACAACTCAGGCAAGCATATAATATCGGGGTGAATGCCTGCCACTTGCTCCATCCTCGCCATAATCTTTCCGATACGGGATTCCCTTGAAGTATCCGGCCATAATCCCTTCAGGTCGACACTTGCCACAACGATTTCCCCGGGAAGCTTTTTTTGATCAGGTCCCTCTCCTGCATTGCACGAGGGCATGGAAGCTGCTGCCAGCCCGGCTCCAAGACTTAATGAAGTATTCCTTATGAAATTCCTTCGTGAGACTGTTTTTTTATTCTCCATAGGATCCTGAATGTTTATAGTGGTAATGAGGGTTTATTGCTTCTACAAGTTATCATTTTCCTGCCAGATTTATTTCAAGGGCAGAAAAAAAAATCAACCGACAACTATAAACCGGATTTTTTGATATGCAAGCCCATAAAAGGCCTGGTTGCAGTTGGAGCGCACTGTAACATCAGGGGATATCAATAAACTGATGATGAACAACAAAGACCGTGGAAGGAAAGTCACGGTTTCAGGACTTAAACCAAGTAAGTCGATCAGGAAACCGTTCCGGATCTTTTATTCAGCATTGACTTTGCAACCAGATAAATTACGAAAACCAATCCTATGCCGATCAGTATATGGGACAAATAAGGATATATCTTGTCGCGCAGGTCATAAATATAAAAGCCTATAACTGCAAGAATTATGTTCCAGATACCCGCACCTGCAATGGTGTAAATTGTGAAATCACGCAGGTTCATATTAGCTAGGCCTGCCGGTATTGATATCACTTGACGCACAGCCGGGACCAGGCGACCAATGAAAGTTGACGACTTCCCGTATTTGAGGAAATAGTTTTCAGCTTTTATAACTTTTCCCTTTGAAAGAAGCAATATCCTGCCGGCCTTTGAATCAGCCAAACTGTATACTATTGCCCTTCCCAGGTACTTCGAAAGAAAATAATTCACATACGCTCCTGCCAATGCCCCCATTGTGCCTGCAATTACAACACCGAAAATATTCAGTTCTCCCTGCGCTGCCTTGTATGCGGCAAATGGTATTATGGCTTCTGAGGGGAATGGGATAAACGAACTCTCGATAACCATAAGAAGTCCTACCGTGAAATAATTCAGGTTGGACATATACCAGTCGAGAACGGATTGAAAAAACTCCATGCGAAATGTTATTATGTTTTACGAAAGGCCAAAGATATTCTATTCCTGTTAAAACGCGATAATTGTGTTTAATATATGTATTGTCTTATTTTTAATATTCCCGGGTTTTATCAGGATCTCAATTTGAAAAGGTTTGCTAAATTTAAGACCTGTTTAAATTAAAACCCGACGAATTAGCCATAAATACCAATGATCACATTTTTCATTTGCATCGTCATACTTATTCTCGGTTATGCTATTTATTCCAGATATATCGAAAGGATTGAAAAGGTTGATTCAGGCCGTCAGACTCCTGCATATAAAAATAATGATGGTGTGGATTATGTACCAATGCCCTGGTGGCGCGTATTCCTGATTCAATTCCTCAATATAGCAGGCCTGGGTCCTATATTTGGTGCGATTGCCGGAGCCATGTGGGGACCCGTAGCTTTTATATGGATTGTACTCGGCTCTGTATTTGCCGGTGCTGTACATGATTATTTTTCCGGGATGCTTTCAATACGCCATAACGGATTGAGCATCACTGAAATCATAGGCATATACCTTGGGAAAGGAACAAAGCAGCTGATGCGCGGATTTACAGTAATCCTCATGATCCTGGTCGGTGCTGTCTTTATAACAGGCCCTGCAAAGATCCTTTCTGGCTTTACAACGGATTTCGCAGGAATGACCTTCTGGGTGTGGATGGTTTTTGCATATTATGTCCTGGCAACAATGCTTCCGATAGATAAAATCATCGGAAGAATATACCCACTATTTGGTTTTGCACTGATCTTTATGGCTCTGGGGCTCATCACAGCTTTACTTGTAAAAGGTTATCATATTCCCGAACTCAGCCATGCCAATATGAAAAATTTCCATAATGATGCCGGCAGATTCCCGATATTCCCCATGATGTTCATAACTATTGCCTGCGGAGCTATTTCAGGTTTTCACTCAACCCAGTCTCCGCTCATGGCACGATGTTTAACAAATGAAAAACTTGGCAGGAGGGTCTTTTACGGAGCTATGATATCAGAAGCGGTGGTGGCTATGATATGGGCAGCAATCGGTATGTCTTTTTACGGAGGTGTCAGGGAACTTAACTCAGTAATGGCTGAACACCAGGGAAATGCTGCTTATGTAGTAAATGAAGTATCAAATTCTCTACTGGGAAAGTTTGGAGGATTGCTTGCACTGCTTGGAGTTGTTGCAGCACCGATAACTTCCGGCGACACCGCATTCAGGAGTGCAAGGCTTATTGTTGCTGATTTTCTGAAATTTAAGCAGGGACCTGTCAGGAACCGCCTGATGATAAGCATTCCGCTTTTTGCTGTCGGTTTTTTTCTTACCCGGATCAACTTTGATATAATATGGCGTTACTTCGCCTGGTCGAACCAGACCCTGGCAATGGTTGTCCTTTGGGCTGTAACTGTCTATCTTGCAGGTTCAAAGAAGTTTTATCTTGTAACACTTATTCCCGCTGTATTTATGACAGCTGTTACAAGTACATATCTCCTTCTGGCTCCTGAGGGATTCTCCCTCTCACCTGTGATCTCCTATACAGGCGGATTAATAGTGTCTATTGGGGCACTTGTGGCTTTCAGCCTTTATCTTGGCAAGAGCAGGAAGACTTCCCAAAATAACCTGGCAGATCAATCCACTAAATGACGCTGAAACTAAGACAACCTTTTGTAAAATAGAATATTATACGGATTCCTTCAAATGATCCTTTTTATCCTTTTATATTCCCTCTGCTCAATTGTGATAGGTACTTTCTCCTCAATGGTACATGTGGGATCAAGGGACAACGTCCTGACATCTCCAATATCGAGCTTCCTCGATATATTGTGAAGGAAAAGCGTGAAATTCTCCCAGGCTGAAAGTTTATAATCGCGGGTCATAATGCGGTCGATGAGGATAAACATGAAGTCGCCCTTTACATCATGCTTCTTAAGCGACTCATATTTACTTGTAAGATCAATTTCGCCAGAGTCCTCCAGGTCCTTGAGAATCTCCCTGAAATACAGGTTTATTCTTGGTTCCACTTTGAATCCTATATTTATATCGATCTTCACCAATACACCCGGGATCAGGTAATGTACCTGATAATCAAATCTCTCAGGATCATCAAGCCTGTTAACATGGATGAACCAGTACCTGTCGGCACGCTTGGGCTGCTTATTGAAGATAGAATAGATAACTTTTGATTCAACCTGGTCTACACGGTTTGCCTTTACAATATAGCACAAGTTTGTAGCTGTTTTTGGAACAGTGGTATCCTTTGAAAGATCCCTGAACAGATCAGTATAGTTTTTTAGGTTAACGAAAGTAACATACTTATTCTTAATTTTCCTTCCGAAGTACCATCCGTAAAGGAGTATAACAAAACAGGCAGCGATCATTACTGTAAACCAGCCCCCGCTTCTCAACTTACTAAGATTGGCCATAAGGAAGCTTCCTTCAATTGTCAGAAAAACCATAAGTAAAATAAGAACAAGCCTGTGGTTCACTCCCTTCTGGTACAGGTACAATGAAAGAAGAATCGTTGTCATTATCATTGCCAGGGATATTGAAAGACCGTATGCAGCTTCCATATCCGACGATTCCCTGAAGAGGATAACGGTCACGCTGCACGCTATCCACAGCAACCAGTTGACAGCCGGAACGTATACCTCACCTTTGTTGACAGACGGATTGGATATTTTCAATTTTGGCAGGAAATTTAGTGAAATAGCCTCACTAACAAGAGTATACGCTCCAGAAATAATTGTCTGACTGGCGATCATGGCTGCAACTATTGCAATAATTATACCCGGAAGAAGGAACCATTGTGGCATGATTGAAAAGAACGGATTAGTTCCTTCTGCCATTCCTCCCTGCATGACCAGCCATGCACACTGACCGGAATAATTGAGTAATAATGAGATCTTAACGAATATCCATGTCACCCTGATATTCTTAATGTCGCAACGGCCCATTTCCGTATAAAGAGCTTCAGCTCCTGTGACAGAGAGAAAAACGAAGCCCAGCAGAACGAATCCCCCGGGATATTCCGAAAGAAACCTGATTACATAAACGGGATTCAGAGCCTTAAGGACATCGGGATATTCCGTTATACGGAAAAGTCCAAGCACCCCGATCATTAAAAACCAAATCACCATTACAGGGCCTGAAAACAAAGAAACAATACCAGCTCCATACTGCCTTATAATAAACAAAGCGGCAATAACCAGGAGAACAATGGCTACTACATTAATGTCTGAACCCTGAGTTTTGAATCCTTCAACAGCCGATGTAACGGATAAGGCAGGAGTAATAATTCCATCGGCAATCAATGCACTTGCCCCTACCATTGTAATAACAGCAATCCATGAGTTTCTTGATTTTAAAAGGGCAAACAAGGCATAAATACCACCTTCCCCCCTGTTGTTATGTCTAAGGATAATGATGATGTATTTCAAGGTCGCCTGGAATGTTAGTGTCCAGAAAATGCATGACAGTGATCCGAATATCAAAAGCTCATTGAACTCTTTCCCACGACCAGCTATTGCCTTCATTACATATAAAGGGCTGGTGCCCAGATCACCGAAAACTATTCCAAGGGTAAGCACTAAGCCGGTTAGTGAAAATCTCTTCAGATAAGGAACTGCGGATGACGCATCCATCGAATTGCCAAATATTTTCATCGCTCAGAACAATGGCCAAAACCAGCCAAATTTAATAATTAATACCCTTAGTTTAAATTTATCGAAGAATAATATGAAACCGACCGGATTTTATGTTTCCCAATTATGTTTGACAGTTTACTAAATCATAATTTTCAGATATTTACGTTGATTATTTATCAGCATAAACAAAAGCTTTCCCCAAATGTGCCGGCTTGGGATTTATATTATTCTGATAAGCATTACACAGGGATTGTTCTCCCAGGATACTATCATATCTTCCAAAAAGATATCTCTTCTTTTCATCGGAGACATAATGTGCCATGACGAACAGTTAAGGTCAGCCAGTAAAACCGATACATCCTCCTATAATTTTGATGACGTCTTTATCTTCATCAAGCCCCTGATAATGGAAGCTGATATTGCCATAGCAAACCTGGAAGTAACCCTTGACGGATCTCCATACAGGGGATATCCGCGATTCAGCTCTCCTGTTCAGCTTGCAGAAGCATGTCGCAATGCTGGAATAGATTACCTTGTAACGGCAAACAATCATTCAGCCGACCGCGGAAAAAGAGGAATAATAAACACAATTGCCAGACTCGACAGTCTGGGAGTACACCATACGGGAACCTTCACATGCCAAGCTGAAAGGGATACTGCTTATCCTCTCATTATTAGGAAAAATGGAGCTTCATTTGCCCTGCTTAACTACACCTTTGGTACAAATGGCATTGAGGTTCCATCCCCTGTAATTGTAAATATGATCAATAATGATCAGATTACCGCCGATATAATCAGAGCCAGAGAGCTTTGTCCCGATAAGGTGATCCTCTTCCTGCACTGGGGAACAGAATATGACTCCATCCCCTCTGAGATCCAGCACGAAACAGCCGGTTACTTCATTGAAGCCGGGGCTGACCTCGTAATAGGTTCTCATCCCCATGCGATCCAGAAAATGGTATGGCAAACCCGGAAGGATGGCAATAAAGACGAAGTAATCATTTACTCATTGGGGAATTTTGTTTCAAACCAGAGAAAACAGGGAACTGACGGGGGAGCAATGGTGAAAATAGATTATGAAAAGGAAGAAAACCAGCTCGTTGTGTCTGATGCATTTTATTACCTGACATGGGTTTATACCCCTGTAACAGAAGATGGCAAGAAGTTCTATATTCTGCCTTGTTACAGATTTGAAAATGACAGCACATTTTTCAACAGCGGAAAGGATTACAGGAAGATGAAGGTTTTCATAAATAATTCCCGGAGGCTTCTTGGGAATCAGAACATTAATGTGAGGGAATTGCAATCCCATATTGATAAGTAATGAGAGTTTATCGGAAGTGCAATTACATCTTTATGAATAATTAACAGAGAGCCGGAAGAAATATTCAGATTTTATGAATATAATTGCAGAAATTAAAACAATTTCCTGAAATAAAAAATGGATAATTCAATCTGGCTTCTTTCTGTAACCGCAGTTTCGCTTGGATTCTTCCACACGCTTCTCGGGCCTGATCATTATCTGCCGTTCATCGTGCTAAGCGAGGCAAAAAAATGGAGTACAAGGAAAACAATGGTAATTACTTTCCTTTGCGGTCTGGGACATGTTCTCAGCTCAGTAGTTCTTGGGTTGGTAGGAATTATTGTCGGCATATCTGTAAACAGGCTTGTTGAAGTGGAATCCTTCAGGGGCAGCATTGCCGGATGGCTGTTTATTGCTTTCGGGCTGGTATACATGATCATCAGCATACGCAACCTTTACAGAAAAAAGACTCATACTCATTCCCACTTTCACCTGGGGGGTGACAAGCATTCCCACGAGCATGATCACATGAAGGAACATGTGCATATCCATGAAACAGATGTCGTAAAGACAACTCCCTGGATACTTTTTCTGATATTTATTTTTGGTCCTTGTGAACCACTCATACCTGTCCTTATGTATCCTGCTGCCGAGAACAATATACCCGGCGCCATTCTTGTATCTATCCTCTTTTCTGTGGTTACAATAGCTACAATGATGTCAATAGTACTTGCCTTCAAGCTTGGATTCTCCAAAATAAACCTCAAACCCGTAGAGAAATACAGTAACCTGATAGCAGGTGCAATGATTTTCTTTTCAGGCATAGCAATACAATTTCTGGGACTCTGATCACTGTTTTACGATCCTTTCGTTATTGGGTTTTAATTATTAGCTTTGCAAAAAAGGCAAGGAACAATGAATTACGATTATAACACCCAAAGGAAAAAGATGGCATTGCCTGAGTATGGGAGGAATGTTCAGAAAATGGTCGATCATATTATGACCATAGAGGACAGGGAAGAGAGAAACAGGGCTGCCAGGACGATCATTCAGATAATGGGGAACCTTAATCCCCAAATACGTGACATAGGTGACTTCAAGCACAAGCTATGGGATCATCTGGCCATTATTGCTGATTTCAAGCTCAATATTGATTCTCCATTTCCACAGCCTGATCTGTCGAAATTCATTGAGAAGCCAAAACTTATACCTTACAGGCAGGGTGATATCAGATATCTGCATTACGGAAGAATAATTGAGCTTATGATAAATGCAGCATCCGAAATGGAGGAAGGAGAAGAAAAAGAATACCTTACTAACCTGATATTAAATCAGATGAAAAAATCTTACGTCACATGGAACAGGAGCCAGGTGAGCGATGAGGTTATTATTGGAGACATGAAACTATTATCAGGGGGAAAGTTGAAAATTACAGAAGGCATAAAGATTCTGGATGTAAAAGATCTTATCTCTCCTGTAAAAAAGAAGCCTCAACAGGGCAAATCTCACGGGAAACAGCAAAATAAGCAGTTCATTAAGAAAAAAGGATACAGCCGTCATTAATGGGCACATTCATTATTCAGGGCGGTAAAACACTTAAAGGAGAAATAATTCCTCAGGGCGCAAAAAACGAAGCGCTGCAGGTAATATGTGCGGTTCTCCTTACACCTCACAGAGTCACAATCCATAATATTCCCGACATAAGCGATGTCAATATTCTTATTGACCTGCTTGAAAGTTTGGGTGTCGGAATAACCAGGGAATCGCCCGGAACCATTAGTTTCGAAGCGCGGAACATGAACCGTGAATATCTTTCCACGAAAGAATTCAGAATCCTCAGCTCCAGTCTCCGGGGATCAATAATGATAGCCGGCCCCCTTCTCGCAAGATTCGGAAAAGTCATTATCCCCAGGCCGGGAGGAGATAAGATCGGCCGTAGAAGAGTGGATACCCATTTTACAGGCTTTACGAAACTGGGGGCCAGGGTGGAATTTGACTCCGACGACTCTTCTTTTAAAATTGAAGCACCGGAATTGAAGGGGGCTTACATTCATCTCGAAGAAGCTTCAGTTACAGGAACTGCAAATATCATAATGGCAGCATCATTGTCATTGGGGAGGACAACCATTTACAACGCAGCTTGCGAACCATATGTACAGCAACTTTGCAGGATGCTGATATCTATGGGAGCAAAAATTGAGGGAGTAGGATCAAACCTCCTCTGTATTGACGGAGTGGCGGAACTGAAAGGATGCACCCACTCCATTCTCCCCGACATGATAGAAATAGGATCCTTCATTGGTCTGGCAGCTCTGACAGGATCAGAAATCACCATTAAGAATGTCTCCTACGATAATCTCGGAATCATCCCTGACTCATTCCGAAGGCTTGGAATAGCCCTTGAAAGAATAAATGACGATATTTTTATCCCTCAACAGGATCACTACGAGATTGAGACATTCATCGACGGATCAATTATGACAATAGCTGATGCAATATGGCCAGGACTGACGCCTGACCTGCTCAGCGTTTTCCTTGTTACTGCCACTCAGGCAAAAGGTGCCGTACTCATACACCAGAAAATGTTCGAAAGCCGCCTTTTCTTTGTCGACAAGCTTATCGACATGGGCGCCCAGATCATCCTATGCGACCCGCATCGCGCCACAGTTATTGGCCTCGATAAAATGATAAGGCTGAGAGGAACCACCATGTCATCACCCGATATAAGGGCAGGTGTTGCCTTGCTTATTGCTGCTCTGTCAGCTGAAGGAGAAAGTACCATTCACAACATAGAACAGATCGACAGAGGCTATCAGAACATAGACTTACGTCTTAACTCACTGGGTGCAAATATAAGAAGGTTATAAATATCTTGCAGGTTGAACCAGCCTATGACCGCGACCACACCTGCCAAATTGTCAAATGGCCATTAATGGCCTGTATTTTGTTAAAATTAAAAGTATCACTTGAAACAGCTTAAGATATGATGAAGAAAAAATCCGCGGATACAGAAGAAAAAAAAGAATCAGGTCAACCCAAACACGCTGGTAACAAAGATAATACAGCTGGTCATACTGATGACCAAACTATTGGCAAAAAAGCCGGTGATGAAAACGATCCTGAGGCAACAGCAGAAACACAAATTGCTGACACTGAACAGGAGCCTGACAAAAGTGTCCCGGAAGAAAATCTCCTGCAGGAAAAACTGGCAGAAATGCAGGATAGATATCTCAGGCTTTCAGCCGAATTTGACAACTACAGGAAGAGGACACTGAAGGAAAAGATGGAAATGACAAAATATGCTGGTGAAGATCTCATCAAAAAGCTTCTGCCCTTTAAAGACGATTTTGAAAGGGCACTTAAGCATATGGTTGTCTCTGATGAATCCGTTCCTGTTAAGGAAGGCCTTGACCTTATTTATGTTAAGTTTTCTGACTTTCTTAAAAGCCAGGGAGTAAAGGAGATTGATGCATTAAACAGCAGGCTGGACGTTGATATCCATGAAGCAGTTGCAAAAATACCGGTTGCCGAAGAAAAAAAGAAGGGGACCATTGTAGATGTGGTTTTAAAGGGTTATTTCCTGCATGATAAAGTTATAAGGCATGCAAAAGTTGTAATAGGGGAATAGGGATGGCCATTAAAATTATTCAATGGCAGACTGAAGATGAAAGATTAGTGAAAAGTAATTACAAAAGGGATGGGCAAGAGAGATTATTACGAGGTGCTTGAAGTTTCGAGGGGCGCTACCAGGGAGGAGATCAAAAAAGCTTACAGGAAACAGGCATTGAAATTCCATCCCGACAAGAATCCGGGAGACAAGAAATCTGAAGAAAAGTTCAAGGAGGCAGCAGAAGCCTACGAAGTTTTAAGCAATGATGAAAAAAGGGCGCGCTACGACCGTTTTGGCCATGATGGGGTCAAAGGGATGGGTAACGGCTTCGGAGGAGGAATGACGATTGAAGATATATTCTCATCCTTCGGTGATATCTTCGGCGATGCCTTCGGCGGTTTTGCAGGTTTCGGAGGCTCAAGAAGGAGCAGCGGCAGAAGAGTTAACAAGGGAAGCAACCTGAGGGTAAAAGTAAAACTCAACCTTCAGGAAATAGCATCAGGTACAGAGAAAAAGATCAAGGTCAACAAGTACAACACCTGCACCGCCTGCGACGGAACAGGGGCTGCCGACTCATCAAGCATGACTGACTGCCAGACATGCCATGGTACCGGCCATGTAACAAGAATTACAAACACAATGCTGGGACAAATGCAGACTACATCCATATGTCCGGCATGTGGCGGGGAAGGAAGGACAATAACAAAGAAATGTCCTGAATGCTACGGGGAAGGAATCGTGCAGAAAGAAGACATAATCAAGATAAACATACCCGCTGGTGTTGGAAAAGGAATGCAAATGACAGTCAGCGGAAAGGGTAATGCTGCAAGAAGAGGCGGCATTAACGGCGATCTCCTGGTTGTTATTGATGAAGAAGAAAATCCCGACCTGATCCGCGAAGGAAACGACCTTATCTATAACCTTTTCATCAGCATCCCTGATGCCATCCTCGGCACTCAGGCGGAAATACCGACAATCGAAAATAATGTCAAGATCAAAATTGATCCGGGCACCCAGCCAGGCAAGATACTCCGATTAAGGGGAAAGGGATTGCCGGAAGTTAATGGTTACGGACACGGCGACCTGCTTGTCAACGTAAATGTCTGGATTCCTAAAGATATAACCAGGGAGGAAACAAAAATAATTGAGAAATTCAGGGAAGCTGATTCATTCACTCCCAAACCCGACAAAAACGACAAGGGCTTCTTTGAAAGAATGAGAGGATATTTTCAGTAAAAGCTGTACCCTGAGGGAAATGATTCAAGCACCGAATCCCTATCCCTCCGGCCCTTCTTCTGAACCTTTGATATCATCCGGTTCTGACCCGGCAACTTGCAACTATTTGCTTGAGGTCAACTCACGGTTTTTTATATATTTACAAGTCTGAATAATAAACAAATCACTCCACATGGCTCTTTTCGAAGCGCGAAACATCACAAAGCAGTATGGGACTCAAAAAGCTCTCGACAGCGTAAGTATCTCTGTCGCGGAGCAATCTATTTTCGGACTTCTGGGTCCTAACGGAGCAGGAAAAACAACTCTGATAAGAATCATCAACCAGATTACAGGGCCGGATTCCGGCGAGCTGTTCCTTAATGGATCAAAATTAAAGCCCGATGATGTGCTCTCTATTGGATACCTGCCTGAAGAAAGAGGCTTGTACAAAAAAATGAAGGTGGGCGAACAGGCACTCTATTTTGCTCAGTTAAAGGGACTGTCATCCTCTGAGGCCATGAAACGCCTGAAATACTGGTTCAGGAAACTGGAGATTACCGAATGGTGGGGGAAAAAGGTGGAAGAACTTTCGAAAGGGATGCAACAGAAAGTACAATTTATTACTACTGTCCTGCATGAACCCAGACTCCTGATTTTTGATGAGCCTTTTACCGGTTTTGATCCTGTCAATGCAAACATAATAAAGAACGAGATCCTTTCTTTAAGGGAAAAAGGAGCCACGATTATATTCTCCACCCACAATATGGGATCGGTTGAAGAACTTTGTGATGACATATCACTGATAGACAAAGGTAAAACCATTCTTGACGGCAGTGTTGACGAAATACGCAGCAGGTGGGCCGGCAATGAATATGACCTTGTCGTTGAAGGAAAAGCTGCTCTTGAAGAAAATGATCATTTCATCGTTCTGAGCCGGGAATACACAGAGAACAAAAGCAGTTTCAGGCTGAAATCAGCCTCAGGCGCCGGACCTAACGAGATCCTGAGATCAGCAATAATCAGCGGAAAGGTTATATCATTCAACCCTGCACTGCCATCAATGAATGAGATCTTCATCAGGGTAGTGGCAGCCCGTAATTAATCTGCCAGGATCGGAAACATAATATCAGCTAAAATGAACAAGGTTTCAGTGATCATCAGACGGGAATACCTGACAAGGGTTAGGAAAAAATCATTTATCATAATGACGATACTGGCTCCTGTCTTAATGGCAGGCCTTATCATTGTGCCAACCCTGCTGATGGTAAACCAGGAGGAAGATTATAAGAAGATAGCTGTCATCGAAGACAACTCCGATCTTTTCAGGGACGTCCTGAAAAATACAAAAACAATTGAATTCCATTACCTTGAGGGCATGAATCTAGAGACGCTCAAAACAAGCTTTGAGGAAGCGGGGTATTATGGAATCCTGTACATATCCCCTGAAGTGATTAGCGTTCCTAATGCAATTCAGCTAATATCCGTAAAACAACCTCCCATAGGACTGCTGCAATATATTGAAAACTCAATCGAGAAAGAGATTGAGCGCCAGAAGCTTATGACTTACAATATTGAAAACCTCGATGACATAATGAAAAATGTCGAGACGAAAATTTCAATACAGACAATCAGGATTGACGAATCGGGGAATGTAAAGGAGACCAGCACTGGCATTGCCATGGCTCTTGCATATATCGGGGGATTCCTGATGTATATGCTGGTATTCATGTTTGGATCACAGGTCATGCGGGGTGTTATCGAAGAAAAGACAAGCAGGGTTGTAGAGGTCATTGTATCTTCTGTTAAGCCTGTCCAGCTGATGATGGGCAAAATCATAGGGATAGCCCTGGTGGGGCTAACCCAGTTCCTGATCTGGATCTTTCTTACGATTGCTGTTGCAGGCATCCTGAAGTCAACTTTGCTGAAAGGAACTGATCTCACTGAAATATCGCAGAATACTACAAAAAGTATTATGGAACAGGTGGAGGTGGCAGAAAACACACAACATGTTTCAGAGATCAATCCCGAAATATCTGAATTCTCAAAATTGTTCGACAGCGCCTTAAATCAGCCATGGGGACTGATAATATTTTCGTTCATCTTTTATTTCATAACCGGATATCTTCTCTATGCATCAATATTTGCTGCAATTGGATCGGCCGTTGACAATGAAACAGAGACCCAGCAGTTTATGCTGCCCGTCACCATACCTATCATACTTGCACTAATGGTCGCTATGGGTACAATGCAAAATCCTGAAAGCTCGCTTTCTTTCTGGTTTTCCCTGATTCCCTTCACCTCGCCGGTGGTTATGATTGCCCGTATTCCTTTTGGTGTGCCGGCATGGCAGCTTGCCGTTTCAATGTCTCTCATGGTTGTGACATTCCTGCTTTTTGTCTGGATGGCAGCAAAGGTGTACAGGACAGGAATACTCATGTACGGGAAAAAGACTTCCTGGAAAGAAATGTGGAAGTGGTTAAGGTATACCGGTTAGCTTACCTGTTAATTATTGAAATTATGTCAAAGATTCTTGTAATAGACGATGAAAGAGCCATAAGGAATACGCTTAAGGAGGTTCTTGAATATGAAAAGCATGAAGTGGATCTCGCTGAGGACGGTCCCACGGGAATTGAATTATTTAACGCTAATACATACGATATTGTTCTTTGCGATATCAAAATGGCCAAGATGGACGGGATTGAAGTCCTCCAGAAGATAAGCGAATCATCATCCGACATACCTGTTATCATGATATCAGGGCATGGGAACATTGATACTGCGGTTGAAGCAATAAAGAAGGGGGCTTATGATTTCCTTGAAAAACCGCTGGATCTTAACAGGCTGCTCATTACCATCCGTAACGCCACAGATAAATCATCGCTTATAACCCAGACACAGGTGCTGAAGAATAAAGTCAGCAGGATGTACGAGATTATTGGCGAATCGGAAGCTATCAGGAAAGTCAAGGAAATGATAGACAGGGTTGCTCCCACTGAAGCCAGGGTTTTAATAACAGGTGCCAACGGTACAGGCAAGGAACTCGTTGCCCATCAGATCCATGAAAAGAGTCAAAGGGCCAAAGGGCCTTTTGTGGAAGTCAACTGTGCAGCCATACCATCCGAACTTATTGAAAGTGAACTTTTCGGCCACGAAAAAGGTTCATTCACATCTGCTATTAAACAGCGGATCGGAAAATTTGAACAGGCCAGCGGAGGCACACTTTTCCTCGATGAAATAGGTGATATGAGCCTTTCAGCCCAGGCTAAAGTTCTCAGAGCTCTCCAGGAGAACAAAATATCAAGGGTCGGCTCAGACAAGGACATTCATGTCAATGTAAGAGTCATCACCGCCACAAACAAGAATATCAAAAACGAGATCGAGAATAAAACCTTCAGGGAGGACCTTTATCACAGGCTGAGCGTGATCCTGATTCACGTTCCGACACTTAATGAAAGAGAAGAAGACATTCCTCTGCTTGCTGATCATTTCAATTCACTGATTTGCAATGAATACGGAATGAGCAAGAAAAAGATCAGGGAGGATGCAATAGCTGAGCTCAGGAAAATAACCTGGACAGGTAATATCAGGGAGTTCAGGAATGTCCTTGAAAGGCTTATAATATTATGTAAAGATGAAATCACGGGTGCAGATGTTATTGCCTATGCAAGACCAGTATCTGCAGGCAATGTATAACCCTGTCCGGCCTGATGCAGATTTTTTTTGACATTTATATAAGATCACATAATAATTACTTCCTTCATTTAGTTTTGCACACAGAATATATCGTAATATGTACCGGATTGAAAAAGACAGCCTCGGACAAAAAGAAATACCTGTTGATGCGCTTTACGGCATACATGCAGCCAGGGCCAGAGAGAACTTTCCCGACACATCTCCATTCCACATAGAATGGTACAAGGCGGTAGGGATAACAAAGCTGGCATGTTATAATGCCTACAGAAAATTTCGCGATGCTGCAATTGCCAAGTATGGTGAAAAACTCTCAATAAAAATTATCCCGGATGAAATCCTTGATGCTATGTGCGAAGCTGCAAGGGAGGTATCCGAAGGAAGATATTTCGAGTATTTCATTGTCCCTGCCGTGCAGGGAGGAGCCGGGACAAGCATCAATATGAATGTAAATGAGATAATTGCCAATGCAGCCCTTCTCAAGACCGGCAACAGGTGCGGAAGTTATGATAAAATAGATCCTACTGAATATTCAAACATATACCAGTCGACAAATGATGTGATCCCCACTGCACTTACTGTGGCTGCAATGAAACAGCTTCAGGACCTTGAAGTCTGGATCAACGACTTGAGAGCAAGAGTTGAAGACCTGGAGAAAAACTCTCTCGACAAATTGCGGCCGGGATTTACCCAGATGCAGGAAGCTGTTCCATCATCTTTCAGCATGCTCTTCGGAGCTTATAGCGACGCTCTGTCGCGAGACTGGTGGAGAGTTTCAAAATGCAGTGAAAGACTTAAGCCAGTCAACCTGGGAGGAGGAGCAATTGGAACCGGACTGGCTGTCCCCAGGTTTTTTATCACAAGGGTCGTTCCTGAATTGAGGGATCTCACAGAACTACCATTGTCGCACAGCGAAAACCTTGCTGACGCAACCTCAAATCTCGACAAATGGGTTGAAGTCCATGCCATCCTTAAAGCACTGGCTGTAAACCTTGAAAAAATGGTTTCAGATATGCGATTGCTTGCATCTGATGTTGCTGAAGACAAAAGCATAATAATACCAGAAAAACAGGTGGGGAGCTCCATAATGCCCGGTAAGATAAATCCGGTAATTCCTGAATTTGTTATTTCCTCCTCACACAAGGTATATTCTAACGACAATCTTGTAAGCTCGCTGTGCGGACAGGGCTGCCTCGAACTTAATGCATATCTCCCTGTAATAGGAAATGCAGTCATTGAAAGCATAAAACTTCTCACTGCATCCTGCAAAACCTCAGGGATAAACCTTTTCACCGGCCTGAAGGTAAACGACAGCTCTGGATACTATTCTCTGTTCCACAGCCCCGCAATAACAACAGCTCTAACACCCCATATAGGTTATCATAAGGCTGCCTCACTGGCAAAACTCATGAAAGAGAAAAAAATAGACATCTTTGAGGCTAACAATAGCATTAAAGCTATAGAGAAAACAAAATTAAATGAGATCCTTAAACCTGGAAACCTGCTGAAGCTGGGATTCTCACTATCAGACCTCTGATTGTTGAATCCATTCCGGTATTCCATCCAAATGCCTGATAAGGATACTGAAAAGCAGAATGATGACATGTGTTTCCATAGACTACCTGTCTCTTGAAAATAATAATGAGCCGGAGGGAAACGACCTGTTTGAGAATTCAATCAAAATGAATAGTTTAGGCGATACCAATAAAATATATCCGATACGATTGATAAAAACCTAAAGAAATAATTACACCCCGTTTATAAAATTCCCTCAAAATGGATAAAGGAAAGGATTCGAAACCGCATATTGGAATTTACGGACGTCGCAATAATGGTAAAAGCAGCCTGATAAACTGCCTGGCGGGACAGGATATTGCAATCATTTCAGACCAGGCAGGCACAACCACCGATCCGGTAAAAAAATCATTCGAGATAACCGGCTTCGGACCGGTAATTCTTATTGATACTGCAGGTATTGATGATTCCGGAGAACTGGGACAGAAAAGGGTTGAACGCACATTGCGGACACTCGATACAATTGACCTTGCAATACTCGTAATTGCAGAAAATGAATGGGGCTCCTTTGAGGATGGTCTTGTAGAGAAATTCAGATCTCAGGATCTGCCTTTCATTATTGTGCATAATAAGTCTGACATTGCCGAACCCAATGCTGATCTTAAAAATATGGTGAGAAACCTTACCGGTACAGAAATAATTGAGTTTTCAACAATTGACAAACGCAACTATGAAGAACTGATAAAACAGGTCAGGGAAAGCATCCCCGAACATTCGTTAAGAACACCTGCGCTTCTGGGTGATCTCATCAAGCATGGCGATGTTGTCCTGTTAATAACACCAATTGATGTTGAGGCCCCGGCAGGCAGACTGATCCTTCCGCAGGTGCAGGCAATCAGAGATATCCTCGATAATGACGCCGTAGCAATTATATTGAAAGAGCGCGAAGTGGATATGTTCCTGAAGAAGACCGGTATTAAACCTGCTCTTGCTGTCACCGACTCCCAGGTATTTGTAAAAGCTGATGCGTCAATTCCCTCCGGCATTCCTCTCACAAGCTTCAGCATCCTCCTGGCCAGATTTAAGGGTGATTTTGAGAATTACCAGAAGGGTACTCCGAAAATTTCAGAGCTTAAGGACGGAGACAGGGTTCTTCTACTTGAATCATGCACACATCATGTAGCTTGCGACGATATTGGGCGGACAAAAATACCCCGGTGGATAACGAACTTTACAGGCATGAAGCTTGAATTTGAGGTTGTTGCCGGCCTTGATGCCCTGCCACGGCCCATAACCGATTATGCCCTGGTAATTCAATGCGGTGGGTGCATGATAACAAGGAAACAGATCCATAACAGGCTTAAGGCTGCTGTCAGAGCCGGCGTACCGGTTACCAACTATGGGATGGCTATTGCATACGTCCAGGGGATCTATCAGAGAGCTTTGTCTCCCTTTGTGAATAACCCCAGGGAAGAAGAGACATATCTATAGAAAAACCTTCGTGATTAAGGAATGCAGTTGTGAGATAAACAGGGATTATCTTAACAACAGGCTTAGAACCTGAAATAAATAAACGGTATTACTTCTGCCGACTTCATTCTAAAGAGCAGGAAAGCGATGAACAGCACAATAACCATCTGTGCCGTAAGAGGCAAATTTATGAAAAAGCCCCTGTATGATTCCTTTATCCTTTCAGGAAGGAAATGTACAAAGTACCCTGCAGCCATTATGGCAAAAACACTCCCGTATACCGGGAGAAGATTTGAATAGGAAATAGGCTGGAAATGGAGGAATATCTGCCTGATTATTATAGTTGCATCATGCATATCCTGCGCGCGGAAAAAGATCCAGCAGAATATGACAAAATTAAAAGTCAGAAAAACAGGGAGAAACCTTGAAATTCTATTTTTAGCGATCCCTCTTCCAAATATCCATAACCAGACCTTGTTTGCAACAAGACCCAGGCCATGAAGACCACCCCATATTAAAAATCTTACATTTGCACCATGCCACAAACCGCCAAGCAGCATTGTAATCATTATGTTAACCAGAGAGCGGATTTTCCCTTTCCTGTTCCCTCCCAGAGGAATATAAAGGTAATCTTTCAGCCATCTGGAAAGTGAGATATGCCACCTCTTCCAGAAATCACTCAGACCTGATGCCTTATATGGAGAGTTAAAATTCAGGGGAAGCCTGAATCCAAGAAGAAGCCCCAATCCGATAGCAATATCGGTATAACCTGAAAAATCACAGTAGATCTGCAATCCGTATCCGTAAACAGCAATAAGGTTCTCGAGTCCCGAATATAATGTGGGCATATCGAAGACCCTGTCGATGAAATTCACTGCAATAAAATCGGAAATAATGACCTTTTTTACAAGACCTTTCATAATTAGAAAGACTGCATGGCTGAACTCCCTTTTGGCAAGATGGTATTCCGTATAAACCTGGGGAATGAATTCCGAAGCCCTGACAATAGGACCGGCTACAAGTTGCGGAAAAAAGGAGACATAAAAGCCAAAGTCCACAATATTCCTGACCGGACTGCATTTATTGCGGTACACATCGAAAATGTAGCTTAATGACTGAAAGGTGAAGAAGGAAATTCCCACGGGCAACACAATATGGCTCACATCGAAAGATGTTCCCATCAGATCGTTTGAAAAAGCCCCGATAATATCCCTGACTACAAGCTCGGTTCCAAAAAAGTCATTTACAACTTCAACTATAAAACCTGAATATTTAAAATATGCCAGAATACCAAGGTTTGATACAATACTGACCAGAACTAATAATCTTCGGCTGAATCTGGTCCGGGATCTGCTTATAAGGATCCCGCATGAGTAATCAATAAGTGTTACAAGTATAAGCAGGAGCAGGAACAATCCTCCTGTTTTGTAATAAAAGTAAAGGCTGATAAGGTAGAGGAACGAATTTCTTACGAACAGTTTCCTGTATACGAGACTATAGCCAGCCAACACAAAAAGGAAGAAAAGCCAGAAAAGCGATGATGTAAAAATAAGCGGATCAGAGGGATCATAGCTTAATATAATATCAGTCACCCGCTTCAGGCAACCTGTTTTCTCAACAACAGCAGTCTTGTCTTCAATAACCTCAGCTACTTGAGGAATGACAGTATCCCTGATCTCAGCCGCTGCAACCGGCAAGACAGTGTCCTCACTGTCAAATGCAAACAGGTCGGAGTAAATCATTGCCGCCAGCTTTTTGGCACCCAGGCTGGTAAAATGCACGTAATCTCTCTGGGCAAGCGGAGGATTGCTTTCATGCCACCTCACAATGGAATATCGTCCTCCCATTTCCTGCCAGGTATTCCAGAAAAGAGCCTCTGATTCTTCAGCTGCCTTCTTCTGTGCATCAACTATGCGCGGTATGTTTTTGTATGCAAAAAGGCTGTCGCCAGTCCCTCTCGCCATATCACTGACCCCAATCACTGCAAAGTGCGAAGCCGGAGAAATTTCCCTCAACAAGGATATCTGACGGGTTAATCCGCGCTGATAATAATTGTATTCATTTCTTATATTCTTGACAATATTCAGTCCGAATTGCAGAACGATATAATCAGGAGAAAGAAGGTTGAATAACTGTTTCAGGTTTTCATTTCCAAGCATTGTAAACTCCAGACCGGTACTTCCCCTGGCAGGGATGTTATCAACGATAATACCTGCCATGCTCTCTATGCTCATACCATAGATGTCAGGGCTTGATTTTCCTGAAAACTCCACCAGGATGTTCTTTTTATTAAACAAAGGACACCTGAATTCATATACACCAGGGCCTGCCCTGAGAGTATCAGTATAAAGAAGAAGATTTTCTCCTTTGACAACTATTTTAACCGGAACGGTGCTTTTCCCATAGAATATCCTCAGCCACTCGTATTTTGATTCGCTGCTGTCGGCAAATTTTGAAGGGACAATCCTTACCCATGCTCTAACGTCAGATTCTGAAACCGATCCTTCCCCTGTAAATCGGCATACACTCAGAAATGGGCCAAGATCATTGTGAGAAATCTCTCCGTTCCGGAATGAAAGATAATTATATCTTTTCCAGTTCGAGGAGGATCTTATATATACTGATTCAGTGTACATTACGGGCATCAGGGGCTGAAACAGACCCGGCCCTGTACCTGTCCTGCCTTTTCTCAGAAACTGCCTGAGGGAAGAAGTAATCCTGTCCCCTTCTATCTGGGAATCACCATAGTACATAATCCTTACCTTCCCCCTCGAGTATTTCAGGGTATCAAGAAAGCGCGTAAGAGGATCAGAAGGCAGAGTATCGGCAACAATTATCAGAGTATCTTCGACGACGGCAGAGGAATCAGGAAAAGCAGCACCCACAGCAGCAGGTTCCGACATCACCCTGGCCTCTTTCCTTACAGAATCAGAGTATTCAGGAACAACTGCAGGAGATGCTTCGGCAGCTCTTTGGCCTGTAATCAGACTCCTGTCAGTCCGGAAAAAAATATTTATTCCTGATAAGTCCTTATTTCCGGGCAAAAAATAAGAAAGACCTGTAAGACAGATCAGGGCGACCAGTAAAAATAGAAATAACCTGAATGGGCGCATATTAAGAAAGAGATCAGCTCTTCTTCTTTATTTTGAGTACTTGTCCAACCTTTATTTTTCCCGGATCGGTAATATTGTTTAATGAAAGCACATCTGTCGTACTCACATTGCCATATTTTTTCACAATATCCCATATCGTATCACCATACCGGACTATATGGGTAATATATTCATCGGTGCTGCCGGATGGGTTCATAGCAGGAGCAGGTCCGGAGGAAACACTTTTCCCTGTCATTTTCTGCTTTTCCGCAAATGACATGGTATTAATCCTGGAATACTGATCAGCTTTTGAAGGGTCAACATAAATTGCCAGCTTCTGTCCTATTCTGATCACGTTCCTGTATATATTGTTCCAGTATCTCAGGTCTGAAAGGCCTACCCTGTACCATTCTGCGATGAATCCCAGATTATCGCCTTCCTTTACGGTATAGAGAAGCTTTGTTTTCCCCTTCACATCGGCGGGAACATAGGTGGAACGTGATGGATCTGTAACCCTGGCAGTGCCTGAAAGGTAAACATCGCGGCGGTGGTTAACAATGGTATCGTTAAGATCGATGAAATCGCTTATATGAGTGACAGGCAGAGTAAGCGAAAATGGTTTGGCCGAGCCAGGGACAAGCCCTGTTCTGTATTGGGGATTAAGGGTCCTCAATTCACCCAGAGGAATGCCCATAACTTCAGATATCTGGTTCAGGTGGATGTCCTTATTTACCACAATTGTATCGGTGGTAACCGGCAAATTCATTGGTAAGGGCCTGATATTGTGGTCGCTGTAATAATTGACGGAATATGTTGCCGCAACATACTGAGGTATAAAGCCTCTTGTTTCTCTTGGCAGCCTGTAGTATATCTCCCAGTAATCCTTCTTGTTCCCGGAACGCCTGATAGCTTTATTTACATTTCCCGGGCCGCAGTTATATGCCGCCAGTACCAGTATCCAGTCTTCATAAATATTATAGAGATCCTTAATGTACCTGGCAGCAGCATGAGTTGATTTCACCGGATCTCTTCTTTCATCAACGACCGAATTTATTGTAAGCCCATAATTCCTTCCTGTGCTGTACATAAATTGCCACAGGCCGGTAGCTCCAACCCGCGAAACAGCATTCGGATTAAGCGCAGATTCAATTATTGCCATGTATTTCAATTCAACAGGGATCCCGTAAGAATCAAAAATGTCCTCAATTAATGGGAAATAATAACTGGTAAGACCCAGAATGGCGCTGAAATTCTTTCTCAGCTTTACTGTGTAAACATGTATATGATTTCTTATAATGCTGTTATAGGGAAGCCTGATTACCGACTGTAGTTTGTTAAGCCTGTCGAGATATACCGAATCTGAAAACTGGATTATGCTTGAGTCAGTGCTTTCATTCAGGCCCTGATCCTTCAGTGCCAGTTTCACATACCAGCTGTTAACAAGACTGTCGAGGTCCCTTGTGATTTTTTCGGTATAGATCTCCGATTTTAAAATTATAGTGTCATTAGCTGCATAAGTTCCCGGATTTGTCATCACCAGGCTCAGGGCTGCCAGAAAGATTTTTAATCCCATTGTAAATATTGTTAAAACGTATGAACCATCCTCAGATTCAGGCCGGCTCCCATTCCGCCGGGGACAGGTATCTGCAAAGGGGTTATTTCAACGTCAAGGTTATCATTTATGTTATAATTAAAAAGGCTGGCATCGACGTGGGCATCAATAATCGATATAAGATACCAGGCTGCAATGCCAATATATGAAAGATCACGGTATTTTTTATAATAATCAACGGCTGTCAGCAGTCTGTCCTTAACCCACGAAGTGGTTGAAGGATCATAAGTTTCAGGGGCCAGAACGGGATCGTAGGTAGACGGATCTGCCCATGTAATAAGCTCAATGTATGTGTCGGTCTCCGGAATATTATCGGTAAAATCCTGGTAGGCCTTCATCATCTTGTTGTAGTTGTTGCTGTTGAAGCTGACGCTATAAACCAGACCTCCGAAACCGGCATAAACAATTGGTATTTTCCAGTATTTTCTGTTGTAGACCTGGCCCAGGCCCGGGAATGCGACAGCGAGCATGGTGGCTTTCATGGGTTCTGGTGAGAAGAGTCGCTTTTTGGCTGGCAGGGCAAGTGCGGTCGTATCCTGAGCAAGCGCTTCCGATGACGCATACAGCATCGCCATAATGAGAATAAACGTTATTTTTTTAACTGTTCTCAATTTAAAAAGAAACACCGGCATCACCTTTAAGAATTATCCACCGGAGCGATAAAGATAAATATTTTCAGGAGTTAAGGCGGTCAAATACTCCTAAAATGCGTTCCATCTCTTCAGGGTTATCGAAAGGGATAACGATCTTGCCTTTCCCCTGCTCGTTTATTTTGAAGCTGACCTTTGTTGAAAAGATAATATTAAGGTGTTCTGACAGCTGCCTGAAATCTTCATTCAGCTTTTTCCTTCTTTCCACCTTTGCCGGATCCTTTATCTTCTCTGACTGAAGCGAACGCACCAGTTCCTCTGCCTGCCGCACCGACAGGTCATTATCAATAATGCGATAATATACTTCTATCTGGGTTTTCGGATTTTCTATGTTGACAAGGGTTCTTGCATGGCCCATTGTGAGCTGCCTGTTTCTTATTCCGAGCTGGATCTCAGCCGGAAGGCGAAGCAGTCTCAGATAGTTCGCAACCGTGGACCTCTGTTTTCCAACTCTGTCACTGAGCTGCTCCTGTGTGAGTTTGCATTCTTCAATTAGCCTCTGAAAACTGATTGCCACCTCTATTGAGTCAAGATCTTCGCGCTGTATGTTTTCAACGAGGGCAAGTTCCAGCATTGCCTGATCGTCAGCAGTTCTAATATAAGCAGGTACATGAGTCAGACCAGCCATGCGCGCAGCCCTCAGCCTCCTTTCTCCCGCAATCAGCTGGAACCGCCCGCCTGAGGTTTCCCTGACAGTGATCGGCTGAACCAGGCCCAGCTTCTTGATGGATGAAGCAAGCTCTTCCAGCGCCTGATTGTCAAAATGAGCCCTTGGCTGAAATGGATTGCCATCAATTGCATCAATGGATATATTCATATTGGGTTCAACTTTTTTATCCAGCGCCTCTTTCTCAACGCCCTCAATTAATGCACCCAGTCCTCTGCCCAACGCATTTTTCTGTGCCATATCGAATAATTGTTTTATTCAGATCGAATAATAATTCAAGGATCATGTGGTCACAGGAACATGTTTTTCAATAAGTTCCCTGGCAAGGTTAAGATAATTAACAGAACCTCTCGATTCAGCGTCATAAAGGATTGCAGGCTGGCCGAAACTTGGAGCTTCTGACAGCTTTACATTCCTTTGTATGATCGTCCTGAACACCATTTCCTGAAAATGCTTGTAAACCTCGTCGGCGACCTGGTTTGAAAGCCTGAGCCGTGAATCGTACATTGTCAGGAGGAATCCTTCTATCTCAAGGTTTGTATTCAGATTGTTCTGTATAATCTTGATAGTATTCAATAGCTTGCCAAGTCCCTCAAGGGCAAAGTACTCACACTGGACAGGTATTATTACCGAATCGGCAGCAGTGAGCGCATTAACCGTCAGAAGTCCAAGTGATGGAGAACAGTCAATTATTATATAATCAAAATCATCAACTATGCGGCTGAGGATTCCCCTTAATATCTTCTCCCTTTCAGATCTGTCAAGCATTTCTATCTCCGCTCCAACCAGATCAATATTTGACGGGATAACCGAAAGGTTCTCAACTGCACAACTTATTACTGTTTCCCCCGGATCCTTCCCTTCAATAAGGCAATCATAAATAGTTGAATGTATCTGGCGCGTGTCAATGCCAATTCCGGATGTTGCATTTGCCTGCGGGTCACAGTCAACAATCAGAACCTTTTTTTCCAGCGCTGCAAGGCTCGCAGCAAGATTTATCGCTGTCGTTGTTTTTCCTACTCCACCCTTCTGGTTGGCAATTGCTATGATCCTTCCCATAATGAAATTATTAAAAATTTACCTGCCTCTTTTGTGGGTCAAATTTACTATTTAAGAAACAGCTGACCTGACCATCAACACTGGAATTGTAAACATTTAATTTACGGTTTTCAACATCTTATCAACATGGTCTGAAGTGAGCATGACCAGGATATTCTGAGCAAATCAGTCCGTCACGGCCAGCTTCCCTCATGGCAGGAAACCCGGATTCCCTGAAACGAGTTTTTTAAGCGATTCATAATCCATTATCCGGGAAATGTGAATCACTGCAACAAAAACCATTAAGCATAATAATATATTTCTATATTTAAATCCTTGATTAAAATATTATAAAACATGAAAGGCACACCGGGTAAAGACCATTGGTTTATTGTAGTTAACCCTAACGCGGGCAACAAAAAGGGTTACAAGGACTGGAACAGAATTGCCGGCATTTTTAGCGACAACAATATTCCTTATAATGTTAAGATCACAGAGAAAAGAGGCCAGGCAATTGATTTCACGCATGAAGCAATAAAGGAAGGCTACAGGAAGATAATCTCAGTCGGGGGTGACGGAACGCTGAATGAAGTTGTAAATGGAGTTTTCACTCAAAACCAATGTGCATCACAAGACATCATTCTTGGCATGATCCCTGTCGGAACCGGAAATGACTGGGGCAGGATGTTTGGCATTCCGCTGGTTTACGAAGGAGCCGTTCAGCTGATAAAGGAGTGCAAAACCATGCTGCACGATATCGGAATGGTGACATATTACGATGGTTCAAGACAGGAAAAAAGATATTTTATAAATATCGCCGGAGTTGGATTTGAGGCAGAGGTCATCAAGAAAACCAATAAGCAGAAGGAAAAAGGCAAAAGCAATAAGGCAATTTACTTCTACAGCCTGCTTTCAAGCCTCCTGTCCTTGAAGATAAAAGAGGCCACTTTGACAATTGACGGCGTGGAGAACACCTCCCGTATTTTTTCGGTTAATATAGGAAACGGAAGGTATTGTGGGGGAGGTATGAGACAGACACCCGATGCATTGCCTGATGATGGCCTGCTTGACATAACTGTGATTAAGGGGATGGGGAGGATCGAAATTATTAAAGCGCTGAAAATATTATATGACGGCACTATCTTAAGCCATCCGAAAGTAGACGGGTACCGGGCCAGTCATTGCAAAATAACCTCGGATTCGCTTTTGTACGCAGAAGCCGACGGAGAATCCCTCGGTCATACCCCTGTAGAATTCAGCATTATACCTTCTTCAGTCAATATTGTCTATGGTACAAGGCTTATTCAATGACCCTGATCTCATATAGTTCAGGCCATTTTTTCCCTGTTACGAATATCCTGCCCCCGGAGCTATCATATGCAATCCCGTTGAGAACATCAGCATTCGCCTCCCTCCTTTTGTGCGGAGGGAAAAGACGCGACAGATCAACGTATGAATTGACCTTTCCTGTTGCCGGATCTATCCGGGCTATCATATCAGTCTGCCATATATTCGCCCATATTTCTCCGTTAATATATTCGAGTTCATTAAGCTGATCAACCATCTTTTCACTGTCATACACCTCGATCCGCGATGTCACCGTAAACATTTCCGGCTCAATGAAATACAGAACATTGGAACCATCGCTCATTACAATCCTGTCGTTAACTGTCGTCAACCCCCAGCCCTGTGTCTGATAGTAGATCCTCTTAATAACTTTAAAATCAGCCCTGTCGTAAACAAATCCTACCTGGTTCGTCCATGTAACCTGATATATCAGGTCATTGTAAAGCGTAATACCCTCACCAAACAGCGAAGGATCAAGATTGAGCTGCCGGAGTACCCTGCCAGTTTCAAGATCGACTTCCCTGAGTGTTGAACCAGCTTCCTGGCCAGTACCTTCATATAAATATCCATCGCTGAAGAGAAGACCCTGAGTAAAAGCATCCCGGTCATGGGGATAAGTATTGACTACCTGATAACCTGAAGTCAAGGGTTCAATATCTGACCTGAGAACCACAAAACGGGTTATTATCTGAGTCTTTCCATTCTTATATGCAACAGCTTTGACCGGCTTTCTGCCCGTACTCCGGGCAAGAGTTGCGGGCACTGTGCACTCCCATGAAGCAGAAGTAAGAGTCGCAACGGCATTACCGTCGAAAAAGATCTTAATTGAATCAGGTGGGTTTTGCTCTTTTTCCGGAACAAGCGAAACATTTATCTTGTCATTTAGCCTTAATCTGGCTTCACTGTCGGGAGACAACATCCTGGCAATCCTTACAGCAGGTTCCGGCGGCAGGCTTTCTGCCGTTGCTTTAGGTCTGACCTCTGGCCTTCCGGAACATGAAAATATCCAGGCAGGAATAAGCATGAATATAAATGCGGAAACATATTTGCTGACGTCACTGTTCATCGTATTTGCTTCTCTTCCCGAATAACCTCATGAGAGTGTTCTTCCGTACCTTTTTCGAAATCTGCCGTTCAACTTCTTTTTCATGAAGATCAAATGGCACCATCATCTGCCAGATCTCGCTCCAACCCGGGAATCCGCCTACTATCTTATCGTCAATAAAAATATCCGCATCAATTTTACGACTAACAGTCTCATCATACACCTCCTCAGGATAGTTTTTGTTCACGGCATAGAATTCGATGCCATTCTTACGGCAATATTCCACAGCCTCATCCAGTTCTTTCCCGCTCCGGAAGGTCCATAATATAAGCCTTGCACCCATTTTTTCAAATTCCTTAAGGGTTTGAAAGGCGAAGAGCTTCTCCTTCCCTATTCCCGGATATTCGTGATCTACAATTGTGCCGTCAAAATCCACAGCAATCCTTATATTGGTGAAATTGACCATCGGGAGTTTGTTTAGTTTACAAATCTAGTAAAAAAACGACAAGTTGTTCATTTCTTCAATATTTCTGATTATCAGCATACTAATTCCGTCAAAGAATAGCTGTTTGGATTAAAACCGTCTTTTTATATTGTTGATCTCAAAGATATTTAAAGAGCAATTCTCCCTGAAGTTGAAAAAGGATGTCAAAATTATTCTAATTTTACCCATTCCCGGTTTATTTAATAAGGCATGATAAAACATATTCCCAATCTCCTGACATCCCTCAATCTTGCTTCAGGATTCATTTCAATAATCTTCGCTGCAAAGGGAGATCTGGTGACAGCCAGCTGGTTTATTGCCGCAGCGATGGTATTTGATTTTTCCGACGGATTTACTGCTCGGTTGCTTAAAGCCTATTCTGCCATAGGAAAAGAGCTCGACAGTCTGGCCGATATCGTAAGTTTTGGCGTATCCCCTGCCCTCATGATCTATCAGCTGATAACCAATTCCATTCCGGAACAGATGCCTGAGTTGTCAGCATACAATAAAATCATATTTACAGTTATCATTTCCTCGCCAGTTCTTATGCCCGTTTGTGCAGGCCTCAGACTTGCTGTGTTCAACGTGGATCCTAACCAGTATTTTTCCTTTAAGGGTTTGCCAACACCGGCAAATGCAATTGGGGTGATCTCTGTTATCCTGGGGGCGCAATATTCAGACTCATCAATTCTCGATTCATTTGCCGCGTCACCCCTTGCCCTGGCAGTGTATACAATAGTCCTTTCGATACTGATGGTAACACGAATACCCCTGCTTTCTCTTAAGATGACTCACCTCAGAGTGAAGGGGAACGAGGGAAGATACATCCTTGCTGCCCTGGTAGTGGTCTCATTTGCATTTCTGGGATTTGCGGCATTGCCGCTTATCATTCCCTTTTACCTGGCTTCTTCGTGGATTTCAACTCTCTTTTGATTTCCCTTGAAACGGTCTGCCTGAAACATCCTCCTGTGAAGGAAATCTCCTTTCGTAAAACTTCAGACCTGTTTTGATTGCAAACCAGCTGACAATGATAAAAACAGGCCAGATCAAATATTGAATTAATCCTGATATATACATTCTACTTATTTATAATATGTTTTTCGTTCATTCATTCATTCGGTCCTTCCCCTCGCGGCCCTGACTCATATCCCCACGGAAGCCTTGCGCCTTGCATCTTGCACCTTGTACCTCAATATTTATGCCCTTCCGATCTCATTTCGTCTTCGGTTATTTTCCTTTTATTTATCGATTTCCAGGAGTACCATATGTAGGCGACAACGAAGGGAATGATGAATGAAACATACATCATTGTTTTGAGTGTGAAATGACTGGATGATGCGTTCCTTATTGTAAGCGAACTCTGCAGGTCGTACGTTGAAGGGTAAAATGCGGTGCCGTTAAAGCCTGCTGTCAGAAAAAGTGAAAATACTGCCAGTACAGTGCCCGATCCGGTGAACCAGATCCCCTTCCTGCTGTCTCTGGTGACAGTTGCTGAAATGCCATAGAGCACTGCAACAACACCCAGGAGAAAAAGAATCAGAACCAGGGGCATCTGAATCAGGTTTTTCAGATATTTGAACTTCACAAGTGCAACAGCACCAGTTTCAGGATCTGCAGCAAATCCCTGAGAAACCAGCAAGGCTATCACGAAAAAGAGAAAAAATAAAAGGAACAGGATTGAATTCAACGTCACGCACTTTACTGATCTTTTCAGAATCGCTTCGTTATCAATAGAATTAATAATATAGAGCAGCCCATTGACCCTGGCAAGGAATAGCACAGCCAGGCCCAGTGCCAGATTTCGTATATTAAGCAATGCCTCAAGCCCATGCCATGGTGTTTCCCATTGAACCTGATTCATATTGTTCAGACTGAACTGCGAGCCTGTAAAAAACGTAGCAACGGCAACACCTATCAGGAAGGGACCCAGGGAACCATTTACCAGCAGAAAGATCTCGAATGTTTTCTTCCCGAAAACATTTGCCGGCTTAGACCGGTACTCGTAAGCAATTGCCTGAATGATGAAGCTGAACAGTATGGCTATCCAAACCCAGTAGGCGCCTCCGAAACTCGAAGCATAGAACAGGGGGAATGATGCAAAAAAAGCTCCTCCGAAGGTCACGAGGGTTGTAAATGTAAATTCCCATTTCCTTCCCAGAGTATTTACAATCATGGTTTTCTGCAAATCGTTGGCAGGGAGAGAGAAGATCATCGACTGGCCGCCCTGCACAAACATCAGGAATACAAGCAATCCGGCAAGCAGCGATACTATTATCCACCAGTATTCCTGAAGAAAGATATGTGTTACTATCATAGTCATAATATTATCCTCCTAGTGTTTGGGTCCAATTTTAATCTGTTTTACCATTATGGAGATCTCGGCAATAAGCAGAGCTGTAAACAATACTGCAAACAGGATGAAAGTTGTTATCACCGATCCTGCGCTTATGTTTGATACTGCGGCCGACACAGGCATCAGGTCCTGTATTATCCAGGGCTGACGTCCCATTTCGGTCACAACCCAGCCAAGTTCGCCTGCAATGTAAGGCAGCGGTATTGAGAACAGCGCCACCCACAGAAACCACCTGTTTTTGGTCAGTGTGCCCCTGTATAGAAAGAATAGTGACAGTATAAAAACAAGCACAAAAAAGAATCCAAGCATCACCATAATATGGAATGAATAGAAAGCTACAGGAACACTTGGAATTGCATCGGCCGGAGATTTCAGGAAGGAATAGCCAAAATACCTGAAATATTCATCCCTGAAGCCTGTATCCATGAATTGCATTTTAAGCTCTTCAACCTTTGAATGGTCATCTTGCTCTCTTGCCTTTTTGTATTCTGCCAGCACTGTACCTGCATGTTTTCCTCTCTCAATTTTTTCAGCTACCGACATAATGTTTCTTCCGGAATTTCCTGAAACCAGGTCTCTTATTCCCGGCACAAATGTGTCTCTGCTTCCTCCTGTCATCACGGAGAGAAATCCGGGAATCTCAAATCTGAATACAAAATCCTTAACTTCCTTTTCATCAATCTTCTCTCCTGAGTTTTTCAATACGCCTAGTGCAACAAGTCCGGCATTATCTGTTCCGTCGTATAAAGCTTCAAAAGCTGCAAACTTCATGGGCTGAACCTTCGCCAGGGTTCTGGCTGAAGTGTCTCCTGTATAGATCACAGTCACCGATGCCAGAAGGCCGAAGATAGCAGCTATCAGAATGCTTCTTTTTGCCAGGAGCTCTTCTCTTTTCTTTATGAGGAACCAGGAACTGACACCTATAACAAACATTGAACCAAGCAGAAAACCCGAGGAGATTGTGTGGATGAACTTATCGACTGCAACCTCATTGAAGAGGACAGCCCAGAAACTTACCATCTCGTTTCTTGCCGTTTCTGGATTAAAGATCATACCGACAGGGTTCTCCATCCATGCATTTGCAACAAGGATCCACAAAGCAGACAGGCTGGCTCCTATGGCCACCAGCCAGGTAGATAAGAGATGGAACCTTTTTCCGACCTTGTCCCATCCAAAGAACATTACTGCAATAAAGGTCGATTCAAGGAAAAAAGCAAGAATCCCTTCGATTGCCAGCGGGGCTCCGAAGATATCCCCTACAAACCATGAGTAGTTTGACCAGTTTGTGCCAAATTCAAACTCAAGGATGATACCGGTTGCAACGCCAATGGCAAAATTAATTCCGAAAAGAGTCATCCAGAACCGGGTAAGCCTCTTCCATCCTTCATCTCCGGTCCTGACGTAGATGGTTTCCATGAAAGCAAGAAGGAATGACAATCCGAGTGTGAGGGGAACAAAAAGCCAGTGGTAAATTGCTGTTAATGCAAACTGGGCCCTTGACCAGTCTACAAGAGACAAATCTACATTTTCAATCATAGTATTCTGGTGAATTGATTAATTGCTCTAGAACATAATCACTCCTCTGCTCTTCCGAATCAAATTTAGTTTTCAGAAAATCAGGAAAGAAGAATAATCTCAACACTGCAAATATTAGAAATAACTTGATCAACAGAATGATCCAGATCCGCTTTCCCCACCACGACATTGTCCTGAAACCATCATAATAAAAATGGAATATGCGTTGAAAAGCCGTTTGAGCAGGATTTTTACCCATTAGAATCTTTTTTGCGCGGTTTTCTGAAAGATCCCCGTGATGCCCCATCCTTTTGAGATGAAAAAGATGAGGACCGTCCAACCATCATTTCGTTGTCATTTTCAACCGGTATCCTTATTTTATCTGAAGGATCGTTTACTGATAATCCCGAAGTAATTTTCTGAACAGCCTTATAACTATAAAAGAACTCCCTTGCAAAGACTCTAAGTACTGTATAAGCCGGTATGCCCAGCAGCATACCCGGAATGCCGGCTGCAAAACCTGCTGCAAGCACTACAACAAATATCTCAAGAGGGTGTGCCCTTACACTGTTGGAAAATATAACAGGCTGAAAAATAACATTGTCAATAAGATGTGTGATCGCCTCAACAATTATCATATAATATACAAGAGGAATGACAACAGTCGAAAAATCCTCATTTATATGGGCCGCAACACCCATTATTATTGCGATGAAAAGGCCGATCCACGGACCAACATAAGGGATCACATTCAGAATACCCAGGATGAGGCCCATTACAAGAGCCTGCTGGAAATCAATCCCCACTAGCGTCATTCCTATATCTATCAGGATCATGATGCAGGTGCTCTGTATGATGATCCCTATGAAATACCTGGTCAGCAGATTCTTTATGGAATTCAGTGCATTCGTGACATTTTCCGTATACTTGTCAGGAACCCACATAATTATAGATTCAAAGAACAGGTGCTTGTCCTTGAGAAAAAAGAAAGTGATAAAGGTTATTGAGAATACTGCAATTGCCAGGTTCCCCAGAATGCCAATAACAGATCCGAGAAAATTCTGTATCATTTCAATGTTGAGAACATCTGATACTTTGGAATTAATATATTCCTTGATTGATAAATCATCGCCTATACCGGGATTAAGGCTCTTGAAAATGCTTTCTATCTTTTTAACGGGCTCATCGATAAGAAGTACTATCTTCTCGCTGTCGATGGTGGAGAAATAGTTTATCTGCTTGGTTACCAGTGGAACAAATATCCAGAAAAACAAAACTATCAGGCCCCAGATTATAATAAGAGTGAGAAGTGCACTCAGTGCGTTCGGAAATTTCCATTTTCTGATCCTGATACTGTTGAACAGGTCAACCAGAGGCCTGCCCATGACTGACAGCACTCCGGCCACCAGTATGTATACTACAATATTCCTGAAATACCACAGGCAGGCCAGAAACAAAAGTATCCCGAGAAATATAAGTACATTCCTTAATGTGGCTTTCATGGCAGAGGCCTTTTTCTTTACAAACCTAAATTAAATTTTCCTAATTCCCTATCAGTAACACGCAACTTATTTCCGTGCCGTTATCAACCAACCTTTGCACGAAATTGCTGCAACTGATCCTCGTGATCCTGCGACCGATCTCTGTCCTCAATGCTTCTATTAACCAACCCGGTCTTCCGGCAGGCAGATCACCGGTTCCTTTTAACAACCTTCAGGATCATTATGGGTTCCTTCCTATAACAAAAAAGATACACAGAATGCCATTATGTCTGCTGATTCTCTGATAAAATGTCATTTTGGCTGATTCTTTGCTGTGGAATAGAAATTGAGATTACAGGGATAGAAAATTATGTTAAACTAAAAATAATGGAGGACAAAGCTATGTTACCATCGATATTAAGAAGAAGTTACAGGCCGTTGTACATGCCTGGTTTTTTTGATGATGATTTCCTCCCTGTTTTAAATAACAGGAGCAACTCAATGCCTGCTGTTAATATAAGGGAAGATGAGAAGAAATTCAATCTTGAGCTTGCAGTACCGGGAATTGACAAGAAAGATCTTAAAATTGACATTGATGAAGATCTCCTTACAATTTCTTCGGAATGCAAGAACGAAACTGAGGAAAACACTGACGGATACAAAAGGAAGGAATTCAGCTACACATCTTTCTGCAGAAGCTTCCAGATACCTGAAAATGTTAACAGGGAGAAGATTGAAGCCAGCTACAAGGATGGGATACTGAGTGTTTCCCTCCCCAAAGTAAATGAAGAGAAGAATAAAATAACCAGGCAGATAAAGATTTCATAAGAAAAAATCCCGGTCACTTGCCGGGATTTTTTTTATTCTCACTCTCAATAATCTTTTCGGCAAATCGTTTTCCGAACTCAATGAGATATTCCTTTTTTGATGCTCCCGGAGAGAATTTGAACGCAGCGGGTTCTTCGCATACATCCAGTTTCAGGTTCTTCATGGTTTCATTAATTATCTTCGAAGCTTCACCGCTCCAGCCATACGAACCAAATGCACCGGCTATCTTACCCCTGTCACGAATGGGATTGACAAGAGCCAGCAATTTGTAAACAGGCATCAGGGTATTCTGGTTGATGGTCGGCGAACCTACCAGGATGGCATCAGACACCGTAAGCTTCGAATCGAGGTCTTCAACTGAAATTGTCTCAATATCTGTCACTTCAATGTTGAAGTTACCCGATCCTGAAATGCCGGAGGCGATATGAAAGGCAGCCTCCCTGGTATATCCATATGCTGATATATAGGTGACCAGGACATTTTTGACAGCTTTCTCTCCTGTAGCTTTCAGGTATTCCTCTGAAAGCTTCTTTGTAAGACTTATGACTTCCCTGAGGTTCTCATAATGAACAGGACCATGGCCGGGACATACGGCAACCATATCAAGAGGCTCAATCTTTTCAATAGCCTTTATCATGAACTTGCTGTACGGTTTCAGTATGACATCAAAATAATACCTGAAGGTCTCAAGGTACTCGTCAGATAATTTGCTCCTCATCAAAGGATCACAGTAGTGAGCCCCGAATGAATCGCAGGTGAATAAGATCCTGTCCTCTTCAAGATATGTATATATTGAATCAGGCCAGTGAAGGTTCGGAGCGTTTATGAACCTGAGTGTCTTGTTTCCCAGATCAAGAGTGTCTCCATCCTTTACTGAAAGAGACCTGAAAGGTTTGTTTAGCATGTCTCCCAGATACCTTATTGCGTTGCCGCTTCCGACGACGGTGGCCGACGGGGCGAGGTCAAGCAGGATCCCAAGGCTGCCTGAATGGTCAGGTTCCGTGTGGTTAAGAATGATATATTCTATTTCTCCGGGATCAGTTACCGATCTGATCTTTTGCAGATAGGTGTCACTGAATTTTTCTTTTGCAACCTCGATAAGTGCTTTCTTCCCGGCATTGATAAAATATGAGTTATATGTGGTCCCGTGTTCGGTATGCATCACAATATCGAAGGTCCTTATATCAAAATCCAGAATGCCCACCCATTTGACATCCCTTGAAATTTCTATAATTTCATTATCCGTATAGTTCATGTGTTCCGGTATTTTATAGTTTAGCTATCACGCTCTTGTTTGCCTGCACCGGCTGAAGAATCGGGACTTCTATCTCAGTACCCAGTGGCAGAAAAACATCCACCCGTGATCCGAACTTGATGAATCCAAGCTCATCGCCCTGTTTCACCTCCTGGTCCTTCTTTGCATAGGTGACAATACGCCTGGCCAGTGCCCCGGCAATCTGCCTGACAAGGATCTCCTCCCCCTCATTTGTTTCGATCACTATGGAACTGCGCTCGTTAAGCACGGATGATTTCGGGTGCCAGGCAACCATATTGTGACCTGGTTGATAAAATACTTCCTTTACACGGCCTGATACCGGGTACCTGTTGCTGTGAATATTAAAGGGCGACATAAATATTGAAATCTGAAGCCTCATGTCCTTAAAATACTCCTCCTCCACAGTCTCTTCAATAACAACTACTTTCCCGTCGGCCGGAGCAAAAATAAGTCCCGGATCCGGTTCAAGATTCCTGTCGGGAAAACGGAAAAAGAACATCAGAAAAAGGTACAAAGCCACTGAAGCTATCATAAATCCCCATTTGAGAATCATACTATCAGCCCAGAAAATATTAACCAGTATATTTGCTAATACCAGTATTATAAAACCGTAACCTAATATCTTATATCCTTCCCGGTGAATACTCATTTCTTAAAAATTTGCACAAAACTAATCAGTTACTCTTAATCATCCAAAAAGTGAAATAAAAAGATAAACCATGGGAAATGAAATCACGGCACTGTCGAATCTGTCAAGAAATCCTCCATGGCCTGGCATTATCGATCCGGAATCTTTAAGTCCCATGCTTCTTTTCAGCATCGACTCGGCAAGATCGCCATAGGTGCCAGTCACTGATATTGTTAACGCGATAACAATCCAGATTGATCTGCTCACGACACCCAGCCATCCTGCAAGAAAATATGCAACTATAGCAGTAAGCAGCATACCTCCGAAGAATCCTTCCCAGGACTTTTTCGGGGATATTCTTTCCATGAGCCTGTGGCGGCCAAAAGAAATTCCGGCAAGGTAGGCCCCTGTATCATTAATCCACAGAAGAATGAAAAAACCAACCACTATTCCGGGGGAGAAAGCAATTCCGGGATGAGGCAGAATTGATTCCGGCCCCGTCTTTGAGAATGCTGCATGCGGAAGAAGTGAAAAAGGGATGGCAGTATAGATAAGCGCAAAAAAAGTATGGGCGAGAGAATCGAATGGTTGTTCATTTTTTCTGTAGAGTTCAATTATTATGATGGCAATGCCGGCAGGGATTAAAAAAAGAAAGGTACTTAACGGCAGGTAACCTGCAGCTGCCAGGGTCGAAACCGTGTACAGTAATGCTCCGGTTACAACGCCCGGGATAATCTGTGGACGGGTTCCTGTTTCCCGTATCATACAGTAATACTCATACTGGATACCTGCCAGAAGAATAAGCCCTGTTAAATAGAAACTCACCGGATGCAGCCAGAATCCGCCAAGAATAAACACAACAATCCATACTCCGGTAAGAGTCCTTTTCAGAAGATCGTTCAAGTTTTCGAAGTTTTGTTAATATCCTTCCGGGCTTTGGTTTTCCTGGCAGGTTTTCCGGGTTCCTTCAGTTCTGCTTCAGAAGGAACATTATCCGGACCGGAGGAAGGATTTTTCCCGGACGATGCGGAAGAGGCGCGGCTTTTTCCTGAAGCCAGGGCGCCTTTGGGTTCTGGTTTATTTTCAGTCGCTTCCTTCAGTATATCTGCTTTTCTTTTTCCAAAGATCCTCTCAAGATCTTCACTGAATATAACCTCTTTTTCGAGAAGCAGTTCCGCCAGTTCAGTAAGCCCTTTCATATTTTCCTTCAGCACATCTGTAGCTCTCTCATAGGCTCTCTCGATAATCTCTTTGACCTCCTTGTCAATCATTTCGGCAGTTTTCTCGCTGTACGGTTTGGTAAAGCCAAAATCGGTCTGCCCGGAAGAGTCGTAGAAGCTAATGTTTCCGACTTTTTCGCTCATCCCGAAGAACGATACCATGGCATATGCCTGTTTGGTTATTTTTTCCAGGTCACTCAGGGCTCCCGTTGATATTTTTCCAAAAACGAGTTGTTCAGCGGCCCTTCCGCCAAGAGCATAAGCCATTTCATCAAGAAGTTGTTCCTGTGTTGTTATCTGCCTTTCTTCCGGAAGGTACCAGGCTGCGCCAAGAGCTCTGCCGCGGGGGATTATTGTAACCTTCACCAGCGGGCTTGCATGTTCCAGAAGCCAGCTTACCGTGGCATGACCAGCCTCATGATAGGCAATGGTCTTCTTCTCTTCCATCGAGATTATCTTGTTCTTCCTTTCCAGTCCGCCTACTATCCGGTCTATGGCGTCGAGAAAATCCTGCTTCTCAACCTTTGTTTTGTTCTTTCGCGCTGCAATCAGCGCTGCTTCGTTGCATACATTGGCAATGTCAGCACCGGAGAATCCGGGTGTCTGCTTTGCAAGGAAAGAAATGTCAAAGTTCTTTTCGGTCTTTATTGGCCTGAGGTGTACCTTAAAAATCTCTTCCCTTTCCTTGAGATCAGGCAGTTCAACGTGAATCTGGCGGTCAAAACGGCCGGCACGCAAAAGTGCCCTGTCAAGTATGTCGGCCCTGTTGGTTGCCGCAAGTATTATCACGCCCATATTTGTGCCAAAACCATCCATCTCGGTGAGAAGCTGATTAAGAGTGTTTTCCCTTTCATCATTTGAGCCAAAGTTTACATTTCTCCCCCTTGCTCTTCCAACTGCATCTATTTCATCAATAAAAACTATGCAAGGAGCCTTTTCCTTAGCCTGTTTGAACAGGTCTCTGACCCTCGAGGCTCCGACACCCACGAACATTTCAACAAAGTCAGATCCGGAAATTGAGAAAAACGGCACATTCGCTTCTCCGGCAACAGCCTTGGCCAACAGTGTTTTTCCCGTTCCGGGAGGGCCTATCAGCAAGGCTCCCTTTGGTATCTTTCCCCCAAGCTGTGTATATTTCTTGGGATTCTTAAGAAAGTCTACTATCTCCATTACCTCTGTCTTGGCCTCCTCAAGGCCTGCAACATCACTGAAATTGATTTTTACATTCGTATCCTTGTCGAAGATCTGGGCTCTTGATTTGCCCACGCTGAAAATCCCGCCTGCACCTCCGGCACCTCCGCCTGCCATCCTGCGCATGAAAAACATCCACAAAAATATAAGCAGGATAAAGGGAAGGGTCCATCCAAGTATTTCTCCAAAGTAGTTTCGGCGTGTTATCGTTTCGGGATAGATGATCTCACCGTCAGAGTAACCTGCCTTCTTCTGCTCCTCAAGGAAAAAAGGCTCAAAAGTACTGATATCAGCTATATTATAGGTGTAATGAGGTTTCTGATTGCCAACTCCCAACCCCATGCCGCCGCCGCCATTCCCGGAAATGCCAGGATACCTGTCAGATTGCAGGGCTTCCTTTGTCAGATAGATCTCAGCCATTTCCTTATTGACAACAACCAGCCTTTCAATGTCACGGTTTGATATCATCTCCATCAAATCTCTTGTAAGAGCCTTGGGAGTTGACTTGCCGGAATAGATAAGCTGAATGGCTATGAAGGAGATTGCCAGTATAGCAAAAATCCAGTTGGAATTGAATTTAGGCTTCAGGTTCTTATCGGATTTATTGTCAGTGCCTTTGTTATTATTATTTTCGGCCATATTTTAATTACTTACAACATTATGTCTTTTACTTCTTCAATAGCTGCATCAGCCCACAAAGATTCGAGACTGTAAAAACTCCTGTACTCTTCAAGGAAAACATGTACTACTACGTCGCCATAATCCATAAGAACCCAGAAACAGTTCTCCAGCCCTTCAATATGCTGAGGTTTGACTCCGGCTCCGGTTCTTACGCTGTCCTCCACAGAATCAGAAATAGACTCAACCTGTGTGATTGAGCTACCATGACAGATAACAAAAAAATCAGTTATAGTGTTTTCAAGTTTTCTTAAATCTATCTTCAGAACATCCTTTCCTTTCTTTTCGTGCATCCCCTTGAAGATGCTTTCCAGGATTAGTTCTGTTCCCCCGGGCTTTTTCTTCATCAAGTAAATTCCTATTGTATCTCAAGTCGCAAAAGTACAAACTTTTATCAGTATTTTTGTATAGGCCAATCTCTTTTTGCAATTAATGTCCCTGCTGAGGAAACTAAACAAAAGCAGTTCAGTATCAGTATTACACATTATTAAATACCCCGCCATGATAATAGGATCCAGTATAATCTATTACCCGGAAGTTGACTCAACTAACACACTGGCAATGGGCATGCTTAAAACCGGAAAACTACCTGAAGGAGCGGTGATCCATGCCGGATACCAGACGGGAGGAAGAGGACAGCCAGGTAATAACTGGGAGAGCGAGGAAGGCAAGAACCTGCTGATAAGCCTTATACTATACCCTGAATTCATTAAGCCGGCAGAACAGTTCCTGATCTCTATGGCAATTTCACTGGGTATCTGTGATTTTTTGAGGGAGTATTTCAGCAACTGCATGATCAAATGGCCAAACGACATATATGCAGCCGATGAAAAAATTGCTGGCATCCTCATTGAAAACGCAATTTCAGGCGAAAAGATCATTAATACTGTAGCGGGCATAGGACTGAATATCAATCAGACGTATTTCAAAAGCGGCCCCCCCAGCCCTGTATCTCTCAAAATGCTTACCGGAAGAGAATATGACATTAAAGCCTGCCTTAACCGGTTGCTTTCTAATCTTGATAAAAGATATAAAAAACTCATTTCAGGAAAGCATTCGGATATCAGGAAAGATTATACCGCTTCACTTTACAGGTATATGGAATGGCATTCATTCTTTGGTAAAGGCCAGCCTTTTACCGGACGCATAACGTCAGTGAGTGTTTCAGGCCTGCTTCAGATTGAAGATCGGAAGGGTAATATAAATGAATTTGCTTTCAGGGAGATTGAATTTGCTGATAAGGGTTACTCCAACCGGTGAATTTTTCCATCTCGCTGACAAGTATCTCCAGAAATTTTTTGACCGGACCTGATACCATCATCTGTAATATCGGACTTATTTCCGCATCAAGAACCACGTTGACAGCAGCCCTTTTTTCTTCATTCTGATCAATGCCGAATAATAGCCTGAAATTATTGGAGCCCAACGCAATACCTGAAAAAATGATACTTCTGGCAGGATTTTTTTCAGATAGCCACATCCGAACATTCCCCAGGGGAGAAACATTAAAGCTGACATTCTCCCTCTCGATCTTAAGATCATTTACATATTCCACCGTCATGAACTGCTTCAGATTCCTGAGATCGGATATGAATTCAGAAAAATCCTCCGGTGTGCAGGAAAGGATGCCTGTCCTGCTTTTAAAGTTTAATGTATCTGCCATTCCGGGAAATATTAAACATAAATTTAATTCATTATTGATGAAGTCTTTACAAGTTCAGGATCAGTGATTCTTCTTTTCAGTAATTAGCTCAAGGGCCAGGATGATGGGTTTTCGCGCCAGCTTTTAAGGGTTTCAAGATCAGAATTATTAATATATCCCGATTCAGCTGCCGATTTAACCAGTTCACTGTAACTGCTGAGAGTGTGTAGGGAACATTCCTCAGAAGCGAAAGCATCGGCTGCTTTTTTAAACTCATAGGTGAAAATAGCCACCATGCCAAGCACCTGGCATCCGGCTTCGCGAAGAGCCCTGACAGCCGACAGGCTGCTTCCTCCGGTCGAAATAAGGTCCTCAACAACAACCACCTTTTGCCCGGATTCAAAATATCCTTCTATCTGATTGCCAAGACCGTGTTCCTTAGCCCCCGACCTTACGTAAATAAAAGGAAGCCCGAGAGCCTCAGCTGCCAGAGCACCGTGGGCAATAGCACCTGTTGCCACTCCGGCAATAACCTCCGTCTGGGGATGCAGTTCCATGATAAGGCCGGCAAATGAATCGCGTATATAAGACCTGACTTCCGGGAAAGATAATGTTTTACGGTTATCGCAATATATTGGCGACTTCCATCCTGAGGCCCATGTAAAAGGATTTGATGGTTGCAATTTAATTGCTTTAATTTGCAAGAGATATTCAGCGATTATTTTTGCCCTGTTTTCCATCGGATATTATGTATAAAGTCTATTTTGAAGACCGGTTCATTTTTATAAGCTCTGAACCCGACCGCTTACAAAAATACGGGTTATTCCATAAATTTGGCGCTACCAGCGAACTTTATAAGATGATATCTTATTTTCAGGATAATAAAATGATCCCGTCGGTTAATGTCTATGGCATGAACATTAATCACGTCTGGAAGATCTTCAGGATATATTTCACTGAGGTAGGAGCTGCCGGAGGTCTTGTCAGGCACTCATCGGGAAGGTATCTGTTCATAGAAAAGAAAGGGAAGCTCGATCTTCCCAAAGGTCATATTGATCCGGGCGAGGAACCTGAATCATGTGCCATAAGAGAGGTTGCTGAAGAGTGCGGGATAACAGGACATAAAATTGTAAAGCCTCTACATCCAAGTTACCACACATACACCTGGGAAGGGATTTCATATCTTAAGAAGACACACTGGTTCCTGATGGATTATAGCGGACCAATGATTACTGAGCCTCAGGTCAGCGAGGGAATAACGAAGGTCGAATGGCACTCTCCCGACGAACTCAGCAAAATAAGGAGCAAAGCATGGCTTTCGCTTATTGATATTATAAACACTTCGATACTGAAAGACCAGACCCTTCACCGCTAACTTATACCGGGTACATTAAATCTGCTGAAAGGATCTTGTCCTGTCACTCTTCTCCCCTGTAATCATTTATATTTATTGCCGCCGGGACAAACATTGATGCATCTCCCCCATTCCGTATAATGTCACGCACGATATAGGAGTTGACATGGGCATGTTCCGGTGCTGTAAGGAAGAACACTGATTCAACCTCCGGCGCAAGGACCTTGTTTACCTGAGCAACAGCTCTCTCAAATTCAAAGTCTGCAGAGGTTCTGAGTCCCCTGACTAGGTAACTCGCTCCCTTCTTCCTGCAGTAATCAACTGTAAGCCCTTCATAGTGGTCGACGGTTATCCTCGGCTCGTTCATGAATACTTTTTTTATTATTTCCTGCCGTGCACCGAGGGGGTAATAAGTCTTCTTCAGAGCATTGGAACCTACTGCAATAATAAGCTCATCAAAAAGGCTGAGCGCTCTGAGGACTATTCCCTCGTGACCGATTGTAAAGGGATCGAATGAACCCGGGAAAACAGCAATTCTTTTCATTCAAATGAAATGTTTTTTGGATTCCTGACTTTCTGCTTTAGAAGGGAAAGTTCCAGAACCTCCATGATGGAGTTGACATAATGGAATTTCAGACCTCTGATATAAATCTCATTTATATCTTCAACATCTTTCCGGTTTTCTTCCGACAGTATTATCTCCTTTATGCTGGCCCTTTTGGCAGCAAGGATCTTCTCCTTGATACCTCCCACTGGAAGCACCTTGCCTCTGAGGGTGATTTCGCCTGTCATGGCAAGATACTTCTTGACCTTTCTCTGGGTAAAAGCCGATGCAATAGAAGCAGCCATGGTAATCCCGGCTGAAGGTCCGTCCTTAGGTATGGCACCTTCAGGGACATGTATATGAATATTCCACTTTTCGGAGAAAAATTCCGGCAGATCAAGAAGACCGGCATTCGACTTGAGGTATTCAAGTGCAATTATGGCCGATTCTTTCATAACCTCGCCGAGATTACCCGTCAGGGTAAGTTTTCCGTTCCCCCGGCTCAGGCTTGTTTCTATAAAAAGTATATCGCCTCCTGCCGGGGTCCATGCCAGACCTGTGACAACCCCTGCCTGATCATTCCCCGCATAAATATCGCGGATGTATTTGGGAGGCCCGAGCATATTTTCAAGCATCGGCTGAGACAGTTCAACCTCATATGGTATTTCCGATGCTATGTTCTTTGCGGTCACCCTTGTGATCTTTGCAAGCTTCTTGTCAAGCTCTCTCACTCCCGACTCCCGTGTATATCTGTCAATAAGAGTCATCATAATACCATTTCCAATCTTAAGCTCTTCTGGCTTAACCCCATGGTTTTCCAGCTGTTTTGGGAGGAGATGCCTCCTGGCAATCTCCAGTTTCTCTTCAAGAAGATAGCCTGTGATCTCGATCAGTTCCATCCTGTCCCTGAGAGCGGGACTTATTGTAGAAAGTGTATTGGCTGTGGCAATGAAAAGAACTTTTGACAGGTCGTATTCCATTTCAAGGAAGTTGTCAAAGAAAGCATTGTTCTGTTCCGGATCCAGTACCTCAAGAAGTGCCGACGACGGATCTCCCCTGAAATCCTGCCCCACTTTGTCGATCTCGTCAAGGATGAAGACGGGGTTTGATGCGCCCGCTCTCTTAATGTTCTGTATTATGCGGCCAGGCATGGCCCCAATGTAGGTTTTTCTGTGGCCTCTGATCTCTGCCTCATCATGAAGCCCTCCCAAAGACATTCTGACATATTTCCTGCAAAGGGCTTTTGCGACTGACTTTCCCAGAGACGTCTTCCCCACTCCGGGCGGACCGTAAAGGCATAGAATAGGAGACTTAAGATCGCCTTTCAGCTTGAGCACTGCCAGATGCTCGAGTATCCTTTCCTTGACTTCATCAAGCCCAAAATGATCATCATCAAGTACCTGCCGGGCATTTTTCAGATCGAGATTGTCGTCCGTATAAAATCCCCAGGGAAGGTCAAGCAGGGTCTGAATATAGTTCACCTGTACTGAATATTCAGCAGCTGCAGGATTAAGGCGGTGGAGCTTGTCAAGTTCCTTTTCGAACACTGCTTTTACCTCGGCGGTCCATTTCTTTAAGGCAGCTTTCTTTTTATATTCCTCAATCTCCTTTTCGACCGGATTGCCGCCAAGCTCATTCTGTATCGTCTTCATCTGCTGATGAAGCAGGAATTCCCTCTGCTGCTGATCGAGGTCGCTTTTCACCTTCGACTGCAGCTCATTCTTGAGTTCCAGGATCTGTATCTCCTGAACGAGATACTCAAGAAGCTGAAATCCCCTGTCGCGTAATTTATCTATTTCCAGAAGCTTCTGCTTATCCTGTACCTTTATGTCTGTATTTGAACAGATGAAATTAATAAGATACGTATTGTTCTCTATATTCTTTATGGCAAATGATGCCTCAGGACTTATGTTTGGATTTATCTTGATGATTTTCAGCGACAGATCCTTCAGAGAACCTACTATTGCATCAAAATCGTGGGTCTGGGCATCAGGCTTTGCCTCAGGAATTGATTTTATGCGGGCAACAAAATACGGCTTGTCGGAAATAAGTTCCACCAGCCTCATCCTTTTCCTGCCCTGAATGATTGCCGTTGTTGATCCGTCAGGCATCTCAAGAAGCTTAACTATTTGTCCCACAGTGCCCACGCTGTGCAATTCCGAAAATTCAGGATTCTCAATATCAGGATCTTTCTGTGCCACAGTTCCCACTATCTTGTCGCTTCTATAGGCATCCTTGATGAGTTGAATCGATTTTGGGCGGCCTATGGAAATAGGCAGGACAACCCCCGGAAAAAGCACGGTATTCCGCAATGACAGAACCGGAACTGATTCAGGAACGTCAATATCTTCCAGTTCCCTGTCCTCTCCGTCGGCGATTATCGGGATTATATCTCCTTCTCCGTCAAGCAGGTCAGGCAGAAACATCCTGTTTCCCGTTTTCCTGAATTTCTTCTCCATGAATATCTTAAATGTGGTCAAATTTACATAAAATTTTCAGAAGGAAATCCTGATAAGCATTTGTTAGGTCTTTGCGGGTAAAACATATCATAAGATTCTGCGATTCTGCAATTCTGCAATTGTTTCGGGTTCCTGGTTCAAGGTTCAAGGTTCCTGGTTCAAATTTGCAGATTTAGCAAAGGCAGAAATCGGTTTATGCTTTCTCCTTTTCCCCTATTCCCTTTGTCCCTTCGTCTCTTAACCATCTCCCCCTCACCCCATCCCCCCATCTCTGCTTCTGGTACTATTGTATTTGCATTTATTTCACAGAGTAAAGCCGGAGGACGCACATAGGGGCACAGAGGAAAAATCCCCCCCTTCATAAGTGTCTGGTTTGCAAAAACAATTGTCTACTTAAAATTCTGGCGAAGGGGGAGATTGTTATTATCTGCCTTACAGGCTGAATGTCTTATTATGTTAATGTTATTATCATAATTTAATTCGCTTTTCTTCGAAGATTGACGGCATTTTTCTGACAACAGGACATGTCTCTCAGGTATCTGATAGTATTTCCCGGTCAATCGGAGCCTCCCCGCGGTCAATCGGACGTCTTTCCCTGACGTAAGTCGATATATCCCTTTAGTACGGACGTATTTCTCAATAGTACATACGTATTTCCCTGCCGACATATTGGTTTTCCCTGTCCGAAGATGCGTTCCGGCCGACGGAAGATGCGTTCCGGCTGACGGAAGATGCGTTCCGGCTGTCGGAAGATGCGTTCCGGCCGACCGAAGATGCGTTCCGGCTGACCAAAGATGCGCTCCGGCTGACCGAAGATGCGCTCCGGCTGACCGAAGATCCGTTCTCCACGTCATTGCTATCATATTTTCACCCGGGATAATCATTTCATTTTCCCTTTAAATCCTTCGTTGTGTCCTTTGTGTCCTTCGTGTTATCCTTTGAGTCCTTCGTGGTTAAATAAATTCTTAACCACAAAGTACACCAAGGGTTTCACAAAGACCACGAAGGCTGAATCTGAATTTCACTAATCTTTTATGGAGATAAAATTAGTTCAGTCCGGGGCCACTGTCAATAGCCAAAAAGGGCTAGCCCTTTCGGGCGATGTCTTGCTTATTTTACAATTCTGCGATTCTGCGATTCTGCAATCGTGCTGTAATTAAAGCGAGATCAGAGCAAAAAAAGGGGCCTTGCGAGCCCCTCTTTAATCCAAACAGATATATTATTTCTTTTTGCCAACGTGGTTCTTGTAACGGTTCATGAATTTATCGACCCGTCCCGCAGTGTCAACAAGTTTCATCTTCCCGGTATAAAACGGATGAGATGTATTGGAGATCTCAAGTTTTATCAGCGGATACTCATTACCGTCTTCCCATTTAACGTTTTCCTTTGATGGAGCTGTCGATTTAGTGAGGAAAGAAAATCCGTTCGACATATCCTGAAACACTACCAGCCTGTAATTACCCGGATGTATGCCCTGTTTCATCTTCTGATTTTTTTATTCAAATTATTAAATACCCCCGAATTAGGGTTTGCAAAAGTAATCATTTCACATATAATTTACAAAACGTGAAAGAAAATTATAAGGAATTTTTCAGGTCTCCTTATTATTTTTCTGTTTTTCTGCCATCTCATCCTTGTAGCGAATGAATTCCAGTTTATTGTTAATCAGGTACCTGAATGTTATATGTTTTTTAGCATGGTAAGCGCCTACGGCTTCATAGATAGACATCATCTTGGGATTGAAATCGCCCACCCATGAAAGTTCAAGTTCCTTATACCAGGGTTTTCTCAGAAAGACTTTATAGAGCTGTAAAAAAATTGCCGACTCCACTCCGCTGTTCTGATGCGAGGGTACCACTCCTGCCACAATTGCCCGCATCCGGGTCATTTCATGAGAAGCTCTGTAGTACATGAACCTTATAATATTAATGAAATCAAGCTTCCCGTTAAAATGCCTCAGTATCTGGTTAAGATCAGGGAATATGATAAAAAATGCTATGGGTTTGTCATTGAAGTAGGCAAACCATATCAACTCCTCATCTATGACAGGCCTGGCTTTCCGAAAGGTGGTCTCTACAATTTCTGGCTTAACCGGAGTGAAATCTTCCTTGAACACCGACCAGGTTGCGTTATAGATCTCCACAAAATCGCTTACGAATTTTTTCTTCCTGCGGAATTCAAAGTGTTGAAATGAATATCCGGGCCGCTTTGAAATCCATTCGGCTATCTTCATAAATCTTGACGGGAATTCGATTATTTCACCTTTTTCGTTGCGCAGTTCCCTATGATACGAGTATTGCTCAAAGTAGTTTTGAAAGCCATATTCCTCGAAAAATGCCCTGTAATATTTCTTATTGTAGGGCATGCCGAAACCCTGAGGCATGAATCCCTCAACAAGCAGTCCCCAGTTGGTATCATTTTCACCGAAGTTGACAGGGCCGTCCATAGCTTCAATATTATGCCCGGCCAGCCATTTTTTTGCTGTATCGAAGAGAGCAAAAGCGGCTTCGCTGCTTTCAATCACTTCAAAAAAACCAACGCCTCCTGTAGGCTGGCTGTTAGCCGCTGAACGGACAGGATCAATAAATGCAGCTATGCGCCCGATGGTCTCATTGCTCCCATCCTTAAGCAGCCAGCGGCTTGCTTCTCCCTTCTCTAAAAGCGGATTCCCTTCAGGCTCAAATGTATCACTGATCTGTCCGTCAAGAGGACATATCCAGTTAGCATCTCCTTTGTACAAACGTTTCGGAAACTCAAGAAATTCCCTCTTATCCTCTGGGGTTCTGACCTCAGTTATCTGCATGACATTGAATATTTTTCAATCATTTACCTTCCTGATAACCTATACAGGAAATAAAAGCGTCCGCGACAAATATATACAGTTTTTATATAATCTTCACATGATATTGATTACGTATGCCAGTCATGCAGGAAAACACTTTGTTGCTTTTTTTGATTAAATTGCCGGAGATGGCAGCTGCAACATCCTTTCCAATATTCATTACTACTGGATATCGATTATCCTATGGTCTATCAGGACGAATAATAATCCCAGAAGCACGGAGTATATGAGAAACAGTTTAACGGGAATGTAATCAGCAGGTTTTATCTTCATTTTGAACCACAGGTAACCCGACAAGAACATCTTTCCGGCAAGGAATGAAACGAAAGTGGCCACGGCGACACCGGGGAGGTTATAACCCCATTTTATCATGAGAAGGCTCAGCGGTATGTTTATTCCAAGCTCCACCAGTGCGGCGATAAGAGTTATATGGGTTTTCTTCCTTCCTACAATGACGGTCTGGGGAAACAGGAGGCGGGGTATTACAAGAAGGCAATACACAAGGAAAACATCGGCACTCTTCTGGAATTCCGGGGTGAACATCCTCGGGAAAAGCCACCTGGCAAAAAGCATGATGAACATCGTGGCAGGGAAGCACAGGTGCATTATTTTTTTCGACTCTTCCCTGACTTTTATGAGCGATTCCTTCATCATAGTCCTGGTTGAAAACTCCGGCAGCATAGCATTGCTCAGCCCGTTGGCCAGCATCAGTACAAGCGGAAATTCCTTGGCCCCGTAACGAAACCAAGCAAACATTCCCGGATCCCGGTAAACGGCTGATACTATGATACCATCGGTATATTGTGCCGATCCGCTGATAAGCGATGTAATTATAAGAGGCAGGCCCAGGTAGAGATGTTCCCTCATGAAATCGACCGATATTTTCATCTCGGTATACCTCCGCAATAGGATCAGAAGCCAGACCCATCGTACGGCTGTTATTACCAGCAATCCGTAAACCGACCATATTATGTCCCTGCCTGTAAGTACCGGCACAATTATCATGGCGAGCTGGGCAGCAAAAGTATACAATCCGTATTGCAGAATGCGGTGCGACCTGTTGTTCAGCAGATATATATATTCAATAAGGCAGACCGGACTGCTAAGCATTGTATAGAGCAGGAGAAGGTTCAGGAAAGGAACGTTCCCCGAAAATCCGAAAACAGAGAAATTCCCCTTTAGGGCATGACCTGTGAGGAATAAAAACAAGCTGAAAAAACACAGCAGCAGGAAGGCGTTGAATATCTCCGGCGATTTTTCTGTGCCGTTATCCCCGATTTTCCGATAAGTTTTATTGCGGTTGTACAAAGGGAGAAGAGACTGGATGATGCCTGTAACCCAAAAGAAGCTTATAAGGCCCGAAATGAAAAGGAACATTTCCCATGCGCCAATATCAGCGCGGGAAAGATGGCTTTTTGTGAATACAATGCTTATTATCAGGAAGATGGTGAATTTCAGCAACTGGAAAAGCTGTAATCCTGAAATATTTGTTATGTATTTATTTCTTCCCAAGTTTAAAAAGGAGTGACTTGATACTCAATAAATGGGATCTCCGTTTATCTCCTGCATTTTTTGACCGCTCAAAGATAGTATTCAGATATTCACCATGAAAATAAATTTATGAGTGTACATGAAATAATTTTGAACCGTATTTTATTTACAGTTAGCTTTCAGAAATAATTTCTTTAAGCAATCTTTTTGAAGTATTATGCCTGTATAATAACCATTCCCGGGAGTTATCCGTCATTTAAAGCCATCCAAAATTTTGTGAAATAGAAATTTCTGGTTTATTTTGCACTCCTTATACGGTGGATGTAGTTCAGTTGGTTAGAACGTCGGATTGTGGTTCCGAAGGTCGTGGGTTCGAATCCCATCTTCCACCC
>JAVEVC010000053.1:0-19803 GCA_034005245.1 Bacteroidales bacterium
TTTCATGTGATTGACAACTCATTAAGAGCCAGATTATGCAACAATTTATAACTGAAAATGCGTTTCTCATATGATTGTTGGTAATTGATTTGACTATTGTTCATGTTTTGGCATTTAGATATGAATTGCATAGTGTAACGAATGAAAGTAATTTGAGTTCAATTACAACAGTAAATGTTTGTTAAAACATTAATAAAAAGCGGCGGCTATATTTTCAGTCTGTGATTTATAAAAAGATGATATGGATTTATTTGACTCCGGCTTTTTGGTGGTGTAACTTGCATTAATATTGTTGACTTACAGGTATTATAGTTATGCATACACATTCACTAAAATCCAACCAAATGGAAGCAAGATTGGCAATTATGGTATTACTTATTGTCTCTTTTTCATGCGGGAATAATGATAAGCCCGTGTCTGATGCTCAGAAAGAGAAAATAAAGGGAGAAGTAAGGGAAGTTGTTAATTCAATTTTCAAAGTTGCAGAAGAAGCAAATATTAACAACACTCTTGAATCGTTTTATGATTCACCTGATTTTGTCTGCACTTACAATGGGCATTTATTGGGGTATAAACAAATGATGGAAGCTAATGCATCTTTTGTTAATTCTTTAACAAACCAGAAGTGCACGATATTGGAAGAAAAATATGCTATCCTTGATAATTCCACTGTCGTGTATACAGCAAATACAACGTGGCTGACAAATTTCAAGGATGGTCATTCCATTCTTCAGGATCCCCGGGCTGTCCAGTATATTTTCAGGAAAACAGATGACAGATGGCGGATTATTAATGTCGTTCTGTCTGGTTCTGAGAAAATTGTTAAGTATAAAGAACCATCAGAAGAACTCAACCAGGTCAACCTGTGGAAAAAATTTTCAGGTACATGGGAAGGGGAAATAGCCAAAGACACTTTTATAGTCTATGAAGAAAAACCATATGGAACAGGAATGGAAAACAAGATCAGGATTATCACTAGAGGCACAACATTACAGGAAGGAATAGGTCTTTTTGGATATGATCAGGAAATGGATAAAATTATTGAAGCCACACTTCTGGATGGATCTGATATTATTTGCAATGCATTCTGGTTCACTTCGGAAAACGCCTGTGAAGGAATTCCATTTAAAGATATTTCGGATCCCGAAAATGCTGATATCAGATGGAAGATTGAATTCAAATCTCCCGACATGTGGGCAGTTGAAACAATACAGGATAACGAGACAATGGGGACTGCTACGCTTTATCGGGTTAAAAGATGATGATATTCATGCATTCATGAGCCGGCAATCCTGATCATTCCTTCCGTATTTATTTGGCCACCTACCGCCTGTTGTTTATATCTGTTATCATTTAGATTTTATACTGTTGATTATTTGGCTGATTGTTTTTCCTGATGATCAATAGCAGATAAAGAAAATGAATGAGGTTAGAGACAATACCTGTTTATCAGTTCCTGTTCATATCCCGATCTTATAACTCTTTTTGCTATGAGTTTAAGGACAGGAAAAATTAAAGTAAAGAAACCGGGAATATTCATGTCAGACATATTTGCCACTAATGCCAGATCCTTTATTTTCCTTGGAATCCCATTTTTATTAGTAAGTCCTTCGGCGGCCATTCCATAAAGGATACGTAAGGAATTTTCAAAACCCTCATGACCCGGCTTAATTTCGGTCTTGAATTTGATTTCCCTGCCGGAAGGATTAAACCAGTAGTGAAGCGCGTTGGGTTCTATCGTGTGCGACTCCCCGGGTTTCAGGATTTTTGTTTCGTAACGGCCAACGCCTACACCTAACTCCCCATCTATTGCTATAAATGTTTCTGAATAGCATTTGTGATAGTGCAGAGGATTTTTACCTCCCGCCTGCACGATAATCTCCATTTCCGAGATCTCTCCTTCTGATTCGGCAGATGTTCTGATAAATTTTACTTCGTCCCTGAAAAGCGGATTAAAAATTATTCTTTTCATAGCCAGTAATTTGGTTCGACCTCTAATAACAAATTTCGATGCTGTACCGTGTTAGTTTATAAAACAATTGGCAAATGAAAAAGTTTGTGACACGAAGTGGTCTTAAATCTGGTCAATACTTCCGGCTTTTGAACTGCACATGGGCTGTCTTTTTCGTGGGATTGATCATTACTCAAAAGCCCTAAACTTCCATGTAAAAATTTATTTTATTCAATTACCTCTTGTCAGGAACAGGAGGCGGCCCGTCAGGTAACATGGTTTTATAAACAATCGAGCCCTTTCGTTCAGCAAATTCCTTCTTGATTGCATATAGCTGATCAGGATTTTTATATAGATCAATCATCGTCAGGGCGAGTACTTTTGAGGCATAAATCATTCCTTTGTGCCCGATGGAGCTGCCAAAACTGGCTGTGGAACCCCATGAATGCAAAGGCACATCTTCTGGCATACATACAGTAAGTAAAGTAATTGTGGGAACAATCCAGCTCACATCTCCCATGTCGCTGGTAAATTCTCCAGGGTCAACCATTGCTTCAGCTATTGTAAAAGGTTGGCTCCTTATCCCTGTCTTTTTTAGTTCTGTTGCTTCCTGAATCTGGCATGCAAATTCGTATTCATCTCTGGTGAATGAGACCGGTCCCAACAGTTCCAGATTTGACTGTAATAATTCGCTGCCATTTTTATTAGGCAAAACATTGTATAGTCCATTATTAAGAATGACTTCCTGCTCAACTCCCGCTATTATTGACGCACCTTTTGCAATATCCTTAATTCTTACATCAAGTTTAAATAAGTTATTCATGTCAAAATCCCTGGTCCATAACCACACTTCTGTATTGTCAGGTACAACATTGGGAATATCACCACCCCTGGTTATGACATAATGCATCCTGACTGTGGGCTTAACATGCTCACGCAACAAATTTATTCCATTTACAAAGGATTCTACTGCATCTAAAGAACTTCTGCCATCCCAAGGGCTGTCTGAAGCATGAGCAGTTCTGCCATGAAAGCGAATACTATAATCAAATAATGCATATGAGTCTCTAAGATACGTTTTGGTTAAATCCGATGGATGCCAGTTCAGACAAATGTCAAGGTCATCAAAATAACCATCACGGGCTAAATACAATTTTCCACCATAATTTTCCTCTGCAGGCGTTCCATAATAACGTATCGTTCCTTTTAGTGAACCATTTTCAATAAGAGTTTTAATGGCTATGGCTGTCCCTAAAGCTCCGGTTCCTATCAGATTATGCCCGCAGCCATGCCCCGGACCTCCTTCAGTTAATGATTCCTTTTTTGGAATGACCTTTTGCGATAATCCGGGAAGCGCATCATATTCACCCGTGATCCCAATTATAGGCTTTACCGTGCCATATGAAGCAATAAATGCTGTAGGCATACCGGAAATACCTCGTTCAACTTTAAATCCATTTTTTTCAGCTAAATCAGCAAGAAGCATAGAGGATTTGTATTCCTCGAATCCGACTTCGGCATATTTCCAGATAGTATCACTTATTCTGGTCAATTCATCCTGTATTGATTCAATCAGCTTAATAACGGTTTCCTTGTCCCTGCTGTATTTCTTACCAGCCTGGCCTGATACTGATGCTGCCATCATAAATGGAACAACGATGATGAAGATTGCTTTTTTCATTATCATTATGTCTGATATTTGTATTCTATCCTTTTTTTTCCTGAGGTGCTGTTACAATGTGTAAGTTAAACCACTTAAAGGATGAAGTCAAAATAATTATGGCCAGGCAATAGATATTTTTCAGACTCCGTCCTTCTTTGACCACTTCGGAAGACGATTTGATTTTAGGAATTGTTGTTAGATTGCTTAAGGGGGTTCCATTCAGAAGTTCCACCTTTAGCAGACAGAAAAAGTATGTTAGTGATTAATAAAACGAAATAATAAAGACTATTTTTGAATAGCACTGGCCGGAGGACATGAATTATTATATCAATTTTCTGACCGATTAATTTTACCTGATACTTATATCTTATGGAGCCCAGTAATAGAATCAGCTATTTGAGAAGCTTAAGATCAGGTCTTTCTCTCATTTTGGCAATTAACCTCATATTTGCATTTAACAGTTGCAAACTGAAGGATCGTACCAAAATTAAAACAGGTGTTTCAACTGCAGAACGGTATGTGAGTAAAATTGATCTTTCAGGCATCAAGATAGGTTATTGTACACCTTCATTGAATGCTCCCTACTACGTGGTCCTGACGGAAGAGATCAAAAAGAATGTTGAATCATATGGCATGAAATTCCTTTCGGCTGACGGTCAGGATGATATAGCCAGACAAATCACTGCCGTTGAAGACCTTGTGGCATCAGGCGTAAATGTTTTAATTGTAAATCCGCTCGATCCGCTTGCCATTGTTACATCTGTAAATTCAGCTGTAAGGAACGGTATCCCTGTTTTTACTATTGACAGCGGCATTGATCCCTCCGCGGAAATTACCTCAGGTGTAAAGGCCGATAATACCGGCAATGGTTATTTGATAGGTGAATGGATGGCTTTAGAAATTGGCAAATCAGACGTGAACGCTGCAATAATTAGCGGAAGACAGGGTAATCCTGTTGGAAAAATGAAAAGACTTGGATTTGTTCAGGGTTTTGTTGAGACACAGCTGAGGACAAATGGAAGCTCGAACCTGAAAATTGTTTCGCATGGATGGGGAAACTGGACGAACAACGGAGGTCTTAAAGCGATGGAAGACATCCTTGTGGCACACCCGGAAGTCAATCTTCTGTTTGCCGAAAATGACGCAATGGCAATGGGAGCACTGAAGGCAATTAAGGAAGCCGGCATGACCGGAAAGATATTGGTTGCGGGAGTCGACGGACAAAAAGAAGCCGACCAGCTTATATTGTCCGGTGATCTGGGTGCTACTGCATTGAACAGTCCTGGCGTTATGGCGGCAATCATGATTGAAACGATTGTACAATATTTAAACGGAGAGAAAAATATAGATAAAAATATATTGACACCTGCTGTTTTGATAACAAAAGAGAATGTTGAACAGTATTACGATCCCAGGGCATTATTTTAAAAATCAGAAGCCCATATGAATTCCATTAACAGGGTTGAGTTATTGAATATTGCCAAATCCTTTGGCGGGGTCAGGGCGTTGAAAGATGTGAGCCTGCAGGTTCAGCCGGGTGAAGTACACGCTTTACTGGGTGAGAATGGCGCAGGTAAGTCTACGCTGATGAAAGTTCTTTCGGGAGCCCATCAGAAGGATCGTGGGAAAATCATTATCGACGGTCGCGAAGTACATATACGAAATACAGCCGACAGTAAAAAACTGGGTATCGGAATTATATATCAGGAGTTTTCACTTGTACCGGATCTGTCGGTTTCAGAAAATATCTTCCTGAACCAGCTTAACAGGCATTTCCGTGTCCACTGGAAAAAGATATCAGGTGATGCTTCTATACTGATCCAAAGATTGGGATTCAAAATAGATCCTCTTCGTAAAGTAAGTTCACTGACCATTGCAGAACAGCAGATCGTTGAAATAGCAAAGGCTCTTTCGGAAAAAGTAAAAGTCCTGATTCTTGACGAACCGTCTGCTGTCCTGGGAACCAGGGAGATCGAAAGATTATTCGCAATCATCAGAGGATTAAAAGAGCAAAATGTGTCTGTCATTTATATCTCTCACCATCTTAGTGAGATTTTTTCAATTGCTGACAGGGTAACTGTCATTAAAGACGGGGTGACAGTGGGAAGCCGTTATATTAATGAGACTGATAAAGATTCTCTTATAGCTCTGATGCTTGGCCGGAATCTTGGGACAATGTTTGAGGAAAGAAATGTTTTACCAGGCGAAGAGATATTTTCTGCCCAAAATGTAAGCTATAAAGACAGGGTAAAAGATATTTCTTTTTCAGTACGGTCGGGGGAGGTGCTGGGCTTTGCCGGCCTCGTTGGCAGCGGAAGAACAGAAACGGCGGAGGCAGTTTTTGCTGCAGTTAAAAAAGATAAAGGAACAGTGAGATTCAAGAACATGGAGGTTAAAGCCGGTTCTCCATGCGGAACTGTAAAACTGGGAATCGGGATGGTGAGTGAAGACAGGAAACAAAAAGGAGTACTTCTAGATCTTCCTGTTTCACAAAATATTACTATTACAAATTTAGGATCAGTCAGTAACAGGTTTGGATTTTTAAGAAGGAAAAGGGAGAAAAAGATTGCAGATGACCTGATTGAAAGGCTGAGAATAAAAGTTACCGGCAGGGATATGATAGTTGGCAATCTTAGCGGCGGCAACCAGCAAAAAGTTGCAATAGCCAAATGGGTGAACAGGAACTGTGGATTTTTAATTTTAGATGAACCAACAAGGGGAGTTGATGTCGGCGCCAGGGTGGAAATTTATTCCCTGATCAATGAACTGGCCGAAAACGGCATGGCGATCCTTGTCATTTCCTCTGAAACAAATGAACTGATGGGATTGTGCGACCGGATAATAGTAATGAAAAACGGATCAGTTCAGGGGACCTTGTCAAAAAATAAATTCTCGGAAGAACAAATCCTACGACTGGCTATCGGAGCCGGATAAACCGGTCTAACAAAATGAAAATATCTGCAATGACAAAAAAATATATTCAGCTTCTGATTAAATATAATACTGAGGTAATATTTTTAATCATGCTATTGCTTTCAGCATTTTTCTCTGATGCTTTTTTCACTTCCTCCAACCTTTTCAACCTCCTCCGGCAGGTTACCCCTGTAGGAATAATCAGCATGGGGATGCTGCTAGTAATACTGACCGGCGGAATTGATCTGAGCGTGGGATCTGTTGTAGCAATGTCAGGGGTGCTGGTTGCTTATTTTACTCAATTGATGGACCTGCCCTCATCAATATTTTTAAGCCTGACTGCCGGTCTGATAGTCGGGATGATATCTGGTTTTTTTGTCGCATACCAGAAAATGGCGCCTTTTATTGTTACACTGGCTCTGATGACAATTGTCAGGGGAACCGGCTTTATTATTTCAAAAGGAGCTCCAATCATGGTCCATGAAGATGAGCTTGACCTTGTTGATTTCGGGAGCGGATATTTTCTTGGACTTCCTAATCCGGGCATTGTCCTGTTCCTTGTTTTCGGGATTGTCCTTGTAATTTTAAGATACAATGTTTTTGGACGTATTGTGATTGCGATAGGAAGCAATGAAGAGGCTGTACGCTTGTCGGGGATAAAGGTACAGCGGTATAAATTTGCCGTTTATATGATCGCCGGCGTTTTGTCTTCGCTTGCAGGAATAATGCTTGTATCACGATCATCAGTCGGATCACCTGTAATGGCTGTAGGAATGGAACTCGATGTCATTGCAGCCGTGGTAATAGGAGGGGCATCTCTTAAAGGGGGGAAGGGTTCGGCCCTGAATACACTTCTGGGTGTTTTAATATTAGGCATGATTGGAAATATTATGAACTTAAAGGACGTACCTGCATATCCTCAGCAGGTTATAAAAGGGGTTATAATTTTATTCGCTGTTTTGCTGCAGCGCTACCAGGATAAATAATGCAATAAAAACAGGAGGATAATATGAGACAGGCAATTATAACAGAGCCCGGTAAAATATTGTTCAGGGAAGCTGAAAAACCACAACATCTGAAAGAGAAAGAGATATTACTTCATATCCGGAGAATAGGTATATGCGGATCGGATATTCATGTTTATCACGGGAAACATCCTGCAACACCATACCCTGTCGTTCAGGGCCATGAATATTCAGGTTTTGTTGAAGCTGTCGGAAGCGCTGTAACAAAGGCAAAGGCGGGAATGCAGGCTACTGCAAGGCCACAGCTGGTATGCGGGAAATGCGGTCCATGCCTGAGAGGGCAATACAATGCCTGTCAGAACCTTAAGGTACAGGGATTCCAGGCTCCGGGTGTAGCACAGGATTATTTTGTCGTTGATGAAGACCGGCTGGTTGTAATTCCCGATTCGATGAGCCTCGACCAGGGTGCCATGGTTGAACCTGCTGCTGTAGGTGCTCATGCTACAGGCCGTGCAAATGATCTGAAAGAGAAAAACGTAGTTGTAAGCGGTGCCGGAACAATAGGTAACATGATTGCGCAATTTGCAAAGGCAAGAGGTGCAAAAAAAGTACTTATCACAGACCTCAGCGAATTCAGGCTTGCTAAAGCAAAGGAATGCGGTATTGATGAGGTCCTTAACCTCAGCGAAACAACCTTCGCCGAGGGTGTAAAAAGGTGCTTTGGTGAGGAAGGTTTTCAGGCAGGCTTTGAATCTGCCGGAGTTCAGGCTTCACTCGATGTCCTGATTGAGAATATCGAAAAAGGCAGCGATGTTGTAATCGTTGGAGTTTATTCAAAAAATCCTGTTGTAAACATGTATTACGTGGGGGAACATGAACTGAATCTCTTCGGATCAATGATGTACCGTCATGAAGATTACCTTCTGGCAGTTGATTTGATATCTTCCGGAAAGATTAAGACAATGCCATTACTTACAGATCGTTTCCCGTTTGAAAAATATGCTGAGGCATATCATTTTATTGAAAGCCAGGGCGACAAGACCTTAAAGGTGATGATAGACCTGTAATTTTATCGGCCATGCAACTTAACAACGACACCCTTTCAAGCCTTGATACGCGGATCCAAATTCCGTCTTACCACCGTTCTTCATTATCGGCCGGAATTGTTCATATTGGAATCGGGAATTTCCATCGGTCGCATCAGGCATATATTATTGACAGGTACATGCAGGAAACAAACTCTACCGACTGGGGCATCTGTGCAGTGGGATTGCTCCCGCAGGATGAATCGGTCTGCAAAAGAATGGAGCAGCAGGATTGTCTCTATACGCTTACGGAGAAAAAGGAGGACGGAACCGTTAACGTAAGAGTTATCGGCTCAATCATTAAATGCCTCCATGCACCGGCCGATCCTCATATTACAATTAACCAGATGGCTTCAAAGGGAACCAGACTGATATCACTTACAATTACGGAAGGAGGTTATAACTTCAATTCTTCAACGGGCCAGTTTATACCGGATAATCCTTTTGTAAGACACGACATTGAAAATCCCGGGAATCCCCTTACTGTTTTCGGTTATCTGTGCGAAGCACTTGACCTGAGAAGAAAAACAGATTCTGGTGGTGTTACAATTCTGTCGTGTGATAATATTCAACATAACGGGGATATACTGAAGAAGATGCTTCTGGCCTATATATCTCTGGCAAATCCCGGTTTAACGGAATGGGTCCTTGAAAACGTTGCCTTTCCAAACAGTATGGTCGACAGAATAACACCTGTACCAGTCAGGGAGGATGCTGACTTATTAAGGCATGAATTTCAAATGGAAGATCTTTGTCCTGTTGTCTCTGAAACTTTTTTCCAATGGGTCATTGAAGACAATTTCAAAAACAGGCGGCCATTACTGGAACAAATGGGTGTGGAATTTGTTAAGGATGTCACACCCTATGAAAACATGAAATTGAGATTACTGAATGCAGGACATTCGTTCATTGGTTTTTTGGGGAAACGGGCAGGTTACAAATTCATCCATGAAGCTGTTGCCGACACATCAATCCTTAATTCACTTATGAGGTTTTACAATGAAGAGGCTGTTCCCAATATAGATGATTTCACCGTCTCTGAATTGAATGATTATATAAATATCCTGATTGGCCGCTTTGGTAATCCATTTATCAGGGATCATATTGACAGGATACTTGCAGGTTCATCTGCGAAGATTCCAAAATTCCTTATGCCGACCATATCCGACCAGATTAGGAAAGGTAAGCCTTCCGGATTGGGCATTTTAATAATAGCTGCCTGGTATTGTTATATTAAAGAGCTGGGTGACCCGGCAGAAATCAATGACGAAATGGGCGCTTTGCTATTTGAAAAAGTACATAATCAGCGTTCCGGAAGTCATATGGAATTCATTGCTTTTACTCCTGTTTTTGGTAACATTGCTAAAAATTATTCATTTGTAAACCAGTATGAGGCGGCTCTTGGGAATCTCCAAAGTCAGGATGATGACGAGGTAAGGCTACATGACTAACACCAGAAAAGCAGGCATGATGAGGGGAGATATGAAGCAGGCGGATGAGTTTTACAGCCTTGACATCGTCAGTGGTTGAAATCGATATATGAACTCCATCACATCTGCTCATTGCCCTTTCAAGGTCATCATAGATAAATGAACGCATCAATAGCGACCTGAGGTAAGCAAGCCTGGTGGCTACCTTCCCCTTTTCCAGGAAAAGAGTTCGGGCAGGAAGGATCTCTGGTCTGAACCTGCTAAGAGTCTCATTCCAGTCTTTTTCACTGAATCCTATCTGGGCCAGATAAACGTATAGGTATACTTGATCGTAAAAAGGTTTCTGTTCATAAAAGGAAGTTCGGGATACTTCCGGGTTAAATTTGTATTGTAATCACCGTTATACACTATGTAAAGGTCATTCCCTTCGCGGGGATTATAACGGAACCTGATATTGTTCACACCGAATTTCTCGCTGCTGCTGTATTGAAAGAACATCAGAAGCGAAAGTTTAGTGGTAAAAGTATATTCAGATTTGAACCTTACCACATGAGATCTGAAATGCTGGTCACGATCCCGGGTATCAACCTGACTGTATTGGTAAATTACCCCTAAATTAATATTTGAAGAAATCCTGAAATTAACCTGAGCCGGCGTCAGGTCGATATAAGTACCATCGTAATATCCTCCCATGATTATCATATAATTAAAAGATATTAACCTGTTTGTAGGAGTGTTGAAGCCGGTTTCGAAATTGTAATAATTATATGATCCCACCGGGAAAAAGACATTATCCGACAGGTCGAACTGTTCTGTAAGATAATCCTGGTGCCAGAAAAGGTCAAGCCAGCCGCCATATCCGTTTTTAAAGGCGAAATTATAACCGAGTGAATATGTTGAAAGAAATGTTCTCCAGTCTTCATTGGTCTTATTGACCAATGCCCAGGCCATTATATACTGCCTGAGCAACTTTGTATTTTCATCATTATAAACCCACCCGTAGCCTGTTTGACCATAAAACTGAGTATAGTTTTTCATTTGTTCAAAGCCCATCTGGGGATCATAATATTTCCCTGCCCGTGTAAAAGTAAAGTCATAGTTCAGGCCTACTGTTGCACGGTTTTGCCAGTCAAAATTGAACTTGGCATGATTCAGTGGATTTCCGGTGAATGGTACGTTGTTATCGAAGGTATGAACATAGCTAGTGGTTATATAGTTATTTTTTAAAGGATTTAAAATCATATCTGCCGCTGTATTGATGTTATAATTACCATTTGCGTCAATTTTACTGGTTACCATACCCCCGGCATAGCTGGTTTCATTAAAAACCTGTTTCCTCAGTCTTAGAACCCCATGATTGGTTGAATACAAATGAGTTACAGAATCGGTATCCGGGTCAGTATAATCAAAATCAGTGGTCTGCATATCAAGAAAGCCAAGATCCCATTTACCTGCCCTTCCGACAATCCTTGCCCCCCCTATGATCGGAACAATTTTTCCTTCGTGTAATCCGATGCGCCGGCTGTAAAATACCTGGTCGCGATAACCGGTGTGGATGGTAAAAATGCTGGAACGCTCCACAAAGAACTGCCTCTTTTCAGGGAAAAAAAGTGAAAACCGGGTAAGGTTAATCATCTGGTCATCCACCTCAACCTGTGCAAAATCGGTGTTCAAAGTAAGGTCGGCTGTTATATTGCTGGTCAATGAATATTTTACATCAAGGCCGCCATTGATTTTGGAATTGTTTTTAAACCTATAGGCTGTTTCTGTATCATTTAGTTCATTTGATTGTTCAAAACTTCCCAGTACATATGGTTTTATATAAACCGGGTTTTTCCTTTTTATTCCTTCAAAAATGATTTTTTGAGCCTGCGAAGGTTTCCAAACCCCGAAATTGCCGAATTCATTGCTTATATCGGGAAAGTTATCCCATTCCTGTGTACTGGCAATTTGCCGCCAGATTGACATTCCCATGATAACCTTACCGTCGGTTTCCTGGAACCGCAGGCTGGAAAATGGAATACGGATTTCGATATGCAATACATTACCGGTAATATTGGTTTTAACATCCCAGAAGGTATCCCAGCTCCTGTTAAACGGCATCATTCCCAAAGGTACCTGGGCATCATTGTCGATCGTAAAATCCGATCTTAGTCCTGAAGGATTGGTCTCAAAGCATAAAGCGTTTTCATTGTCATTGAAGGTGTCGAGCAGGATACCGAAATTATCGCTGCCTCCGTCGGCGCCATCCCTTTTTTTGGTGGTTGACCGTATTGTACTTCCGTTTTGATAGTACAACCTGGCTCCGAGATAGAAAAACTCATCATCAAAGGTTACGAATATATCAGATCTTTCTGAGGGTTTGCTCCCATGATTGGGCTTGAACATGGTCATTGGAATTTTAGGAAGACGGTCCCAGAGCAGTTCATTACATATACCGTCGAAATCAATTTTACCGGTCACCTTTTCGATGACAAGGCAGTTTTCATCAGCCTGCCCTGAAACAGGTGTGGCCCAGGCAGAAAATAATAGTAGTACAACAAGAATATGTTTGTTCAATACTGTAAATATTCGTTTAAATATCGGTTAAGATATTAGAACCATTCAGCTTTTGCAAATAAAGTCAAAATTTGCAGGCATAATTATTTGCATCTCTCTTTAGAGGATCAGAATTCATTAATGAAATGACAGTTATCTCAATTACATGTAAAACCAGGCAGAAAACTGACCGGGAAAAGCAGCTTTGATTATTCTTGCCCTATTTTTGAATACCTTTAGGAGAAATAAATATCATCATGAAAAAAATCATTTTTCCGGGACTGCTTTTTTTCGCCGGTGCCGCGATATTGTTTTCTTCTGAAATTTATGGCATTAACTCCGGTAAACCTGTATTTAAGATATCTCCCATAAAAGATCTTGAAGTAACCTGGAAAGATAAAAATCTCATTGCAGGCGATTATGCTTCATGGATTAAGGACTGTAAAGCATGTTCTTCAGCAGAGTATTTTGAAATTTCACAATCAGGAGACTGGAAACATTCAAACTGCTGGAGCAGCAAGTCGCTGTTGCCTTACCGCAGGGAAACAGCCATATCGGATGACGGTAAGAGAATTGAGATAAGTTTTCAGGCCCACATGGATGCAATGATGGAGACATATCCCGCAAAAATGATATCATATAAGATCGTGGTACCGCTTGCCACGCTGGAGAATTCTACATGGGATGCCCTCACCGGACGCTCATACAATGCAAAATGGTCGTCAGGAAATCTGAACGCCTCCACCCCGGATGGAGACCTGGTGGGCGCTGAGGCACGATGGATCTCATTTTCAACACCGGACGGCGTAATAACCTTTGACTTTAATCCCCATGGTCTCCCGACCTATTATGTTTCGGGCTTCAACACTATACAGTCGCAATGGGTAATCGAAAAGAAAGGAGATTTCCTTGAGTTCTCATTCGGTACACCGCCAACAAATTTCGGCGGAGCACTCACAAGCAAGGTTGCAATTTTTGAAGGCGGTAAAAACGATTATCTTAAACACCATGCTGTTTCTTACTATCATTATTTTTCTGAGATTCCGGCTGAAAAGCTCTTTTGCTTCAGCAGGAAATCTTCAACAGCCTTCACTTATGCAGGAGGAAGGTATGATAAGACAAAAGGATTCGGATGGAGAAATACAAAATATCTTGATGAGAACGGAGACGGGATGAACGGAGCTCTGCATTCTAATGTAAGCTCTTCTCTGAAAAACACGTTTGTCACCGATATGCTTCGTCCGGGGTTATATCTCATCACCCTCCGGTCATCAGCCATCGACAGAAATACAGGACCCTTCGGGGTGACCCTGAACAAGGAGATCATTTTCAATGACATCAAGGTTAAAAAAGGAAATACAGCTACCCTTACCTGTGTCAGGTGGATTGAAGAAGGAACTGCAGATCTGGAATTCAGCGGAGATTGGGCTGTCAGTGTCATTGGCTTTCAGTTATTCCTGCACAGGGATGAGGATTTTGTTTTCCGCCGGGGTTTCTGGATAAAAAATGATGGCTTTTGCCCCGACATAATGTTTTCTAATTATTTTGACGAGCCGCCTTTATTAGGCAAGTCCGTCACCTTTTCCAGACTCGCTGGTAAAATTGATGATATAGCCGTTATTCCCCCGTTCCCTGAACTGGAAACAGCTCTTCCCGATCAAAAAAGCAAAGGCCTTCTCTGGCGATATACAAGTCCGTTGGGAACACTTGGTCCCGACAACTACGGGTCTTTCAATGAATTCAATACTGAGGAAAAAATAAAGAAAAGACTTGAGCAGATCAGGAAAGGAGGAGTAGAAGCTGTAATCCTTAACGGATTCCTATCCCGTCATACATTTCCGTCTCACCTGAAAAGGGTGGAAGAAAACATCAGGCTTATTGTGGAAGAAGGACATAAAACAGGTATGAAATTCCTTGATCATCAGGATCTCACAATCCTGTGGAACATGGATATGGGTTTCAGGTTCCTGGCCGCACATCCCGAATACCTTCAGCATTCAATCACCAATGGCCTTCCGACATGGGGGATCTGTCCTGTAAATCCGCTCTTCAATAATAACTATTTCTTCCCGTATATTACTGTTTTTATAAAAAATACCGGAATTGACGGCTTAATGATCGACGAATGTACTTTCCACGGAAGCAACTTCTGCAACTGTGATTATTGCAGAAATAATTTTACAGAATCAACAGGTCTGATGCTGCCCGATGACGAGACTTCCCCGCTCCTTCGAAACAGGAACTCCAGGCTCTGGAAAGCCTGGATTGAATGGCGTAAAAACACGATCGCAAAATGGAGAATAGAACTGAGTAAGGCCGCAAGGGAACTGAATCCTGATTTCTGTAATATTCAGTACTACTCCGAAGGCGGTTTTATGACGGATTATGCATCGTATGGACAGGGCGGTGACCTTGCCCTCAGCGCCCGTTCAATGGATTTCCTTGGAACAGAGATAATGAGCCGTGATGTCTGGGATGATTACAGGTATAATTTCTCAAGCCGGCACATGTATAACAGTCTCCGGGAAACATATGATTCCCCGGTATTCGGACTTGTTTACCCTGCCGGCAAGGTAAGCTCGGCTTTAATAGGATGGGCAATGAACAATATGCTTGCACAGGTTACATGGTCGCTCGGAGGTGATGACGAATTCAGCATTATGGATAAATATACCGGGTGGAAGGAAAACATGAACAACCTTTCAGCAATCCCCGCTGTTGATGCTGCATTAATCTTTTCACGCAAAACGAGGGATTGGTCAGTAAAAAATAAGGACTCATATTCTGAAGAACTTATGGGTACAAGTCAGTTCCTTTCCTCGAAGCAAATTCAGCATACCTTTATTCTTGATGATGCACTGTTAAACCAGGATCTCTCACGTTTTCCAATCCTTCTTGCCCCCGGATTGGAATGCATTTCAGATGAACAGGCTGAAAAACTAAGAAATTATGTCAAAAACGGAGGAACCCTGTTTCTTACAGGAGATGCATGCCGGTTCAACTCTTTTGGTGAACCTGGAAAGACATGGATTTTTGAAGACATGATTTCTGAGGAACAAATGAAAAATAGCCCCGACACATCACTCTCTGAAGCATTCTATAGCAAAGGAAGAATCTTTTATTCCCCTGAAAGATATGGATTAAATGAGTTTTGCAGTTCTTTCACCCTCGGAGACATTTACAGGTTTACCCCTGATCCGGAAAAAACCTCCATGAATGAAAAAATATTCCGCCAGATGTTTAAGTCAGGTCTCTCATTCAAATCTGTCTCCATGCCTTCAAAGGTTTTTGTATCAGTTTACAATGACTATGTCAATGAAAAGAAAATTAAACTGGTGCATATCCTTAACGCTACCGGGGTGAAAATAAAAGACGGAGATAAACTCCCTGTTCCGGATCCTCAATGGGGCAAAATAAAGGGAGATATGATATTTGAAATTTCCATCCCATCGGTTAGTGATTCATATTATTCAACACCCGACATTCCCGGGCATAAATCAGTCGGAGTGGAAAAAATATCTGAAGGGCGCTACAGAATCACGGTTCCAGAAGGCACTGTGGATAAATACGGGATAATCTACCTTTATCAGTGATGCCGAAAATTGGTTTTTATAAATCTCCTAATGATTCATTAACCCATATGAATTTAATGCATGAAGAAGCGGGTTATGATTCTGCATGTTTTGACCATAATTCAGTTACCTTCTGCTGATAAGTAGAAAATTGTTCTGTCTGACACCATATAAATATTTCTCTGACTGGAAAAGCTGGTGTCCCTGACCACCTCACGCCGGTAAAAGCAGATCACTTCTTTTTTGACACGAGGTTATATGAGAGGTCGATCCATGAAAACACTTCTTTATCAGGAACTGATCCATTAAGATAAACAGTGTTCCAGTGTTTCTTGTTCATATGATACCCTGGTACAACGGACGAATATCTTTCTCTTAGCTCAATAGCCTGAGCCGGGTCACATTTCAGATTTAAACTAAGCTCACCTTCGAGATGCACCAGGGCAAAAATCCTTCCACCTGTTTTGAAAACAAGTGTGTCATCACCAAACGGGAAGCTTTCGGTGACATTTCCTTTAGAAATACAGTATTCTCTAAGGATTTCGACATTCATAAACTGCGATTTAAGATGTTTGAAAAATATCTTAAATATAATATATAGTTCGAAACGCAAGCTGTAGCCCCTGACCACCTGGGGCCGGCTTTATAAAGTCTGAAAACGCTGATCATTCCGGCTAAAGTACCGGCATCCCTGCCAGGAAATCGTCGGGGAAAGCTTACGGGGTCATACCGCAGTGCCGTTACGTGTAAGGTTTGGCCCATTCCGACATGTAAGAAATAGTTATCTTTATTATTTCATAAACTTTGTGTAACCTTTATGAATCTCCAAAAATGGCAGTAATAAAAGAGAATCAGACCTTACCTGAAAGGATATCCCCGGTATTTGAAAGACGGATTGCTCATCTTGAGAATCTTATGATAGTTGTTTGTGATTTTACGAACGGACCAGCCAATGAACCCGATAAACCTCACAGTCATCCGCACGAGCAGATTACTTATGTAGCCGAAGGAGATCTTTATTTATTTCTGGGAGAGGAAAAACACCACATCACAACCGGTGATATCTTTACCGTGCCTCCGGGATTACCACATTGCATTCAGACAATAAGCCCGCGGGTAAGACTCATAGACTCTTTCAGTCCCATAAGAAAGGATTTTCTTAAGTAATCCGGAACTTTTCCTGAGTAAATTTCAACACAGGAATTACCTCAAGGCAACCGGCCAATGCAATTAAGAACCTGCTATTCTTTTTTGTACTTTTGTTCCTCTGGCAATATATTAATTTCAGGACCGTTATATCGATAATCTATTAAGATCTAATATTCTGATTAAGTGCTGGATGCTGAGTTAATTCAAAATTTTCCGAGTGACCACCGTTATGGAAATTTCCAAAGCTAAAATGCAACAGGTCTTTAAATACTTTGATGAAAACAGCCTGTTGACAAAAACCTTTTCACAAAAAAACATTGTTACAAGTGTTTTTTCATTGACTCTGATGCTGTTTGGCTGCAGTAAAACCGATCCTCCTCAGGACAAGCCCGATCCTGTGATTAATAAGCCTCCTGGCTCTTTTACTGTAACAGTTTCAAAGGTTTCTTATAACTATGCAATGATCGAGTGGAGTGCCTCAAATGATCCGGAGAATGATAATATAATGTATTCCATCTATTTAAATGATAAAAAGATTGCAGATTCAATTACAAATATCCTTAGTTACAAAATCGAAAATCTGACACCGGAAAACCAATATACCGGATATGTAAATGCCACTGATTCAAAATCAAATTCTATCAAGGAACCTTTTGCTCTTTCTACAACAAAATATTATATAAGATTTAGTGAGATCTATGGTTTTGATGATCTTTTTACCAGAGGAGTATCAATTGCTGAAAGCGAAGATAAAGGATTTGTAATTGCCGGATTCTGCAATGGCTGGGATCTTGCTCTTGTCAGAATTGATTCACTTGGCAGGGAGATCTGGGAAAAATCATATCAATATATTCATAGGAGTCATGTAGAGATAAAAAAAACTATTGATAACGGATATATCATTGTTGGATTCAGATACGTATTAAAAATTTCAGGGGATGGTAACAAGGTATGGGATTTTGTAACAGATTTTCCTGAGAATGATACTGAATATAATTCAATTATACCAACCGATGATAATGGATATATGGTTGTCGGCACAGGATATGAAAACGGATTTGAAAATGGGAACGAAAATTCCCAGGTCACCCTGACAAAGCTAGATTCTGATGGAAAACCGGAATGGGTAAAGTATTACGGAAAACCCCTGAGAAGCCTTGGATTCAGTATCGAGAAAACCTCTGATAACAATTATATTTTGTTGGGCTCATCTGAAACAACAAACATGCACATATTCATAATTAAGGTGGATGAAAATGGTCAGTCTATATGGAGTAAGATCATCACAGGCGGCATGTTCAGTTTTCCCAACCAGATAAAGCTTACGCAGGATAAAGGATTTATAATTTCAAGCTTTTCAATGAGTTCAATGAATGAAACCTGGCCACGAATTGTCAAAATTGATGAAGAGGGTAACACAGTCTGGGATAATTATTACCTGCACGATTATATTTCATCCCTTTCAAATGCAATTTGCCAGACCTCGGATGGCGGTTATGCATTTACAGGATCGGTAGAGTTGGCAGTTTCATCATCAAAATCAGCTTGTTTATTGGTGAAATTAAAACCAGATGGAACCCTTGATTGGGAGAAACAATACAAACGTGATGATGAAGTGGAGGATTTCTGGTATGTTGGCTATGATATAGTGCAGACAAAAGATAACGGATTTATTATTTCAGCCGAGAAATCCTGGATATACAATCCGCCTGATAATAACTGGGGCTTTTGGGTTTTTAAGACGGATCCATACGGTGAATATGTTGATTAGGTTCATGAGCCAGTTATCCTGATCACTCTCCGCTGAAGTTAATTGACAACCTCCAGCCTGTTGTCAATGTCTGTTTTTATGTATATTATATTTTTGAACTTCAGACCGGTCAGAAATGGTCTATGCGTCTGGATTCTGCGGAGTACAAAAAGTAAATTTAAAATTAAACCCATCCCTGCCGGATTACAATTATGCTCATTTATGCAAGAAGGCTGTTACATATGCATATTGTCTTGCTGATATTTTAAAACCTAAGAGCACCTGTAAAGGATCTGGATTATTAATCAGTTAACAGTGAAATTTGTTATATAAAATAACGTTAATCTTCTACAAGAAAAAATTCCAAAAAAATCATGAAAAACATTATCTCTATCTTTCTGATTGCATTTATTTTCTCTGGTTGCGAGAAGCAGGGCGGCACACTTAGTCACAAAATTAAATTCACAACTGTTGAGAGCACTGTAAAATCAACGAATAAAGGCGCAGCTGACTATTATGATAATCTGGGTACATACATAACCAGTATTACTCCAAGACATTTTTCAGCAAAATTGAATATAATGATGTATTACGATTTCTGGAGTTCCGGAGACAATTCAAACCACATGATTTCTTATATAGATGGTCATGACAATGATCCGAATTATGAAATATCCCTTTATGTCGATTTTTCAAATAATCAGGAGGTAAGCTATGTACCGATTCTCTACTGTTCAGATGGAAGAAATGGTCTTTTCGGACAGAAAGAAGTGATATTAAAATATTT
>JAVEVC010000054.1:0-19707 GCA_034005245.1 Bacteroidales bacterium
AGAGGTTATTCATATTTGGCTCTTTCATGTCCGGAGTATTTGTTGTGATTGCAATCCCTTGCTCTTGGGATTATTCATATTCAGCTCTATCCGGAGTTGAAGTTTGCCTTGTGACTGCACGCCCCTTGCACCAGGGATTATGCATATTCATCTCTTTCCGGATGTTGCAGTGATGAAGACAGGAGAAAATATTACAAATAATCAGGGAGAAGTCTGTCTTACGCTAATCAGTCCTTAATTGTTATTGTCAGATCCTGAGCTTATAGAAGAACTCCAAAACACGGTATAGAATTATCAAATCTGTTTGTCCTCCTCCGGATTGTACTCTTCCATAATTTTAACAAGCTTTCTCCGTCTCCTTACAAGGTCTGTAAGCTCTATAAACATGTCGGCATTGACCTGACTGGCCATCGGGATCACATACTGTTCCGTCTGATCGAGATAGTCGGTGATTTTCTGATCTGTATGCGTATCGCGATGAAGGTCGGTGAGATTGCTTATCCTGTCGGCACACTTCAGCATCTTAGCTCTTTGCGACCCGTTCTCGAGAATGTTCTTCAAATATTTATCCTTTGGCATATCCGTCGGTCTTGTAACTTCTTTTACAAGCTCAAGCACATCGTCGGCCTGCCCGTCGATGCATCTGATCTCCATTTCATCCGTTTCAGGCACATCTTCAAGCAGGTCATGGATCACAGATGCTTTGAGCAGGATGTAATCGTCAAACAGCTTGTAATCGAGCAGTATTGCCATCGTTGCCATGGCATGCCTGAACTGGTTGCCGCCAACACCTCTCTGTTTTCCTATCAGGGCAGTCGCTTTAATTATATATGGAGCCAGCACGAGATTCTTCAGCTTCTCGGTTTCGTTCATGTTTGTACTTTTTTTTGAGATGATAAATTTACCAAAAAACCGGATTAAGGGATATGACCGTGGTTTTTATCTGCGCAGGATCTCAATCATTTCAGTAACGGCTTCTGCATCGGCCACCTCCTTTACAGGTGATAATCCGGCCAGGGCTCTTGTTTTGTTGAGGTCATCCTCGGATATGTAGTCTTTGCCGATAAGTACAAGATAAAGAATCGCCGATTTCAGGGTGTTGGCTTTGACCCTGAAGGTATGACTGCTCGAACGTGCCGGGAAGATATGTACAAACCGTGCCTCGTGAGGGTTGTGCTTGAGTGTCCATTGGGAGTTATCTGACAGAACTATAATTTTGTAACTGTTATACCCGGTGCCGGCCCAGTTCCTGTAAGCTTCAGCCTCGGCTAAGCCGTTCGAATCGAGATAACTCTTCACCTCGGAAAAGATTTCACGGGCTGCAAGGTCTCCGTCATAAATGTCCATAACACAGTTTCCCAGGTGCTTCAGTTCCCGGATGAAGGCTACGGAACCCGGATACTTCTCTTCTTCAGCCCTGTTATTTACATAATCCCTTATAAACGGAAGGTAATGTTTCAGCGGACTGAACAACAGCGGCTCCGGTATCTCAATCTCAAAATCCATAATGGTTCAATGGTTTAATATACTGAAAAAAGCGCAGAAATAAAACTTTAATAACATTAAGATTTTATCTTTAAAGTAATTTTCCGGTTAATAAGGATAAAATCTCTTTTGCCATGTCTAAAACGTCGAGGGAAAACTTCAAAGCAACAATCAATCACAGACAGCCTGACAGAATTGTCGTGGATTTTGGTTCAACAGCGGTTACAGGGATACATGTTCTTATTGTTGAACGGCTTCGCGACTACTATGGACTTGAAAAGCGTCCGGTCAAGGTAATTGAACCTTACCAGATGCTTGGCGAGATCGATGATGAGCTTCTGTCAGCAATGGATATCGATGTCATCGGGCTTTATGGAGAGAAGAACATGTTTGGCATAAGGAACAGCAGCTGGAAGCCTGCCATGACACCTTGGGGCCAGGAAGTTCTCCTTCCCGGCGATTTCAACTTAACTTACAATGATAACGGAGACTTTCTTATCAGTCCCGAGGGAGATACTTCAGTAACCCCCTGTGCCATGATGCCAAAAACAGGATTCTTTTTCGATGCCCTGAACCGGCAAAAGCCAATTGATGATTCAGAACTGAAGGTTGAAGACAACCTTGAGGAGTTCACGCCTGTAACTGCTCATGATCTTGAATACTGGAAAAACGCTGCAATGGAGAGTGCCGCAAAAGGAAAAGGGGTAACAGCTTCGCTGGGAGGCACAGCCCTGGGCGATATTGCCCTTGTTCCCGGTCTTAACCTGAAAGATCCCAAAGGCATAAGAGGTGTGGAGGAATGGTATATATCGACACTGATCCGCGAAGACTTTGTCAGGGAAGTGTTCGACAGGCAGACTGACATTGCTGTTGAGAACCTGAAGAAGATTCATGCAGTGACCGGTGATGCAATTGATGTTGTGTTTATTTGCGGTACCGATTTTGGCACGCAGAATTCAACTTTCTGCTCGCCTCAAACCTATGAAAGGGTGTGGCATCCATACTACAAAAAGGTGAACGACTGGATACACCGGAACACCGGATGGAAGACCTTTAAACATTCATGCGGCTCTGTTGAATCGTTAATAACCCTCTTCATTGAATCGGGTTTCGATATCCTGAATCCCGTTCAGATCAACGCAGCCGGAATGGATCCGGTAAAGCTTAAGCAGAAATACGGTAAAGATGTTGTCTTCTGGGGAGGAGGTGTTGACACACAGGGAGTCTTTGCTTTCGGCACGCCGCAACAGGTGAGGGAACAGGTAAAGAGACAGTGTGACATCCTGAACGAAGATGGTGGATTCGTCTTCAATACAATTCATAACATCCAGGCAAATGTCCCTTTTGAGAATGTGGTTGCCATGCTGGAGACCCTCAGGGAGTTGAGATGAAACTGAAACGGAGCTACCTGCTGGGTATTTCGCTGATATCGGCCCTGGGCGGACTGCTGTTCGGTTACGACTGGGTTGTTATTGGCGGTGCCAAACCATTCTATGAACCCTTTTTTGGTATTACCGGTAATCCTGCAATGCAGGGATGGGCAATGAGCTCAGCACTGACTGGCTGTCTCGCCGGAGCAGTGTTGTCTGGTCGGCTGAGCGACAGATATGGCAGAAAAAGACTACTGCTGCTGTCTGCCCTGCTTTTCATCCTGGCCTCAGCCGGTACCGGAGGTTCTTCGTCAATCGCAGGATTCATAATTTTCAGAATAACCGGGGGTGTGGGAATAGGGCTTGCATCGAATCTCTCCCCAATGTATATTGCCGAGGTGACACCAGCCCATGTCAGGGGCAGGTTTGTCTCACTGAACCAGCTTACAATAGTGATAGGTATCCTTGCTGCCCAGATCATAAACTGGAGGATAGCACAGCCGGTATCAACCGGTGCAACAACTGCCGATATATTGAATTCGTGGAACGGCCAGACAGGGTGGAGATGGATGTTCTATGCCTGCATTGTGCCGGCATCCCTGTTTTTTGTCCTTGCCTGGTTCATACCTGAAAGTCCCCGATGGCTGGCAAAAGACAGGTACAAAAAGCATAAGGCACACATCATCCTCTCAAAGATAGGAGGGAATGAATATGCTGATTCCGAACTTAAGGCAATTGAAGAAACACTTTTAGACCGGGGGGAAACCAACCGCAGGAGTCTGTTCAGGCAGCGGGGAATAACCAGGATCCTTATTCTGGGGATAGTGCTCGCTGTTTTCCAGCAATGGTGCGGGATAAATGTGATCTTCAACTATGCCCAGGAGATATTTTCAAGTGCTGGATACACTGTTTCGGATATTCTCTTCAACATTGTGATAACAGGCAGTGTAAATCTTGTATTCACATTTGTTGGCATGTTCACGGTTGACAGGGTTGGAAGGAAGGCGCTGATGCTTCTTGGAGCCGGAGGCCTGGCTGCCATTTATGCCCTGCTCGGAGGCATGTATTACTTCCACATCCAGGGACTGCCATTACTTATTATGGTGGTGATGGCAATTGCGTGCTATGCTATGACACTGGCGCCCGTTACATGGGTGATACTGTCGGAGATCTTTCCGAACAGAATACGCGGTGCGGCTATGTCGGTGGCCACATTCTCGCTATGGTCGGCCTGTTTTGTTCTCACCTATACTTTCCCTCTCCTGAACAGCGCCCTGAAAGCTTCTGGCACCTTCTGGCTCTACGGGATCATCTGTGTCCTTGGTTTCTGGTTTATCTTCAGGAAGCTGCCCGAGACGAAAGGGAAATCGCTTGAAGAGATAGAGCGGGAATTGGTCTGAATCGTCTGACCTTTTAAAAAAAAATAAAGATGAAACCAATGTGTTAGTCAGGCATAAACAAGAATGAAGATATTTTTAAACACAGATACCCTTTCTACCGAAAGGCAGGTACACGAACCACATAATTTACAATAATTTATTAGCAGTATTTTCACATGAAAGTTGTTTTAATTATTCTGATATCACTTTTTATGGGAGAAATAACAGGAAAAGCACAGGAGGCCTCCCGGCCACGTGCCAGGGAAACAGGCATTCAGGTCGGCATCCTGCCCCCGGGCAGGTTTAATGCCATAACAGATGTTGAAGGAGTGAAGGCAGGACACAAGACCATAATCAGGGAAGGAACGGTCAGAACGGGAGTGACGGTAATTCTTCCTCACGGAGGAAATCTGTTTCTTGAAAAGGTCCGTGCTGCGGTTTATTCGGGAAATGGTTTCGGAAAACTGGCAGGGTCCATGCAGATTGAAGAGCTGGGCACCATTGAAACACCCATAGCCCTTACGAATACACTAAGCGTGCCTGTTGCGTTATCGGCACTGATACGTTATACTCTCAGGCAGCCGGGCAATATGCTCGTAACTTCTGTAAATGCCGTGGCAGGCGAAACAAATGACGGATGGCTCAACGACATCCGCGGAATGCATGTCACCGAGTCGGATGTTCTGGAAGCAATAGAGGCAGCTCGCAGCGGACCGGTGGAAGAAGGAAGCGTGGGAGCCGGCACGGGAACCATGTGCTATGGATTCAAGGGCGGTATCGGGACATCTTCAAGAGTATTGCCCGATGAGCTTGGCGATTACACTGTAGGGGTCCTTGTACAGACCAATTTTGGCGGCGTGCTGACGATAAATGGTGCTCCTGTCGGCCGGGAACTTGGCGACTTCCAGTTCAGCGAATATGCCGGCAGGCCAGGGGAAGACGGCTCGTGCATGATAGTTGTTGCAACTGACGCCCCTGTTTCTTCTCATGACCTGAAGAGGATGGCAAAACGTGCAATAATAGGATTGGGACGTACAGGTTCTTCGATGAGCAATGGTTCCGGCGATTTTGTGATCGCTTTCTCAACTGCCTGCCGAATACCTCATAAAAGTGAACCTGGCGGACAACCGGTTGCATTGATATCGGGCGACAGGATGAGCCCTCTGTTCCTGGCCGTAACCGAAGCCACTGAAGAGGCAATATATAACTCTCTGCTTAAAGCAACGGAGGTTACCGGACGTGCCGGACATAAAGGGCTTCCAATACCTGTGGAAAAAGTAAAAGAGATCTGCCGGAAATACAATGTCCTTGACCTGCAGGATCATCTTCCTGCCATTAAGGCAGGAAAATGACCGGAATGGAATGAATTTCACGATATTTTGGTTAAAGTCCCTGTAGCCGGAGATATTCTCTTTTTGAACCAGAACAATTAAATTTGGCTTAAAATTAAGATCCGACACCATGAAAATTGACAAAAAGAAGATTTATGAGATCATCTTTGAAGCTGACACCCGGGAAGGGAAGATCTTTGATTTATCGCTCATTATCCTGATACTTTTCAGCATCCTGCTGGTTTTGCTCGACAGTGTTGCCTCTGTCCATCAGAGGTTTACCATACTCTTCCGCGTGGCTGAGTTATTGATAACACTGATTTTCACAGTTGAATACATACTCAGGATATATGTTGTTAAAAAGCCGGTCAGCTATATTCTGAGTTTCTATGGGATCATAGATCTCCTGGCTATTTTACCTGGTTTTTTTGTATTGTTGTTTTCAGGCAGCCAGAGTCTTCTGGTTATAAGGGCTGTAAGACTGTTGAGGGTATTCAGGATTTTAAAATTCAGCCGCTATACTTCTGCAGGGCGAACGCTTATGATAGCCCTTTACAGAAGCCGTGAGAAGATCTTCATGTTCATATCGGTCATTGTTACCCTGGTCGTGATTTTCGGCACAATAATGTATCTTATTGAAGGGGAGGAAAATGGTTTCACAAGCATCCCGGTGAGCATTTACTGGGCTGTCGTCACTCTGACAACTGTGGGTTATGGCGATATATCGCCTGCAACCGGACTGGGGCAGTTCCTGGCAAGCATTATAATGATCATGGGTTATGCCATAATTGCTGTGCCGACAGGCATTGTGACTTCCGAAATGATTAAGATGCCCGCCATAAAGAACACCCAGGTCTGTTCTAACTGCATGTATGACAAGCATGATAATGATGCACGTTTCTGTAAGAAATGCGGTGCTAAACTGGATGCTCCGATCCTCGACGAATAACTTAAGGATTTTTTTGGATTCTGCGATGTTCCAGGTTCCTGGTTCAAGGTTCAATGAAACCAACCTGAACACAGGAACAGGGAACCAGGAACAAGATTACATTGCACGGAGGAAATCCGGAGACTACCTTCGATAAAGCATCTGCAACTTCAAAAATCACATGTCCTTTAAAATGTATTCATACTGATCAAAGGGGACACAGAGTTCTCCCTCTGTGCCCCTCCGTGCGTCCTCCGGCTTTCCTCTGTGAAATAAATTCAAACACAACATTACCCAAAGCAAAGAAGAGGGGAAGAAGGGAATGGGGGAGTGGGAGATGGGGAGATGTAAGGAGAAACCTTGAACTGCCCCAAATGCCAACTGCCTTTTTGCCAGCTGCCAACTTTTGTTGCACACAGAGCCCGGCGCCCGGTACCCGGTGCTAACTTACACCATGTCCCTAACATTTTGTAAATTAGCAGTGCTGTAAAGAAAAACAGAAAGAAAGGAGGCACTAAATGGTGGTAACAGAACTTTCATTCGGATCCATTACCATTGACGGGGAAACTTACCATGAGGATGTGGTGATAAAAAATGGTTTGGTTAAAAAAAGGAAAAAGGGAGAATCGAAAAAATACCGTGACATGTTCGGGCATACCCCGCTCTCAGCTGATGAAAACATCCCCTGGAAATGCAGGCACCTTGTTGTAGGCACAGGTCATAGTTCAAGCCTGCCGGTGATGAAGGAGGTTTATGATATTGCGCTGAAGAAGGGGGTGGAACTTCTTGCAATGAGTACTCCCGAAGCAGTAAAGCATATTAACGACCCCGGTACAAACCTCATACTTCATCTTACCTGTTAAATAATGATATGCTGATGATGAAACTGATCCCGGTAAAAGCAGAATGTTATTCAGGTTATATTGCCGATGAATATCCAAAATGTTTTACACTGGAAGAGGAGAAGTTTGAGATACGTGAAGTGACAGACAGATGGTACCAGGGAGAAACCAATCCGGAATACCCTGTTTCAGATTACTTTAAGGTCGAAACCACCTGCGGGAAAGAGTTCATCCTCAAGCATGATCTTCAAAGTGACAGGTGGTTTTTATGCAAATGAAGCCTGGCAATCGATAAATCACTTCAGCCGCTAGTTTCAGTTTTATCCCTTCTTATATCCGGAAGGCTGGTTTACAACGTTAGCAGGAAAGCCACCGATGAAGGCCCTGACATTCTGAACAGCGACCTCCATAAGTCTCGTTCTTGCTTCCAGCGTAGCCCATGCTATGTGTGGAGTTATGATGCAGTTTTTTGCCTTTAGAAGAGGATTGTCCTCAGGCGGCGGCTCAACCGACAATACGTCAAGCCCGGCACCTGCAATAATGCCCTCGTTCAGGGCAAAGGCAAGATCTTTTTCCACTACTATCGGCCCCCGTGAAGTATTTATCAGCAATGCACTCTTTTTCATCAGCCTGATAGTGTCAATATTTATCATTCCGGCTGTTTCAGGTGTCAGGGGGCAATGTATCGTAACGATATCGGAACGCGACAGCAGTTCAGGCAATTCAACCCTTTCGGGATAAGAACTGCCTTTAATGTCACTTCCCGGTCTGGATGCCGCTATTACATTCATCCCGAATGCCGTTGCGATATCACATACTTTTTTGCCGATATTCCCGAAACCGATTATACCCAGCGTTTTTGAAGCCAGTTCAATCAGTTGATAATCACGGAATGTAAAATCGATTGATCCTGACCATTTCCCATTCATTACTGAATCGCTGTGCCTCTGGGCATGAAAGCAGAATTCGAGTATCAGGGCAAAGGTCAGCTGGGCTACTGAAACGGTGCTGTAAGCAGGGATGTTGGTGACAACTATGCCTAGTCTGTCAGCTGTTTTGATATCAATAACGTTATAACCGGTTGCAAGAACACCGACATATTTCAACCGCGGAAGCGACTTCAGTGTGTCGCTGCCAAGCACAGTCTTATTAGTCAGAATAATTTCAGCTTCGGACGACCGTTCAAGAATCCTTTCAGAAGGTGTGCGTTCGTAAACCGTCAGTTCGCCAAGCCCGCTTAATCCTTCCCAGCTAAGGTCGCCGGGATTCAGGGTAAAACCATCAAGTACAACTATTTTCATATAAGTTCAGTTAGTTTTTCTGTATCCAAGCCCGTTGAAAGATGCTATCAGGGAGCCGTCTTCATCCGTTATGTCGACCCTGTACCCGCTAATTTTTCTCTGAGCATTTATTTCCCTGGCAACGGCCCTTATGATCTTCCCTGCCGGCGGCCTGAAGAATGTGATATTAACATTAATTGCCACCGTAGTTATCCCTGCGGAATTTGATGCGGCAGCAAATGCATAGTCGCCAAGGGTAAAGATCACTCCGCCCTGAACATCGTCAAGCCCGTTAAGGTGGTTTTCATTAATTGTCAGCTCAGTTACGGCATAGCCCTCGCTGACTTCAACAAGCCTGATCCCGGCAAGTTTTGCGAACCTGTCATTTCTGACATTCTTTATCATGTCGTCTTTCATGGTTGGTTGACATTGATCAGGCAGTCAATATAATTATTTATGCAGATAAAATCAATACCGGCATCAGACGGAACCAGATAAAAAGTTTACAATGGTACAACAGATTCTTCATGCGCTCCACAGCTATTTCTCCGGACTCCCGGTCAGATGCCAGAAGCCGCATACAGGACACTGGTAAGCCCTTAATTTTCTTGTGATCCGGGTCTCCTGAATATGGCGGATCATGTCAAGGGCTTCCGGGAGTGAATGATAAATTGCCTTTTTGCAGGGGAGTCCGAGCGGTTCGGGATCTTTACCTGTAATTTTTTTCAGAGCCATTACTTTTCAAGCTGAAACAGTACTGCAATTTATGATGGTTAAGCCGTTTTTACAAGAGTGCGGGATGGACAAAGTTAATTACGGCAGAAATTAGTTTCTGAATAGGATTAAATATTTATTGTTACAGGTCATCTATATAATGAATTACATTAAAAAAGTATTAAATTTCAATATGATATTTTATCTTTGCTATAATCAATAAATAAGTCATGGCGATCATTATTAATCTTGACGTTATGCTTGCAAAGCGCAAGATGAAACTAAACAAGCTTGCGAAGCTTGTGGGTATAAGCGTATCGAACCTCTCCGTTTTGAAGAACGGCAAGTCGAAGGCAATAAGGCTGTCAACGCTGAATTCCATCTGCAGTGTCCTGAAATGTCAGCCGGGGAACATTCTGGAATATAGGAAGGATGAGTGATTTTTATCCTCTATCCGGGTTGTAATGGTTCATCCCGGGATTCGTTAGTTTGTCAATGCCTGATTAATTTCTGTCGAGGCCGGCAATACGGACGAGGTAATTATTTTCTGGATTAAAGATCACAAGTCCATCCAGAAACATCAGCTTTCCGCCCATTTTATCAGTAATCACCTCCTGCCTGGATCCATCCAGTGCAAGCACCATATTGTCCGTTGAGAAGTAGATTTTTTCTGAAATAGGGTCGATGGTCATCGATCTTATCGTTTTATTGTCAGGCAGGGAAACCAGAGCTTTCATTTCTCTGGTTTCCAGGTTGAAACTATAAATTGTATTGCCATTTGTAAAAATCAGTGTATTCGCATGTTCAACCAGTGAATAAACAGGTTCGGGAACCTCAAATAATTTCGAGTATTTTCCTCCGTGAGTGATGACATATACTGCCTGTTGCGGCCCGGTACCGTTCCTGTCGAATATATACATTCCAAATCTGCCCCTGCTTATTCCCATTCCGGTCGATGGCAGTGTGAACAGATGGATTAGTTCACCCGACTCATTGGAGGCACACAGTTCGTCATTCCTGATTGTCATCAGCAGGTTATCGGAAGTGCGGGCAAAAGAGCAGATATTGCCTTTATTCTTTTTTCCGGCGGGGGAAATGCCTCCCCAGCCAAGTATATAAAATTGCCCGGAGGTTGAGAGAAGGAGCAACTGGTCTGGTGTTGCATCTATCGAGTTGATAAATTTACCTTCAACAACGACCTCGCTTGTCATTCCGGGAGTAAGCAATATTTCATACCGCAGGGAATCTTTTTCCCTTTGATGTCCTGCGGCATTCAGGGATCCGGCGATAATGACCGCGGCAAGTACCAGTTTCTTAAGTGCCAGTAAATTCATTGATTTATCTTAACAGGTTAACTTACTTTTCTATGCCTTTCCAGGCATTTATTAACATATCGGCTCCTTTTGAGGCGATTTCAAAATCCTGTTTAGCCAGATCACCCTTTAAAACGATAGTATTTCCTCCGAGGCCCTTTATTGAAAGCAGTCCTGATCCGACAGCTGCGCCTGCAGCTTTGCCTATTCCTTCTCCTGCAAGTCCCAGAGCCGTATCATATATTATCTCCTGTCCGCTTTTCTTATTCAGTATTCCTGAGATTATGTCAGCCCCGGCGGTAGCAATTATTCCTCCCGGCACAAAACCGGCGGTGAACTTCAAAGCTTCGGTCTCAAGTTTTATCATTTCGGGACTGGTCCAGAACGGGCTCTCCTCACGCCTGAAATTAGACTCATCACGCCGGTTGTCAGGTATTGATTTCAAATTATAAGCTCTCATCCTTTCTCTTTCATCGGCTGTAAGCGGAGTATTTCCCATCATGGGGACCGGTTTGAAGGCCAGGCCATCTTTCAGATCATCATTGCTTTGAGTTGCATAACCGTCGTATGATTTAGAATTCTGTCCGGGCATTTTCTTCATCATTTTAGCGGCGCTTTGGTACCTGGCATCTTCCAATGCTTTTTGCTCCTTTAGTTCTTCCTGTTGCTGCTTCAGCTTTTCTTCCTCTGCCCCTGAGTCGGGAAAGGAATTGACGACATTCATGAGGTTGTTCACTTCTCCCAGAGTCTCAAATGCCTTATCTCTCTTTATTCCTTCATTTGACGGGGAACCGGAAGATACCGGAACGCATTGTGCCGGAGGGATTTTACTGCAGTTGCAGGTACACCTGTATTCCACACCATTCCTGTATTCGGTCCAGCTGGAACCGCAGGGCATATGGGCTCCCTTGCTTGAATAGCACATTGTTGCCTGCTGTGCAGCAGCTGATGTGCTAACCATTGATGCTGCAACGGCCAATACTGCGAGAGCTAATTTATTCCTTACCTTTTTCACAAGATTTTAGCATTGTTAAATGATTGTAGATTAAAAGGATCGTATTTCTGCCTGTCGGCAGACAAAGAATTTTCATTATTTTCATAAACTCGTTGTTCCTGTTTAAGAATGATGAAGGTTTCATGATCACATTTTATCAGCATATTGAATTTCCCATCCATATATTTTGTCCTGAGCATCCCTTGCATCTTCGGCATCCGGGACCAGCATCAGGTATTTCTTCATGCAGCATACTGCAAATGGATAGTTGTTGACCAGGCTTGCAATAAGGGCCAGATTGTAATAACCTTCAGGGTATGTAACCGGATTGATGGCAATAGCTTTGTTGTAAAGTTGTATGGCTTTTTTTGCCTGCCTTGTTTGAGCCAGGGCATTTCCCTGGACAAAATACCTGTGCTGTTCCTCTGTCATTTCAGGCTTGTCGCTGGTCTTCAGATATTCCTCCGCCACAGGCCTGAAAGCCTCCACCTGCTCATTGAAGTATTTTATCCCGTACATGTATTGCATGTAATACAACGCATCAGGAAAATCAAAAATGCAAATTGAAAAATTATGCTTGCCCACAGTCAAAAGACAAGTGTTAACGCCATTCATTCCAACATGCACAATTTCATCGAACAGGATATCCCTGAAATTAATTCTTACAAGACCTTCCTGTGTCGTATTAAATTCTATATAGTCATCAGTCACGACAATGGGATCTTCCTTTATCCTGTTCCCTTTTACTTTTGTGCTGTCATTATAGTAAGCATACTCGTTGTTTTCCTTACTGTCCCTGGATATGCAATATTTATCAAGAAGTCTTGCTATGTCTTTTTTTGCTTTTTCAGGTGTCAGACCCGGCTTAATTTCAGAAGGTATGTAATATCTGTCTTTCAGTCCGGCAGTAGGATTATAGTTACTGAAATAATCCATTGTCAGCTTAAGCAGTTGGTCTGCCTGGGCCATGATTTCTGCCGGAGTCAATACCGGGAGCAATAAACAGAACAGAATGAATTTTTTCATAGGGTTGGAATTGTTTTTCAGTTTGTTAAGAATACGAAACGGATGAAATTTTATTGTGATTCAGTTCACAATGATTTCATCATGGAATTTCAGCAGATGTGATACCACATTTGTAATGGAAAGATAAGATGAAAGAGGAACATTCTGCCAACACCTGGAATAGACGGGTGAAATGTAAATAGTACTGTACAAATATCCCCCGACATTATTATATTGCCTGTCCTTCGCTGTGTTTCTATGTGCGCTCTGTTCAGGAATAAATACAGGATCGGATCAAACCGTTGTAAAGGTCATGACTATGCCTCGCCCGGGAAATACTTTATTACAATTTGTACAGAACAAAAAATTCCATATTTCGGAAAGATTGCAAATGGGAAAATAACATTGTCGGATTATGGACAAATTGCCCACCCATTGTGGCAGGAAATACCAAACCATTTTCCCTTTGTTGATTTGGATGAATACATTATAATGCCCGATCATATACATGGAATAATCGTAATCAAAAATCATCCGCGGTCGTATGACAAGCCCGTTGCTACTGTCGGCAATCCCGCCATGGACGGAAATCCCGCCACGGTTGGCAATCCCGTAAAACCGTTGCATGCAACGGTTCAACCATTACCACCACCACCATCACAATAACCTGATGGCCATATGTCGTGGATTTCACCAAAATACGGGTCATTGGCATCAATTATCCGGTCATATAAATCAGCGGTTTCAAAATACAGCCATAGAAACGATCCTTCTCTCAAATGGCAACAGTCTTTTCATGACAGCATTATTCGCAGCCATTCCGGATATAAACGTATCAGGCAGTACATTCAGAATAATCCGAAAAAATGGAAATCTTAATGATACATTTATCATCGGCTAAATCAATTGTATAACCAATAATGAAATTTCAACAACTGCCATATCAAACCTTTGTCATTCTTACACAAAAAGCTGCAGGATTGGTACAAAGCGAATATTCGCATTTTTGTTTTACTTTTGCCTGTATAAAAAAAGTATATGGCATTTACATTACAACCAGGAGAAAAAGCAATAGATTTCACTCTTCCGGCTACTGACGGGAAGACCTACAATCTTTCTGATTTCGATGAATACAAATACCTTGTCATCTTCTTTACCTGTAATCACTGTCCCTATGTTACCGGCTCGGATGAAGTAACAAGAAAGACTGCAGAGAAGTATATGAAAAAAGGAACCGGATTTGCTGGAATAAACTCCAACAGCAAAAAAACCTATGCTGAAGACAGCTTCCCCAATATGATCCTCAGGATGGAGAAGCACAAGTTCCCATGGGTCTATCTTTATGATGAGGATCAGTCTGTTGCAAAAGCTTATGGGGCTTTAAGAACTCCCCATTTCTTCGTGTTTGATGAAAGGAGAAGGCTGGTTTACACCGGAAGAGGCGTGGATAACCCGCGGGATGTATCGCGCATGACTGTAAATAACCTCGACCTTGCACTTGAAGAGCTTACGTCGGGCAGGCCGGTTTCAATACCTGTAACAAATCCTATCGGATGTAACGTCAAGTGGGAAGGAATGGATGCTCATTGGATGCCGCCTGAAGCCTGCGATCTTATATAAGGCGGTGTAACATGATTTAGGAGTACAGATCAGCATCAGAACCTGCAGCTTTAATTATGCTCGTTTCCTGCTTTTTCACGAACATGCTTACCCGGTTACCAGGAACTATTTAACCGTCGGGCCATCAATGCATCAACGGAATCCGATGCTAAGGGCGTTTCACTTGTTGCTAATGGTGTAGAATACCAGTTCGTCATATATCGAATAGGTATCTTTATCCTTTATCATTGCACCGAGTTTCAGGACGAAATTGCCTTTCGCCGGTATAAAGAGCTTTAAATGATCATCACCTCTCACCTGGCTTCCTGGCAGGAGAGATATCCATTCGTTATTCTGAATATCATATAATTCAGTCAGCAGCACAACTTCAAAACGTGGCTTCATGCTTATTCTCACTGTATCATCGACGGCATTGAAATGTCCAATTCTTGATATACCTTCTGTGAATTTAAATTTGTGAAACTGATTGGTATAAACCGGGAACCGGATGAAGTCATCGAATGAATACCTATTCTTTGTATATGCATAAGACCGGTATACAGGGTAATGATTCAGGATGAAAATATCGGGATCGGTTCTGAACCAAAAGTCGTTTACCTTCCGGGTTGTGTCGCTTGCCCAGGTAACGTCAAACAAATGCCACCTGCCGTTTATCCTGGCTGAATTCCACACATGATTAGGTTTTTGAGGTGTAATGCTATTAAAGTCAACTCTGGTATATCCAGTGATAATCCTGCTCCTGATCCCCGACAAACCCAGCATGTGCCTGAAGAGATAGGAATAACCCCTGCAATCTCCCTTCCTGAGCCTGAAAGTCTCATTGATGATTTCCTTCTCGGATGGTGCATTTGAACCGGGATTAATTCCAATCCCCTGTGAATCATAGCTTATGTTGGAAGCGAGCCAGGAGAATACTGACCTTACTTTAAGCAGATCATCATTGAATGGATCTGTGAGCTTTCTTGTCAGGTCGGGTATTGAAATGTTCTTGTCGGAATCAAGTGTATTAACATATTCATCCACTTTTTCAAAGTCAGTGGCTTGTGAAAAAGTGATCAGAGGAACAAGCAATGCGATGACCAAAAGCAAACGCTTCATAGATGCGTTTAAAGGGAACTTTTTTAAAGTCACTAATTTATGTAATATTTATGACGAAATGAAGGAAGTCCGGATCTGAACAAAACGGCAGGGAATAATCAAGGCTGCTTTCTCTTTCGCGGCTATAGCGAAGGACAGTTCCGATTTTATGCAAGCCTGTAAGGTTATTTGATGCATTTGAAGTATTTTAGTAAGCTTCTGAATTATCATTTACCGGAAAAACCCAATGAAGAAAAAAGGAAAACTCAAAATAATGAGAGATCAGAGAAATATCAATATTCCGGTCGCAGCAGCGGTCATGGCCATAATTTTGTTTCTTTCAGGAGAAGATGTGGCAGCTCAGGTTAAATGCGAATGGCCCGGTTTTCATGGCAGGGACCGGACAAACAAATCCACTGAAACAGGATTGCTGAAAGAGTGGCCGGCAAATGGGCCGAAGCTGGTTATGACAATTGAAGGCCTTGGTGAAGGCTACAGTTCGGTAGCCATAGCAGATGGGCTTATTTATACCGCAGGTTCGGTAAAAAATCAGCCATGGATTTTTGCTTTCAACCTTCAGGGAAAGCTTGTCTGGAAGAGCATGAACGGCAAGGCCTGGTCAACATCCTCACCATGGGCAAGTTCATACACAGGACCCCGAAGCACACCGCTCTGCAATGACGGGATAGTATATCATCTTGGTGAGATGGGGCGGCTGGCAGCATTCGATTCAAAAACCGGAAGGGAGCTCTGGCACCGCGATCTGATGGAAGAATTCGGAGCTGCTGTCCCGGAATACGGATACGCTGAATCAGTAGCTGCCGATGGCGATAAGCTTTATGTCAGGCCAGCCGGGAAGAAAGGTCATCAGATCTGTATCAACAAGAAAACAGGGAAACTTGTCTGGGCTAACACGGAGATCCCTGGCGCTGAAGGTTACACTTCTCCGGTTATTGCCGAAGCAGGCGGTTACCGGCAGGTTTTCGGGGCCAGCGCGGTATGCTATTATGGTGCAGATGCCCTTACGGGAAAATTGCTCTGGACAGTAAGTGTAAGGAACCAGCAGTTGTGCAACATACCCGATGTTATCGTCCATAACGATTATGTATTCATAGCCAGCGGGTATGGTTTCGGATCCATGCTTCTCAGGCTAAAGGCGTCTGGCAATGGCGTTGTTCCTGAGAAAGTATGGCAATCCTCCCTGATGGATAATCATCACGGAGGAGTCATCCTTCACAACGGATTTCTTTACGGATCAGGACACAGGGCTTCAAGAGGCTGGCATTGCATCGATTTCATGACAGGAAAACAAAGATGGAAAGCCGCCAACGAAGAAGGATGCATCACTTTTGCCGACGGGATGCTTTACACGCTGGAACAAAGGGGTATAATGCGGCTTGTCAGTGCTACTCCCGATAAGTATGAAGTTAAGGGTGAGTTCAGAGTGCCTCCGGGAGGAAGGGACATGTACTGGGCGCATCCTGTTGTATGCGGAAAACGTCTGTACATAAGGCATGCCAACAAGATATTTGTGTATGATATAAGTGCAGGAAGCCAGAAAAAGATACAGTGAAACTTTATTAGTTGCCACGCCATCCATGGCTTGGCAACAATCTTCAGAACAGGAAACAGATCCATATCCGGAATAATGGAGATCTATCTTAAAAAGCTTATTTATGAAGGTGAAAATCAACAGCTTGATTTCAAATACTGTGTTTCTGACAGCAGGAAGATAGCAAGGACATTATCGGCATTTGCCAACACCGATGGAGGCAGGCTTCTGATTGGGGTAAGGGACAACGGAAGCATAGCAGGCATTGAATCGGACGAGGAAGTTTATATGGTCGACACTGCTGCCCATCACTTTTGCAGGCCTGAAATTCATTATACGATAAAGCAGCATTCAGCCGGCATTAAAACAATAATTGAGGTTGAAGTGTTTAAAGGCCCCAACAGGCCTTACCAGGTAAGGGATGAAAGCGGAAGATGGCTGTCCTACTTCAGGCATTATGACCAGAATCTGATAGCAAACAGGATTTTGCTTAAGGTATGGCGGAAGGAAGACAGGGGGAAGGGCGTGCTGGTAAAATTCGGTAAACCTGAGAATCGCCTGATGGATTATCTCAAGGCAAATGGAACAATTACATTGTCGAAATTCAGGAAAATAGCCGGTATCTCATCATACAGGGCGGAAACGGTCATAGCTAACCTGATCATTTTTAAAGTTTTGAAAATGAATGCCTCAGAAAAGGGATTCACCTATGAACTCATGCCGGATAAAATTCCGGATTCAACTCCATAATAACTTGCTATTTCGCGCCTTTTCCGGGGTGCCCCCGCACGTTCTATGAGTAAGATTGGGAAAGCTATTGCGTAGAGATTTCTTTCAGAACCGTTACGGCGAGACCGGAGGATGGGCAAAAAGTGATTATGATTCTCACAGAGGCACCCCTCGTTGCGAAGCAGAGAGGGGACGGGGGTGAGTTCATGCCGGAAGAAGAGAGGGAGCCAGACAGCGACCGCAGCGAGCAAAGACAGCGACCGCAGGGAGCCAGACTCTATTGACTGCAGCAGCAGGAGCTTAAGCCTTAAGGACATTTTCAGTCAACGTTTGTCTTTTATTCTGATATCTGAAACACCCTGAACCGAAAATTTTCCTAATATTGAAGTCGGGGAATTGATGATGAATCTATTGCTCGGTGCCAGAAATACAGAAGCTGTGAATAACATCGGATTTGACAACGATAAGTACCTGAATGAGCAGACCACCGCCATCCTTGAAAGAGTAAGCCGGTTCAATGACAAATTATACCTTGAATTCGGCGGAAAGATCTTATTTGATTACCATGCAGCAAGGGTTCTCCCCGGATTTGATCCGAATGTTAAGATGAGGCTGCTTCAGAAGCTCAGGGATAAGGTTGATGTGATCCTTTGCATACATGCCGGTGCCATAGAGAGGAAGAAGGTCAGGGCTGATTTCGGGATTACTTACGATGTCGATGCACTGAAAACCATTGATGATTTCAGGGAGTGGGGAATAGATGTAAGGGCTGTTGTGATCACGCGGTATCAGAATCAATTACCGGCAAAAGCGTTCAGGAATAAGCTGGAGATGAGGGGAATAAAGGTCTATCTGCACTATCCCACAAAGGGATATCCCGGTGATATTGATCTAATAGTCAGCGACCAGGGATATGGGGCAAATGAATATGTTAAAACTGAAAATCCCATTGTGATAGTTACAGGACCGGGGCCAGGCAGCGGAAAGCTAGGAACCTGCCTGTGCAACCTCTATCATGAGTATAAAAAGGGAGTCAAGGCCGGATATGCAAAATTTGAGACCTTTCCCATATGGGACCTGCCTGTAGACCATATGGTGAACCTTGCTTATGAAGCTGCAACGGTTGACCTTGAAGACAGGGTGCAGATTGACGAGCTTCATCTTAAAGCTTACAACGTAAAGACCGTAAATTACAACCGCGATATTGAAGCATTCCATTTGCTCAAGAGGATCATTGAAAAAATCACAGGCGGGTCATCGATGTACCAGTCGCCTACGGATATGGGAGTAAACCGTGCAAGTGCCGGGATTGTGAGCGACAGGTTGATCACGGAAGCTTCTTACCAGGAGATCATAAGAAGATATTTCAGGTGCGCAGTGGAATATTCGATGGGGCTGGTTGAAAAGGAGACTCTCGACAGGATAACGGCAATCATGAAAAAAACCGGGGCCAAAGGGGAGGACCGCAACGTCGTCATTCCAGCCCGGCAGGCTGCATGTGATGCGCAGAAATGCGGAAAGGGGAATGCCGGGATATTCAGCGGGGCTGCCATCGAGCTGCACGACGGGACAATCATAACTGGAAAAAACTCATCCCTGCTGCAGGCGTCTTCCAGTCTGATCCTGAATGCTGCCAAGCACCTGGCGGGACTTCCCGACAAGATGTACCTGCTTCCCGAGACGATTATTGATTCCGTAACCCATCTGAAGAAGGATATATTGGAAGGGAAGATGGTAAGCCTCGACGTTGACGAGACTCTGATAGTGCTTGGGATAAGCGCTCTGTCGAATCCGGCTGCCAAGATGGCACTCGAGACCCTCAAGTTACTGCGCGACTGTGAGGTACATCTCACGCACATCCCCACGCCGGGGGATGAAGCCGGATGGAGAAAGCTGAAAGTCAACCTCACATGTGATCCGGAATACCTGAGCAAAAGCCTGTTTATAAGCGGGTGATTTTATAATTAGAAGAGTTCGCTTTTATCGATTCCTGAGGGATTAAATTCGTTTATTCCTTAAGAGGCTCCCTGCAGCTCCAAATTACTCCCTGCTCGTTTCCCTCGCAAATAAATAAATCCCGCTGATGCG
>JAVEVC010000055.1:0-19257 GCA_034005245.1 Bacteroidales bacterium
TCGACTTCATCAGAATAGTTCACCTTTCGGGCAGGACTGTGTACATCAATGACAGGCTTGGTGAAGGAATCCGGGAATTCAATATCCCGATAAACCTGTCAAGCGGGATTTATCTTATTCAGATGGGGATAGGAAATCTGACTCTTTTCACACAGAAACTTATCGTTCAGAATTAAGGCCAGACTGGCCGTTGATCACTCTAGTATTTAGGAGGTCTTTTCGTTAGATCATTTCACTATAGTGAAATCAACTCTTCTGTTAAGCTTTCTATCAGCTTCAAGGATATTTGATGCAACCGGTCTGTTGCCTCCATACCCTTTTGCTATGAGCCTGCTTTTGTCAATGCCGTTTATAACAAGATAGTTGACCATAGCCTCTGCTCGCCTCTGTGATAATACCTGATTAGTGTATGCAGATCCCTGGGTATCAGTATGCACACCTACTTCAAGTTTGACATCGGGGTATTTTGACATGAATCCTAATACAAGATCCATAAATTGAGTACCGGCTGTGGAGAGATTATAGATGCCTGGCCTGAAATAAGCATCGGCAGAAACGCCAAAAACTCTTTTAAGATTATTAAGCTCTTTGGATTCAGGACCTTCCAGAATAAAAGGCTTAACTATGGCATCAGAAAATCCTGATTTAAGGATCTCTGAAAATGCCGGATATGTATTCATTAATGACATTTCTTCACTGACTATGTAACTGTATGATTTTTTATCAGGAGAATAAATCTCTTTAACAGTATACTTCGCGGGTAGTTTTTTAAAGATATCCTTTTCTGCGTCGAGCCTGGTTCCGGAATTTAATAGTTCAACATGAAAAACCATATCCTGGTTAAAGTCTTTACCCGCTGAATAAATATTCTTCTGAAATGCATGATCATATTCCATTATGTCACTTTTAAGATCAGGTTTTGACTCCTGTGAATCATAAGCATTTTTCTCAACCAGGTCGTCAAATACCCTTATTGGTTTCACAACGCACACGTCGCGAATCACTCCTGAAGAATTATCCCTGATTACTAATCCAAGTCTGACTTCGTAGTCACCCTTGGCTTTGTATGTATGACTTACCGATTCTCCAACCGTACGGGTTTCGTCGCCGAAATACCATGTTTTAAGCAATATGTCTGATCCGGGGAAATATGACATGAGTCCGTCAAATTTGACAGGTTCTCCGGATAATGCTGAATTCGGGGATGTTATTACAGGTTGTTCTATGTCCTTAATTTCAACGTCATATCGTAGTTTTGAGAAAAAAATCCTGCCTGTGTTCTTATCAATTGCATCGAGACTTACGGTATATGTTCCTGGTCCCTTGAAACAATGTTCTGCATTTGATCCCTGTACCTTTGCACCATCGCTGAAACTCCATATATATTGAACGTAGCGGTCGTCAACCGGTATCTCGCCCTTATCGGAAAACTTAAAACAATACTGATTCTCCCTCTGGCTTGAGCAATAAAACAGCTGGTGAAAATTCGTCCTGTAACGATAAATGTCAACGGAGCTTTTTCTCCGCGACGAGAAATAGCCTTCGCTCATGATGGAGTCGGCAACCAGTCCAAAGTCATCAAACTGGCTGTTTATGGGAGGATCAATGTGAACTGGCTTTTGCCATATCCCATTTCTCTTTTCAGTGTAAAAAATATCCTTGCCGCCAAGACCCTGATGACCGTCTGATGAAAAGAATAATCCACCGGCGCTGTTTACAAACGGATAAGACTCATTGCCGGCTGTATTGATCTCAGGGCCAAGATTCACCGGTTCGTCCCAGTAATCAGTTTTCCACTGGCTATAATAAAGGTCAGTACCTCCAAAACCCTCGGGATTGTCAGATGCAAAAAAAAGAAAATTCCCGTCAGGTGAAATGTATGGCGTAGTTATGTTATAATATTCATTATTGAACCTTAATCCCTGTCCTTTGATCCATTTACCGTCAATGTTGATTGCGGAAAAAATGCCAAGTTTGTTCCTGGGATTGGTTATTTCCCTGATTGATCCATCAACCTTAAGGTTCCTTGAAAAATAAATAGTATCGTAGTCTTTGGTAAAAGATGCCGGTCCGTCATTAAAGCGTGTCTTAATGTCTTTGGAAAATATCCTTCCTTTTCCTCCTTCTACCCCGCTGACGGCTTCAATAAAATGTAACTTTATGAGTCCCTTATTATCCTGACTCAGGTAATTCATGAATAGTCCGGTCTTGCGGTTAGTGCAGAATACAAGGCCGTTTTTATAATAGACAGGCGAGAATTCGTCGTATTTCCTGGAGCTAAAATTTGTTATATCAATCGAATATGTATCTGATTGCCCAAAGATGGAATTTTGCAATAAAAAGGCAATCATGATACATGAAATCAGGTACTTATTCATGTTCAAAAATTAGAAATTCAAAGGACTTATCGCTTCAACTTTATATCGGAATTCATATCTGAGCATAATCTCATGTGATCCGGAACTAAAAGTACGTAATTTATTAAAGTCAAAATCATAAGTGTAGGCAAATTTCAACTGGTCAGATACCTGGAACTGGAACATGGCTGTTAAAGAACGGTCATTCCGGTATGAGAGCCCGGCCCAGAATCGTTCATAAAACCTGAAGTGAGCATTGATATCATACAGTAGTTTGTCGCGTGGTGAATAAGCAACCAGTGCTGATGGCATAAATTTCAGGTTTCTTGACATATCAAACAGGTAACCGGCATTCAGGAGAAAATAATACTCGTTAATATCATGCTTTATAGTATACTTGTTCTTGTCGAAATCAAATTTGTATCCAAGTAATTTCGGTATTGATAATCCTGCAAAGAATTCCCTGGTAGAGTAATAGGCACCGAAGCTGAAATTGGGCACAACAAAAACCCGGGAGTCTATCAGGTAGTATTCATCACCGGGATCAATTACAACAAGATCAGACCATGCGGTGTTTGTGGTTACGACTGCTGCACCCAGGCCAAGGGAAAGAATACCTTGGTTTAAACTAATCTTGTAAGCGTAATTGGTATTGAATTGTGTTTCTTTTGTAACACCAATGCGGTCGTTGGTAATTACAAGACCCAAACCCAGTTTATCTTCCATGAAAGGCGCATCCATTGCGAGCGACATGGTTGTCGGTGCTCCTGAGATCCCAACCCATTGCTTTCTGTAAAAGGCGGCAATGTTCATAACCCCCCTGCTACCTGCATATGCAGGATTTATCGTCAGGGGATTCAGCACATAATGACTTGTTACAGGTATCATCTGTCCGAACGCACTCGCAGATATCAGCAAAAGGCATATTATTCTGGTTATTCTTCTCATATTATCGCTTTATTACAATAAAACCATTTATCATTTTGGTGTTCTCCGGTACTAAAATAAAATAATAGGTATCATTCGATAATGGATATCCATTTTCATCTTTCCCATCCCAGTCGTTTTTGTATTCATCAACGTTATAGACCTGGGCTCCCCAGCGGTTAAATACAATAAACTGTGTTCTTCCCAGCGATTCCAATCCGTTGATCACGAAGAAATCGTTCTTACCGTCAAGATTAGGGGTGATCAAAGAAGGAATAATAAGGTCCGAAACCCTTATATTAACTGTATCTGTTGCAGGTTCGCACACATTATTGGAAATGGTCCAGATAAATGTATTTACTCCTATAACCAGGTTACTTACATGGGAATTGTTTTTGCCGGTGTCTTCAAAATCACCACTACCGGAAATGATGCTCCAATGGCCTGTTTCCCCGGTTTTTAAATCATCTGCTTCAAGGTTTGTTTCGAATGCAAAACCCAGATCCTGATCCGGGCCGGCATAAACCGAAAGAGCTTCCTCAACTGTAACCTTTATCTGATCTGAATTTGCACATCCCCAATTGTCAGTAAGACTTACAGTAAAAACTGTGGTTTCAGAAGGTAACGCAACAGGATTTGATATTAACGGATTACTTAAAAGACCGGCCGGAGACCAGCTGAATGATCCGGAACCTGTTGCTTGCAGCTGAATGCTGTTCCCCCTGCAAACTGAAAGGTCAGGCCCGGCATCAACCAGGGGAGGAGGGTGAAAAACAACTCTTATTACGTCAACAGATGAGCAGTTTGCAGTAATTTCCGACCATGCAAAATCATAAGAACCAAATTGAGAAACTGATACTGTTGCATCAGGCTGGTTTGGATTAGGTAAAAAGACAGCATCGCCCGGACCATTTATCATTGTCCACCTTCCCGTTCCCATACCTGGCACTGCATTGAGCTGAAACTCCCTGTCGCATTCATCTCCTCCATTTCCGGCATTTGCAGCCACCTCTTCAAGAAACCTTATTGAAACAGTGGAACTTGCGGAGCAGGGTCCGTTATCAACTGTCCATCTGAAAACATAATCTCCGTATCTGGAAACTTCAACTGATGCATTAGGGGTATTGGCATCGGGAGTAAATCGAGCACTGCCCGGGCCGCTGACTCTTGTCCAGGTACCAGTCCCATTACTTAAAGAAGCACTCAGGTAAACTTCAAGCCCGCAAACATCGCCACCGGATCCAGCATCTGCAACAGGTTGCTCATAAAAATTTACCGTAACGTTTGATTCATCCGAACACGGCCCGTTGGTTACAGTCCACGTAAATACCTTTGTTCCGTATTCAGAAACAGTCACTGTAGCATCAGGATCATTGGCATCAGGTGAAAAAACAGCTGTTCCTGTTCCGCTTGTCATGGTCCATGTACCTGTTCCCTGGCTTGTAGAAGGTCTGGCACTTAACTCAAAACTGTCTGAACAGACATTACCGCCCCTGCCGGCATCAGCATAAGGAGGCTGATAAAATGAGACAGTAACCTCTGCGAATCCGGAACATTCTCCATTATTTACAGTCCATCTGAAAAGATAAGTACCATAAGCGGTAACCGTTACAGTAGCATCTGGAGTCCTCGGATTAGGAGTGAAAAAAGCATTTCCCGGGCCTGAAATCATTGACCACTGGCCTGTTCCTTCACCTGAGAATGTTGCATTCAGAACGAAATTGAGGTCGCATTCAGTTCCTCCATTACCTGCATTTGGAGGTGAACATGGTAAAGTTGTTGCACTCAGTTTTACCGGATAAGGTTGAAGGAATCCAAATCTTTCTGCAACCACATATATGGTATGAATCTGATCCGGATCTCTTACCTCCAGAGTTACCTGCATTACCCGGTTCGTATTTGACGGAAAAATGGTTCTGATTGATGTTGCCACAATATTGCCAGATGCACCGTCACGGGCCAGGGACCTTACAGCTGATGAGGACAATACCTCCTGGTTGTCATAATTAAAAACAACGATATATACCACTCCGCTCCTCTTAAGACCATAATTAAGTGTAATTGACATCTGACCAATTTCTGCGATTGAAGGAGTTCCATCGACCCATTCAATCTGGGCGTTAACCTTTGTTAAGGATAATACTGCCAGAAAAACAGTGGTAAGTATCTTTGCAACTCTAGCCATGATCGTGTCAGAAAGGCATTTATCGTCGTATAACAATATAACCTGAACGGGATTTGCCGTTTCCAGGCTTCAGAACATAGAAGTATGTATCGTCAGAAAGAGGATCTCCCTGATCATCAACCCCATCCCAGGTATTGTCATAAACATCGCTATGAAAAACCTGGGCACCCCATCTGTTAAAGATCATCAGTGATGTTGCTCCTATTGTTTCAAGACCCCCGATGACGAAAAAATCATTTCTCCCGTCAAGATTGGGTGTGATCAGGGTGGGAATCAAAAGGTCGTTTACCTGAATGTTCAGAGTGTCATATGATGGAGGACAGGCTCCGTTTGTAACAGTCCAGAGAAGTTTGTTATCTCCCAGGGCAAGTTCTGTCAGATATGCCCTGTTGTCATTTGGATCGGAGAATATCCCGTCACCCGTGATGAAACGCCATTCTCCTTCTTCCTTAAGACCTAATTCTGATGCTGCCAGCCTTGTTTCAAAAATGAAATTCAGGACCTGGTCTTCTCCGGCATAAGCTATAGGCTGTTCCCTGACATCAACAATAATCTGGTCAGAATTTTTACAACCAAACCGATCAGTCAGAGTTACTGTATAGGCAGTAGTCTCCAAGGGTGAAGCAAATGGATTGGGGATAACGGGATTACTTAGATTATCAGATGGGGTCCAGAGGAATGTTCCCGCACCCAGAGCGTTCAGCTGAATGCTGTTTCCCTTGCAAAGAGCAATGTCTTCACCTGCACTAATCTGGGGAAGGTCATGGAAGGTTACTCTGATGATGTCAGTTGACGTACACAAGCTATTCTCAACAGTCCATGCAAAATCGTAGGCTCCGAATTGTGTCACAGATACGGTAGCATTGTATTGGTTGGCATTCGGACTAAAGGTAGCCTGTCCCGGACCATTTACCATAACCCATGTACCAATACCGGCACCAGGAACAGCATTCAAAATGAAATCCTTGTCACATTCATCGCCTCCGGATCCCCCATTGGCCGGTGGCTGCATAATAAACAGCACTTCTATTGTATCACTGCTTGAACATGTTCCGTTGACTTCGGTCCACACGAATGCATGAGTTCCATACTCCGTAACAGTTACTCCAGCATCAGGGGCATTTGCATCTGGATTGAAATTGACGTTTCCGGGACCGCTTATCCTTGTCCAGGTTCCTGTACCCGTGCTAGGCACTGCTCCCAGGTTGAACGACAAGCCGCAGTTATTACCTCCCGTACCGGCAATAGCAACAGGCTGTTGATAAAAGTTTACCGTAACATCCGCACTATCAAGGCAAATTCCATTGGTTTCCTTCCATTGAAAAACCTTGGTGCCGTATTCTGATACTGTCACAGTTGCAGAAGGCGTATTTGCATTGGGAACAAAAAGAGCTGTCCCTGTTCCGCTGATCATTCTCCAGGCCCCTGTACCAGCGCTGGGAACTGCATTCAGGGCAAATGAAAGATCACAGGCATCGCCTCCTGTTCCAGGATCTGCAACAGGTTTCTGATAGAAATTTACAGTAACAACCGAACTGCTTGTGCATGGTCCGCTGGTTTCAGTCCACCTGAAAGTATAAGTCCCGTAGGCAGACACCGTAACAGTTGCGTTTGGAGCTGTCGGACCCGGGCTGAATGTTGATAATCCCGGCCCGGTAACAAGACTCCACAAGCCGGCCCCGGCACTGGGAACGGCATTCAATACAAAATCGAGGTCACACTCAGTGCCTCCCAATCCAGCATTGGAAACAGGAACCGCATAAACTGCAGCATGAGTGGTATCCGTACCCACACATCCATTGCTTGTTGTTACGGTAAGAGTGTATACTCCCGACATAAATACTGTAGCTTCCTGAGAAACCTGCGGATTCTGCAGTGATGACGTGAAACCGTTTGGTCCCGTCCACGAATAGGATGTCAGAAATGATGGCGATCCGGTCAATAAGAGGGGAGAACCCTCACATATAGGGCCATTGTTTGATGCTATAATAACGGGCATGGGATTAACGGTATTGGTAATACCCGCTGAAACAGCGGAGCAGCCATTGGCATTAGTTACGATCACATCCACAACCTGGCCATTGGTCAGTGAAGTAGTAGTGAATGTAGTTGAAGTGCCCGATTGAACGCTGAGACCATTTACCCTGAAGTTGTATGCAACACCTCCGCTTGCTGTAAAAGTCACGCTGTTGCCCGCACAAAATATATTGTCGGCATCTGAACTTGTTAAAACCGGGACAGGAAGAGGCAATACCGTGTTGTTTATACCTGAAGAAGTTGCGCTGCAACCGCCAGCATTTGTAACAACAACGTCAACAACCTGCCCATTCGTCAAAGAAGAAGTGGAATAATTAGGTGAAGAACTGTTCTGCACACTAACCCCTCCTACCCTGAAATTGTAGTTCACCCCACCGCTGGCTGTAAAAAGCACAGGGGTTCCGGCACAAAAAGTATTATCCGGATCTGAACTTGTCAGAACAGGAACTGGTAATGAATTAACGGTATTTATTATTCCTGCAGATGTGGCACTGCACCCGTTGTTGTTTGTAACAATTACATCAACAATCTGTCCGTTAACCAGCGATGAAGTTGTATATGTATTTGATATTCCGCTCTGAACACTTATTCCGCTCACCCTGAAGTTATAGCTATTACCTCCACTTGCAGTGAAAGTTACAGGAGTTCCGGCACAGAATATATTGTCGCCGTCAGAACTCGAGATCGTTGGCACAGGAAGAGGGTGAACAGTCATCGTGATGGCCGGTGAAATGGCATTGCAGCCGCCCGATGCAGTTACAACAACATCAACCACCTGTCCATTGGTCAGAGATGTTGTAGTATAAGTATTTAAAACACCATTCTGAACCGTCACCCCTCCTACTCTGAAATTATAGCTTATTCCGCCTGTTGCAGTAAATGTTACGCTTGTTCCCCTGCATATTATATTATCGGGATCGGAACATGTGAGAGTTGCATTCGGAAGATCATTGACAACAACAGCTGTAGCTGCCTGTCCCTCACAGTTATTATTGTTTCGCACCGTTAGAATGTATGTTCCCGAGTTAGCAATAGCTGCATTCGGGATAGATGGATTCTGCAAATTTGAACTCCATCCTCCCGGCCCGGTCCAGGAATATGATATTATTGTTCCGCTTCCGTTACCGGTAAGGTTAATAGTTGATCCAACACATACAGGGCTGTTACTTGAAGCGGAAGCAACAGGCAGGCTGTTAACAGTGACCTGGGTGCTTGCAGTGTTCTGACATCCGTTGGCGTCGGTAACCAGAAGATCATATTGTCCGGATTGTGCCGTTGTCACATTCGGAATGACCGGATTCTGGTCCGATGAACTGAATCCAGAGGGGCCCTTCCATAAATATGTCGAAGCCCCTGAAGGACTGCCGTACAGATTGAGATCCCTGCCCTCGCACAACGGACCATTATTGCCGGCAGAAACTATGGGCAAGGTATTTACTGTTATTGATCCCGTGACTGTTTCAATACAGCCGCCCGTAGTTAATGTATAATTAAAAATCCCGCTTACAGATGGCGTCCCGCTTATCGTATAGGTATTCCCGTTATGAGCTCCGGTTACGCCCGTTGGCAAGCTTCCTGCAAAGGTTACCGAATTTACCGATTGATGAAGGTTGTAAACCACATCAACAATTGGTGAATTTAAACAAACGATAGTATTAGCACTAGAACCTGGCGCAAGGGAGATGCATGGTTGAGCCGCCAGCTTTCCTGTACTGAGTAACAAAACTGAAAAAAACAGTATTGCAGATTTTTTCATTGTGTTATATTTTGTGATCCGGATCAGTAGTTCCAAACGAATGTTAAATTTAATCAATAATTGAGAATCCTTTCCTGATATTTGACTAATCCTATGAATTAATACATGAATTGATCATTTGATTATTTTAGCATCCTGAAAGCGACAGACGCTGAATTTATTGACAGACAGGAGAGAGATTCCCGCCGGGATCAGGATTCAGTATAGCCATTCGATTAGTAAATCCTGAAGGCCCTTACCTGATGTGACTAGGTTGATTCTGAGGTTCTCATTTGCTTTTAATCGGGAATAGGCTTCCCTGACAATAGCCAGATCCGCTTCATTGACAGTCGCCGTTGTTCTTTCATCAGAGGACTCAGAAGTTCCGGCAATGAATAGCCTGCGAGGGGCAAATGCTGCTGCAAGATCCGGAAGATCATATTCTTCAAGTGCTCCGGCCACAGCACACTGAACAAGCCGGGGATCATATAACCTGTTCATTACAATCTGTCTGTATGACAAAAGCGGATTCACAAGCATCATGGAACTAATATCCTGGCTAAAGCAGGCAGCGTGAAGCATTACTGCCGCCATGTCTCCAACAGCAAATCCTATTATTTCATCCGCCTGGCCAGCCTCCTTTATCAACCTGGCCAACCTTACAACATCTGATGCCCTGATCCCTGTTATGCTTCTTCCGATAAGAAGCGATGCATACCAGAGATTATGGGAAGATCCCTCAAAATCAGCATCTCCATGTATTGCCCCCGGACCCGTTTCGCCCGTACCGACAAGGTCAGGCGTAATAACACTTATACCATTAGCAAGGAAAAGATCCACATTATTATCAGAAAATGCTGAACTCTTCCCGTCCTGATTAAGATATATCACAGTCTTCCCCGAAGATTTCTCAGGCTTATAATGAAGATAAGGAATCTGATAATCTCCTTCCCCCTTAACAAAGTATTTCTCTGCAACATGATTACCCCTTGGAAGAGAACCGGTCATAACAGGTAATTCAAGAACAGCAGGTTCGCGAAATCCTGACAGCTTTTTAGCTGCCACAGTCATTTCAGGCAATGAAATACCAGGGTTATTTCGCTTTCTGACAAGCTCACCCTCAAGCTTCTCTGCATAAATCAGGTTAATACTATGCACTGTCTCTCCTCCTGATGATGTTGATACCTGACCGGTCACGGACACCTTCATCTCTTCCTCAGTCAGGGTGATGGTTTCTTCATCATCCGGATTTCCAGGATTATCAAGATGTTTCTGGAAAAATGAATACATGGATTCCCTGTTTTTCCGGGTTGACTCATGTCCAGCATTATCCTCGACACGGGAAAAATTCCTCTCCATGCCGTATGATCTGTATATCTCCGACACCTCCTTTTCGGTTTCCCTTGCTCCCTGTATACTGAAGAAATCATTTGTTGTAGTTATCATCATAGCTGGTTTCGGTGCCCTGACAATAAGCAGATCCGGATGGTCAAGCCCTCTTTCTATAAAACTAACCATATTCTGCTCTGCATCCTGAGGTCCGATACTCTGAAGCAATCTCCTGAAATTGGTTATGTAGTTTTCAGGCGCAACAGCCTTTATCCGGTCATCAAAAGCAGCAATATAGGCAGACTGGGTACCACCTCCTGATCGTCCTGTTATGCCAATGCGCGAAGGATCAACCTCTTTTCTTGATAACAGGTAATCAACAGCTCTGATCCCATCCCAGATCATAAACATAGCCTGTGAGCTGCCTGTAATAAAAGCCTGTGCTCCCGGATAGGAATGCTCTTTTGTTGGTCCGCCTAACATGGAAATTCCTGTTTCGGGGTTAAAATATTCGAGTCTCTCCCCCTGCCCGACAGGATCAAATGCAAAAACAATAAACCCTTTCCTGACCAGATTCTGAATCACATGCAGATAAACTTCGCTCCGGTATCCTTCAGCTGAATGCCCGCTGCAATATATTATGGCAGGAGCCCTGGTCCTTTTCTTTAATGATGAGGGTATAAAAAGAGAAGAAGTAACAAAAAAACCGGGTTGAGATTCAAATATTACGTGCTCAATCCGGAAGTCATCTTTGGTCAGGGTTCTGACAATTTTTGCATTAAGGGGTGTTTTTTCAGGAAAAGTACCGACAAGTTCATTAAGGGTTGTTTTTATATAAGCTTGTCTTTCTTTCCAGCCGGCCAATGTTTCTATAGATGCAACAGTTTCAGCCCTAAGGTCAAGGTAATCGTAAGCCTGACCGGTCAGATGCTTATAGAGAGAATTTGGAGCATCAGTGTACTCAAGCCAGCTTTTTATTACATTGGAATCATCCTGGGAATAACCCTGATTTATTACCACAAAAAACATAAGCAGCAGAAGATGCAGTTTTCTGTAAGCAGGAGAAGATTTCATAACGCTAGAACAAATATAATTCGCCATACCTTAAGTGGTTTTAACCTGCCCTCTGTGAAGTCATTCCTTATTAGACACCAGGGCAACCATTAAAAGTAATATTTTTATTAAAACCACGTTGACTCTTAAATAGAATGTTCGTAAGTCAAAACGGAAAAAATTCATTAGCGACATGGCCATTTCATGGATCAGAATCGGATTTGCTTCTGCTTTAATTTCACTCATATGTATAACCGGGAAGAGCCAGTCATCAATGCCTGAGGTCCTGCTGACAGGTTCCCTGAAGGAGCAGGCCGATTATTTAGAGGGAAAAACCCGTATATATGATAATTACAGAGCTATCCGGGAAGATATGTTCCAGAAGATAAAAGGAAATGCTCTTGATTCTCTTGCAACTGCAAAAAAGGAGATATCAGGACTAAGGAACCTCACCCGGACAAAAGACCAGACCATTGATTCGTTGAATACATCTCTTGAATCCACAAGAGAAGAGCTTGATCATGCCACAAGAACAAAAAACAGCATGAGCTTTCTCGGATTCGATATAAACAAAACTGTTTACAACTCCCTTATGTGGATTACCCTTGCTGCACTGACATTTATTCTGATCGCAGGACTGCTTGCTTTCAGAAGGAACAGGGCAGTAACGATAAACACAAAGAAGGAATGTGAAGCACTCAGGAAGGAGTTTGAAGCTTATCGTAAATCAGCCCGCGAAGCACGGGAAAAGATGTCAATGGCTCACTTCAATGAATTGCGTAAACTCAGAGGAGGATGAGCCGGTAAAGATAGCATGATCTCAAAGGAACCTGCCAGATGGCTTCTCCTCATAATGATGAATTCATGCCTTTCCAGGTACGGCTTCGCTACAACAATAAAATATCCAGATTTTTCAATACCTGATCCTTGCCGCTTTTTTTGAAGCTTTGGCAAGAACCTTGTCAAGTGAAACTGCAGCACCTTTTTTTTGCTTGCTTTCCTCAGCAGCACTCATAAAAGTAAATATCTCCACAGTATCTTCTTCACTAACAGGAGGAATTCCCGAGTCAAAAAACTTCACTATTTTTTCAAGCAGAGGATTATATCCGGCATATTTCCCAAGTGATGCTATACCTTTTTCACCGAATACTGTTCCGCCATAGCCTGATCCGCCAAATCTGATACCTCTGAATGTTCCTATTCTGTTATCATTCCATAACCCCGTTACCAGGTCGGTGTTTTCAGTAAAAGTTCTGCTCACTGAACGACAGCCTTTTCCCATAACAGTATACAAAGCTTCAACACCATGAACTCCATACCAGAAAAGATCAGGATGTGTTTTCTCAATTGTTGCCGGGCTGTAGACATCAGCGCCAACGACCTTCCCAACTGATCCTTCTGCAATATCCTTTGCTCCAGACATATACCTCAGGGAAGACGATGAAAATAGCGGCGTGCCGTATTTCTTTGATGCTGCAAAAATTGCAAGTGTGTCTTCGAGAGATGCGGCGATAGGTTTGTCAATAAACAGCCTTTTCTTAGCTTTCAGCACAGGTATAGCCTGCTCCAGATGCAATCGGCCGTCGTTTGTTTCCAGAAGCACCACATCAACACGCGATAAAAGGCTTTCAATTGAATCCGATATTTCTACTCCAAGTTTCTTTACATCCTCAATATACCCGGGGATTCTTTCAACGCTGGATTTAATATCATTGCTCCCCCTGGGGTATGCAGCCACGACCCTGTAACCCAGGAATTCAGGTCCGGCCTGAGGATCATTTAGCGCTTTGGAAAAAGCCACACTGTGTGAAGTGTCCAGACCAATTATGCCAACTCTCTTCGAATCAGCAGGAGAAGCAAAAGATTTGCCGTAAGTACTGTTCAGCAAACCCAGTCCTATGGTTCCTGCTGCTGCAGTCTTAATAAAACTGCGACGTTCAATAAGATTATTCATTTTTATCAGATTAAAATATGCTGTTAATTAATAATGTTTACCAGGATAGTATTTATTGCTTTCCTGATCGTAAAATCCGTCTGATTCCATCTTCCAGATCATAATACCTATCCTGCCGGTTATTTTCGAATCATGAGTTTTATCTTCCGTTATGTGGCAAATTTAAAATTATCCGGATCAACTAATTCTGCTCTCAGGGGTTTTGATTAATATCTTTCAGAAAATTCAGCCGCAAGGCTTGTTATTTCTTCATCGGATAAATGTGATCCCGAATCAATGACCACCCTGTAACGGAACGTTACAGATCCACCGGCGGGGATACTGAAATTGAGTGTCTCTTCGCCTTCCGTGAAATCACTCCACCCCAGGGGATTTGCGGAAAACAGCCCATAGCCTCTTGCATGCCAGAAAGTAGGATAGCAAGGATTATCAGGATGATCACAAATCACAATGGATATCTTTTCATCTCCAATATTACCATACAGGAGCATCCATTGTGCCCGGGTACTCCAAACAGCATCGCCTGTAATGCCTTCACTGCTTCTGTAATTTCCTGTTACACCATTATTCGGCACTTTTTCGTCAGAAGGTTCCCCCGAGGAATCCAGTAATACAAGCTCCTCATCTGAAGGCAGTTCAAGTTCCCTGGCAACGCGTATGCCAAACATACCTTCCTTGGTATCTTTCATTTCAACATTCCCGTTTATGGCAGTAAGCCTGGTTATACGGTCAATTATCCGCAAAGACCCTCTTGCGAGAAAATGATAATCTGTCTCCTCAGCCAAAAGAACCATGCCCTTTGGATCAAGCCAGCTTGCCTTGGTCTCAATAATACCTTCGCCTTTACCTTCCGAAATTTTTCCGAATGACAAATGTTTTATTTCTCCTCCTTCAGGTTCCTTTATACCTCTGTGACCATTTCCCCAGAAATCAATTCCGTTAACATTTCCATAATTCAGCCAGATCCCGACCTGGTGGATGTGGTCATTTCGCTCACCTTCCCTTGGCTTCAGCGGGAATCCTCTTGTAACTTCTGTCCCTTCAGCAGATCGTACTGGGTAAAGTATTGGTTTGAAAACATTATCAGGCCAGCAATAAGATGTGAACGGGTTGCCTTCTACCAGTACATCGATCCTTTTTTCAGCATCATTCCTTACAAAGGTAACAGACTGATCGTTTTTACTGTTGGATTTCCCGGAAGAACAAGCTTGTGCAATGACAATTGCCATAACGAGGATCAGTCCTGTCTTAAAAAATACCGATTTCATAAATTAAGAATTATAATAGTTAAAGTCATTCAGGAGTATCAGACAACTGATGGTACCACATAGGGTTTACGGTAATCTCTTGTGATCATCTGATTTGCCTGATCATCATCAACAAATTTCTCCCTGTTTCCGTCAAAGGTAAGACCTCGGCCCAGCCGGTATGAAATATTGGCCAGAATCGGGAGTGCAGAAGAATAATACCCTTCCTTAATATCACAATTAAGAGATTCATCCTTGCCTGATCTTATTGCATCTATGAAATTTGCATAATGTTCAGTGCCACCGGGAGCTACCAGGAATGTGGGGTCAATTACTTTGTTCTCTTCCGTCCCTGAGCCCGCGAAAGGTTCTTTATCCCTCTGCCTGAATGCCTTCCAGGTTCCTCCGTCAATTTCAAGATATCCTTCGGTTCCATAGAACAAGTTGCCTATCCTGATACCCAGGCTTGACTCATCATTTGTATAACGGCCTCTGGTTTCAAATTCAAGAATTTTACCGTCCTGGTATTTAAAAAGAGATGTCTGTGTATTTGGTGTTTCCTGTTCGCATTCTGAAGGATCTATACCAAATACTCCGCCCATTGAAAAGACTGAAACAGGATGTTCATTTTTATTAAGTCCCCAGCGTGCTACATCGAACTGGTGTGGGCCCTGATTCCCGGTGTCGCCATTTCCAGTATCCCAGAACCAGTGCCAGTTATAGTGCACTCGTTTTTCATTGTACGGACGGTATGGAGCTGGTCCGAGCCACGTTTCATAATGAAGCGATGCAGGAGGCGTGCCATCCTTGGCAATGCCAAATGAATCACGGGGTTTATAGCAAAGGCCTTTGGCCATAAACACATCGCCTATGCCGCCTTCATGCAGGAATTTCATTGCTGCGATAACATTGGCAATTGAACGGTTTTGAAAACCTGTCTGTACCCTCACATTGTATTTCCTGGCTGCATCGATCATTTTTCTTCCTTCGAAAATGTTATGGCAGGCAGGTTTCTCAACATAGACATTTTTTCCTGCCTGGCAAGCCCAGATAGTTCCCAGGGCATGCCAGTGATTGGGTGTTGCAAAGGAAACAGCATCAATTTCCCTGTCGTCGAACACCCGTCGCATATCCCACTCGGTAACTGCTTTTACTCCGGTATTTTCAAGTATTGTTTTCACCTTGTCAGCAAAATATTGCTCATCTACATCACATATTGTCTTCAGGCGTACATTGCGGTTATCTTTGAGCTCACACCATCTGCTGATGTGACCTCCACCCTGACCGCGGATTCCTATTACTGCAATATTAACGCGGTCGTTTGCCCCTTTAACCGATGCATAGGTATTGGCATTCAATCCAATGCCTCCAATGGCTATTCCCGCGCTGCCAATAAGGCTCTTTCTTATGAATTCTCTTCTTTTAGTCATCGTATTTGAATATTTAATTTAACCTGATAATTTGTATCAATCCTATTTAAATAATAATGTGCCGGTTTCCTCTATAATTGGCCTTGATTATCTTTCAGATTTGATTCTCCCTTTCCGACAATGCTGTCATTGTCCTGAAAAGATCAAGCTGCTTCCTCATTGCTGCCACACGGTCAGCAGGAGCAGTCCTGGCTTCAAGCAGTATCCAGCCTTCATATTTGATCCCTGCAAAAAGATCGAACAACTGCTGATAAGGATAATCTTCAGAATCAAGTTCGCGTACATGAACCGTATCACCAAACCATTTTGAAACCATATTGAAGTTTGCTTCCAGACCAGGAGGCAGGAGATCAGTATCATTGCAATTCCAGCAAATCCTGACATTCTTTTCCGTAACCTGATCAAATATTGCTTTCATTACAGGCAGTTCCTGCGTTATATTGCCATGAACCTCGACTCTTACAAGCTGGCCATGATCCTGACCGAACTTTCCCACTTCGTTTAGTGATTTGGCAATCTGGGCAATGGTTTTTTCACGCGGCACTTCCGGAGGAAGGTAGTTAGGTTTTACCTTAATTCCAGTTGCGCCAATATCTTTGCAAAGGATTATATATTCCTTAGTCTGTTCTATGTTATTACGCAACTGAACCGGGTCAGGACTATGATACTCAAAATTAGACCCATAGCCAACACAGATGACTGAACTGTCAGCAAAACGCTTTCTGACTTCCTTCCTTTGAGCCTGATTCATGCTTGTTTCTACACCATGTGCATGCTGGGTCCTTAATTCAACAGCCTCTAAACCGGCTGTTTCACAATTTGTGATAAGAGTATTTAGGTCCCAATCCTGTCCCCAGAGATAAGTAACCAACCCAAATCTCATAGCTTTACTTTTCTGTAAAGGAAATGAACAGAATGGGCATAAAGCCGTAACAGCCATACCTGCCGCCAGGCTTTTTCTGATGAAGATTCTCCTTGATAAGTGTGTTTCCATTGTCAGCTTTATATTTGTTTACCTGAAGTCTGATCGGAAAAATATCCCAAATTCCTTTCAGCATATTATGTCATCACGGCAGCTATTTAAATTCCAGCCAACCAAAAAACTCAGGAAGATGGAATCGCGGTTTTGGATAGTTAACAGGTGCCCATGTCAGCCAGTGCGGATGGGAGGTTTTATCGGCACATTTGTAAAAATTAGCTCTCCACCTGGTACCCCGGACCGGTACATCAGTTTTAATATATTTTGATAAAATTGCAAAAGGGATCTTATATTCTATTGACCATGCAAGCGGACCGGTAATTTCATTTTCAACATTCTCCTTCAGGGAATGTGCTATTTCAATTTTAGCGGCATCAGCTAAATCAACGAATCCGTGTTCCTTCCCATCCCCCTTATGATATTCAAAAAGGAAAATTCCCTTGCAGTTAGTTTCAAGATTGAAATAGCCTCTTTCGGTATCTGGGCCCGGGGTGAAGAAGAATTCAACACAGCTGTCCTCGAAGACCCTGCCGTTGGTGGTTTTCGCGACCGCCCTGACGTATTTATCATCAACTAAAAAAATTACATAAATATTTTCCTTATCATATTTCACCCTCACCTGAGTCGGGGGAAAATGTTCAGGTCTTTCTCCCATATAATTATTTAATCTTTCAGTACCTGTCTTTTTCCAGAATTTTTTATCCCAGTCGGCGTTTATTACAGGTTTTCCTGATGCTTTTCTGACAACATATGTATACTCTTTTCCCTGTTTATCAGCCAAGACTGACGAAATACTTACAAAAGAAAAAATAACCAGCGAAATCAGAAATGTTTTGAAATTCAAATGTTTTTGCATTGCATTCATTATAAATATTAAAAGATATCAACTAATTAAATTATTTCTTTTCATATAACCAGCTCACAGGCAGGCGAGTTATCTGGGTTGTTTCAAGCCCGTTGCCGGTTTTCCTGTTTCCGGCACAGTAAGCCAGAAATATTTGATCACCAATAAAATCAATGGCAGTGTAACAATACCATCCGTCGGGGTCGGTCTCAATATCCCTGACATGCTCCCATGTTTTGCCATCATTGCCAGATATGGCAACTGTCAATGGGGTCCTTTTTGTCTCTCTGGTGTTATTCCAAACCATAAGAAGATCGCCTGTAGAAGGTATTCTTTCTATTGATGCGGGAGACAAGGGAGAAACAATACCGGAAGGCTCAAGTTCAGACCACGTTGATCCCCTGTCGGAGGAAAATGAAACATACTGGCATCCCTGATCCGTCCTGCAAAACATCATTATTCTTCCATCCTTCAACTCAACAATGCCAGGTTCCTGGACAACAGCGGTTTCACTTTTCAATATAGCAGTGCTTCTTTTCCATTTTTTCCCACTATTATCAGAATAATGGCAAACGATCTCAGCATTGTTCTCAAAATTCTTTTTGTCAGGAGTGTTATGTAGTGCAGAAGGAACTATCAACCTGCCATCTGACAATTGAATAATCCTGTCGTTGTTTGTCACATAGTAGCCTTCCCTGTCATAATGGCATAATACCGGATCGCTCCATGTGCGGGCTTCGTTCCGTGAAGTCCTTAAATACAGCCGGCAGTCCTCATCTGAGTTCTTTCTTAGATAAAAAAGTGCTATTTTATTGTTTTTAAGCCTTATAAGAGACACAGACATGATGTTTGGAGTATCTTCATCTGACAAAACATCCACATCCCTTTCTGACCATGATTTTCCTCCGTCATCTGAAAAACGAGAAGCCAGATGAGCATTTGCAAAATCATCCGCACCGCTGGTAAAATGAGAATAAACGAACATGATCCTTCCGTCACGAAGCTGGATAAAATCGCCTTCGCTGTTCCTCGGGTTATCAGGGCCGGGAGGAAGCAGTTTAATGCGAAAAACCTGATTTCTGTCTTTCCTGGTATTCTGAGGATTATCGTACTGAGCTGCTGCCGGACGGCATATTAGAATTGCCGATAGCAAAAAAACCAAACCTGCGAAGAAAAAAAC
>JAVEVC010000056.1:0-18048 GCA_034005245.1 Bacteroidales bacterium
ATGAATGAAGATGGCGGTTTTGAGACTATAACAGAACCCGATCCCGGACAGAGGTTTGCTGACCGGTTTATCAGGTTCTTCCCCCGTTCCGTTACCCTGGGCCCGAATGAGTCGCAGGTTGTGAAACTCCAGTTAATAAGGCAGGGCGAAATGACACCGGGGGAATATCGTTCTCACATGTATTTCAGAGCTGTGCCTGAAAAGAAACCTCTTGGAGAGGAAGATATAATAAAAGATACAACATCCATTTCCGTAAAGCTCGTTCCTATATTCGGGATTACAATTCCGGCCATAGTAAGAGTTGGTGAATCAAATACCTCCATAACCTTAACAGACATAACCCTGGATAATGCTGAGGATTCCCCGAGATTAAACCTTGTGTTTAACCGGACAGGCAACATGTCTGTTTACGGTGACCTCAAAGTAGATCATATCTCACCCCAGGGAATCTCAACGCGTGTGGGCATGGCAAATGGAATTGCCGTATACACACCCAACAGCCGGAGGAAGTTCCAGTTTAGTCTGAGTAAAATACAGGGCGTGGATTTCACATCAGGTAAATTGCATATTTCATTCTCGGCACCATCAGATGTCAAACCTGCAACGTATGCTGAAGCGGAACTGATAATTCAATGATGCTGAGTCAGCTGAATAGTCAATAAATAATCTTCAGATAGAGATGGAGAGAAAAGGCCGAACTCTTAAGATTTTGTTTTTAACGGCAACTCTGTCTCTCATCCTGTTATCAGCCAGGGCAGCTACATACACATCTGTAAGAAGCGGAAATTGGAATGCGCCATCAACATGGGGCAGTGCTTCATACCCGGTTACAGGTGATGAGGTTTTTATTTCAGAAGGACACAACATAAATGTTACAACAGATGCGGCCTGCGCCACTGTAACATTCACCGGAAGATCTGGCAGTTTAACGGTAAATTCACCATTTACACTTACATTATCAGGAAATTTAACGCTCCGTAAACAGTCAAACGCTAACGTTGCGTGTTCAATCTCAGGTTCAGGAATCCTTGTTTGCAGTAATGTGGCAGTGGGCTCTGACGACAACTCGCCCAGTAATAATAATACAACCCGAACTCATGTTTTGACCTCCTCAATTGCTGCTCTGACTATATCAGGTAACCTGTCAATAAACAGTTACAGGAGAAATAATAATCGTGTACGCAATGGTTCTTTTTACCTGGATGACGGGATTGTTTCCGTAGGAGGTTCTGTAATTACTACAAATCAGCACAACTCAAATATTTCAACACTAACTATGGCAAATGGTACAGCATCCGGCACGTTGAACCTTACCGGAGCAGTACCTTTCAATCTGTCAGGAACAGGAACAAATACCATCATATTGAACGGGGCTGCAGCTCTGGTAAATTACTCATATGCCGGTTCACAGGATGTGGCTGCATTTCCTTACAACAATCTTACTATCAGCGGAGGCAATACCAAAACCATACAGGGCAACATCTCGGTAAGCGGTACGCTGAATCTCGATAACGGCAATCTCAGCCTTGGATCGGGAACAAATAATATTACACTCGGCGAGTCATCGTTAATAAGTGCAACAGGTGGATTCAGCAACACCAGGATGATAATCTGCGACGGTGATGGAAACCTGATAAAGCAGGGTACATCAGTAAATGATTTTATCATTGTCTATCCTGTGGGTACGGGGACTTTCTATACTCCCTTCGAAATTACAGGGCTTACCGCTACCGTGGGAGGAACAGGAAGCATAGCCGTAAAAGCAATAGCTTCAGTTGCACCTGGCCCGCCGGCTGCAGCAGGCAGCGACTTAAACAAATATTGGAGCATAACCACCACAAATCTTAGTAACATCAATGCAGACATAAGTTTAACCTATATTAATCCGGACGAAGTGGGGTCGGGGGGGAATCAGACTAAATATGTTCCGTTTCTTTATTCAGGTTCAGCCTGGACCCAACCGGGCAGTTACAGCCCTGCGGGTACTAATCCAATGACCGTTGCCGGAACTTCCGTAATTGATGGCCAGTGGACTGCAAGGGAGATCCCGGATTATACGGCTTATTACTCCTATCAGTCGGGATCATGGAATGATGCATCAACATGGACTTCTGATCCTTCCGGAACTCTTCAGGTTGGTACTACAATTCCGGGAAACGGGGATAATGTAATAATTCTTACCGGCAGAACAGTTTCACTTCCAACTGATGTAACGGCCAGCGGGCTTAACCTGACTATTGAAGCCGGAGGTTTTATTGACCAGGCACTATACAGATTTACAAACACACTGTCTTCCCTTTGCGGAGATGGAACCCTGAAGCTTGCTTCTGTTAGCTTCCCTGTTGTATCAAACAATACTTTTGTTGATGCGGGAGGAGGTACCACAGAGTATTACAACACTGCTGACTTTTTACTTCCTCTTGCTCAAACAACATATAATAATCTTGTGATAAATACAGCCGGAGCTACTGCAACTCAGCTTGGCAACATTAATCTAAACGGTAATCTTACTATCAAAGAAGGAACTTTCAGGATAAACGATGACATATCCTCAACAAAACTGGCTCTGACTGTTAATGGCGACATAACGGTTGATAATGGCGCTTCCTTCAGAATCGGGAAAGGTGTTACAAACACTTCCATTGGCGGATCAGGAGGGACCGCTCCCTTTCTCAACTATTACCTTAATTTTCATACTGTTATTGTTAACGGAGATTTCACCAACAATGGAACAGTAAGGTTTACAAATCTTGATTTTCCTGTGTATAATGCCTTCCCACCGACCATACCAGGGGCTACAAGCGGTGCTGCCACAGTATATTTCCAGGGTGCCGGCAATAATGCATTGAATTGCAATGGGATAACTGATTTTTACAATCTTGTCATTGACAAGGGGATCGATCAAACTTATAAACTTACTGTTACTTCAACAAGCTATTTAAATTTCAAAATATATGGAGCAAATTTTTTATCTGCTGATGGCACTATAACCGGGAACCCTGATCTGAGAAAATCTCTATGGATCCGGAATGGAACTCTTGTTCTGAAAGGGCAGGTTTTTATTCCATCCCTTTCGGAAGGAACAAGCTTGTCATCCGACTACTATATTCCTTCAAACGGGGCCCTGGTCACCGACGGAGTGGATGTTATCGTGTTTTCTACAGCTGATGATTACAGGGAAATAAATATTGCATACGGCACCTCAGCCCCCAGCGATGCTGCGACAGGAATTACAAAGGGAGGGAACAGCTCATTGACAATATTTGGCAAGCTTGAGGTGAACAATGGAATTCTATCCTGCCGCGAATCAGCGGGGTTAATAACCAGTTCCATAGCATCCGGCCAGGTCAGCATTAACGGAGGAACTGTTGATGCAAAGCAATTCCTCTCGTCATCGGGAAATGCCTCCTATACTCAGACAGGTGGTGTCTTTATTCTCCGAGGGCGATTGCAAAGGACTCCGGTTGAGTATTCATCTATAGCAAATCTTACAGACTTTTCTGTAGCAACCCTGAATACTGTACGGGTTCTGAACGGAGTAAATTCCAGTTATGGAACATTTAATCTTGAAAATTCTGGAAATATTTACACGGTGTCAGGAGGGTCCGTACTTATATATGATGTAGTGGGAACAAGTGCTAATGAGGCTTTTGATGTCAAGTCTTCTGATGCTAATATAAACGTTACAGGAGGGACACTTGAATTATTTCCGGTTGCAGGAGCAGGCGGGGATGATGCAACGAGTTTCATGATAAACAGTACTGCTCCTGTTTTTAACCTTACAGTCAATAGAATAAGCAGTACATCAGTTGCAGAATTATCTACTTCCCTGATAATCAAGAATGATCTGTATCTTGCTTCGGGGGAACTGGCTGCTGGGGGAAATGATCTGTCCATAGGTGGGGACTTAACAATGGAAGCCGGAACTTCTTATTTCACCGGAGCCAACACAACAACTCTCAACGGATCAGATGACCAGCAAATAAACCTTAATATCGCCTCAGCCTTATCCCTGAACAATTTCATTCTTGATAAAAATGCCGGGAAGAGCGTAATAATGTCCGGATCTCAAAACACTATAAATGTTGTTGGTAATTTCAGCCTGATAACAGGTATTCTGGCAGATGGCGGCAAAACAATCAATGTTTCAGGGAATTTATTTAACTCAGGCCTTCATCAGGGAACAGGATCCATTATTCTTAACAGCTCCGCTTCTGAACAGACCATTGATGGTAATGGCAACTTTAAGAATCTGACTCTTGCCAATTCATTTGCTTCATCCACCGCACCGGTATCTCTGGTTGCAAATGCCACAATTAACGGAGTTCTGTTATTTGAAGTATCCGGGAAGCATTTCAATATAGGTACCCATAACCTTTTACTTAATTCAGAGGCTTCAATTGTGACGGGCTCGCCTTCAAATTATATCCTGACAGCAGGTAATGCAGGTGACGGAGGTATAACCAAAACGTATCAATCAACGGGGAGTTTCACTTTTCCGGTGGGTGTCCCGTCAAAATACACTCCTGCAACAATAGGCATAACAGAAGCTCCTGAAAGTTTTGGATCAATCACAGTAGTCCCCGTGAATTACGAGCATCCGGTATCTACTATAAATAACCAAAGCCTGCAATATTACTGGCGCATTAAATCTGCAGGATTTACAGGTATCTTACCAAATTCAGTCACACATTCTTTCACCTATGCACAGGTTGATGTCGTCGGATCAGAAAGCAGCTATGTACCTGCTCTTTACGATGCGACAACACATATTTGGCATCAGGGTCTTCCCGCTAATATAAATACAGATTCAAACGCTATTACAGATTGGATTACTCCATCGAACAGCACTGGCTTCCTTGATGCAGATTATACTGCCGGTGTTTCTTCCAGTTTTGGCTCCCCAAGAATTTATTACAGCCGCCAGTCTGGTACATGGTCAACTCTGTCTACATGGTCATTGACAAGTCATACAGTTAACAATCCTCCGCCGGCAGCACCTGGAATTAACGACATAGTGATAATTGGGAATGGCCATATGGTAACGTTCGGAACACCTCCCAACTATCTGTCAACAGCCAATACAGACCAGCATTATTGTGCAAGTTTACAGATTGAGGAAGGAGCCACACTGGATATCAGATACAATCCTGGAAGCAATTTCGGAATGGTCGTATCTCACCCCGGAGGGAACGGGAACTTCAGGCTTACAACCTCAAATGCCTCTGGATCAACATTTGCTTTTCCCGGAGGAGATTTTTCCGATTTCAATACAAACAGAGGAACAACAGAGTTTTACACAACCAATGCTAATTCCGGTGCCATTTTCTATTTACCCTCTACTCCTGCCTCTTACGGAACAGTGATAATGTCTCCGCTGGGAGGCTCAAATATTGCTTTCCCTAACATCCCGGAAATGACTATACTTGGCGACCTTATAACCAGGGGACAGGATTGGAGATCGTGGCTTGCCATGACATGGATGTCTGGTTACGGCACAATTGTAGAAAAAACCATAAATGTTAAAGGAAATTTGAATCTGGAAGGTGGGACATTCATATATGTAAGTAATGGATCGACCTCACAGAATATAATTATTGACGGTGATGTAAATGTTTTTCCGGGAGCAGGAATTGATATTTACGGAACCTCCTATGCCAATAACATGTCGATAGGAGGAAGTTTAATCAATAATTCCAATGACGACAGGACATACAGCCTCAGCGGCAATGCAGGAAGCAATGTCAGGTTTTATGTTAGCAGCACACGTAGATGCGATGTCACATTTTTTGGAAGCGATACTGCTTATATCACAAATACCGGGCTTACTCCTGCAACTGGAAGCACTCCCAATACTATATTCGGAAATCTGACAATAGATAAAGGAATCTCTATTGAGTCTGTCCTCATATGTAACATTGGAGGTAGCCTTACAACTCGCAATGACAACTGGCTGACTCTTCTGAATGGCACATTCAAATATGACAGGACAGGAAGTTTTTACATTTCGCAGGAAACTGACTTTTTTATTCCGGCAACGGCAGGTCTGACAATAAATACACCTTCAAATGTTTATATTTCAAATAATAATGCAAGTGAAACTTTGTCACTTAATGGTAAATTAACCATCCTGGACGGAGGAGGCAATGTCTATATCGGTCCTGTCGGAAACACGGTTAATAATGCTGATATAGAATATTCCGGAAGCGGAGCTTCAACAATTGAGGTTCAGGGAGGCAATCTTTATGTTAACGGACAGATAAGAAGACCTCTGGCCTCTACAAACGGAGTGCTTAACTATTCACAAAGCGGAGGAAATGTTATTATCTATGGCAACAACCCGACTGCATCAAATCTGATCAAAGCGAAACTGGAAGTCCTGAACAATGGAAGTGCTTTTTCGATGTCAGGAGGCATATTAACAATTGCAAGAGGTGGCGGTACTACGTTTGGAGATCTCTACCTGAGACCATCAGTTTCTTCCGTGACAGGTGGTACAATTGTTTTCTCCCAGGCCCCAGTATCTGGAACAACTATCGACTCAGATCAGTCTTTCAAGCTTGATGCGAATATTGCTTTAAACAGCCTGGAGGTTTCCGGAAAAACTGCCGGCACGGCCAGAAATGCAATACTAAATCTTATGATCAGCCCTTTAGTTCTGCACGGGTCTCTTACCTTAGCCAATAATTTCAGCACCTTTAACTCAAATAATCTGAATGTTACGGTAAAAGGTAATATGATCAACAACGGTACCTACAACTATGGCACCAATGTCACTTCATTTACCGGAGGATCCCAGTCGGTTTCAGGTACTTCAATAACCGATTTCTACGATCTGGATGTTCAATCATTAACCTCACTCTCTGTAAATCACAGCTTTATTGTTAACCGTAACCTTAACATCAGGAACGGGAACCTGGTCCTTGATAACAACAGAGTAACTCTCATCGGGAACCTTCTTAACAACAGCTCTTATACCGATAACAACAGCACGGGAGGAATCGTCCTGGCAGGAACACAGCAGCAGCAGGTTTCAGGTATGGGATCCTTCGGGCTTCTGGAACTAAACAATCAAGCCGGAGCAAGGCTTTACAGCGAAATAAACCTCCAGAATAACCTTGTCCTTACCTCGGGAATACTTGATATAAATATCCATGAGCTTATTTTAAACCAGAACAGCATTATCATGGGAGCTCCATTCAGTGTCTCAAAAATGATAAAGTCAGATGGTGTTATAAGCTCCCTGGGCGTGAAGAAATTTTTTAACCCCGGTCCGGCAATATTTACCTTCCCCGTCGGCGTATCAGGAAAATATACTCCTGCAACCTATACAATATCAGCTAACGGTGCTGCCGGGTATATAAAGGTAAATCCTATTAACGGAATGCACCCAAGCGTCCTCGATGATTCGAATGTCCTGAGATATTACTGGCAGATTGAAAGTTCCGGTATTTCAGGATTCTCAGGGACTGCCTTGCTTAAGTACCTTCAGGATGATGTGTTTGGTATTGAGGACGAATATGTTGCAGCCAGGCTCGAAATGCCTGCAAATATCTGGCATGAAGCGCTTTCGGGTTCTATTACCGATAATGTTGATGAAAACAGTGATGAGATAACTTTTGTCTTTGCAGGCAGCAACAATCTTAACGGCGACTATACAGCCGGTAATAACACAGCAATTCCCGGAGAAGTTCCATCATATCAGACTAACAGTAGTGGCAACTGGTCTGATGAAACAATCTGGACCCCGCTGGGTTTATCCCCTGCATGCCCTCCAGGTGGACCCAACGGAGCTATCGTTATAATAAACCATACTGTTACTGCAGATATTAACGGTATTTATGTCTTTTCTACTACTGTCAATGACAGGTTGAGACTTGTAAGCCCGACATTTGGCCATAGTCTGGGATATGTGTATGGAGATGGTACCATTTATCTCGAAAATGGCAATCTACCCGGGGGAAATTACGCAGGCTTTTCTGATTGTTCCGGAGATGGGACCATTGAATACGGAGGAACAGGAACATATACAATAATCGCAACTCTCTTTGATAATTTGCCTAATGTTCAGTTTACCGGAACTGGTTCCAGAATTCTTCCAAACAAAGATCTCACAATTTGCAAACGGCTTGTAATAGACGGACCAACCCTTGATAATAGTGTTAACAACAGTAAACTTGTCATAATGGGATCTATGGAACGTTACAATTCTGGCGTTTTTACAAGCGGCACCGGTTCATATCCTGTCTCAACAGTGACTTTCGCTGGTACATCAGCACAGGCTCTGGGAGGAATTACCGGCAATTTTACCGGAACAAGCAGGTTTAATAATCTTGAAATAAATAATCCTTCCGGATTGATCATTGGAGATGGGGGATCGGCAGAAGTCAGCAACCAGTTATTGCTTACTGAAGGAAGCATTTCAACTTCTTCATCCAACAGCCTGACTTTATTAAATACCTCATCATCTGCTGTTTTACCCATAGGCGGTCATGTGAATTCATTCATTAACGGACCTCTGATAAAATATATCCTCAACGGAGACTCTTTCAACTACCCCTTAGGGAAGGGTAGTATGAAAGGCCATGATTTTATTCTCACCTCAACCGCCGGAATAACGCTGCCATTTACAGCTGAATTTTTTACGCCTAATCCGACAGCTACACTAATAGCTTCTCCTTTAGAAGTTTCTAACACATCCGAATACTGGAGCATTGCATCATCAACCCCAACAACCGCAAAAGTAAAAATAGGCTGGGATCCCCAAAGCGATCTAACACCTCTTATGGCCACCAATGGATTAACAGACATGAGGGTAGCAGAATTCACTACAGGTTACTGGAGTGAATTAGCTTCAAATGCATCAGGAGATGAATATACCGGATCTGTAGAAACAGCAAACAGCGTTGCCATTTTGCCAACAGCCAGAAATTTTACCACAGCATGTGTTTCGGGCACTCTTGCAAGAGCATCTTTTGCTTCTGTAGGACCAGTTTGCGGTAACATAGGAATACCTGTCAGTTTCACATCCTTTCACCCAATAAACCTGAATTACACTCTATGTTATACTTTAGATGGAATACCACAAGCGCCGGTTACGGTAACATCCTTGCCATTCATCCTGCCTGCTTCATCAGCTGGTGCTTACAGACTCACTGATTTCACGTATGATAACGGAACAGGGACAGGTGTTGTTGACAGGAAGACTGTTATTGTTTATTCGAATCCTGAAACATCTGATGCAGGTCCCGATCAATCTTTATGCGGAGTCTCAACTGTTCAACTCCAGGGTAATGATCCCGCTCCTTTTAACGGATTATGGACCATTGTCAGTGGTGAAGGAGGTTCTCTTGAAAGCAGTTCCCAATATAACACAGAATTCAACGGATCTCTGGGTGTTACATATTCACTGAGATGGACCATAAGCAATGGGCCATGCACATCGTCAGATGATGTTGTGATCTCTTTCCCCGTTGCGGCTTCAACACCAGGGGAGTTTACCTCTGCTCCTGTCCAGGTTTGCCAGGGATCTACAGGTTATACATATACAGTTCCTCTTGTTGCCGGTGTCATTTACAGCTGGTCATACAGCGGAACAGGCTGTAATATAACCGGAACAGGCAATTCAGTCTCTGTTGATTTCGATTCTGCTGCTACAAGTGGCACATTAAGCGTAACTGCAACCAATGACTGCGGCACAAGCTCAGCCAGAACTGTTGATATTGAGGTGATCAGCGCCCAATTTGAATATTCCGGCTATCCTTACTGCCAGAATGATCCGGATCCCTACCCCGATATGGGAACAGGAAGTCTGGCAGGGACTTTTTCTTCATCACCGGGATTGGTTTTTATCAGCAGCTTAACAGGGCAGATAGATCTGGCAGCAAGCACTCCCGGTAACTATACTGTCACAAACACCGTTGAGGTAGCAGCTTGTGGTATCCTGACTGCAACAAGTCCGGTGATTATTTCCGGCCTGACATGGACTGGTGCAAATAGTGCAGACTGGAATGATCCAGATAACTGGTCATGCGGATTTGTGCCTTACTCTACTTCACATGCTGTAATACCCGATATGGAATTTGATCCCGTTCTGGAAAACGGGATTACAGGAACTGTTAATAATTTAACAATAGAAAACGGGGCCTCATTATTGTTTACAGGTGGTTCTCTGCAAATATCGGGTACAATAGCAAACGACGGCATAATTGATGTAAATGACGGTACTATTGAAATGAAAAGCGCTTCAGCTCAAACGATAGGGGCTTCGGTTTTCTCAGGGAATACAATAAAAAACATCATTATAAACAATACTGAGGGAGTAACATTGCTGGGACCCCTCAATGTTTCAGGAATTGTCACTGTTCAAAACGGGAATCTGGTCTCAAACGGTAATCTTACACTCTTGTCAACAGAATTGCAGACAGCTCTTATCAATGGTTCTGGCAACGGCGATATAACTGGCGATGTGACAGTACAACGATATCTTCCTTCAGCTTACGGTTACAAATACGTAAGTTCTCCTTTTCAGGCAGCAACAGTCAGCGAATTCGACGATGATATGGATCTGGATTATGGCTTCCCGACTTTTTATAGTTATGATGAAAACCGAACAGTGTCAGGCGACCCGGCTTCCGGATGGACTGATTACAGCACAAAAACAAATATACTATATCCCATGGCTGGCTACGCCGCAAATCTTGGACCAAACGACATCCCAAATACAATTGATGTAACTGGCATAGTTAATAATGGAAATGTATCGATTACTCTTTACAACAATAATAATCCATTTACACAAGGTTTCAATCTGGTCGGGAATCCCTATCCCTCTCCTATTGACTGGGATGCAATTTCGGGCTGGACAAAATCCAATATTGACGATGCTATTTATTTCTTCAGTGCAACAGATGAGTATGACGGAATATATTGCACTTATATCAATGGAATTCCCAGTGATGACAATATGGCTTCAAATATTATCCCTTCCATGCAGGGATTCTTCGTACATGTATCAAATGGTTCTTTTCCCGTAACAGCGTTTTTGGGAGCAGATAACAGCGTGAGGATTACTGACCTTACATATCCCTTCATCAAATCAGAGAAAAAAAATTCTGTACCCCTCCTACGACTTGAAGCAGCTTATAACGATGATATTTCCTCTGCAGACCCTCTGGTAATTTATTTCGAGGATAAGGCATCAAACGGATTTGACAGCAAACTCGATGCTTTAAAACTAATGAATACTGATTATTATACCACAAACTTCTTCTCTCTTTCATCTGCAGGAGATAAACTTTCAATAAATTCACAACCATTTTTATCTGAAGAATTTTTGCAGATTCCGCTTGGCCTTAAGATCACCATGGATGGCAATATTGTTTTTAGTCTGAAGGATGCAAGGGAAGATTTCACGAAAATGAAAATCTTTTTATATGACTCCGTTTCCAGGATCGAACAGGAACTTGGAGGTGATAAGATATACAAAGTCTATCTCCAGAGCGGGGAATACCTTCAAAGGTTTTTCCTGAATATGAGAGCAGAAGCAACAGATGTGGATGAAATTAATATGGATAATAATATATTTTCAATTTACTCATCCCATGGAATACTCAATGTTGATATTTTTCTTATTCAGGAAGGGAAGGGCATACTGACCATGTACAATACCACAGGCCAGGTAATAATGTTAGAAAAAGTTAATGGTAACGGTCATTATGAATTCAATACAGATGTAACCGATGGTATTTATATCATCACATATACATCAGGAAAATACAGGAACTCGAAAAAGATATTCATTAAAAACAGATGATACTCTCAATAAATATAAGGTCATTACTTTTCCGGCTCATTAATACGTCGCTTTTATTAATTTTTATGACAGTATGTGCAGATCTAAAAGCACAGGAACATCCCCCTCGTCCTCTCAGGCTGGATGTGATTCAGACACTTGGTTTTGGAGCATTCTATATTGGTAGTACCGGTGGCAGCATTATTATTAATACTTCAGGCATACGCTCAGTTACAGGAGATGTTGTGCCTCTCAATATGGCCGGATATCCTTATTTTCAGGCACTGATTGAGATCAGGGCTCATCCCGGAACAGTTATAACATTCTCCATTGAACCTGTTGTGTATCTTACAAGAGACGGCGGAGGAGGATCAATGAAGCTAGATGCAGGCCCATCCAGCCCTTTATCGCCAATTGTTGCAACATCAAGATTCAGTGAACCAATCGATCTGTATATAGGGGGAACACTCACTGTGGGTAATTCTGCATCAAATCCGCCAGGAAATTACAGCGGCCAGTTTGAAATAATATTCATGCAGCAATGATTGCATGATGCATGAATGATAGTCGACCTCAATAATGAAAGAAAGATCAGCATACTCCGTTTTAAAAAAGTCAGGATGTATGTCTTCATTTCGTCCGGGTCATCTCTTCGTAACTCTTGCCTTCCTCTGCTGGTTCATCCCGGTTAGTTTGATTTCGCAGGATCTCCCGGAATACGATGAAATTTCTGTGTTCCTTGAGATACCCCGTTACCTGGGAAGTGAGATAGACGCGGCAATAAGGGGGGATGAATTGTTTCTGCCCGTCACCGATCTTTTTAATTTACTGAAAATAAAAAATACACCATCGCAGGATCTTGAATCTGTTGAAGGCTTCTTTATTTTACCGGAGGCAGAATACAGGATAAGCCGCACCGATAACCTGATAGAGTTCCAGGATAAAATATTCAATCTCGATCCTGGCGATATAATAAGAACGGAATCAAATCTGTATTTAAAGTCAACCCTTTACGGGAAAGTCTTCGGACTTGAATGTGTCTTCAATTTCCGTAGTCTGTCAGTTCTGGTCAACAGCAGGCTTGAGCTTCCCATGATACGCGAGATGCGCCTTGAAGAGATGCGAAAGAACCTGTCAAGGCTTAAAGGAGAACCTCAGGCCGATACAATCATCGGGCAGACACGGCCATTGTTCAGGTTCGGCATGGCCGACTGGTCTGTAACTTCAACCCAGGAAACAGAGCATGCTTCAGATACAAGGATTAATCTCTCGCTGGGAGCTATGGTCGCCGGCGGCGAGGCTACCGCATCATTGTATTACGACAGCAATGATCCTTTCAATGAAAAACAGCAATATTATCATTGGAGGTATGTGAATAACGACTTCAGTCCACTGCGACAGATAATGGCTGGCAAAATATCGGCTCAGTCCATTTCCTCGCTGTTCAACCCTGTTGTAGGCATCCAGCTGACAAATACACCCACTACATACAGGCGGTCATTCGGAACATACACCCTTAGCGACAGGACCGATCCGGGATGGATAGTTGAACTGTATGTTAACAATATTCTGGTCGATTATGTAAAAGCTGATGCCTCAGGTTTCTTTACTTTTGAAGTTCCTCTGGTATATGGAAACTCGATGGTTATGCTTAAATTTTACGGTCCGTGGGGCGAAGAGCGTTCCCGGGAGCAGAATATTACCATCCCTTTTAATTTTTTGCCCAAAAACACATTCGAATACAAAGTAAGCGGCGGTATTGTTGAAGACACCCTTGGAAGCAAATTCGGGCGTGCTGCTTTAGGCTACGGCCTGACAAAAAACCTTACTTTTGGAGGCGGTGTGGAATATCTGTCATCTCTATCCAGCCAACCTTTTATGCCATTTTTGAACGCCTCGATAAGAGTCACCAATAACCTGCTTCTTACGGGTGAATATGTCCATGGCGTAAGGAGCAAGGGAACCTTTACCTACCGCATGCCGTCAAACCTCCAACTCGATCTTAACTATACGCTATACGACAAGGACCAGGAGGCAATATTTTACAACTACCTGGAGGAACGAAAAGCTACACTGTCTATTCCTTTAAGGATCGGGAAATTCAGAACATATCAGAGAGCCTCCATTTACCAGATTATTCTTCCCCGTTCATTCAAATACACTACAGGAGAATGGATGCTATCGGGCTCGCTTTTCGGCATAAATACCAATCTGACAACCTACGCACTGATACTGAAAAATGCCGATCCGTATGTTTACAGCAACTTCTCTCTTGCACTAAGACTTCCTGGAGGTTTTATACTGATGCCCCAGGCTCAGTATTCCTATACTTTCAATGAAATGCTCACTGCCAAGTTAAGGGTTGAAAAGAGGCTCTTTGACCATGCCTATTTTAATATGTCCTACGAGCAGAATTTCCGAAATGATCTCAGGATGGGAGAACTCGGGCTCCGGTATGATTTTTCCTTCGCCCAGACAGGCCTTTCGGTCAGGCAGTCGAATAAGAGAACATCATTTGTGGAATATGCCCGGGGAAGCATTATCAACGACCGCAAAACAAAATACATGGGTACAGACAACCGTACAAATGTCGGAAGGGGAGGCATCACTATAACGGCATTCATCGATCTTAATGTCAATGGGACTAAGGACAGTGGAGAACCAAAAGCCCCGGGACTGAATTTGCGTTCAAGCGGTGGAAGAGTTGAAAAGAGCGAACGCGACACAACAATACGTATTCTTGGTCTCGAACCATACGCTAAATACTATATTGAACTTGACCAGAACAGTTTCGAAAACATATCGTGGCGACTGCCGGTAAATACGCTCAGCGTAACAGTAGATCCAAACATGTTGAAGAACATTGAAATACCTGTAGCTGTGGCAGGAGAGGCAACAGGAACGGTTTATCTTGAACAGGACAGCGTGGCTAATGGTATTGGCAGAATAATTGTGGGATTCTATACGCCTGACAATAAACTGGCGGGAAGAGCGCTTACAGAGTTCGACGGATATTATAGCTACCTGGGCCTTGTCCCGGGGGAATACGTGGTAAGACCCGACACTGCACAGCTGCGTAATCTCGGCATGACTTCCGAGCCGGAATCCATGAACTTCAGCATAAATACCGGTATCGACGGCGATATAGTCGACGGACTCGATTTCCTCCTCAAGATGACACTTCCAGATACATTGCCTGAAATTCCTGCAGCAGTACCTGAGGTACCTGTTAGTCGTGAAATACAGAAGGATACTTCATATATGATCCTCCATGAACTTACCGAAGAACTTTATACCATAACCGAAGACAGCTGGGCAATTCAGATTGGAGCCTTTAAGTCGAGGTCGCTTGCCCAAAGGTTTAGGAGGGATCTGGAGAAAAACCTTGGCAAGAAAGTCGAAATAACAATATCAGGAGAATACTACAGGGTCCGGATACTTGATCTCCCCACTCGTGCAGAAGTTGACGAAAATGTTGTCAAGCTTAATAAACTGGGTTTCAAGGAACTCTGGATAATAAGACTTCTTGCAAAAGAACAGCAGAGACTGCTTGTAACCCGCGATGATTCCCTGGCAATGATAAGGGAAAGGTATGGTGAAAAAATTGATTATGTATTTATCCCCGACAGAGCTGTTCAGATAGGAGCGTTCCGGCAGAAATCAAATGCGTTGGCCATGACAGGAAGAATTTCAAAATTGATTGACAGGGAGGTTGAGGTTGTTGAAGAGGACGGTTTCTATAAAGTGCGTATAACAGGATTTGATGATCTTGAAGAAATGCAAAAGTTCGTCCCTGCGCTTGACCTGCTCGGGATAAAGGAATACTGGCTGACGACTGCCAAAATACTTGAAACAGCTGCTCCTGTAGTTGAAGAAAAACCAGCAACCTTGGAAACCGATACATTATTGAGATCTGCTGAAAAAGAACCCGGGCTTGTCAGTACCGAAGAAAAACCTCTGATTGTGCAGTCCGACACGGCACTTATACCCCTTGCCGAAGAACCTGAAATAGTTATGGCTGAAGAGACAGCTGCTCCGGTCCCCACAGTGGCCTTGCAGGTTGCCATATTCCACAATAAAAACAAAGCCCTGCGCGCACAAAGGAGGATAACCGAAAAGCTTGGATTGCCGGTTGAGATCGTACAACAATGGGATTACTACCATGTTATTGTAACAGGGTTCTTTACCCGTGAACAGACAGTAAGGTATTTCCCTGAACTTGCCGGTCTGGGTTACCCGGGCATCACATTGATCGAAAACTACAGGAGCAATAAATAGGCAACACTTCCCTAGAAGAAGTGCAGTATTGATAATCCCATATATCGTCGGGTAAAAAGCTACCCGTCAGCATCCATTTCCGGAGCTATATAGCCGCCGGCGATGCCAGGAGTTAAAAGGTGTTTATCTGCATAAATACCATATTTTTACCCTGCCTCTGATTTTGGCTGGAATTTCATATATTTAAAAAAACTATTCCATCAAATTATGCTTCGAATTGCCATCATCTCACCGAGTGTCAGAAGAGGACGAAACAGTCACAAGGCTGCCCTGTACATCAAAGCTTTCATTGAGGAAAAAACGGACGCTGTGGTTGACATGATCGACCTGCTTCAATACAATTTCCCCCTGTTTGACGAAAGGTTGAAATTCCAGGAAGTCCCTTCACGCAAAATGACAGAATATGCTGAAAAAGTGAAGTCAGCAGATGGAGTTATAATTATAACGCCGGAATATAACGGAGGCTACCCGGCAAGTCTTAAAAATGCGATCGATCTGCTCGTATCAGAATGGCGACGTAAACCTGTGGCTTTTATCCCGGTTTCAGATGGCTCCTTTGCAGGATCACAGGTCATTACTTCATTGCAGTTTGTTATGTGGAAACTAGGAGCCCTTACGGTACCCCAGCCATTAAGGATCCCGAATGTTGACAAAACATTTGATGAAAAAGGAGTCCCTTACGACAGGACTGGTATTGATAAACGAGCCATATCGTTCATAGATGGGTTGCTATGGCATATAAAAGCTTTAAAGCATGCTCAAGATTAGAAAATACTTGATTCAAATATTTATGAAAACCATTGGTATTTACTTTGAACTACATTAAAGATATTACTTCCACCTTTGCTGAAAAATTCTTACAATCCGTACCTGAAACATCATATGTACTGCGATCAACATTGCTGTTTATCATAACCTTTTGTATGTCATGCAATAATGGTGATATTTCATATAAACCGGTGTCAGAACAGAGTGGATTCAGGATGGAGGGTTATTGGGTGTGGGGAGGTTCGGTGATAAAGGCAGACTCCTTGTACCACATGTTTGCATCGAGATGGATAAAAGACAGTAAATTTCCTGAAAACTACAGGGAGAATTCTGAAATTATCAGGGCAACCTCAATTTCGCCAACCGGGCCCTATGAATTCCGGGAAGTTGTGATAGGTGAACGCGACAGCGTCTTCTGGGATTCAAATATGGCTCACAATCCCACTATACACAAAATAAACAACGAATATGTCCTCTTTTATATCGGAAGTGATTTTTCTACCAGGCTTCCAGAAACAGGAGCACTTTTAAGAAGGACCGGATATGCAGTTTCAAAGAGCATTGATGGGCCATGGGTACGGTCTGACAAGCCCCTTATTGCAACAGAATCTAACAATCCGGCAATTATACAGTACAACGAAAAAATACTGCTCATGTATCGTGACCACGAATTAAGGGTCTTCCTTGCTGAATCAGATTCATACCGCGGCTCTTTCAAGATGGTCAACGATAATGTATGGCCCATTAGCAGGGTAGAGGATTTTTATCTTTACCGGGTTAAGGACCGCATATATATGATCTGCGAAGATAATGCGGGAGAAATAAGCGGGATGGAGCGCTGGGGCGTCAGCTTACATTCGGATGACTGCGGTTTTACATGGAAGAAATCTGATCCTTTAGTGTTCTATGATCATGACCTGGTTTACGATAATGGTGATATTCTCCGATGCACCCGAAGGGAAAGGCCTCAGCTAATAATCGATGACGGGCTAATCACACATCTTATAACTGCCATTTATGACGGCAATAATTCATGGTGCCAGCCGGTGGGATTCTCTAAAGCCCTGAAAACTTCAAATCCTTGACGCGGAATATTCTGATGAATTACTTTCAGGCAGAATAAGCAAGCTTCTCAATTGATGTTTATTAGATATTTGTACAGCTCGCTTTTTGTTGAGAGAATGACAGTAGTTGTAGAATCAAATGTC
>JAVEVC010000011.1:0-75156 GCA_034005245.1 Bacteroidales bacterium
TTAAGTTCTCCGAATGATTTGGTAATACCCCTGGTGATGATCATGCTTTGTTGTAAAGGATTTCCCTGTGATAATTAAGATATGGCTGAAGAAAACCTGAAGCCGGTACTGGCCATTAGTCAGTGTAGTTGTAAGGATTATAACTGTCGGAATATTTATCGGGTTCATTCCGGTTTTCCGTCTCTGGTTTTGCGGCGTCTTCCGCCGGGCTTTCCTTTACATCCTCTATGTTTTTCTCCAGGTTTTCCTGTATCTCATTAACGTCCTTGTCTATGCTGTCTTTTACCTCATTAATGTCGGTACGTATATCTTCAGTGAAACTGTTTACTTCGGTTTCAATATTACTCTTGATCTCGTCGACGTCTTTCTGGATATTATCAGAAATATCTGTAACGTCTTTCGTGATACTATTGGTCACTTCATTGATATCCTTTCTGATTTCTCTTGTGCTTTCCTCGAATTCCCTTTTGATGTCATCGGTGGCTCTTCTGAAATCGCGCATGCCTTTAGAAAAAGTCTTTATTATTTCGGGAAGCTTGTCCGCTCCGAATAACAGAAGTGCAACTACGACGATGACGAATATTTCCTGTCCGCTCATTTAAGACTTCTCTTCAGACTGTATTATAATTATGACAAATTTAGAAAAGATTCACGAATTTCATTGCTGTTGTTGTATTACCACAGTGAAAAAAGAGACTATTGCGAATGAAATAGTCTCTTTTTTTCATCCAGACCATAAGTATCAGGCTTTTATTCCTTTCTTTCGAGTTGTGTCGTACACGATAGGAGTTGCAATAAAAATAGATGAGTATGTCCCGACAATTATCCCTATGATCATTGCAAACAGGAATCCGCGTATAGTAGCACCTCCAAAGAAGAACATAACAAAAAGTACCAGTATTGATGTAACGCCGGTGTTGAGGGTACGGCTCAGCGTATCGTTTAGAGCCAGGTTAAGGACTTCGCCTACAGGCCTTTTCCTGTGAAGGGGAAGGAATTCCCTCAGACGGTCATATACAACAACGGTATCGTTTATTGAATAACCAATAACAGTTAGTATTGCAGCAATAAATGACTGGTCGATCTCCATGGAGAAAGGCATAATTCCCCAAAGGAGGGAGTAAATCCCGATTACTACCAGAACATCATGTAAGGTTGATACAACGGCTCCCAATCCATACTGCCAGTTTCTGAACCTGATGAAAATATAAAGGAACATCATCACTGTTGCCAAAAACACAGCCCAGACCGCCCTCGTTTTTATGTCGGCAGCAATAGCAGGGCCAACTGTTTCAGAACTGACCCTGTTTACTGAAAGGAATTCTTCCCTTGTTGTATTCTCGCCCAGCATGCTTTTCAGGCCGGTGTAGAGTGCTGTTTCCACTTCATCGTCAACTCCCGTCTCATTGATCTTGTACTTAGTAGTGATCCTGACCTGGTTATCTGATCCGAATGTTACAACCTGTGGAGCTTCACCGAATACATCAGTCAGATTGGCTGCCACGTCGGCGGTGCTTATACTTTCATTGAACCTGACAACAAAAGTGCGTCCTCCTGCAAAGTCGATACCCGGATTAAGTCCCCTGAAAACCAGTGAAATGAGGCCAATTCCTATCAATACTGCCGAGATGCCATAGAACAGTCTCCTCTTGCCTATAAAATCGATTTTTGTATCTTTCAGAATATTGGCGGTTAACTTAATTGAAAATGTCAGGTCTGCATTTCTTTTAAGCAGCCATTCATAAATCAGGCGGGTAATATAGATTGAGCAGAAAAGTGATGTGAAAATACCTATTACAAGTGTGGTTGCGAAACCTCTGATAGGCCCTGTGCCAAATATATAAAGTATAATACCTGTCAGAAGGGTAGTAATATTAGAGTCGAGGATTGCTGAGAGGGCTCCCTTGTAACCGTCAGCTATTGCAAGCTTTATGCCCTTCCCTCCTCTCAGTTCCTCACGGATCCTTTCATAGATAAGCACGTTGGCATCGACAGACATACCCATTGACAGCACAATACCAGCGATGCCCGGGAGAGTCAGTACAGCTCCAAGCGATGCAGAAACGCCCATTATAAGGAATATATTACCGACTAGGGCAATATCAGCTATAGTGCCGGCACTTTTGCTGTAGTAGAAGATCATGTAGAGAAGCACGATGAAGAATGAAATAATAAACGAAACGAGTCCTGCATTAATAGCCTCTTTACCAAGAGTAGGCCCTACTATGGTATCAGAAACGATCCTGGCCGGAGCAGGAAGCTTTCCTGATTTAAGTATATTGGCAAGGTCGTCGGCTTCTTCAATTGTGAAATCACCTGTTATTTCAGTATTTCCACCTGTTATTTCATTCTGAACCCTGGGATATGAGCGTACATAACCGTCAAGGACAACGGCGATGCAACGGCCAATGTTCTCGCGTGTCATTCTGGCCCAGGTTTTTGCGCCTTCAGCATTCATTGAAAAGTCGACCTTTACTTCTGATCCCGTGACTCCTGATGTAGGCCTGGCTGATGTTATAACATCACCACCGAGAGGAGGTCTTCCGTCGCGTGTCGTTACTTTAATTGCATGCAGTTCGTATAAGGTGCCGGAAGGATCGTATTTATAAGGATTCTGACTCCAGAGAAGTTTCAGATCACGGGGGAAAAGAGCTTTTATCTGGTTCATGCTAAGGTATCTGTTCACCTTTGCGGTATCAATACCTGCTGCCAGTCCTACCATGGATGATTGAAGAGGTTCTCCTGTCTCGGTAACCCTTGGAGTCAAAATACCGAATAACGGGTTTTGAAATGTAAATTCCTCTCTGGTTGCCGGTGCTGCTGCCGCAGCAGTATCTTTTTCAATGAGGTCGAGCAGTGACTGGTCTTTTACAGAAGTATCTGCAGGAGCAGTTGTTTCCTCAGGCTGCCGTGCCGTTCTGCCAACAGTATCAACACTGGCCTGTATCTCTCTCAGAATGGTATTTGCCTGCGACAGATACCCGATTATTTCCGCATTTTCATATGTCTCCCAGAATTCAAGATTGGCAGTACCCTGAAGCAGTTCCCTTACCCTCTGAGGATCGTCCTGTCCGGGAAGCTCAATCAGTATACGGCCCTTTGTTGCGAGTTGTGTAATGTTGGGCTGAACAACGCCAAAACGGTCAATTCTGGTCCGTAATATGTTGAAAGCATTTGTAATAGCACCTGATATTTCATCATCGAGAACCCTCAAAACATCTTCATTTGATGAGTTGAAGTTGATTTTGTCGCGCAATTCCACCGTACCGAAAATAGCAGCCAGCTTTGCTCCCGGATCCAGTTCCTCAAAGGATCTTCCGAAAAGAGTAAGAAAATCATTCTGACTCTGACGCTGATATTCTGAACGTGCTTTGGCTAAAGCATCATTGAAAGTCTTATCGGTGTTGTAATTTGAAAGAGCCTTTAAAATATCTTCAACTGACACTTCAAGTATTACGTTCATTCCGCCTTTCAGGTCCAGACCAAGGTTCAACTCCTTTTTCTGAACTTCCTTGAAGGTAAATCCAAGATAATTCCAGTCCTTTTTTGTCAGAGAAGAGATAGAATCGAGGTAACTGCTCTGCTTAACCAAATCTCCCTTGGCATATTCCCTGGCTTCTTTTCTTACCTTGTTCGTAACGACGGTAAATGAAAGCTGGTAAACAGTAACCAGGGCTAAAGCAATAGCCAGGACAATGATCGCTGCTTTGTTTTGCATCTGAATTGATTTTGAATGATTTCGGTTTTTATAGTTTTCCTTTGTCGAGGCGCAAAGATATTAAATTTTTACAAAAACATAAGAGACGCGATATATAAAAAAGAAGAGACGCGATGCATCGCGTCTCAACCTTTGCATGGCGTCTCAACCTTTGCATCACATCTCCATCCATGCATCGGGTCTATACTTCTTTCAAAAAATATTCATTTGTATCAATCGAGCAATTCTTCAAATTCCGTTTCCAGTGGTTTCCGGTCTATGAAATCATACAATGCAAGATTGCGTAGGTTATAGAAGTAATTCCAGTAATTCTGAAGAGCCATTACATAGGCTCTCTTGTTCTGATCTTTTTTTGTATCCGCGTTGTTCAGTTCGAGAACCGATATCTTTCCAATCAGGAACCTTTGTTTTGTCACCTCGTACATCTTCATGGCTACGGTATCTGATTTTGCAGCTATGGCAACCTGGTTAGCCTGCAGGTTAAACTGCTCAACATCAAGTAGCAGATTTTGTTCGAAATCCACCAGCGCCTGCTGTGACTGCACCTGGGCAAGCTCGAGGCTCGACTGTGCCATTCTGTACCTTCCCTTGCCAAGTCCCCAGTCGAGTAGTGGCATGGTAAATCCTACCCTTATTGTCTGCTGTTGATTTGATTCCCTGTATGCCATGGCAAAATCCGGGTCCTGATCACGCATACCGAATGAAGCTATGATATTTGCATTCAGGCCCTTTTCAGCTTTAGCCTGGGCCACGTTGCTCTGGGCGGTCAGGAGTGTGAGCTGCTGTTCAAGTATTTCAGGATTGTTTGTCATAGCCAGTTCCAGTACCTCCCGGGGATCAACCTGCAAGTCGGGTACCCTGTCAGGAAGTATCAGCTCCAGTCGTACATTCTCATTAAATCCAAGGAATGACCTTAAGCGGATCTCCCTGTCACGAAGGTTCATCTCAGCTTCCTTCCTTGCAGTTTCGGTATTGAGCCACGACAGCTGCATCTGCAGCAACTCATCCTCAGCTATGGTTCCCAGGTCATACCTGCCCTGTGCTATTCTGTAAAGTGTATCGGCATTTGAGAAATTCATCTCTGCTATCTGCTTGTTTATCTGAGCCTGGGCAAGCATAAAGAAGTTCATCACAGCCTGCTGATGAACGCTTTCAATATTCGACAGGAAAGTCTTTCTTGCAGCTTCATATTTCAGAGGCTCGGTTTTTTTCTCCCATCTGAGTGCATTGTACCTGAATATTGGCTGAACAAGCCGAATACTCACGGGAGCAGTAATATACTTGTGTGTGTCCCTTTCAAAATCATTTTCAAGTGTAAGGTCCGATTCAAGGGATATCGAGCCTCCCGTCAAGCCTATGTTCTGAGAAAGAGACAAAGATGCCAGGTTCTGAAGAACATTTGTAGCCTGATAGTCCCATTGTTCAAGCACTGAGTTCCATACTCTTGAATAGGCAGTACTGTAATCAGGAGTGGTACCTGTAAGGGTCAGGGAAGGCCTGTATTGTGCAACATATGTCCTGTACTGCCAGTAGCTTGCCCGAAAACGGTGCTTGGCCATCAATGCGTTGGGGGATTGCTCCTCTGCGATCCTGATGACTTCTTCAAAAGTTAACCTTTTAATTTCCTGTGAAAAGGATGTCTGAAATGCAAAAAAGAACAGCCCAAAAGTGGCAGAAAGCAATAATTTCTTCATTTTCAATATTTTATTCATACCGCAATGATTCTATGGGATCTCTTTCCGATGCTCTTTTTGCCGGGGAATAGCCAAAAATGACTCCGACGGCGGCAGAAACCCCGAATGCAATAAAAACCGAGAAAAAGGATACTATGGTCATTATACCGGCTATCTGCTCAATCAGCTTCGCCATAATGACGCCAAGGAATATTCCGATAAAGCCGCCTGTTACGCTTATAAGCACTGCTTCAGAGAGGAACTGAACCACTATATCCATTTTTTTTGCTCCTATTGCCATTCTGGTTCCTATTTCCTTTATCCTCTCCATCACTGAAGCGAACATTATATTCATGATCCCAATACCTCCGACAATGAGTGATATGCTTGCAATGGCTCCCAGTACAATATTAAAAATATCCTTGGTTCTCTGCTGCTGCTTAAGCAAAAGCTCAGGAACCGTTATCTCAAAATCCTTGACACCTGAATGGCGGCGGGTAATCATCCTGCTCAAAATCTCAGTTGTGGGATTAAGCTGTTCTGTTTCTTGCACCTGGACAACAATCCTGTCGAGCTGGTTGTAGTTTGTTTCTGCACTTGAAGCAGCGTCGGAGCTGCTTACCACTACCCTTGACATGCCGCCACCCATTACCATAACATTGGAAGATGCTTCTGAAACCAGCTTTGTATTTATTAGTGCCCTGTTCTGATACCTTAAGAGCATTGTCTGAATCGGGATATAGATATTATCGTTGTAGACATTAACTCCTTTTTCTTCGAAACCCGTAAGGCTGACATTTGTTTTCTGCAAAACTCCTATGACTTTAAGCCATATCCCATTAAATTTTATATACTGGCCTATCGGGTCAATCTGGCTGAAAAACTTGGCCCTGATATTTGCTCCTATAATGCAGACCTGTATACCATTTTCTTCCTGATAATTATTAAAAATGGTGCCTGACACAAGCGGCAGGTTGTACAGATGGAAATAATCATTTGACACACCAACCAGTTTAGCGGTGTATTTTACACCATTCATCATTGCTGTGGAGTTGAATGATATTTCCGGACTTATTCTCTTTACCGACGGGACTGTTTCTTTAATGGCCTTCACATCGAGCATGCTTAATCCCCGCGAGAATTTCTTCTGCTGCTTTTCCCCATCTTCCGTTGAGGAGGTTTTATCGGGAATGACCGGATTAATAAGGATATTATTAACTCCGACCATTTTCATCTGGTCCATGATCTCCTGTTTGGCTCCCTTACCTATGGCCAGCATAGCAATGACGGCTGCCACTCCGAAGATTATACCCAGAGCTGTAAGCACCGATTTCAGTTTGTTTGAGATTATCGACTCAACAGCTATTTCAATATCGTGAAAGTACCTTAAGATAAACTTCAACATAATCTGTCACTTTAGTCATTATTTCATGTCACAGGATTTTACCGGGAACTTTGCCCTGTCTGTGTCTGTGCAGTCTGCCCAGCCGGCTTCTGCTTTAAGGTTGAGTCCTGGGGCGCACCCTGTAGTCGGCTTCCGGTACGGGTATTCATCCTCCTCATTGCTAATGAATCGCCTGTTCCCCTGCCGGGCATTCTTCCCTGTTCTTCCTGGAACCTTTGCATCATCTCGGGAGTAATACTTTCCATCCCGGGAGGGGTCATCTGACGAGCCCTGGAGGCTTCTTCCCTGGCTTTTGCTTCTTCTTCCTTCCTTGCTTTTGCACGTTCCTTATTGATCTCTATAAGTTCTATACCGGCCAGTTTGAATTTCTCAGGATCTTCAGGTGTACTGAGAAAAATTGATTCATCATCTTTAAGCCCCTGCTCGACAATAACACTGTTCTCATTTGATTCGCCCAGCAACACAATCTGCTTTGATCTGTTCTTCAGATAAACGAATGGGATACTGTCAGTGCCTGTCTGAACACATTCCAGGGGGATATAGATCACATCATTTATAGATTTGGTTATGATCTTGTTTCCCGTGGTCATGGAAGGCCGCAATATCGGATCCGAATCGTTTAACTTCACAATCACCTCAAAGACCTTAGCGTCTGCATTCGGAAGCTGCTCTCCTATATTTGCCACAGATGAGACAAAGCCGGTATAGGATTTCTCAGGGAAAGCGTCTACCATAATCTCCACAGGCTGCCCCGTCTTAACCTTGCTTACGTCAATCTCATTAACATATGTCTTGGATATCATTGACGACATATCAGGTAGTGTGGCAACAACGTTGTCCCATGGCGAAATGGAGGCTCCTACTTTTCTTTTTGTATTTGTCCTGTCCCTCCTGTAAATTACCATACCATCTGAAGGAGCGGTTATTACAAATTTTGAAAGTATTTCCTGCAAGTCTGACACTCTCTGCCGCTGTTCTGAAAGTTGGTTTCTTATCGTTCTCATTTCCGATCTGGCCTGTTCAACCCTGAGGCCATATCCCTTGATAGACTGATCAAGAGAACGTTTTGCCTTGTCGAGGTTGATTTCTGCCTGCCTTATTGTAGTCGGAGGTTCATACTTTGATTGTTGAAGGGTGATCTCAGCTTCCTCAACAGCAAACCTGAGATTCTTGATATTGTCGCGCAGATTGCTGAGAGTGACGGCAGTATCGAGAATTTTTACCTCAAGGTTGGTTTCATATGTTGTAAGTCTTTCAAGCTCATCTTTTAAGGTGTTGTCAAATGATGTCCTGTCAAGTGTGGCAACATAATCCCCTTCCTTGACTTCCGTTCCTTCAGGCACCAGGTCGGTGATCTTGATCTCCATGGCTCTTATGTTCCTGCTCTGTCTGAAGTCAGGACCAACTATATTCTGAGAATTTTCAGCTTCCAGTTCACCCGTTGTGGATACAATAATATCGAACTGGCCTCTTTTTGCCTGAACATAAAGATTTGCCACTTCCTTGCTTCTGGACAAACGCCCTATGATGATCAGAATCATTATTGCAGCAACTGCAATAATTCCTGTAATAATTAATGTTCTCTTCATTGTCGTATAATCTGTTAATCCTTTACTCTCCTTTTTGATGGAAACGAAATGAACCCCGCGATTTGTCGCAAAATTAATAAAATCATCCTCGCCTTCCTGTTGCTTAACATCTTTTAACGGACGCTCCTTTTTTCTCGCGGCGTGTTATTAAATGACATCAAAACCGGTGATTTTATTCCCATGCAAGCAGGAAAAGGAAGAACTTTATATTTTTTTAACAATTTCTATTATCTGGTCTGCCAGGTTGTCGGCTTCACCCCTGGTCCTTCCCTCTGCATAGATACGTATTACCGGTTCAGTATTGGATTTCCTGATCTGTACCCAACCGTGGTCATGCTCAATACGTAAGCCATCGCGTTCATCAGTCTCGTATTCCCTGAAATGATTCTTTACCACATTAAGGATACTGCTAAACTCCTTGTCGGGCGACAGACTTAATTTCTTCTTGGAGATAACGTATTCGGGATATAATTTCCTGAGATCACTGCAACGCATCCTGCTTACTGCCAGATGTGTAAGGAACAGGGCTATTCCTACTAGCGCATCCCTCCCGTAATGAAGCCCGGGATAAATAACACCTCCGTTGCCCTCACCGCCTATTACTGCCTTCCTTTTCTTCATTTCCTCAACAACGTTGACCTCTCCCACCGCTGCTGAAAAATATTGATAGCCATAACCTTCAGTTACATCCTTTAATGCCCTTGTCGATGACAGATTTGAAACAGTATTTCCGGGAGTGTGCCTGAGAACATAGTCGGAGACTGCTACAAGAGTATATTCTTCGCCAAACATCGAACCGTCTTCACAGATTATGGCAAGCCTGTCAACATCCGGATCAACAACGAATCCAACATCAGCCCTGGTTTCCCTTACAAGGTTTGAAATGTCTTCAAGATTTTGCGGAAGAGGTTCGGGATTATGAGCAAACCTGCCGCTGGGTTCAGTATTCAGTTCAATGATTTTTTCAACTCCCAGTGATCTTAATAATCCGGGAATAATGATTCCTCCAACGGAGTTAACACAATCAACTGCCACGGTGAATGCTGAAGATCTTATTTCTGCCGTATCAACAAGGCTTAATCCAAGTATCTGTTCAATATGCCTGTCTCCCCATGAATCATCATGGGTGATGGAACCAATGGCATCTACCCCTGCAAAGATAAAGTCGTCAGATTCCGCTATGCCAAGAACTTCATTGCCCTCTTCAGCTGAAAGAAATTCGCCATTTTCATCAAGAAGCTTAAGCGCATTCCAATCTCCCGGATTATGGCTCGCAGTAACTATTATCCCCCCGTGAGCTGAGGATCCGGTCACCGCTAGTTCAACTGTCGGTGTGGTGGCCAGTCCAAGGTCAGTGACATTTATACCAAGCCCTGTAAGCGTGTTAATGATCAGACTGCCTACCATGTTTCCTGACCTGCGGGCATCACGCCCGATGACTATGTTCAGTCCTGAACCCTGAAATCTCTTTTGCATCCAGGATCCGTATGCTGCAGTGAATTTCACAATGTCAACAGGTGTCAGACCTTCTCCGGGTTTACCTCCTATTGTACCCCTTATTCCTGAAATTGATTTTATTAATGCCATGATCTTTTTTCTTTTGACACAAAAGTGCAAAATTATAGTCAAAACTTTTTATTATTAATATAATAGTACCTTTGCACTCTGAAAATTGATTGCAGATGGAACACAGGAAACCTGCCGGAAAGAGGCAGGGAGGAAAAGAAAAGAGAACCGAAAGGCCAGAGAGAAGACGCGATGAACCTGTACGATTGAACAGGTTCATCTCCAACAGTGGCCTTTGTTCCAGAAGAGAAGCTGACGAACTTATAAAAAAAGGCCTTATCTCAGTCAACGGAAAAGTTGTTACCGACCTCAGCACAAGAGTCAGCACAGGCGACCTTGTAAAGTACAGGAACAAGTCCCTCAGTGCGGAAAAGAAAATATACATCCTTCTGAATAAGCCTAAAGGGTATGTCACCACCCTTAGGGATCCGCATGCTGATCATACTGTCCTTGAACTAGTAAGGAATGCCTGCAGGGAGAGGATATATCCCGTTGGCCGGCTCGATAAGGATACAACGGGTGTTTTACTTCTTACCAACGACGGAGAACTTGCAAGAAAACTTACACATCCGGGATGCAACAGGAAAAAAATCTACCACGTGTTTCTCGACAAACCCGTAACAAGAAAGGATATTGAATCAATAGCTGAAGGTACTGATATTGAAGGAGAAGTGGTAATACCTGATGCGGTTGCTTATCCTGATGAGGAAGACAAAAGCCAGATCGGAATTGAACTGCACTCCGGCCGGAACAGGGTAGTAAGAAGGATATTTGAAAAGTACGGATACAGGATCAAAAAGCTTGACAGGGTTTATTTTGCAGGACTTACAAAGCTTAATCTTTCTCGTGGCAGATGGAGATTCCTTACGGACAAGGAAATAAACATGCTGAAAAAGTATTCATTCTAACATCATTTCTATGAATCACAGATCAGGCTTTGTAAATATCCTTGGAAATCCGAATGTCGGCAAATCAACATTGATGAATGCCCTTGTCGGTGAAAAACTCTCTATTATAACACCCAAAGCCCAGACCACCCGCCACAGGATAATGGGTATTGTTAACGGTGAAGATTTTCAGATTGTTTATTCCGACACCCCCGGGTTACTGATACCCAGGTATAAACTCCAGGAAGCAATGATGGCTTTTATTGAGACAGCTCTGGCTGATGCGGATGTGCTCCTGTATGTTACCGATGTCACTGAAAGACCTGACAGCGAGGGTGAATATATAAAAAGGATTCGGAAATCGGAAAAACCTGTAATTGTTGCAGTTAATAAGATCGATCTCAGCAACCAGGCTGAACTCGAAAACATTGTAAGATCATGGAAGGAAATGCTCCCGCTTTCAGAAGTAATACCTGTTTCAGCAATTAATAACTTTAACCTGAACAATCTTCTTGACCTTATTATAAGCAGGCTTCCTGAGGGAGAACCCTTTTTCCCTAAAGATCAGCTTACTGACAGATATGAAAGGTTCTTTGCCGCAGAGATAATCCGTGAAAAAGTGTTTCTTAATTATCATCAGGAAATACCATACTCCGTAGAAATTGAAATAGAAAGTTACAGGGATGAAGGTTCCGTCTTGAAGATATGCGCATTGATACATGTAACCCGCGATAGCCAAAAAGGCATCATAATAGGTCACAAAGGATCCAGGCTAAAGAAAGTGGGCACTGAGGCACGATTGGACATGGAAGAGTTCTTTAACCGTAAGGTATTCCTTGAAACATACGTTAAAGTGACCAGGGACTGGCGGGATAAACCACTGATTCTGAGGCGTTTCGGATACAGATAAATACCAAATTAAAATGGGCAGTATAGTAGCAATAGTAGGTCGTCCGAACGTTGGCAAGTCAACTCTTTTCAACAGGCTTACCGGATCGAGGGATGCCATTGTTGACGAAACAAGCGGCGTAACCCGTGACCGTAATTACGGTGCAGCCGAATGGAACGGAGTAAATTTCTCGGTGATTGATACAGGCGGCTATGTTAAGAATTCAGAAGATATCTTCGAGGAAGAGATCAACAAACAGGTCATGCTTGCTGTTGAAGAAGCCGATCTTGTACTTTTTATGGTCGATGTGACTTGTGGAATTCATGAACTTGACTCAGCCGTGGCTTCCCTGCTCAGGAGAACCGGGAAAAAGGTCATTGTAGTTGTAAACAAAGTGGACAACTACGAGAGGCTACCGGATGCTTCAGAGTTCTACAGGCTGGGCCTTGGCGATTATTATCCTGTCAGCTCGGTGAACGGCAGCGGAACAGGGGACCTGCTCGATGCAATAGTAAGCATCCTGCCTGAAAAACTAAATGAAGAAACAATTGAACTTCCGAGAGTCGCCATAGTCGGCCGCCCGAATTCAGGAAAATCATCCCTTGCGAACTCCCTGATTGGAGAGGAGAGGAATATTGTTACACCTGTAGCAGGCACCACGCGCGATTCAATATATACAAGATATAAAAAATTCAAACACGACTTTCTTCTGGTCGACACAGCAGGCTTAAGAAAGAAAGGAAAAGTAAACGAGGATGTCGAATTCTATTCGGTCATGAGAGCCGTAAGGACCATTGAAAACTCGGATGTCTGCCTGCTGCTAATAGATGCAACAAGGGGCCTTGAAGCCCAGGATCTTAATATCTTCTCGCTGATACACAAAAATAACAAGGGACTGATAGTGCTTGTTAACAAATGGGACCTTGTAGAAAAAGACAGTAATACCGCTTTGAAAGTTGAAAAAGAAATACGTACAAGAACAGCACCTTTTACAGATTATCCCATATTGTTCATTTCTGCAACAAACAAGCAAAGGATCAATAAGATACTTGATCTTGTTGAAACGGTAAACTCAAACAGGACACGCAAAATACAAACAGCGAAACTTAATGAGGTGATGCTTGAAGTAATACGCAACAACGCTCCCCCTGCAATAAAGGGAAAGCAGATCAGGATAAAATATGTAACACAACTGCCAGCACGGACCCCCTGCTTCGCCTTTTTCTGCAATCTCCCCCAGTATATTAAGGATCCTTACAAAAGGTACCTGGAAAACAGGCTCAGGGAAAAATTTGAATTTACTGGTGTGCCTGTGAGATTATTTTTCAGAAAAAAATGACTTACTTTGGTGTGATTTTTGCTTAAAAATTACATCTGCCTTTCAAGATGAAAACATTCGGTGCAACGGTTCTTGTTCTTTTCTTGTTCTACGCCGGAACATCCTGCGTGAAGATTAAAACATTGCCCCCGGAACCATACATTGAATACACAAGCTTTGAAGTATTTGACACTGTTGACATTCTCGGGAATATTGCCAAAGGAGGCAGGCTGAAGTTCACATTTGAGGATGGAAACGGGGATCTTGGCCTTAACCCTCCGCAGGAAGAAACGGTTAGTGATTCAGTTAACCTCTTCCTGACCCTTTACAGGAAAACCGGCGGCGTTATGTCCCTGGCACCGGAGGATGATCCCCTCAGGCCTCTGAATTACCGGATCCCGTACATGGAGAGACCAGGACAAAACAAAATACTGAAAGGCACCATTCAGGTTACTTTCATGTATCTAATTTACTTTGAGAGCGACACAATAAAGTATGACTTCTTTGTGAAGGACAGGGCAAACAACGAAAGCAATACTGAATCAACCAGTGAGATAATCCTGTTTGAGAACGGAACATACTGAATTATTTCTCAAACCCTCACGCCCATAACGAGAATATCATCAACCTGTTCATAGCTGCCTTTCCATTCCCTGTAGAACAGGGAAATAGCTTCCTCCTGCTCCTTTAGGGACAACGCTGATACCTCTTCCAGTAAATCCTTTAATTTTGCCACTTTCATCTTCTTGCCCTCCGGTCCTCCAAACTGATCAGGCATGCCATCAGAAAACAGGTACAATGTATCCCCTTCATTAAGATAATATTCCTGGTCGTCAAAATATTTCTCCGCCACGGATTCCCCTCCTACCGACGACCTGTTCCCTTTGATATAATTGTATTCGCCTCCCATAACAAGGATAACAGGCCGCATGGCCGAAGCAAATCTGATATGGCGGTTTTTAAGGGTGAACTCACATACTACCATATCCATGCCATCATTCGAAACGCCTGCTTCCAGGTTCTGATTGAGGGTGGAAAAAATCTGTTTGTCAAGCTTTGAAAGGATCTCTGAAGGCCGCGAGATCCCCTGCCGTGTCACAATGTCCTGCAAAAGCGTCGTTCCTATCATCGACATGAAGGCTCCCGGGACACCATGGCCTGTGGAATCGGCACATACAAGGACAAATCTGTCATTGTCGAGTTTGTCAAACCAATAGAAATCCCCACTGACAATATCGCGGGGATAAAGCAAAACAAAAGCTTCAGCGAATTGCTCCCTAAGCCTGTGCAAGTCAGGCAGCAGGCTCGACTGTATCCTCTTTGCATAGTTTATACTGTCTGTAATCTCCAGATTCTGCTGCTCAATCTCAGTTTTCTGCTTTCTCACGACTTCTGTCCTGGCATCCAGTTCTTTTTCAAGATATTCCTGTATTTTTTTCTGGGCTTTTTCACGCTCTCTTACTATAAGTACAACAGCAGAACCCATAAGCGCCAGGGCCGAAAGAATAAACCACCAGGACCTCCAAACCGGAGGTTTTATTATTATTTCGAATGAAAGCGGTGTCTCCTGCGACAGACCTTCATCATTAACGGATATCAGGTTGAATCTGTATCTGCCGTCTCTAAGGCTGTATGAAACCTCTCTTGATAATGACAAGTTGGTGTAGTCATTATCATAGTTATCAAGGAATGTACTGTAATAAACCTTATCAGGATTGCCAAGATTTATCCCAACATAGTTTATCCTTATGTTGTATCTTTTCTTGTAAGGCAGATTAAATACAGGCCTGTATGGATATTCGACATCATTTATTGTAATGCTGTTAATGTTATTAACCGGAGCAACATCAGGTTTCCTGTCTTTGTCCGGATCATATACTATGACACCCTCCGTTGTACCTATATATACCTTACCATCGGGCGACTGATACATGCCGTCAGCATTGCACGAACCTCCCCTGGCAAAATCGGTCTCAAAAACCTTGATTATTCCTGTTGCCGGTGAATACCTAGAGTAGCCTCTTTCATGGCCAATCCAGATATCATTCCCTGAATCGGCAAAAATGCTATATGCATAATTTGAAAAGAGCCCGTCAGCAGTGGTTATTGCCTTTACTGAATCCCCTGCACATCGGAAAATCCCGTTCCCCTGCGTGGCAGCCCACACAACGCCGTCGGGTCCCTGGGTGACTGACAGTATCTTGTTCAGAAGGACCCCATGCATCAATGCACCGGAGGCTATAATGCCTGAGTCAGGGTCTACGCGGTACATCCTGTCACTTTCAACAGCAATCCAGGCACTTCCTTCCGGGGTAAGAAATAACTGGTTGATGCTGTTATGCGGAAGACCATTGTTGATATTATAGCTTTTTTTCAACTCTCCTTTCTCCACTGAAAGGATCTTTATGCCATTAAGCGTAGCAAGCCATATGTTTTCTTTATTCTTTTCAATATGAGTAATGTAGTCCGACCCTGTGTCGCCTGACCTGTAAAACTGCCTTATGGTCCCATTCGCCTTTTGAACAAAAAGTCCTCTCCCTTTTGTGCCGAACCAGATGCTTCCCTCCTCATCTACATTATATGCACTGACATCACCACCTGATATTCCGCCGGGGAAACGGGTGAATGACACAACTTCCGATGCTGAAGGATCATAAATGTAGTAACCTGAAGGTGTCCCCAGCAGATTTCTATTCTTGAGACGGCCAACATGGATAACATTGTCAGGACCGCTTCCCCCGCCCGGTGCAACAAAACTGAATGAGTCGGAGCTGAGAAGGGAAAGCCCGCTTCCATTGAAGCCTAACCAGAGATTGTGTTCAGCGTCCTGGAAAACTACAGATACATAATCCCCTGGAAGACCTGAGCTTTTATCGATAAACTGAACAGATTTCAATGCAGCACTATCCGGGATGAACTGCAGCTTAACCGCTCCTGCCTCGGCGGTCGACACCCATATGCTATGGTCGTAAGCCTTCAGAAGCGATTTAACCGAGAATGATGCAAGTCCCTGGGCATCAGGAAAACGGGATAATACAGATTCTTCATCTGACAGGAATAGCCTGAAAAGGCCATTGCCATCAGTACCTATGAGGAACCAATTCTCCTTAACTACAGGTTGAATTGCAGTGACACTTGAATAGTCAAATCCTTCTATGACAGATACCAATTCAGGAGGTGACTTATTTACATCACAGACCATAATGTTTTCCTGCGTTCCAATAAGAAGTTTTCCGGAGCCGGAGAATGCTGCCGAGAACATTACAGGATCACCGGGCATTCCTAGTGTTTCAATCTCATCGGGATTGCGGGGATTGATCCTGAAAATGGCTTTGCGCTGGGGCACAGCATAGATGCTACCGTCAGGCCCCTGAACCAGGCAGCTTATTGCACTTGAATTCGACACCACAACCTGGTTAAGGGATGATCCGTCTGACCAGAAAAGGGTTCCGTCATTGCATCCAAACCATAGCCTTCCGGCACTGTCTCTCAGGGAGCACGACGGATAGCGGCTAAATGCCGAATCAGGAAATGCAACACCGGAGAAATCAAATCCATCAAACCTTGAGATGCCCTCCGTGGTCCCAACCCAAAGATATCCGTTCCGGTCCTGGTTAATTGAGTAGATCACATTACTCGGAAGATTCTCTCCAGGCCCATAGTTCTTAAACCTGAAAGACTGGCCTGACAATAATCCTGCAAACAGGAACGAGAAAACTAAAATGCATAAAGATCTTAACATCCTGAAATCATCAAAGAATTTCATTTAGAGATTATTTATTTTTCTGAACTTTTCTTATACCTATAACCGGCTGATAAACGGGAACCCCGCCTATTGGAGAACTGAAGAACTGAAGCGCATCTCCGCGCTGGTTCTCAAGAGATACCACAACATTGTTATTCCTTACCAGCGAGTTTTGTTTTTTATGAAACTGAAAATCAAGCGATTTGCCTATTTCGGCAGGTTCAATCGGGATCTTCGATTCAGCCCAGTCGTCTTCGTTCGAGATAGGGACCGAGATACCCTGTTTGTATCTGGAAACAACCAGTATCACCCCATCATCATCCCAGTCGAAATTCATCTGCTTAATTGAAACGATTCCTGTATCGACATATGGATAAATATGGGATATGCTTTTATTATCATTCCACATCCTGAAAGTGTATTCATAAGTAAAAGCATTTGCTCCTTCTATCGGCAGTTCGCTATTGGCATCACGGCTGAGATAATACCTGTAAAGGTTTCCGTCATCGCCTTCTATCCCCTCGCATACTATTTTGAATATATACTGGTTCCATTTTTCGTTAAAATCACCCTCAGCCGGATTAAAAGGCCCGAAAGCATAATATTTATTATCATATCTTGGATCCTGTCCAAAAACTCTGGATGCCAGCAGGTTGCCAGACTTATAATTTGCTCCTTCCCTAAGGCCCCTGGATTCTTCGTTTTTATCAGGATCAACACCTTTACCACCATAAACAGAAAATTTTGTCCTGGAATCCCAAAAGCCCTGGATCTCATCATTCTCCCCTCCTACGTCGGGATCAAAGACTTTTATGTAAAACTGCTGATTGAAGTCCCTGGGGATCGTAAAGAAAAACACCGAATAGAAATCATCATCACCCCATGATGTTTCCCCGTTTTTTCCAAAGTTTACAAGGAAAGGAATATTTTCATCTTTCCCCGGGACAGGCTGTCCGGCTGATTTTTGCGGGATTAAACAAGCCAGTATTACAATGATTATTAATGTTTTAAATATGTCAGCTTTCACTTTTACGTATTTTCTTTTATGTTTAGTTCTCCACTATCGCTGGGTTATAACAATTTGCTTTGTGCTGCATGCTTCCCTGGCAATGCCATCAGAACCAGGGCGGGCGGTTACAATAAGCTGTATCATATAAGAACCAGACGTTTTATATTGTTTTTCAACAGTATCTCCATTTGCTATTGTTCCATCGCCAAAATTCCAGTAATAGCTGGTTATCTCCCATCCTGGCAGGTTTGTTTTTTTACCGCTTAATACTAACGTTTTTCCCGCGGTAACAGTATCAGGACAGGTTATATAAGGCTGTTCAATATCTTCAATCAGCAGGAAGTCCGATTTGATATTTTCTGAAACCTCTTTTGTTACAAGGTTTACTACGTCGAGTTGAACATGGTAGGTTCCCGGAGCTGAATAACAATGCATTACAACAGGTCCTTCAGCTTTACTTCCATCGCCGAATTTCCACTCATACCTGAAAGGCAAAGTATCATATTTGACAGCATTTTCCTCAACAAACTCATAACAATATGAATTCTCCTCCTGGGCGGGACAGTCATCCTTGCTTATTATAGTAGTTATGAATTCATAAATATCATCATTCTTCCCCCGGTTTGAAGCAAAAAAGCCTGATTGCTGAGATTCAGACACTACGAATGCAAAATCATCAGAGGAAGAGTTTATTGGTTCGGGAAGCAAAACCGGAATACTCCAGCCTTCCATTGTCCTGGATGTCTGGTACAGATCCAGACCTCCCATTCCTCCATCACGGTCTGATGTGAAATAGAGTTTTCCTGCACTGAAATGGGGGTAATTATCAACTCCCGGTGAATTAACAATTGGCCCGAGGTTAACCGGATCGCCCCATTCTCCGTCTTTGAGCTCACAGAAATATATGTCTGATCCACCTGAACCTCCAGGCATATCTGAAGCAAAAAAGAGAAACCTTCCGTCTTCGCTTAGTGAAGGCTGGCCAATGTCGTAATCCTGGCTGTTGTATTTGAAAGGCTTAATCCCTGACATGGCGAGACCTGTAAGCTCGGCTGAAAATATGCCGCTCCTGTTTCTGAAACGTCTGTTCCTGGAAGGTACTCCTGTTTCAATTTCACTTGTGAAATATGCTGTTTTGCCATCAGTAGCAATGCATAGCGGTCCGTTATTGAAAAGGGATGTCCTTTCATTATTAACTTCTTCAGGTTTTTTCCATGCTGAAGAATCTATTCTTTCTGAATAGTAGAAGCTGAATAAACGCCTGCCGTCAAAAGAGGTTCTGTCAGTCAGTCCGCTGAATCTCCTGTCTGAACAGAAGATCAGCCCGTCCCTGTATATTGCCGGGGATATTTCATTATAAGCTGCCGAATTGATATTCAGCCTGTTTACTTTATATGGCTGCACCTCCTGTGCTGAAATGTCCGTAATAAAAATAACGGCCAGCAGGTAAATCAGCAATATGGGGGAACGTCGCTTCATATCAGATCAGAAATACCTGGGGTTAGCTGCACTGACTTTGTACCGGAACTCGTACCTGAGAATAAATTCGGTCGATCCCTTTGAGAAGGTGTTCATTCTGCCGGCCGGATAATCATAGGACAAACCCAGCATCAGCTGCTGATTCAGCTGAACCTGAACAATTCCAACCAGAACCTGTTCCGAAAGCCTCCACGAAGCGCCTGCCCAGACAAGGTCAGCTATAATGAAATTCGTGTTTATATCGCACTGCGTAAGTTTTCGGGTCTTGTTCAAGGAGTAATCAACCAGGAAAGAGGGCTTGATTTTCAACAAAGGCGACACAACGAATATAGCACCGCCTGTTACAAGAAAGTCATATTCACTGAAGCTGTGAGAAGGGACAACGCTTCCGCTGCTTGTCCGGTGATAGCTCAGAAATGAGGGAACCGACAATCCGGCGAAAAATCTGTCTTCTAAATAATATACTCCTGCACCTGCATTTGGAAGAACGAAAGGCCTGTTATTAGATCTGAACACCGGGTCGTTGGCGTCTATAAGTTCCAATCCTGTATAATCAGTATTTGATACGTCTGCGCCAGCCTTAAGCCCGAAAGAAAGCCTTCCCCTTTTCAGGCTGATATGGTATGCATAATCAGCGTAGACAGCTGTTGATTTCGTTGCTCCATATTGCATGAACTGTGCCATCAGGCCCAGAGCCACCTTGTCATTTTTCAGCGGAGAATGAAATGACACCGATTGTATGACAGGAGCTCCGCTGGTTCCCATCCATTGCATCCTGTATGAAAGCGAACTGCTCAGCACACCTCTTGTCCCTGCATAGGCAGGATTTATCATAAGCCCATTCTGCAGATACTGACTGTAAACCGGGAAACCAAGACTTATCCTTGACGAATCAGGAATACCCTGCCCCTGAGCCTGAGTCCAAAGAAGCAAAGAGAGTATTGCTATAGCCCTGGCTTTTATTGAAATACGATACAGGCAAGCCTGTCGTGTTATCCTGAGTCCTTTATCCATCAATATCTTTTTAGGATTATGAATCCGCTTTTTCTGAACACCTTCCCTGTGGGTTTCGACATTATTTTTAAAAGATAATAATATGTCCCCTCGGCAAGAGGCGTTCCTTGTCTGTTTGTGCCATCCCAAGAAGTCCATTCATTCCCGTTCAGGTTAGAAGTTGAAAAAACTTCCACTCCGGCTCCATTTATAATTTTCAGCTCAGCCTCCTGGCTTGCAGGATCAAGTCCCTTTATAATAAAAGTATTGTTGTAATTATCGGGATCGCCATTGGGAGAAAAACCCTCCGGAATAATAAGTCCCTCATTTACATAGATATCAACATAATCCTCCAGTGTGCATGCGCCTATTGTAATACTCCAGAGATACCTGTTCAATCCCTTCGAGAGGCTTGTAACTCTGGTGTTATTGTCAGTATCGTCATCAAAATTACCTGTCCCTTCCAGAACTGTCCATTTTCCTGATCCACCTTCGGGGACCGGATCAGCCGACATGTTTGTTATTAAATCAAACAGGTATAAAGTAGTATCATTGCCAGCGCTTATGGTCATGCCCTCAGGCAACGTCTCAATTGCTATTTCCAGAATATTTGAAATGTCTGAGCAACAACTGGCGGGACCTGATGTTACAATCCTCCTGTACTGCCTTGCCTCATTCAGTGCAGGCGGCTGGTAGCTTCCGTCAGCTGAATTGTTAATGCCCTCAGCCGGATCCCAGGATATGCCATCAGTGCTTTCCTCCCATAGAAATGCATATGAACCGCTTCCGGCTCCTCCAGATAATGAAGATCCGGGTGACTGGATCAGAGGGCCGGTTACGATATTCCTGCACACTACTTGGGGGCCGGATATAATATTGCCTGTTATAACCGGTAGAACCTCAATCTTAAGAGGATCACTTTCTGAAACACATTCCCCGGAAACAACCCTGCGAATATAATAAGTAGTTGATGTAAGAGGTGGTGGGGTATAGCCGATACTTCCTTCTGAGCCGGGAATTTCGGTCCACTCCATATTATCAGGGGATGAAAACCACTGAAATGTATAATTTCCGGGTATTTCTGTGCCTCCAGCTGGCAGCAATCCTGTCAGCGGGGTCGGTGTTGCGCCTGAACAGATCACGGTATCTGTAAGCCCGCCACCACGCAATGTGATAATATTGTTAAGCACCGTTTTATGTACATGTATACTGACAGGAAGGCTGGTATCCGAACATACAGATGAATTCACGATCCTTCTGTATCTGGTGGAATCTGTAAGTGCTGAAGGAATGTAACTCTGATCATCAACGCCAGTGAAGCCAACAATATCGGTCCAGTCATGGTTCCCTGAACTGTCCTGCCACGTGTAGGTGTAAGAGCCTGCGCCCATCCCGCCGGAAGGTTCTGAACCGGTGAGCTCGAGAGGTGCTGAACCGGAACAAATTGTCTGATCGCCTGAAGTAATTAAATTATCTGTTAATGATGGGTATTTTGTAAGCAGAACTACATTGCTTTCACTCTGGCAGACGTCATCAGAACCGGAAAAAACCAATCTTTTGTAACTGAGCCGCGAGGGATATGGCTGAATATTTTCTGTGGGATCGTAATCCGGCTGGTCATTGGCGGCTGTTGCATTTTCCCATATCTGGCCATCGCTACTGCTCTGCCACAGGTACCTGTAGACACCGTCTCCTCCGGTAAGGTCAGGAGGCTCTGTGGCCGTTATATTTTCAAAAATCATGCCTTCGCAAATCTCCTGGGATGGCGTAATGATTGAATTGTTACCGATTGGATCAAGCACATTGATTCTGACCGCCAGGCTTGTATCAATACATCTGGCGGAGGTAACTATCCTCCTGAACCAGGTTGTCTGTTCCAGCCCCGAAGGATACTGGTAATTTTCTGATCCTGAAGAAGCTGTAATAAATGTTATACTGTCAGTGCTTGACTCCCAGATGAAATTATAAATTCCATTACCGTCATAGACCGTTGCCGTGGAAGCTATTTCATCCGGGACCTGTTCATAACAAAGTGTATCGGGATAACCTATCAGGTTGTTTTTTATATACTGATGTACTATTATTAGAACGGGTTTCCCTACATCTTCAAGGGCGGGGATTTCACTGTCAGTCACAATCCTCCTGAAATAAACATTGGCAGTCTCTGCAAAAGCAGGCGTGAAATTTATTGAGTCGGGGCCGTCGTAAAGTGTTTCCCAGCTTTCAAGATTATAGCTTCTCTGCCACCTGTAATTATATGGAGGGGTGCCGCCTACCGGATTTGTACCGGTAAGCCTGACCGGTACAAGATTGGAACATATTGAATCAACCTGGTTCCCTGTAACAGATGAACGTATAGAGTTGTAAAGGAATCCCGTGAGCACTGGTTTAAAGGTGGTTGTCTGTCCGCTATTACCTGCCAGTCCGGTTGGAGAGCCTAGTCTTGTTCCCGGGGATCCCCCTCCGGCAGTTGCAGTAACTCCTGAAGGAAGAGAGGTATTCCTGAGCCATATGAGCCCGCCGCCGCCGCCGCCGCCTTCACCATATGAGCCCGCATTATTGCCTCCTTTGCCTCCGTTTGCTGTAATATTAATTGAAGATACCGGCGGTGTATATTTTGAAAAACTCTCCGTATGAACGGCGACAGAACCACCGCCGCCGCCGCCACCTGCTCCTGCATTGACTGAGGCATTTCCGGCAGCAGCGCCATCAGCCCTAATTGAATGTCCATTGCCAATAAGAGTATCACACAGGATGATGATTATCCCGCCACCTTGTCCTCCTGCAGAAGCTGTTGCACCCTGAAGGTAGGTTGAAGATCCGCCGCCGCCACCTGGAAAAATTCCTCCGCTCATGTTTGAATTAAGTACCTGACGCCCTCCCATGCCTCCATCAACAGGATATGACTCACATAAGTTATATTCCATTCCTCCCTTTCCGCCTGCACCATAGTTTGAACCGCCGCCGCCGCCGGAGAATCTTCCGTTACCACCTCCTCCTCCTGTGAAATTATTACCTTTCCCTTTGGCGTATCCCGGAATTAAAGGATACTCTTCCGTGAGATTCAGCAATCCAAGTGTTATCTGGCTTTCACCCTTCATTCCTGAATTGTTGAAACTGACAGGGAAGCCAAATTTACCATAAAGAGTCTCATCCGACATTACACAAAGTCCGTCTCCTGTACTTACAGAACCTCCTGCAAATCCTTTACCTGAAACATCGATATCAGCATCCAGCATCAGCGATCGTTCCACAATCATCGCCATAACTCCTCCGGTTCCCGATATGCTGTCCCACGGTTCACAGGTAAGGATCCCATCAACAAGAGCTGAATTAAAAGATGGCACCCGAATAAGCTGCAAATTTCCCCTGGAACTGAAAGAATTAACCATGTCGTTCCTGAAATTAACCCTGAATTCTGCCGGTATCGTTGTACTGACGATAAGAAACTCATATTTGCCGGGCGCACCTATCGTATCCTGGGGAAGTCCGAAATTGGAGTTCTCATCAATGATGCTTACGCCTCCCTTCATCTGAATAAGAAGGACCGTATCGCCTGCTGCAAAATAGGAAACCTGAGTCGAATTGCTTAAAATAACATAGTCGTTCCCTGTGGATGTTACCCTGCCATATTCATTTATAATACCGTTTATCCTGGTCTGAGGATAGAGGCTTACACTGACAGCCGCAAATAATAACAGGCACGTTATTAATAACTTAGAATCTCGAAACAGGTAAGCTCTCATTAAGAAATTTTAGATTGTCAGTTATAAAACGAGAAAACAGCTAAATAATTGAGTTGTAACGCTGAAAATTAAAGCGAGACCTGTGGATTGGTAAATTCACAATTTGATATCCTGAGCGATGGGAAACTCTACATAGAAAACCGAGCCTTTATTTTGTTCCGATTCGAACCATATAGTACCGGATGCATTTTCGACATATTTTTTTACTATTGACAATCCCAGGCCTGTACCTGATGATTTAGTGGTGAAATTTGGCGTGAACATTTTCTTTCTTATTGATTCAGGGATGCCGGTACCATTATCAGCGACCGAGACAACAACTTTCTGGTCCTTAAGTTCCAGGTTCACATGTATCAGGCCTTCCCCGCCCGGGGGAATTGCCTGTATGCTATTCTGGATAAGGTTGGAGAAAATCCCGTTAATATGCTCTTTGTCAGCATTGACATATATTCCTTTGTCCTGAGAGCAGGTTAGTTTGAACGTAATATTGGCTGTATCCCTGAAAAGTTCAAGTGTGGTCCTTATCTGTTCAGCGAGGTTTACTCTTGAGGGATTGGCTGCCGGCATTTTGGCAAATGATGAAAACTCAGATGCAATTGAGGACAGATTATTGATGTATTCAATCTGGCTTTTCGTAAATCTTTCAAGTCTCTTTTCAAAATCGCGAACCCCGTCTTTCCAGGATTTATAGAGGTGCTGAACATTCAGCTTCATCGGGGTAAGAGGATTTTTAATTTCATGGGCGATCTGCTTTGCCATCTCACGCCAGGCATATTCCCTCTCTGAGTCAGCGAGTTTTCTGGCACTTTCATCAAGCTCATCAACCATCCTGTTATATTGTTTTACAAGATCTCCAACTTCGTCATTGCTCCTGTATGAAAGATGCTTTATTTTCTTGCCCAGTTCCACTGAGGCAAGACCGCTTTCCAGCATTGTAAGGGGGGCAGTAAGCCGGCTGCTTATGAATACAGCCAGCCCCATTGTTATGACTATCAGCAGTAGTGTGAAATTAATAACAGCAACTATCATATTCGACACCTCCCGGGCCAAAGCGCTTTGCATCCTGAAATAGGGAAGATTCAGATAAGTAAGAAGCTTATTCTGAGCATTATAAAAAGGCATGTAGGCAGAAATATATTCCAGGTTGCCTATTTTCTCATTCTGGAGAAATTCACTTCTTTTAAAATTATCCAGGTTTAGAAATGCTATATCATTCATCCTGCGGCTGGTCAGGTTGCGTAAATATATCTCAGGCCTCGAGGTTGATATAAGGTATCCATTCAGATCATAGAGGTTAATGTCGGTATTAAATGAATTTGACAGCCTTATAAGAACCTCATTCAGATAGCTGTCGCCAATGTTGTTTATTCCTGAAGAGAGTTGCTCTTCCATGGAGATCCTGTTTTCAAGCTCTACATATATGGAATTAAGCTTCTCCCTGATATTTGAATAATGTCGGGTCTCATACTCTCTTATTGCAAATGTTACAACGACTGTTCCTATCATTGCAAATGATATCAGGAGTACCCCGATGAAAGCCATTTGTAATTTCTGTCTGAAATTCAGATTATAAGGGCTTTTAAACTTTGGTCTCCTTATAAAGAGCAGCAACAGGTTCGAGCAAATGAAAATAATCGCGAATAAATAGGCAAATGAAATAACAAGGTCCCCTGCAGTAAGTTCAGGTCTGCTTATTATTACGGTCACATTGCCATTTTTATAAAGGACATGTCTGAATCCACCCACTTTGAATACAGTATAGTCTGTTTCCTGATGCTCGTATCTGGCATCAGTCTTATCATAGGGGAACTCGCCTGTTCGGAAGACTATTTCACCATTTATGTATTTCGCAAATGAATAATCCTTGAGCTTGGCATAACCGTGATATTTTTTATCAAGCAGGAGCTCTGAATATCCCGGATGGAAGATATTAATATCTGAATACAGATCTATGAAAAGGCCATTGATGCTTCCTTCAATGCTCTTGTAAAATAACCTGCACAGGTAATTTGACCGACCCTGCTGATTATCTATGAAATAAAAATCCGTACCGGTGAGCCTGACACCATCACGGCGAACCCTGTTCTCGAAAAATCCGAAGCAGTCTTCATATCTTCCGCTTCTGTCACCCAGTCTTATGGAATCATTCCTTCCGCATAAGACTATATTGAAGTTGAAATTTCCCCAGTAACCGCTGAAATATTTATCACTGAGGTAACCTGATATTGAGTCGAAATCGCTGCTTTCGAAGTAATCGACCTTCATCATGCTTTCAAGCAGGGTATCGCTGGAAATCCCGGGCCACATGTCCAGCAGAAGATGTTCTGCCTCAGGATCATTTTCAGTGGAATAGGCTACGAGCTGGATTTTGATGTTTTCGGTGGTTTTCTTTACCGACAGCACCGATATCACGGCGAGGAAATACAATCCGGAAATAGCCGAACAGATTACAGTCATGTTGAAGGTTGTAATATTCCTGTTGCATGAGAACCAAATGAATGCAGCGGTAAGTATATAGAATATCCACAGTGCAATCATCAGTACTGGTTCACGAAATGTAAAAGCCACAAGCACCAGGGAGGAAGCAAGCACTGAAAGAGCAAGGCTTCTCACAGGTACATCCTTACTTCTTCCAATAACCTTCAGCAAATAAAAGAAAGGCACAAGCTGAAGAAGTATCAGTGAAAGAAATCCTGCAAGGCTGAAGATATCAAGATCCAATACCTTGTATGTCTCAAAGTTAATTGTGGAATTAAATATCAGGTGGCCAAATATTTTGTGATAGAGCACATAGATAAAGGCGCCTGGGATAAATGCTCCCGTTAAATAAATGAAGCTGTTCTTGTATGATTTCCTGTTATTATCTGCCGGCTTGCAGTAACGATAAAACACGAAAGCCGCTACAGCAAGAAAAAAAGACAGCAGAAGCAGGTGTCCAAGAGAAGGAACGAAGCTGTTCATGGTGTACCTGTACGGCGAGAAAAGTTCAGTATTTATAACCGAAGATGGTTTCCCCGTGACAAGAATTACAAGGTAAATAAATGCAAAAATCAGCAGGCAGGCTGTAATCGCCGGAATTGTTTTTTGTTCAGAAGCCAGAGCCCTGGCAACTCCCAGGGTACATAAAACTATGAAGATGAGTACAGCAGACCAAAGGAACAGGGGTATGAGGAAAAACATGGTCGTTCCTCTGGTCTCCGGATATACCAGAGAGAAAAGAGGTGAGCCGCCTTTATTGAAGACAATATATCCGGAATTCCCGGTTACAGCATTTATCCGGGTATTTTTTGGCATACGAAAGCCTTCTGCAAATCCATTCTTTATTATGTCATTCTCAAATCCGTAATTATAGCTTATGCGAAGCAAGCCTACAACAAGTTCATTATCTGACCTTATTGTTTTTGCAAGAAACCACCCGTTCTGTATCTGGATCATTGGATTCGCAAAGAGGCCGGTATCTGCGACATGAGGCACATCAAATTCATTATCAGACCAGTATACAAGTCTCCCGTCAACGTATTCAAGTATTGTGATCCCATGGCGGCCGGCGAGTCCGAACAACCTGTTCTCCGTTTTTGGCACAGTGTGTCCGTCAGTGCTTGAAAGAACAGGCTTAATTCCGTTAAGACACTCATCGAGAATTTTTTCTTTCTTCCACAGGACCCTGTTGAATTTCTTTGTGCTCAGGAAATATTCAAAATCACTGAAATAAACAGTTTCTGCCACAATGGCAAGGATCAGGAACAGTAGTGCACCCGCAGCCAGTAACGGTCTGATTTTCTTTTCTCCCATTAAAAATCCTATTCGTGGTGATATGGGTCTCCGTTAATAACGGTCAAAATCCTGTATAGCTGTTCCAGGAACAATAAACGTACCAACTGATGCGAAAAAGTCATCCTGGAAAGCGAAAGGACAAGGTCAGCTTTCGAATATACCTCCTCTGCAAAACCCCATGGCCCTCCAATGATGAATACAATCCTTTTCCGCTGAACCATCAGTACCTTTCCGAACATTCCGGCAAATTCGGTCGTGGTAAATTCATTGCCCTTATCATCAAGCAAAATAATATAATCATCACTGCGAACTGACTGGAATATTTTTGCTCCTTCCTTTATCTTCTGTTCCCTCACCGGCATATTCCGGGTGTTTTTTATCTCGGGAATGGTTATTATGTCAAAAGTTGTGTATTTCGAAATACGGCTTGTGTAATTGTTAATGCCTTCCTTTATAAACCTTTCTGTTGTCTTCCCGGTAAAAATCAGGGCAATCCTCATAATTTATGGCGCGACTTTTGTATACTTGATTTTGATGAGGCACTTCACAAAAATAATAATTATAAGTGCACAGGAACGTTTATACCTGACCCGATACAAACATATTGATTTTCTTAACAAAGAAATTAAGTTAAATTTGCATATATTTTGATTGTGTAAGATAAGAAAACAAATTATAAATGAATGTGATCAGTATAATTTCGGCTGTTTTGTTTGCAGTATTCCTGAATTCTGCCCCGGTGCAGGAACAAACCAATATACCTGCGGGTATTGCAATTGCAATTAAATCGGGGAATGCTGCTGAACTGTCGAAATATATGAATTCAACTGTTGAGCTTCTGCTTCTGGAAAAGGAAGATTTCTACAAAAAGAATGTTGCAGAGACAATCCTTAAGGATTTTTTTATTCAGTATCCGGCAAAAGACTATACCACCAGGCATCAGGGAGCAAGAAATGAAGCGCAGTATGCCATAGGAAACCTGAAGACCGAAAAAGGCGATTTCAGAGTCTATTTCCTTCTTAAAAAAGTCAATCAGCAGCTTCTAATACATCAGATTCGCATTGAACGGGATAACGGACAATAATATTCTGCGGGAATTTGTCCTGAGGTGTCTTGAAGAGGATGTGGGAAGCGGAGACCACTCCACTCTTGCATGCATCCCCCCCGATGCCTCGGGAAAGGCACGGCTTCTGGTAAAGGAAAAAGGTGTGATCGCTGGTGTAGCAGTTGCCGGCGAAGTGTTCAGAATCATAGATCCTGATATTATTTTCAGCAAACTTTTAGATGATGGAAAATGTGTTGCCCCCGGAGATATAGCTTTCACGGTGTCTGGCAGCCAACAGTCAATACTTAAATCTGAACGTCTTGTCCTAAATATAATCCAGCGCATGAGCGGGATTGCCACAGCCACCAGACAATATACGGAAAAGATAAAAGGCTTGAAGGCAAAGATCCTTGATACGCGGAAAACCACTCCGGGGATGAGGTTCCTTGAGAAGGAAGCCGTGAGGATCGGTGGAGGTTATAATCACAGGATGGGCCTTTATGATATGATAATGCTGAAGGATAACCATGTTGATTATGCAGGAGGCATTGAACAGGCTATCGCCAAATCAAGAGAGTATCTTCTGAAAAACAATTTGGAACTTAAAATAGAAATTGAAGCAAGAAATATTGATGAAGTCAGGCGGATAATCAGAAACGGAGGCGTTGACCGCATAATGCTCGACAATTTCAGCCCCGAATCCACTCTCGAAGCAGTCAGGATCATAGGTGGTCGGTACGAAACTGAATCATCAGGGAATATAACCCTTGACACTGTAAGAGCCTATGCTGAATGCGGAGTTGACTTCATATCGGCAGGGACACTCACCCATAGTGTCAAAAGTCTTGATATGAGCCTTAAGGCTTTTCAAGCATGAACGAAGTTCGTTTATCCCTTAGCTGCAATGAAGATATTGCAGGACAAGTTTCTTAACTTCGTCTTTACGGTTAAACAGTCTTTTACTCAGATCCCTGTCGTTATACGCTTTCAGGTGATCCGCAATACTGTCGATAACACCCCTGGGAAACACACCGTCTTTCTCGAAAAACTCCCTTTTCTCAATCAGGCACTCAGCCGATTCATAACATGATGAGGGAAGGGCTTCAAGATTCTTCCTTCTGCCTGATGCGGAATCCCTGAATATGTTATAGTCTACGTACAGACTATCAGCAAGCGTTAGTGAGTCTGGAGATGTAAGACCTCTTTCAGCTGCAACTATAAGTCCCGCAAACAGCTTGTAAATATCGGCTGATCCGTCAGGAGATCTGATCTCAACTGTTTGCTTCGAAAGCATTTCCGTGCTGATAGTGGGATCGGCCGGATTTGCATCCCTGATCATATCCATAGCACCATTCCATCCAAGTGGCACCCTGATCAATACCGACCTGTTCCTGTCGCCCCAGCAAATAGCCGTTGGGGCTTCCTGGTCAGGCACCAGGCGCAGGTAAGATGTTGGAATGGTGTTACCAAATGCCGTTAAGGCCCTGGAAAGATCAAGTATCCCGGCAATCATCCTCCTGGCTGCTTCACTTAGTTTGCCTTCATCCATCATAACATTCTTTCCGTCCTTTTCGAGAAGCATGTGCACATGCATTCCGGAACCAGCTTTGCCTTCCGTTATCTTGGGAGCAAAACTTACCTCTGCACCGTACTTATAGCCAAGCATCCTTAATATCCATTTCGCAATAAGAAGCTGGTCAACTGCTTCGTCCATGTCTAGCGGAAGGAATTCTATTTCGTGCTGTTCAAAATCCTCGCCGTCTTTATAAAAACTGCCAACCTCAGAATGGCCGTATTTTAAACGGCACCCGGCCCTGGCGCAAAGTTCCAGTGCTTTTACCCTGAAGTCCTCAAACTTTGAGAAAGGTCCCGACTGATGATACCCTTTCTGATCTGTCAGTGGATAAAGATCATTATGAGGGCTCTTTAAGTAAAACTCCAGCTCCCCGAAGCCCTTCATGACGTATCCCGTCTGCTTCCTGAACTTTCTGTAAGCTTTCTTTAAGATATACTCCGGAGCGCTTTCCAGCGGCTTGCCTTCACTGTCATAAAATGAACAAAGGATATCAACGGCAGGTATCTCCGAAAAAGGATTGACAAAAGCTGTCCGGTATCGGGGAATGACATAAATATCACTTGATCCCGACCCTATGAAGCTGAAAAGACTTGAACCGTCAACTCTTTCACCGGCAGTAAGTATTGCCTTAAGATGATCCTTGCTGTACGGGGCAAAATTCAGGATTTTAAGCTTGCCGTCATCCGCAGTATATCTGAAGTTTACCATTCTGATTCCTTTTGCCTCCATAAACCTTATAATGTCGTCTCGCGTGAAATCGCCCGGATTCTTTCCCAGGAACTGAACAAGCTCGTTTGGGTTCATCATTATGTCATTTTGCATGGCTGACTTTTTTCTGATTTTAAGGGAAGCCAAAAGTATTTAATAAAACCCACACAAAAACTGACAAATATTATACAGTGCCAGCCAATATTTGCCGCGTCTGAAAATTGTGTAAATTAGGGCCTTTAAACCGGAAAGATGAAAAAGGTATTATTCCTGTTCTTTTTTGCTACTTTAATCTCATGCAAAGAGAAAGTGGAAGACTCATATTTTACACCTGAAAAAGCAGAGGAGTATTTCAATGCCATAGAAAAAATCTGTGCCAGCGACAGCGGCAAGTTATGGGGAAAGGACCTATATGCTCCTCTGATGTTCATAGACCGCAGAACCAGGAAAATAACTGCAAATCAGCCTGACGGGGAAGAGCTTCTGAAACCCAGAGAGAACGTGTACACCGGTTCCTATCCCAGGGAAATGATTATAAGCAACGCTCCAATCAGATTTGGAGGTACCATATTTGCTTCAGTACCACTGCCTGAGGAAGAGGATGATTACCGTATCAAAGCAAGAGCTGTCCACAGTCTGTTCCATAAATTCCAGCTTGAGACATGGCCTGATCTTTTCACAACCTACAACACATCAAACCTTGATGAACAACAAGCCAGGCTCTTTCTGAAACTGGAATGGAAAGCATTGATCAAGGCTTTAAACACCAGCGGCGAAGAAAAGCTGCTTGCCTTAAGAGATGCCCTTATCTTCAGGGGAGCAACACATGAAACCTACCCTGCTTTCACTGCTGACCAGATCAGGTTCGAGACTTATGAAGGACTGGCTACATTTACATATATTTCACTTATTTCAGAAACACCAGATGAATTCAGAAAACGTCTGCGCGAATACCATGAAATGATATATTCCTTTCAGTCATATTCACGGTCATATGGCTTTATTCATGGCGCATTGTATGCCACATTGCTATCGCAGAACGGATTTGATTTCAAAACCATAAGATCAGAGAAAACCGACCTTGGGAAGCTGGTAAGGGAGGTTTATGGAATTGAATTGCCTGCTATCTGCAGGGATGTTGCAGGCAGCATTGCCTTCAGCTATAATTTTGAAGAAATCAAGAATGAAGAGGAACAACGTCTCAGGGACATTAAAGAGAGGCTTGACAAGCAGGTGGCTTTATTTACTGAAAAACCCGTTGTTTTCATTGAACTTGAAAGCCCTTACTTTGACTTTGAGCCTGAAGATGTTCATGCTCTCGACACTCTCGGGATCCTTTACAGCAGGTTGAGAGTATCTGATAACTGGGGAAAACTGACTGTTGATAAAACAGGCTGCCTCGTGTCGAATAACTACAGGCACCTGCGTATTAATGCCAAAGGCCTACGGAAGGAAAGAAATCATATCTACGGCGAAGGATGGAACCTCGTTATAAATGATAACTGGGAATTTGTAGAAGTCAATCAGAATTATTTCATCAGGAAGCTGGCTCCCTGATATTCTCCAGAGACATTTTATTCGTTGTCAGAAACCGGTAAACCGGAACTCAGTTTTATAGCTCCTGAAGTCTCTCTGATAGTGATTTAATCTTTTGCTCTGTGTCGCTTCTCTTCTTCTTCTCCAGTTCAAGTACATTTGCAGGGGCGTTTTTTACAAATCGCTCATTATTAAGTTTCTTCATCACCGATTCAAGAAATCCCCTGTAGTATTCAAGGTCCGCCAGGATTTTTTCCCTCTCGCTTTCAACATCTAGCATATCGCCCAGTGGAATATAGAAGTCAATTGTACCTGCCATAAATGATGCAACTCCATTCTGCTTTCCTTCAACGAATTTTATGTCGGCTAATTTGCATAGCCTCGAAATTACCGGCAGGAATTCAACGTCAAAATCCTGCCTCTCCGATCTGATCATCAGCACTATTCTCTCTCCCGCAGGTATTTGCTTTTCTTTTCTGACAGTCCTCACCGAGCTTACAATCTCCTTGATCCGGTCGAATCTTGCTATCAGATCTCTGTTGTATCTTCTGACTTCAGGCATGGCGCTGACCATTATACTTTCCCCTTCCCTTCGCTCCTTTATCTTCTGCCATATCTCCTCGGTTATGAAAGGCATAAAGGGATGAATAATCCGTAAAAGACTGTCGAATATCTCCCTGGTGGCTTCAAAGGTAACCCTGTCAATCGGTTTCTTGTATTCCGGCTTGACTATTTCAAGGAACCAGGATGAGAACTCGTCCCAGAATAGCTTGTAGGAGACCATGAGAGCTTCTGATATCCTGAACTTCCTGAAATCCGAGTCGATTTTCCCGACTGCCTTCCTGGTCACTTCTTTCATCCATTTAACAGCTGCACCTGAGTAGTCAGGTTGTTCAAGACTGTCGTCAACGGTCCAGCTTGTAACCAGGCGATAAGCATTCCATATCTTGTTTGCAAAATTCCGTCCCTGTTCAGGAAGGGAATCGTCATAAAGAAGGTCATTCCCTGCAGGCGAGCAAAGCATCATCCCTACCCTGACACCATCAGCCCCATATTTTTCTATCAGGTCAAGAGGTTCCGGAGAATTACCGAGCGATTTTGACATTTTGCGCCTTTGCTGATCTCGGACCAGCCCTGTGAGATAAACATTCCTGAATGGTTTTTCCCCCCGGAATTCATAACCGGCAATTATCATCCTGGCTACCCAGAAGAACAGTATCTCAGGCGCAGTAATAAGATCATTGGTAGGATAATAATATTTCATGTCGGGATTTTCAGGATCATTTATCCCGTCAAACGAAGTTATGGGCCATAGCCAGGAAGAGAACCAGGTATCCAGAACATCCTCATCCTGTCGCAGATCTTCTTCCTTCAGGTTCTCATTGCCCTCTTCCTGCCTTGCCAGCCTGAGGGCTTCCTGAGCATTGACTGCAACAACAACACCATTCGTGCCATAATACCAGGCCGGGATCCTGTGTCCCCACCACAGCTGGCGGCTTATGCACCAGTCGTGTACATTCTCCATCCAGTGACGGTAAAGGTTTCTGAACTTCGCCGGATGAAGAAGTATCTCACCGTTAAGCACCGCGTCAAGGGCAGGCTTTGAGATATCCTTCATCTTAAGGAACCATTGCATTGAGAGTTTTGGTTCTATCACTGCACTGGTCCTTTCCGAACGTCCTACCTTATTATTATATTGCAAAACCTTAACCAGGTTACCAGTCCTCTTCAGCTCCTTCTCGGCAAGATCCCTGGCAAGAAACCTTTCAACACCCTCAAACATTCCGGCTCTTGAGCTAATTGTCCCGTCGTCATTGAAAATATCTATTGAGGGAAGATTATGCCTGATACCTATTTCATAATCATTAATATCATGCGCAGGAGTAATTTTAAGACACCCGGTGCCAAATTCCATATCAACATAATCATCGAAGATGAAAGGCACCTCCCTGTTTACCATGGGTACAATAACTTTCCTGCCCTTGAGGCGCTTATATCTTTCATCTGCCGGATTTGCGCATACCGCCGTATCACCAAGTATAGTCTCCGGTCTTGTTGTTGCAATAACTATATATTCATCTTCACCCGCTATTCTGTATCTCACATAGTAAAGCTTCGACTTTTCATCAGTGTAGTTCACCTCTTCATCTGATACAGCAGTCCGCGCTTCGGGATCCCAGTTGACCATTCGCACACCCCTGTAAATCAATCCCTTGTTGTACAGGTCAATAAAGACTTTTATCACCGATTCATACCTTTTATCGTCCATGGTGAAAAGTGTACGGTTCCAGTCACATGAAGCCCCCAGTTTTTTCAACTGCTCCAGAATAATGCCTCCGTGCCTGTTAGTCCAATCCCAGGCGTGATGAAGAAACTCCTCCCTCTGAAGATCTCGCTTTTCAATGCCCTCCGCTTTCAGCTTGGCCACCACTTTGGCTTCCGTAGCTATTGAAGCATGATCCGTTCCTGGAACCCAGCATGCATTTTTACCCAGCATCCTTGCCCGCCTGATAAGTACATCCTGAATGGTATTGTTCAGCATGTGACCCATATGCAGGACTCCCGTAACATTGGGCGGAGGGATGACAATTGTATAAGGCTCCCTTCTATCGGGAACACTTCCGAAAAGACCGTGTTTCATCCAGTACGCATACCACCTGCCCTCTGCCTTGCCCGGCTCGTATTTCGAAGAAATATCCATTGGAAAAAGTTTTTGTATTCTGATATGATGATCGAATCGCAAAAATAGAAAATAATATGTTATTAGATTGCAGTAAAATTCTCTGACTTTTCATTGACATTTGCAGGAAGCTGGACAACCAGAGGGTTAAGAAAGGGTTGAATGGAAAAGGGAAAGGGTTGAAGGGGTGCAGGACTCCGGGCGCCGGGTACCGGGCGGTTCATGATTTGCCTTCGGTGAATCCGGCTTCGCCTCGATTTAGGTTTCGGATTTCAGGTCTCGGATTCCTGGAAACGAAATAGCGTAATAACAAAATAACGCAATAACAATATGCGGTTGTTTCATGTTTCAGGTAGGTCAATGAATGAACTAATCCAAATACAATCAACCGTGTAAGCGGTTACACATATTAGACCCGGGCATCGCCGGGGGATAATATAGAAATGAGAATGCTCTCCGGCAGTAAGCGGAAAAATTTCAAAATTGCTGAATCACATATTTGTGCAACAGGATCGGATTTTTGCTAATTTTACGTTTAAAAACAGGAATAAATAATCAAAAAATCATTCTATGCCGTTAATATCCGAAAAGGGCCGGCTGATGCCTGCATCTCCTATAAGAAAGCTTGTTCCCTATGCCGAGGAAGCAAAGAGGAAAGGAATAAAAGTTTATCATCTGAATATCGGCCAGCCCGATATATTAACACCGGATACAGCACTTAATGCCATCAGGAATCTTGACCAGAAGGTAATAGAATACAGTCATTCAGCAGGTAATGAGTCGTATCGACGAAAGCTTGCGGGTTATTACAAAGGCGTTGGAATAGATATAGATCATACACAGATGCTTATCACAACAGGTGGTTCTGAGGCTGTCCTGTTTGCAATGCTTTCGTGCCTGAATCCCGGAGATGAGATTATAATCCCTGAGCCTTTTTATGCCAATTATAACGGCTTTGCAGTCACTGTCGGCGTAAAGATTGTTCCAGTGACTTCATATATTGACAATGGTTTTGCTCTTCCTCCGATAGTAGAGATTGAGGGGAAAATAAACGCTAAAACAAAAGGAATCTTAATCTGCAGTCCAAACAATCCCACAGGCTATCTCTATACTGATAAAGAAATGCGGCAGATAAGAGATATCGTGAAAAAATACGATCTTTTTCTCTTCTCGGATGAAGCCTACCGTGAGTTCTGCTATGACGGCGCCAGTTATTCCTCTGCTATGAATCTTGAAGGAATAGAGCAAAACGTAATACTGATTGATTCTATATCAAAACGCTATAGCGCATGCGGGGTACGCATCGGAGCCCTTGTATCAAGGAATAAAGACGTCATTGCCACCGCACTTAAGTTCGCACAGGCAAGGCTTTCCCCTCCCGGGCTGGGTCAGGTTGCAGCAGAAGCATCTATTGATACTCCTCCGGAATACTTCGCCGGAGTTAACAAGGAATATACTGCAAGACGCAATTTTCTGGTCGATGCCCTTAACAAAATTCCCGACGTGAAATGCCCTAAGCCAAAAGGTGCATTTTATACTGTGGCAAAGCTTCCTGTTGACGACTCTGACAAATTTGCCCAGTGGCTTCTTGAGAAATTTCAGTATAAAAACCAGACCATAATGATAGCTCCAGCTTCAGGTTTTTATTCAACTCCTGATCTGGGCAGAAATGAGGTTAGAATTGCATACGTGCTTAATATACAAGAGCTAAGAAGCGCCATGGAGGTTCTGGCTGAAGCGTTGAAAACTTACCCCGGCAGGACAGATTGATTTGCTGTAACGGAGTATTGAAGCTTTAAGTGTCGAAAACCGTTAAGACCTTCAAACCGGACATCTGGTCGGTACTTATGAAATAATCATAATCACTCAATCATAGAGCAGATATTTAGCCCTGATCATTCCAAATGCCGTCAGTCCTTCCTGCCATGTTGCCCTTATCTCATCAGCGTTCATTCCCTGGATTATCTGTTCTCTCAATGCCGTTCCGGATGCCAGCACATCAAAATATGGGGTAAAGAACTTCTCCTTGTCAGGATAATCGCGGTAGGCCTCAATCACCCATTCCAGGTTCAGACGGGGAACGGGAACAATTTTATCCTGTATGGCATTGCGAAGGTCCTTCCCAAAGCATTTTACGCCCAGTAGAGGTGGGTTTTTTGCTCCGGGAACGCTTTCAGGAGTGAAGCTGAATCCCCTGTCAGGCAGTTCCGGTGAGCCATAAACCTGGAAGGGGAATGCCGTTCCCCTGCCCAGGGAGATATTGGTTCCTTCAAAAAAGCATATTGAAGGATAAAGGTAAACCGATGTCTGGTTAGGCAGGTTAGGTGAAGGCTTTACTGGCAGGTCATACAACGTGTCATGTGTGTAATTCCTGCATTTTATAACAGTGAGATCACATTTTATGCCTCCTCCAAGCCAACCCTCTCCGTTAACCATTCCTGCATATTCTCCCACTGTCATGCCATGGACTATAGGTACCGGGTGCATACCGACAAATGAACGCCTGGCGGTATCGGCAATATTCCCGTCAAAATAGTATCCGTTTGGGTTTGGCCTGTCAAGCACAATGCATTTTACATTGTTTTCCGCACAGGCTTCCAGCACATAGTGAAGGGTGGAGATGTATGTGTAGAACCGTGCTCCCACGTCCTGAATATCAAATACAACAGCATCAATACCCTTCAGATCCTCGGGTGTCGGCTTATAATGACTGCCGTAGAGACTGGTAACCGTTATTCCCGTGGATTCATCCTTTCCGTCCTCAATCGATTCTCCTGCATCGGCAAGATCACGAAAACCATGTTCAGGGGCAAAGATCACCTTAATGTCAATACCCATCTTTACAAGCAAATCAACAAGATGGATCCCGCCAGTAAGAGAAGTCTGGTTTGCGACTATTCCAACTGCCTTATCTTCAAGTAGTGGCCTGTAAAGTTCCGGCTGATCAGCCCCGGTTAGTATCTGGTTCTTTTCCGTGCCACTGCATGATGAAATGATAAGAAGAACAGATATTGAAAGTAAAGACGCTATTTTTTTCATGATCTAATTTTAAATATTCAGTAAATCTAAGAATATTTTGCTTTTTTTCAATGCACATTTGCAGCCGCTGTTTTAGTTCTCCGCAATCCCTTGCTAAGCATAATTTATTAAATTTGACAACAATTAACCAATATGAATTTCCCTTACTTCATAGCAAAGAGACTCATCAGGGGAAGGCGTGAAGGAACATCCTTTTCCAGGCCAATCAATATTATTGCCATAACAGGCATTGCGGCGGGCCTTGCCGTGATGATAGTTGCAGTTGCAATCCTCACGGGATTCAAGCAGCAGATAAGGGAAAAGGTGACAGGCTTCGGATCACACATTCAGATAGTCAATTTCGATTCCAACATCTCGTTTGAAACAGCTCCCATAAGCGACGCCCAGGATTTTATTCCCAAAATAAAGCAGACAAATGGTATCAGGCATATACAGGTATATGCAACCAAAGCAGGAATTATAAAAACCGAAAAGGATATCCAGGGAGTGCTTCTGAAAGGGGTTGGCAGTGATTTCGACTGGAGCTACTTCGGATCCCATATAGTTGACGGCAGGATCTTCACTGTCACCGATACCGGTCGGACCAATGATGTGATCATCTCGAAAAAGATATCCGCTATGCTCAGGCTGAAAACAGGCGATTCGTTCATAATGCATTTTGTACAGGATCCTCCCCGGTCGAGAAAATTCACAATTTGCGGCATTTATGAAACCAGCCTGGAAGAATTTGATAAGATGTATGTCTTTTGCGATATCGGACACATTAAAAGGCTTAATGGATGGGATGAAGACAAAATAAGCGGATTTGAGATCTTCATCGATGATTTTGACAGGCTCGATGAAATGACCCTTGCAGTAAGGGAAGCAATAGGATACAGGCTGGCTGAGGATGAAACAAAATTCAAGGTTACAAATATCAGGTTAAGGTATCCCCAGATCTTTGACTGGCTCAATTTTCAGGACATGAATGTCATAATCATCATAACACTGATGCTTATTGTTGCTGGTTTTAATATGATCTCGGGCCTGCTTATTCTTATACTTGAAAAAACAAATATGATTGGCGTTTTAAAAGCTCTGGGCTCTGAGGACAGAACCATCCGGAAAGTATTCCTTTACCAGGCAGCTTATCTGATAGGCAAGGGACTGTTATGGGGAAATCTGATCGGGATAACCATAGCATTCCTCCAGCTCAAGACAGGTTTCATAACCCTTGATCCTTCATCATATTACATAAAGACAGTTCCTGTGAATCTTTCCATTTTCCATATACTGCTGCTTAATGCCGGGTCTATGGCAGCTATACTTTTCATGCTCTTAATCCCGTCAAAACTGATCAGCAGGATCACTCCCGTAAAAGCAATCAGGTACGATTAGGTACTCCAAAGTTCTTCTTTTGACAGCTTCTTAAGCTGACTGAATAAAAACCAGGGTAACCCATACTATGGGACAATATTGATGTAGTGTTCATACCTTTCGAGTATTTCATCCACGAAAGCAACAGTCTGGCCGCCTCTGAAATAACCGCTCTTTACAATTGTGTCAGAATAGTATTGAGGCTCCGACTTTTTCAGAAGCCACTGACGCACGCTGCTGTCCCATTCAAGGGGATCCATCCCATTCTTTTCTGCAAGCCTCATCGCATCAAGAATGTGCCCCGGACCTGCATTATAAGCTGCAAGAATGAATTTGATACGTTCCTCCCTGTCTGCTATTTCAGAATCAAATATTGAATGAAGCCATTTAATATAGCGTGTTCCGGCTTTGATATTATTCTGGGGTGATGACCTTATATCTATGCCGAAGTTGACTTCAGTTTCCGGCATGACCTGCATGAGGCCATAAGCGCCCACCGGAGATGTAGCCTGAGGATTGAAACGGGACTCCTGGCAGATTAGCGAGGCAAGAAGCCGCCAATCCCAGCCAATGCTTTCGCTGTATACCTTAATTATCTCGTCCCACCTTGAGATGCGCCCTGTGTTTAATGCAAAATACTCACTCTTTACAATGGCCCCCGACCTGTCATTCCTGAAGTACTTTGCATAAAGTATCGCATATTCAGTTGTTTTTCTGAATTCAGCAAGCCACTCGTTCAGCTCGCTCAGCAACGTTTTAGAATCAGCCTTCCTTACTGCCCAGGCAAGTTCCTGCAATTGACTGACGGGAGTGCCAACATCAATGCCGGGATAATAAGATGCATTAACAAGTGCGACATTCTCATCGCATACAGTGTAATCGATCTCCCCTCTGTCAACCTGCTGTATAAGAACCTCATCATCAAGAGGCACCTCAACCACATCAACCCTTCCACCTATTTCCCTAGAAAGCGACCGCAACCTTCCAGCATACACGGAACCTCCCTGTACATATACCGTCTTATGCTTAAGGTTGGCTTTATCCCGTACAAGGCTCTTTTCAACTTCTTCCCCTGTCATTTTCTGCCATCCCTTTGGCTTCCTTTGAACGAGTACCTGCCGTGTTTCACCAACAGGTCCCGTGTACTTTATTCCTCTTCTTGCTGACTTGTTGACAGTAAGACTTATTGCAAGTATATCAGCTTCCCCTGAACGAAGCATGCTTATTGCCCTGTCTGTGTGATTCTCCGGCTTTATAACTATGTCATATCCTGAATGATCCGAAAACGATTCCAGAAGCTCGTACTGAAAACCCATCGGCTCACCCCTGTAAATAAAATAATCTGTTGAATTAAAGCCTGTTACAGCAACAAGCCTTCCCCGGTCGGCCCGTGAAGCTTCCTGTGATATTGGTGAATCGTCCGACTGTGAATTATCATTGTCAGAACATGAGATTAACAATAACGAAAACAGGTAAAATGCCAGTGGAAGAATTTTAGCCAAAAGATTTACTTTTTGTCAGATTACTGTATAATTTGACTGCCGGAAATTATAAACAATGTATTATTTGATACTTGTATATCAATAATATAACCCATAAATTCCCGGCATACGTTCAATTTCAAAACCAGCCACAAATTTAGAGCATTTTTTTAATTGTAAAAAGTCCAGGCTATCCCGTATCTGAACAGCCTGTAATTCATAGGGTATGACGGTACCATAAAATAATCATATCCCATGAGGCCGGCGTTCATATGATCGAACATTATAAAAATCCTGGTTCTCCTGAGCTTGAGGTTGAGAAACAAGTTAATGAATGGATAATTGCCTGTTGTTTCTTTATCCTGGCGATAGAATCTACCGGTTGCAGGCATATAGTTATAGGGGTAATAGGAAGAATGCAGTGTTACATCTGCGCCAATCTGGGTGTTGAGGTCTCCCTTTGTTTTCCGGAAAACAAAAAGATGTTCAAAATAACCTGCCGACCTTAGGGTAACAAACGGCAGGTCAAGAACATCTTCATTGCTGGTTTGCTGAAACATAACATCTGTTGAAAGATGAAATTTCCATAATCTCAGGTCCTTGTTCAGATACAGGGATAATACCGATAAGCCACCTGAGTGCTGTGAAGGGAGTGCATGGCTGTCAAAGTCGGTGTAATTGTCAATAACAGCATAGTTAAGCCTGATTCTCGTATTTCTTCCGGGATACGAAAAATCTGTCCCGACATCAATCCTGAACTCCTTGTCCAGGGCGTTCTTCCATTCGAAATGGTTGCTTCCCCATTGCTCATACCAGAATGAAGGAAGGGTATTTGACATTCCTGCTGTAATATTCCAAAGAGCAGTACCTTTGTTCCAGACAAAACCTTTTGATACAATTCCTTTAAGAAAGAAATCCCCGGCTCTGTACCCGCTGAGATAGAGGTCCCCGGTAGCAGTCCACCGGAATTTCTCGCCTATATTGTTATAGAGGCGGCCGGTGATGACAAAGTTATTCTTCTTCCATGTTGCCGTATCAGCTTCCGGGATCCCGTGAGAGGGAATAATCTGACTGTACCTGTGAAACTCATTTCTTATACCGGCACCACCGCCGAGCCTGAATTTCCTTGTTTCATCTGTAGAAAAATCAAACCTGAGAGTGTTTTTGAGGCTTCTTGAATACAAGGAATCAAAGGTCTCGCCTGCATTTATAAAAACCGTATCATAAAATCCTGATTCCGGCATTTTATCCGAATAAGTCCTGCGGTTGTTCTCAAGAGTGAGAATGTGGGAGAAAGTTCCACTCAGGCTAAAAGACCCGGATTTTGCAGTGGAATCAGGGCTGGCTTTTGATCCCGATCCCACAGTATAGCGCTGGACAAGCATAAAATTTCTGTTCTTCAGTTCACTGGCAGCCTCATTAAGCCCGCCAAGGTTAACTTCAACATCACGGGTGTCGAACTGGCTGAGGTGACTATAATCCGCTATGCCTCCGTTTTCATTTGAGGACATATTATTTATACCGGCAGCAAAATAGAGCTTATATTTTTCACCGGTATATGAAGTATAGAAGGCAAAATTCTTATCAATTGCCCGCTGATAGCTGTACTGTCCAAGATTGTAAACAACATCATACACAAGACCGAAATTAAGGTATCTGTTCACATTCTGAGAGTGTCTTACCCTGAATGTCTGCTCAGCCACCTCCCGAGCGCCTCCGAAAGTCCATACTAGTTCAGTGAAAGGCACCTGGGTATTCATGAAAAGATATCTTTCGGGCAGATACATGAACGGGTAATAGTGGCTGTAAAGAAATCTGTCAGGATCTGTTATCCGGTCAAAAAAGTTTATCTGGTAAAACGGAAGTCCATAGTTTCCGAGCGTAGCATTGAAGGGAGAATGCTTATCAGCCAGGCGGTATCTGTTAAAAAGGGAAAAAACGGTATCAAACGGAACTACTATTTCCTCAGTAAAATCCGAAGACAGATTCCACTGTTTAATTATTCTCGGTTTTACAGTATCCTGTTTTTGTCCCGATAATGCTGATGGAAATACCAGTAGCAGTAATATTGCCAGTTTTAGCCGCATCAGCGCAAATATAGAAAATATTATGAACTCAGGAGTTGTGACCGGTCATAATGGCAGGGGTGGAGCATGTTGCGCCCCTGCTATTATTTGATGCTACAACCTTCACATCAATCTACATTATCGTTAAGATAGGCATTATTTTCCCGAAGCACAGGCTCGTCATCTTCACCTGATGATAAGGTGAACTTTGAGACTTTGCTTTCCTTTACGCTGTCCCTGTTGCTGATGGGCATATTCCTTCTTATATAGGCAGGCACATCTTCGAAGGTATCTATGTTCTCCTTGGTGGTTTTGCTCGTGAGCCCTTCCTTTTTGAGGATATTCTGCATATGCTTAACCTTCAGCAAAGTGGTTTCAGGTTTCTCCTTTTCTTCCTGATCATCCTCATTTGTATGTCTGCTTCTTAATTCATTTATTTCAGTCAAAGGCCCGGAAGAAAATTCCAGTTCACCCTGAATTTCATCATCGAGGCTGGTTATTATTGAGTGGCGATGCTTCTCATGTACCGTAAAGAGTTCCTCCCCTTTCTCCGGGACTATATGCGGCGGGACAGGATTATTAAGAGGCATAAGGTCAACCCTGGTGGGTTTGGGATGCTTATAGGGAGTAAAGACGCTGTTTGCCGGGAAACCGGTTGCTATTACAGTAACACTTATTTTGTCGCCAAGACTTTCATCCTGAGATAATCCTCTGATAATAAGGGCATCTTCAGAGGCGACTTCATACATGTAATCGGTTATTTCACCAAGCTCATCCATTGTGAGTTCATTCTGAGCCAGTCCTGATGATATGTTTATCAGGATACTTTTAGCACCTGTTATGTCGTGTGTATTGAGAAGGGGTGAAGCAAGTGCATCTTCAATAGCCCTCAGAGCCCTTTTCTCACCCGAAGCGGCACCCATACCCATGATTGCAACGCCAGAATCCTTCATCACTGTCTCAACATCGGCAAAATCAACATTGATGTATCCTGCCACAGTTATTATTTCAGCTATCCCCTTGACTGCCACGGTTAGAACATCATCAGCTTTGGCAAATGCCGTCGACACTCCCTGGTTGCCGTATATCTCCCTGAGCTTTTCATTATTTATGACAAGCAGGGAATCGACGTGGTCCTTAAGTTCGTTGATACCGTCGACGGCATATCTTATTCTTATCTTCCCTTCCGACTTAAACGGGATTGTCACAACGGCAATTGTCAGCAGCCCGGCATCCCTGCAGGCTTTAGCTATTACCGGTATGGCACCGGTGCCTGTGCCTCCGCCCATTCCTGTTGTCAGGAACACCATTTTTGTGTTTCCGGAAAGACCGGCCATTACATCTCCCAGGTTTTCCATTGCAGCCTGACGACCGATTTCTGGCTTGCTGCCCGCACCCCGGCCTTCAGTTATGGATTCTCCGATCTGTACCTTTACAGGCACAGGGCTTTTGGCAAGAGCCTGATGGTCAGTATTGCATACCACAAAGTTCACGTCCTTTATTCCCCTTTCAAACATGTGGTTGACAGCATTGTTTCCTCCCCCTCCTATACCAAGAACTTTTATTATTGAAGATCTTTCCACCGGCAGGTCAAAGTTCATTATATCGTCTGTCATGGTTTTTTTCATTTTGTTAATGTTTGCGAACAGTTATATCAACAGCAGCCCAGTCCTATTAAAGCTTCTAACTTATCTTCTGATCCTCGACCTCAAAAATCTTTGACAGCATCTGCTTGATTTTATCAGCCAAAGATACTTTTTCCTCTTCGTGCACCGGATCAGTTACTTCACCGGTCTCCGTTCCGGCTTTCTCGGTAATAACCGTTTTCGGCCTGACGTATTCCTCCTTTCTGGCAGCATTGAATGATTTCTTATATGTGTCAAGATAATCAAACCCTCTCATTATAAGGCCTACGCTGGTTGCATACATCGGCTGGTTGATCTCATTCTTTGCTGAACCGGAAAGATGTTCGTTGGGCAAGCCAATTCTCACATCCATTGCAGTCTTGAATTTCATAAGCTGGGGAAGGTGCCTGAGCATTGCACCACCTCCGGTAATTACAATACCTGCAGCCAGTTTATCGGCATAACCTGAATTTTGTATTTCAAAATTCACTATGTCAATAATCTCTTCCATCCTCGACTGTATTATATATGCCAGGCTTTTAAAGGAGATCTCCTTGGGTTCCCGTCCGCTGATACCGGGTATGGCAACCACCTTGTCCTCAGGAGCTATGTCCCCGAGGGCCGATCCATACTGAATCTTAAGCTGTTCGGCATGTCTTTGAAGAATAGCGCAGCCTTCCTTGATGTCTTTTGTCACCACATTTCCGCCAAATGGTATCACAGCAGTATGCCGGATGATATTGTCATAATAAACGGCTATATCAGTTGTGCCTCCTCCAATGTCAACAAGCACAACCCCTGCCTCCTTTTCGTCTTCGGTAAGCACGGCATCGGCCGATGCGAGGGGTTCAAGTATCATATCCTTAACTGACATCCGGGCTTTTCTGATACATTTCTCAATATTCTTGGCCGCAGCAACCTGCCCTATGACAATATGAAAGTTGGCTTCAAGACGTCTGCCGCAGAATCCGACAGGACTCTTCACGCCTGTTTCATTGTCAACAATGAAAACCTGAGGTATGACATGAATGATCTCCTCCCCAATATCCACATGGATCTTGTACATGTCCTCAATAAGCCGGAACACCTCTTCCTTTTTTATTTCATCCTCGTAGGCATCGCGCATTATATATCCGCGCGTCTTAAGGCTTTTTATATGCTGGCCGGCTATTCCCACAAAGACTTCGGAGAACATAATTCCCGACCTTTGCTGCACATCTTCCACTGTGGTTTGGATTGCATTCACCGTCTCCTCGATGTTAAGTACGACTCCCCTTTTAACTCCTTTTGAAGGGGCCTTGCTTAAACCAAGGATCTCTATTTTTCCGTTCTCATTCCTTGTACCGACAATTGCCACTATTTTTGTGGTTCCTATGTCGATTGCTGCTACATACTGTTCCTTTTTGCTCATAGTCTGAAATATGGTTATCTGTTTATCTTCGCCTTATCTTCGCCTGCATACTATCTGATCGCTGAATGCCAGATTTATTACTGAATATCTGTTCCATCCCACCACCGGAAGAACCTTATCGTAAAACTCCCTGAGGTTACGGAGCTTGTCCATGAAGTTATCAGCAGTCCCGAGATGTATCATGTGATTGCCAACGCGTGGAATAAGATCAATTTCATCATTACCGTCGACATATATCTGATCAATCTGGGCTGACCAGAAACTGTCGCTGTTGATATAATCAACCAGGTAATAAATATCCTTAAGAATTGAATTCTTGATGCTTGTATCCAGAACACTTACACCGTCAAGCATAGCCTGGCTGATATTAACATTCCCTCCCACGATATGCAGGCGCGGTGTATAGAGATTTCTCCTTCTGATAACAATACCTTCATTGTCAATATAGTAATCACCTCCATTGTTTGCCATTACCCGCATTACCGGATCGCGCTGGTCAGCATAAACGTTAAGGGCTCCTTCCGCAGTCACATATACTTCAGCTACCTTCAGTTCGCGCAAACTGATTAAATCGTTTTCTATATCCGACAATCTTAATTCTCCCACAGGCTTCCCGATGATCTTTCCGTTATTATTGCCAATGAGATTCAAAATCCGGTTATGCGTAACAAAGTGATATTCTGATGAATCCGCAATTGTTATGTTGATTCCCGTGAAAGGCTTTTTGAGCGTTTTGCAGGCATAGTAAACCGGTACAGCAACAAGATACAATGTTGGCAGTAACAGTAATATCGCGGTTATCTTCTTCATGCGCCTGTCAGGCTTTTCAGTTTGTTTTCAATAGGGATTACCAGCTTGTCAATGTTACCCGCTCCAATAGTAATAAGCACATCGAGCTTATCTATCTCGAGTGCATCTGGTAGGTCCTCAAGCCTAAGCATCCTTTTATTCCCCGATTTCATTCTTGAGAATATCATTTCGGATGAAACTCCCGGTATGGGTTCCTCGCGTGCCGGATAAACGGGAAGCAGGATAATCTCGTCGAGCCGGTCAAGTATTGCAGCAAATCCTTCTGCATGATCCCTTGTCCTTGAATAAAGATGAGGCTGGAATATGCCGGTGATTTTCCTGCCCCTGAAATATTCCCTGACAGAATTTATGCAAGCCTTTATTTCCTCCGGATGATGGGCATAATCATCAATATATGTTATACCCGGTTTGTTGATCCTGATATCGAACCGTCTTCTGACACCTTTAAATCCGGATATTGCAGTCCGAAGCTCATTCCCGGTCACTCCGCACATGAGCGCGATCGCAGAGGCGGCAGTAATATTCTCTATATTTATCTTACCGGGGAAGGGAAAATGAATGTCACCCAACCTGCCTTCCGGTGTTTCAAGATTGAAGACATAATAATCCTCAAAGGACCTTATTTCTGAGGCCCGGTAATCTGATCCGGCACCAGATCCGTAAAATTTTCCCACGACACCATCAGGCACTTTGATTTTGTTTCTTATATCATTATGAATCAACAGCCTGCCGTCAGGCCTGATCTTCCTGCAGAATTCCTGGTATGCGACGATCATTTCTTCATGACTACCGTAAATATCGAGATGGTCGGCATCGACAGAGGTCACTACGGCCATCAGAGGTGAAAGCCTGTGAAATGAACGGTCGAATTCATCCGCTTCCATTACGGTGTATCTGCTTCTTCCGGATAAATAATTAGAGCCATAATTCTTAGAAATTCCCCCGAGAAATGCAGAACACCCTATATGAGATTGTGTAAGAATATGCGCGATCATGGTGGAAATGGTGGTTTTACCATGAGTTCCTGCCACTGCCAGAGTATCAGTACCGGAAGATATCTCGCCCAGGATTTCTGATCTCTTATACAGCTTATGGCCGCTATCCCTGAAAAATGCCAGTATATTACTGTTCCCGGGTATTGCCGGGGTATAAACTGCAAGTACACGATTCTTGTCTGAGATATCCCTGAAAATATCCGGAATTGTGGCCGGGTCATCTGAATAGGTGATCGCACATCTCCTGGAGGCCAGAGATACAGTCAAATCAGTTTCTGTCCTGTCGTAACCTGCAACTGTCATGCCTTTTTCAAGGAAATAGTTAGCCAGGGCACTCATTCCGATACCTCCTATTCCGATAAAATAAACAGCCTTTATGTTTTTCAAGTCTATCATCTCCCTGCAAGTTTCAGAACCTCATTGGCAATTTTTATGTCAGCACGGGGTTCTGCCATTTCCGAAATATTGACTGAAAGTATTTTTTGCCGGTCTTTGTCCGCCAGAAGATTAAGCACCTCAGGCAGAAGCTTCTTCCCTGCGTCTTTATCAGACACGACTAAAGCTGCATTTCTCCCTGCTAGTGCCATTGCATTCTTTGTCTGGTGATCTTCAGCAACATTAGGCGAAGGCACCAGTATAGACGGCTTTGCCGCCAGGCAAAGCTCCGATATTGTTCCTGCGCCTGATCTGGTAACAACGATATCGGCTGCAGAGTATGCATAATCCATCCTGTCGATGAAAGCATGGAGGAATATTCCTTTTTCTTCGGGGTGATGTACCTGGCCGGAGACATTATCATAATAGTGCCTGCCTGTCTGCCAGATCCATTTGTATCCCGAATTGCCCATTTTTTCTATATTATCCAGGAAGCATTTATTTATGCTTCCTGCTCCCAGGGAACCTCCCAGAATGAGCACTACCTGACTGCTTCCATCGATGCCGAAGTACTCAAGTGCCTCCCTTCGTATTTGCGGAAGATTCTCAAAACTGTTTCTGACAGGGTTGCCTGTCTTTATAATTTTACCAGCCGGAAAGTACTTTTCCATTCCGTCGTATGCCACACATATTACAGAAGCCCGTGAAGAAAGCAATTTGTTCGTTACGCCGGCATAGCTGTTCTGTTCCTGTATAAGAGCAGGTATTCCCATTCTGCAAGCCTGTTTAAGCAGCGGTCCGCTGGCAAACCCGCCTACACCTACTGCCACATCAGGTTTAAATTCATTTATTATTTTCCTGGCCATTCTCAGGCTTTTCATCAGGGAAGCTATTACTTTAAGGTTCCTGAAAATATTCTTCCTGTCAAATCCTGCCACTGGTAATCCTACGATCTTATAGCCCGACAAGGGCACTTTTTCCATCTCCATCCTTCCTTCAGCACCAACAAAAAGAATTTCAATTCCCGGTTCAGCTGTACGCAGGGCATCAGCAATAGCTATAGCCGGAAAGACGTGACCTCCCGTGCCGCCTCCGCTGATGATGATCCTTTTATGCCTTTTCAGGTTCATATATCTTTTCGCCTTCGTCTGTTTTTTCTTCTTCAGGCAGGTCTTCCTTCCTTATCCTGGCATTAACCACCCGGCTCACACTTAAAATTGCACCAATGGAAAAGCTCATCATAAGTGCGGAAGTTCTTCCCCAGCTCACCATAGGGAGGGTCTGCCCCGTAACCGGGAACAAGCCCACAGCAACCAGCATGTTAAGCATCGCCTGCATTGTTATCATCACTATCAACCCTATAACAAGCAGGGCAGGAAATGCTGTGTCACACTTTTTAACGATAACGATGCCCCTGAACAGCAGTATCATGTATGCAAGTATCAATGGGATCGCACCGAAAAGCAGTCCGTATTCCTCTATAATAATGGCAAAAATGAAATCGGAGTTTGATTGTGGAAGCATGTTCCGCTGGGTGCTTTTCCCTGGCGCCTTGCCAAATAAACCTCCCGTGGAAATGGCTATCTTGGCCTGGTTCGACTGATATGCTTCATCATCGTCAACATTGCCCGAAAAATGATTTTCAATCCTGTTCTTCCATACCTCAACGCGGTTGTCCTTAGATATAAGAGTAAGGAGTACAGCAAACAAAAGGACTCCTGCGACTCCTGTACCGATATAGGCCAGAAGAAATCTGAATGGGACCCTTCCTATGAACATAATAAGTATGCTTATCCCAAAAATCATCAGTGCTGTGGAGAGGTTTTCAGGCATGATGAGTGCGCAGATAACAGCGACTGGCAGCATCATGTACTTGGAAACAAGCATGAAATCGTTCAGTTCATTCTGAAATCTCGACAGGGCGCTGGCAAGGTAGACTACAAGAGCAACCTTGGCCACGTCTGATGTCTGTAGCCTGAAACCCGTTCCGGGTATTTCAATCCACCGCGTTGCTTCATTGACCCGCGACCCGATCAGAAAAGTCAGGATCAGGAGCACCACCGATAAAAGAAGTCCCAGTCCGGCCAGGGAAGAATATATCCGGTAGGGAAGATGGTGAACCACAACAATGATTACCAGGCCAAGCATGAGCATGATAAACTGGCTTCTGAGGAAATAGGTGTTATTGCCTCCATACTTCATAAAGGCAACGCCTGCCGACGAGCTGTAAACCGCCAGTAGGGAGTAGATCATGAACACCGCTACCAGTGTCCAGATCACCCTGTCTCCTTTAAAAGTCCTTTTTATCCAGCTTTCCTGCATTTTGTCCGGTTTAAAGATTTCTTACAGCCTGCTTGAATTGCCTGCCCCTGTCTTCGTAGTTGTTGAAAAGATCAAAGCTGGCACATGCAGGCGACAGAAGCACTGTCTGTCCCTTCTTTGCAAGGTAGTATGACGACCTTACCGCTTCTTCCATCGAATATGCTTCAACAATGGTGGGAACCTTGTCGCCGAAAGCCTCTATGATCTTCCTGTTATCCTTTCCCAGGCATACGATCGCCTTTACCTTTTGCCTTACTATATTGTAGAGCTCGGAATAGTCGTTCCCCTTGTCTATCCCCCCTGCAATCCATACAACATCGGTCTCCATGCATTCCAGTGCATACCATGTCGAATTGACATTTGTACCTTTGGAATCATTAATGAAGTTTATACCACAGACAGTAATAACTGGCTCCAACCGGTGTTCAACACCCTGAAAGTCAGCTAGACTTTCCCTGATGATATCCTTGCGGATACCCAGAACTTTACCCGCAAGTGCAGCCGCCATCGAGTTGAAAACATTGTGACGGCCTTTTAATGCCAGATCATGTATGGTCATAAGGTTGGTTTTATGTTGGTGATCAATAATTATCTCATCATTTTCGAGGTAGGCGCTCATGCCCGCTATTGTGACAGTTGAAAAAGGAAGCCGGATCATAGGGTATTCCTTTTGCCCGAGAGCAGATTTTATTACAGGATCGTCGGCCCAGTAAATAAGGTAATCCGATTTGGACTGGTTCCTTGTTATTCTGAATTTCGACTCCACATAATTGCTGAAATCATAACCGTACCTGTCGAGATGATCGGGTGTGATATTCATCAATACAGCCACATCAGCCCTGAAGGAGTACATTCCGTCGAGTTGAAAGCTGCTCAGCTCAATCACATAATAATCATGATCTCCTTCAGCAACAGCTTCCGCAAAGCTCTTTCCAACATTGCCGGTCATGGCAACCTTTTTTCCTGCTTTGTTCAGGATATGGTATATAAGATTGGTGACCGTGGTTTTCCCATTACTGCCGGTAACGCATATTTTGATCCCCTCAGCAAACCGCCCGGCAAATTCTATTTCAGAAATGACCGGAATTCCCTTTTCACGGATCTGAACCACCAGCGAGGAGCTGTCAGGAATACCCGGACTCTTGATCACTTCATCGCCTGACAGAATTTCATCCATGGTATGTTTTGCCTCCTCATATCTTATGTGGTTCTTCTCCAGGACAGCCTTGTATTTTTCCTTTATCTGACCGATATCGGAAACAAACACATCAAAGCCTTTCTTCTTCGCAAGTAATGCTGAACCCGTACCGCTCTCGCCTGCCCCGAGTACCACAATCTTCTTCATTTGCCTACCTTATCTTTAACGTCACAATACTTATCACAGCCAGTATCATAGCAACTATCCAGAAACGGGTAACTATTTTGGGTTCCGTATAACCCTTCTTCTGATAATGATGATGAAGGGGAGCCATAAGGAATACCCTCCTGCCCGCGCCGTATTTCCTTTTTGTTCTTTTGAACCATGAAACCTGTATAAGAACCGACAGATTCTCAACCAGGAATATCCCGCAAAGAATGGGTATCAACAGTTCCTTCCTTATTATGATAGCGAATACCGCAATGATACCACCCAGTGCCAGGCTTCCGGTGTCGCCCATGAATACCTGCGCAGGGTATGAATTATACCACAGAAAGCCAATGGTTGCCCCTACAAAAGCACTGGCATAAATAACAAGCTCTTCCGATCTGGGTATATACATGATATTCAGATATTCGGCATAAATGATATTACTGGAGACATATGCCAGTATACCGAGGGCTACTCCCGTAATTGCCGAAACGCCTGTTGCAAGGCCGTCGAGGCCGTCGGTAATGTTGGCGCCGTTGGAAACAGCCGTCACTACAAAAATCACAATGCCGATAAATACCAGCCATGTCCATAACTCGCGCTGCTTTTCAGGTATGAACGAAACAAGCCATGAATAGTTGAATTCGTTATTCTTGACAAAAGGAATGGTTGTCTTTGTCGATTTGCGCTCCATCGTTATCTCGCCAGGTGCCGAATATGAAACCGGAGAATCAAGCATTTCTGTCCGTTCGCGGGACGACAGTTCGGAAAGTGATACTCTTTCAACAATCACTGCATCATCACTGAAATAGAGAGTTATCCCGATAATAAATCCAAGGATTATCTGCCCTGCGATCTTGAATTTGCCAGCCAGGCCTTCCTTGTTCTTCCTGAATACCTTTATGTAATCGTCGAGAAATCCTATGAATCCGAGCCATATTGTCGTCAGAAGCATCAGCAGAACATAAACATTATCGAGCCTTGCAAACAGCAGTGTCGGAATAATTATTGACGCCAGTATTATAATACCTCCCATTGAAGGAGTACCTTCTTTCTGATACTGGCCTTCGAGACCGAGATTTCTTACCACTTCACCCACCTGCTGCACCTGAAGGTACCTGATGATTCTCTTTCCAATGAGCAGTGAAATGAAGAGGGATGTAATTACGGCCATTGCAGACCGGAATGAGATATAATAGAACATACCGGCTCCGGGAACATTTAATTCATCGAGATATGTAAAAAGATAATAAAGCATATTCCCCGGTTGTTATTTCATTAACAATGCGTTTCTTAGTTCTTCCCTGTCATCAAAATGATGTTTTACCCCGTTAACTTCCTGGTAGGTCTCATGACCCTTGCCTGCAACGAGTATCACATCTCCCCTGGAAGCAAGCATTACCGAAGTTTTAATGGCTTCGCGGCGATTGCTTATTCTTGCTACTTTTTTCCTGAGCTCAGGGGAGATCCCTGCCTCCATATCATCGAGAATCCTTTCGGGATCCTCAGTTCTGGGATTATCTGAAGTGAGGATCACCTTTGAACTGCCTTCTGCAGCAATGGATGCCATCTTCGGTCTTTTCAGCCTGTCCCTGTCACCCCCTGCTCCAACTACAGTGATCAGCTGCCGGCTCCCCTCCCTCAACCTGTTGAGGGTTTGAATCACGTTCATAAGTGCGTCGGGGGTATGGGCATAGTCCACGATACCTGCAATCCCGCTTTCTGATTCAACAACTTCCAGTCGTCCAGCTACCGGGTGCAGGTTACTTAAAACCGGCAGTATCTCTTTCCTCTCTGCACCAAGAAGTTCCGATGCGGAAAAAACGGCAAGCAGGTTTGATGCGTTAAAGTCACCGATAAACCTGGTCGAAAGCTCCTCCCCCTGTATCCGCAGTAGCATTCCCTCGAAACTCTGTTCAATGATCCTGCACCTGAAATCAGCCAATCCCCTTACTGAATAGGTGGATCTCCTTGCCTTGCAGTTCTGCTGCATTACCATTCCGTTCTTATCATCAGAATTAAAAAGTGCAAATGCGTCATCCGGAAGGCCATCAAAGAATTTCTTCTTGGCCCCCAGATAGTTATCAAAAGTCAGGTGATAGTCAAGATGATCATGGGTAAGATTTGTAAAAATGCCCCCGGTAAATTTTAATCCGTCTATGCGATGCTGGTCAATAGCGTGGGAGCTAACTTCCATGAATGCGTAGTCGCATCCCTCACTGACCATTTCGGCCATAAGCCTGTTCAGCACAATGGGATCGGGAGTTGTATGCGTGGCAGGAAGCTCACGCGAACAGATATAGTTGCACACTGTGGAGAAAAGTCCGCATTTATAACCCAGTCTTGAGAAAGTATTATAGAGCAGGGTTGCGATTGTCGTCTTTCCGTTGGTTCCTGTTACGCCGACAAGCTTCAGAACGGCGGAGGGATTCCCGTAGAAATTTGATGATGCAATACCGAGGGCTTTGGCTGAACAGGCTGTCTGTATCCATATAATTTCATCATCGGGATCAATAGGTATTGATTCGCATATTACAGCCTTTGCCCCTGATGCAATTGCATCACCTATAAAATCATGCCCGTCGGTTTTCGTGCCCTTTACTGCAATGAAAAGGCTTTCTGGACCGGCTTTCCTCGAATCGAATTCAATGCTTTCAATGACAGCGTTCCTTTCCCTGTTTGTTGATGAAACAACCTCAATGCCCTTTAATATACTTTCTAAATCAATCATATATCACATGTTCATATCAAGCGACACAACCGTTCCAAAATAGGCTTTGGCACCATGCTCCGGCGATTGCCGGAGCACTCGTCCCTTTCCTTTAAACCTTACCCTGAGGCCTGAATTCTCCAGAAGGAAGACGGCATCCCTGAGACTCATTCCTCTCACGTCAGGGATAACACCTTCCTTTATATCGACACCTACCAGCTTTATTGTATCTGCGTTTTCGCGTGTGGCTACCCACTCTTCCCTCGAAGTCTTTTTAAACCTGACATCCAGGTTGCCAAGCACTCTGTTGATATCATGCCTGTATCCATTTCCTGCCTCCGGTGCGTTCAATGGTTCTTCATCCTGCCTGAGATTGTTATAATCGCTGAAGAAGCTTGTGGCGTAGATCTTATCGGCGATCTCCCTGAATACTGTGCCTGCAACAAGGTTGCCGTAATAGACACCATTGGAAGGAGCATTTACCACCACAATACATGAGTACAGGGGATTGTCGGCAGGAAAATATCCAACGAATGAAGCCTGATAGGATATCCTGGCGCCCTGCCTGTATCCGTGCTTGTCTTTTGCAATCTGTGCGGTTCCTGTCTTACCGGCAATTTTGTAATCGGCGCTCCTGAGGTTCATGGCTGTACCATGTTCAACAACCCCTTCCATCATTTTCCTTGCCTTGCGGATGGTGCTTCCCGATGCTATTGAGTTTACTATTACTTCCTGGCCAAAGCTTTTGATTGTATTACCGTTGCTGCGTATCTCCGTAACAAATCTTGGTTTAACCATTCTGCCATTGTTGGCTACTGCATTGTAAAATGTCAGTATCTGGATCGGCGTCATTTGAACCTCATATCCGTGCGACATCATCGGAAGAGAAAGTCCTGACCATAGTTTGTCACCGGGATATCTTACGAGCGGTTCTCCCTCTCCTTTTATCTGCAAATCAAGCTTTTGATTCAGTCGCATAGCGTAAAGCCTGTTTACAAACTCCTTCGGATTGTTCTTGTAGTGGTCTGTGATGATTTTGGATGTACCAACATTCGAGGATTTTTCAAAAACCTGCTTAACGGATATTTTCCCGTATCCTCCTTCTTTTGTATCCCTGATTGTCTTACTATAGAACTTTACCGTACCGTTCCCGGTATCAACAATATCACCTGTGTCGATGACTCCGTCTTCAATTGCTGCCATAAGGACAGGCAGCTTAAATGTTGATCCCGGTTCGGTGCTTTCGCCAACGGCATAATTATACGTTTCATGGTACCTGCCGTCGCTACCCTGTTCAAGGTTAGCAATAGCCTTTATGTCGCCGGTTGCAACTTCCATGACGACCGCGCATCCATGGTGGGCATTGTGTTTCCTGAGCTGCTGCTCCAGGGCGCTGGAAGCAACATCCTGAAGATCAATATCAATGGTGGTTACAATATCCTTCCCATCCCTCGGCTCAATGCTGTTGGCATTGTTTACTGTTATCCAGTCGCCTCCGATAAGTCTCTGTTTTACTACAACCCCGTTTTTGCCTGACAGTTCCCTGTCAAATGAACCCTCTATTCCCACACGCGTTCCGTCGGATCCAAGGTTCAGGTATCCTATGGTGCGCGCAGCAAGCTCATTATGAGGAAGCATCCTCCTGTTCTCGGGCTGGGTTACCAGCCCTCCCCTGAACTGTCCCTCCCTGAAAATGGGAAGCTCCTTCAGTTTCTTAAGAGTGGCATAGCTTACCTTGCGTTTTATAAGGAAATAACGATCTCCCCTTTTTCTCGCACTTGTGATCACGCTTTTCCATCCGGCTGCCGATCTTTCGCCCAGAAGCCGTGACAGGCCTTCGGATAACCCGTCTATTCCCCTTGACCATGTATCAGCCGACATACCTGAACTTCTGGTATCCATGTATACAGAATAAAACGGTACCGAACTGGCCAGAAGCCGGCCGTCATAAGCAAGTATATCTCCCCTTCTGGCAGACATTTCAGCCGTCTTGAACAGATACTTCTCACTCATTGCCTCCCATTTGCCCCTCTGCACATACTGCAGGACTATTATCCTTGCAATAAGCACGATTGCCATAAGCACAATGACAAAATAAATCAGACCGCTCCGCCATACTATTTCATCCCTGACCGTCATATTAAACCGTCTATTTATCAACAATAAGCCTGTAGGGAGGCGTTTTAAGCTCTTCAAGACCCAGTCCTTTTTCCCTGACCATCCTGTAAACTTCCGACTGCCTGCTCACCGACATCAGTTCAGCCGATGTTGAAAGCGCCTCAGACCTGAGATCCCTCACTTCGTTCGAAATCCTTGTCGTTTCCCTGGTTATCTTCTCCGCATGAAACCTGTTCCCTATATAAATTGCTCCGAGGATGGTAAGCAGTATCAGGTATCCAAGATTCTTAAGAACAATCTTATCGGATACCATACTGCCGCTAAGAAGCTCCTTCAGAAAATTCCCCTTACCCTTTTCCCTGTCGCTATTGTCCTTGTTCCCTTCCATTATATCTTTTCGGCTATCCTCAGCCTTGCGCTCCTCGATCTCTTATTGACAGAAATCTCATGCTCGTCAGGAACAGTCCCCTTCCTGTTTACCATTATGAAAGGAGTGATGAGATTCCCATAAAAATCCTTCTGCTCCTCTCCTTCAAAATTCCCAGTCCTCATAAAATTCTTTACCACCCGGTCCTCCAGCGAATGGTAGGTGATGACCACAAGCCTGCCATGCCTGTTAAGAACATCCAGAGCCTGTTCAAGCATCTCTTTCAGGTAGTCTATTTCATGGTTGACCGCTATCCTGAGCGCCTGAAAAACCTTTGCGTAGAATTTATTTTCCTGCCGGGGAGGAGCAAGTTTTCCTATTGCATTAATGATATCACTTACATGCGTAATTGGTTTCAGGGCCCTGGCTGCAACCAGTTCCCTGGCAATCTTCCGTGAATTGACAAGCTCGCCGTAATCATAAAAGAGACTGGCGAGGGATCGCTCGTCGAGATTGCGTATCAGCGAGGCTGCCGTAACTGTTCCGCTTTTATTCATCCTCATGTCAAGCGGGGCATCCTGGCGGAACGTAAAACCCCTTTCCGGCTCATCAAACTGATGGAATGACACACCAAGATCTGCTATTATACCGTCGACTGATTCTATGCCCAGAAACCTGAGATTATTCTTCAGAAATCGGAAATTCTGGCAGAGAAATGTAAACCTCCTGTCTTCAGGGGCGTTTCTTAAAGCATCCTCATCCTGATCAAAGGCTATCAGCCTTCCTTTTTTCAGCTGTCCAAGAATTTCCATCGAGTGGCCGCCACCTCCGAAAGTGACATCAACATAAATACCATCAGGCTTTATATTCAACCCGATGATACTTTCTTCAAGCAATGCCGGCACATGGTAAAGCATTATTCTCCAGGCTCATTAATATTACCACCCATCAGTTTTTCAGCCAGATCGGCAAATTCATCGGCAGGCAAATCAATTTTGTCATATACGGCGGCTGCCCATATCTCAATTCTTCCGTCCTGGCCTGCCAGAACAACATCCCTGTCAGCTTCAATCTGATCCATTAACCTCCTTGGGATAAGCAGACGGTTACTGTTGTCAAGCGACAACTCCGCTGTTCCCTTGAAGAAATTCCTAAGGAACATGTTATGTTCCCTGTTGTAGGGATTCATCTTCTTCCTTATCTTCTCAAGTTGCCTGTTCCAGTCTTCAATTGAGTACAGCACCAGGCACTTCTCGAATATGTCTTTCCTGACCACAAAATGGTCCTGCGCATCAGCAGGCATCTGCTTCTTGAATGCCGAGGGAAGTATAATTCTTCCCTTGACATCAACTTTACAGGCGTAATCACCAATAAATGTGGCCATAAACCGTTTTTAACATTAAAACGCTAAATTAAAGAAATATTATCCACTTTGCCCCACTTTGCCCCACTTTTTTTATTTTTTTGTTAATATCTTTTTGAAATTGTGGCTGCCTGACACTTATGACCTCATGATTCTGACAGCCCGGGAAGCTTTTTGAACATGCCCGGGAAGAAGCCGGGAATAACAGTTCTGATCAACACCTTATTGAAAATAATTTTTGTATCGTCTTAAGAGAAATCCATTCTCAGTTTCCACCCTTGTTGTTACGCTAACTACTTTGAGGATGGCCTGTTAGAGCAAAATCCCTCTCTTTTCAGGAGAAAGGCCGGAGTGAGTCTGAGAACCCTGATGAGTGATTAGTGTGACTAAGGAAAGATACCGGCGAAGCCGTAAATCATCTGCCAGTTTTTTGATAATTTTGTTTCTCGGATATAAACCTGTCATAAAATAAGGAAATGCCTGAACAAGGAAAAGATATTCTGAGGATAGATGTTGAAAAGGTACTTTCATCCAAGAATCCTGCGCTGGGGAAGGTTATTCCCCGCTTCGTGATCAGCTATCTTAAAAAAATAGTCCATCAGAACGAAATAAATGAACTTCTTGAAACACATGGACATCTGAGGGATGCCGAATTTGCCGGTGCCGTCATTAAGTTCCTTAAAATCAATTATAGTGTTTTCGGGAGTGAGAATATCCCATCGGAAGGCAGGTATATCTTTGCTTCAAATCATCCGCTGGGAGGACTCGACGGACTGGTATTTATCTATGAGCTGTCAAAGTATTACAGCAACATCAAATTTCCGGTAAATGATATCCTTATGAATATCACCAATCTGTCCGGCATATTTGTGCCTGTCAATAAGCACGGGTCGCAGGCAAAGGAAGCTGCAAGGATGATTGAAGAGGCGTATGGATCGGATGCCCAGATTCTGTATTTCCCTGCAGGATTATGTTCGAGGAAGAAGAAGGGAGTAATATGTGACCTTACCTGGCAAAAAAGCTTCATAATAAAAGCTGTTCAGTACCAGCGGGATGTTATCCCTGTGTATTTTTCAGGAAGGAATTCCAACTTCTTCTATAACCTGTCGAACATCAGAAATTTTCTGGGCTTAAAATCTAACATAGAAATGCTTTACCTGGCCGACGAGATGCTAAAGCAGAAGGACAAGGAAATAAACTTTGTTATCGGAAAAAAGATAGCGTGGACCACCTTCGACAGGTCAAAAACTCCTGTTGAATGGGCTGACTGGGTGAAGGGACAGTCATATAAGCTTCAAACATTTATACCTGACAAGACGATTAATCAGAAAAATGAATAAATTTGCGCCGGTTTTTTTGCTTCCTGCCCTGCAGAAACTCATAAATAATAACCGATGAAGCCAGTTGCCGAACCATTGCCAAGGGATCAGATAATAGCTGAACTCACAAAAGACAGATTGCTGCGAAAAACAAATAACGGCAATAATGAGGTATATATATTCGACAACAAAATTTCCCCCGTCCTGATGCAAGAAGTCGGGAGGATCAGGGAGCTGACCTTCAGGCATGCGGGAGGTGGCACCGGCGAGGCACTTGACATAGATCAGTTTGACAACGATCCTGAAAATCCGCAGAAACAGCTTATTGTGTGGGATCCTGAAAACCTTGAGGTCATCGGCGGATACCGATATTTCTTTCCGGAGAAAGGTTGCCGGGACTGTGACGTCTCAAAAATGGCATCATCACTCTATTTCAAATTCTCTGACAAGTTCCTTGCAAAATACTATCCACACCTTATGGAACTCGGACGCTCCTTTGTCCAGCCGGCATACCAGTCACGGACCATGGGAAGAAAAAGCCTTTATGCCCTCGATAACATATGGGACGGCCTCGGGGCATTGATCATTGATAATCATCACCTGAGATATCTTTTCGGGAAGGTTACAATGTATCCACATTTTAACCAGAAGGCCCGGAATATGATACTTTTTTTTCTCAGGAAGTACTTCAGGGATCCCGAAAAGCTTGTTACCCCTCTTGAACCTGCCGATATCGACATCCATGAGGAGGAGATGAAAAAACTTTTCAGGGGCTGGAGGTTCAGGGACAATTACAAGATTCTTTCAAGGGAAGTCAGGAACCTCAACGAAACTATCCCTCCTTTGATCAATGCCTATATGAATCTCTCGCCCACCATGAAGACCTTCGGGACTTTCATTAACCATCATTTCGGGAATGTTGAGGAAACCGGGATAATGATCACATTAAAAGACATTTACGTAGAGAAAATAAACAGGCATCTCGAATCGTACCAGAAGGATTACGAGATCAGGTGGTTTTCACGCAGGGATCAGTAAGCCCTGACATCCTTTCCATCAATGTAGTTAATGAATGACTGGTTTGCTACCTTGTTACCACCGGGGGTGGGATAATCTCCCGTAAAATACCAGTCGCCTGTATGGCCCGGACAGGCCTCATGAAGGCCCTCTATCGACTGATACACAACTTCAATTTCTGATTTTATTTCATCGGATCTTAGCATTGATGAGATTTTTGATGAGATCTCATCGGGGCAGAATGGCTTATATATTTCCTTCACAAGGTTCCTTATCTCGCCGGCAGGCTTAAGTAGTTCCTCAAGCGCCTCACCGTATAAACTCCCTAAAAGCTCCTCCCTGCCGCTTTCCTTAAGAAGTTCCACAGCTGCCCTGAAGGCTATAAGGTCGCCAAGCTTGGCCATGTCAATGCCATAGCAGTCGGGGTATCTCAGCTGAGGTGATGAGGATACTATCACTATCTTCCGGGGTTCAAGCCTGTCAAGGATCTTTATGATGCTTTTTTTCAAAGTCGTGCCTCTTACAATAGAGTCATCAATGACAACAAGATTATCGAGACCTCTCCTGATAACGCCATACGTTATGTCATACACGTGGCCGACAAGATCATCGCGGCTCCTGTCCTCAGTAATGAATGTCCTTAGTTTTGCATCCTTGACAGCTATTTTTTCAATCCTCGGCCTCTGGCTTATTATCTTTTCAAGTTCCTCCCTGGTAAGTGTTTTGCGCTTTTCAATTATCCTGTCCATTTTTGACTTGTTCAGGTAATCCTCAACGCCTTTTATGAGACCGTAAAAGGCACTTTCGGCGGTATTGGGGATGTACGAAAAGACAGTGCTTTCAATATCGTGGTCAATAGCTCTGAGGACACGCGGAGTAAGCTGCTCTCCAAGTTTCTTGCGCTCCCTGTAGATTGTTTTGTCGGTACCTCTCGAGAAGTAGATCCTCTCAAATGAACATTTTCTTGGTTCAGCTGCTTCCCTGACCATCTCCACTGACCATTCGCCTGATGCTTTGATTATTAATGCCGCCGCCGGCGGGAGTTCCTCAACATCTGTTGTTTTAACGCTGAAGATCGTCTGAATAACCGGGCGTTCCGAAGCCACAGCCGCAATTTCATCATTTATATAATAAAACGCCGGCCTGATACCTGCCGGGTCCCTCATTACAAAAGCATCACCATGGCCAGCCATGCCAGCCATGGCATATCCGCCGTCCCAGTTGCGGCTTGCTTTTCTCAGTACCGAAGTCATATCGAGGTCCCGTTCAATCAGCGGCGTTATTTCCTTCTTGGAATACCCCTGGTCCTTGAATATCCTGAATAACCTTTCATTTTCCTCGTCGAGGCGGTGACCCACATTTTCCAGGATGGTAACCGTGTCTGAATAATCCACTGGATTCTGGCCCAGTTCTATGAGGCTTCTGAATATCTCACCAACATTTGTAAGGTTAAAATTGCCGGCCATAACGAGGTTGCGTGATCTCCAATTGTTTTCACGGCTTACCGGATGTACATAATCAATATTATAATTCCCGTATGTGCCATATCGCAGATGGCCCAGATAGATATCGCATGCGAAGGGTACGTTTGACTTTATGAATTCAGGGTTCTTGAACTCCTCAGTGTGATGTAAATTAAGATATTCAATATCTTCATAGATCAGGCCGAAAACATCCTTAATGGGATTTGCCTTGTTTGATCTCTGCCGGAATATGTACCTGTTGCCCGGCTTCACCTTAAGCTTTATTCCGGCTATGCCTGCTCCGTCCTGTCCCCTGTTATGCTGTTTCTCCATCATCAGGTACATTTTTTTCAGGCCCCAGTCCCAGGTACCATATTTCTGACAATAGTACTCGAGCGGCTTTCGCAGTCTTAACATTGCAATGCCGCATTCATGCTTTATACTGTCGCTCATAATTACTGCTTGTTCTGGCCTGAAAAATTGATAATGTCGGGAACCAGGTATGCATCGGGAAATGATCTCCTGACCATAAGAAGGTACTTTGTCCCCTCGGTCTTCGTCCTGAAATCGCCTGCCCTGATCTTGTAATAGCCGGGAGCGTCGAATCTGGAATAAGAAGGGATATCGGGGAAGATGCTAATGAATTCCGCTCTTACTCTTGCTGATTCTTCACGCGCGTTCCTTGCTGAACTGCTGTATATCTGTATGCGGAATCCCTCCAGTCCGTTATAGCGGCTGTTGTTCAAAATATGCCTGTTGATGAGTGTGTCGATTGCCGGATCCTGGGTTATGGCAAGATTCCCTGACTGTCTGCTGTAACCTGCCCGTTTGAAAAGTTCCTCTGTCCTGAAACTACTTTGCGCCGAACCAGTTTGGGCCCACAGCAGGGCGCAAACCGTAATGATCACTATTTTTCTGAACCTGTATGGCATCAGGATATAATTTTATTCCAGCTCATTTGCCAGCTCATCCGTGATTTCCAGATTATGGTAAACATTCTGGATATCGTCATCATCTTCGAGGACTTCAACAAACTTTAGAACTTTTTTCGCAGATTCAATGTCAAGATTTCTTGTATTGTTTGCAATCCTCTTCAGCCCGGCTTCTTCCGGCTCAATACCCATCTCGTTAAGCTTCTTGTTGACGCTCCCGAAATCCTCCATGGCACATGTAATTGTTATCGTGTCTTCGTCAACTTCAAACTCCTGGGCTCCTGCATCGATAAGCTCAAGTTCCAGGTCGTCGGATGAGATCCCTTCTTTGCTGATTGTAAAAACACCCTTCCTTTCAAACAGCGAGCTCAGTGATCCGTTTGTGCCGAGCTTACCTCCGTGCTTGTTGAAAGCTGACCTGACCGAAGCAACAGTCCGGTTGTTATTGTCTGTAAGACACTCCGCAAAAACCGCAATGCCGCCAGGCGCATAACCTTCAAATGTTGTTTCAATATAGTTGTCGGCATCCGAGCCGACAGCTTTCTTGATCGCCCTTTCAATATTATCCTTGGGCATATTTGCTCCCTTGGCATTCTGAATGGCAAGCCTGAGGCGTGAGTTTGAGTCAGGATCTCCTCCTCCTTCTCTTGCTGAAATGATAATTTCCTTTATGATCTTGGTAAAGATCTTACCTCGCTTGGCATCATTGGCACCTTTCTTTCTCTTGATTGTTGACCATTTATTGTGACCTGACATATGAATAAGGTTTATGACTCCGGTGCAAAATTAAATAATTCTTTAATACCTCGGCCATACTTTGTACTTTTGTGAAAATTGCAGAGAAGAAGATTGAAAGGTTGAAAAGGTTGAAAAGGATGAATGAGTTGAAAGGATTGAGGGTTGAAGGGATTGGTGCCGGGCGCTGATTACTGGGCGCTTGGTGCTGGGCGCCAGACACTGGGCTAATATTAAAACATCCAGTAACTATCAGTGGGATTGCAGAATCGCAGAATTGCTGAATTGCAGAATAAATGAAACAATTGCTTAATCGCAGAATCTCAGAATTAAATAAAAAACGTCTAAGGAATTGAATGAGTTGAATAATAGAATAAAGGCAAAAGGAGAAAGGTGAAAGGGGAAGGGAAACAGGTATACATCGAAACTTATGGCTGCCAGATGAATGTAGCTGACAGTGAGGTTGTTGCATCAATACTTTCAGGGCACGGCTACCTGATCACCGAAGAGATTGAAAAAGCCGGACTGATTCTTATTAATACCTGTTCGATACGTGATAATGCCGAACAGCGGATATTCAAAAGGCTGAAATCACTTAATTACCTGAAAAGGAAGGATGGCAGGCTTATGATCGGATTGCTTGGCTGCATGGCAGAACGTCTCAGGGAACAGATACTGGAAAAGGAAAAACTGGTTGACTTTGCTGCCGGGCCTGATGCATACCGCGACCTGCCCAATCTGCTTGCAGAAGCAGGTTCCGGTCATAAGGCCATAAATGTAATCCTTTCTGCCGAGGAAACATATGCCGATATACGGCCTGTACGAATGGACAGAAATGGTGTTACTTCCTTTGTTTCGATAATGCGAGGCTGCGACAACATGTGCGCATACTGCGTCGTACCCTTTGTCAGAGGGACGGAAAGAAGCCGCGATCCGCAATCAATACTCAGGGAGATCAGCGAACTGAATACAGCCGGTTACCGTGAGGCGACCCTGCTGGGACAAAATGTAAATTCATACCGGTGGAACAGTAACGGCAAAAACGTAGATTTCGCTGATCTTCTCGAAATGGCGGCCAGGGATAACCCGTCGATGAGGATCAGGTTTTCAACCTCCCACCCGCGCGACATATCTGACAAGCTCCTCACTGTAATATCAGGGCACGGAAACATATGCAGGCATATTCATCTGCCGGCCCAGAGCGGAAGCAGCCGCATCCTGAAACTAATGAACAGGGGCTATACAAGGGAATGGTATCTCGGACGCGTTGAGGCTATCCACAGGATCATTCCGGAGTGTTCTATCTCAACCGACATCATAACAGGCTTTTGCACTGAAACACAAGAGGACCATCGCGATACGCTTTCCATGATGGAACAGGCCGGATTTGACTTTGCGTACATGTTCAAATACAGTGAACGGCCGGGAACCGCAGCGGAAAAATACAGCGATGATGTACCGGAAGCAGTAAAGACAGAACGCCTTAATGAGATAATATCTCTCCAAAACCAGCTGTCAGGGGATTCAAAGAAGCAGGATGTGGGAAAGGTATTCGAAGTCCTTGCTGAAGGCCCTTCAAAAAGATCATTACTGCATCTTTCGGGGCGTACATCGCAGAATAAGGTCGTTGTTTTCCCCCGAGGCGATGCCATGCCTGGGGATTATGTAGAAGTATTGATCGAAAAGTGCACTTCGGCCACTCTTATTGGCCGTATCATTTCACGCTGCCAGGCTTGATATTCAGATGAAGTTCTTCCATCTGGGCAGGCGATATCTCCGAAGGAGAGTCAAGCATTATGTCGCGCCCTGAATTGTTTTTCGGGAAAGCAATGAAGTCGCGTATCGAATCCTGGCCGCCGAACATCGCAACCCACCTGTCGAAGCCAAAGGCAATTCCTCCATGCGGCGGTGCGCCGTACCTGAAAGCATTCATCAGGAATCCAAACTGTCTTTCAGCTTCTTCTTCAGTGAAACCCAGAACTTTAAACATAAGCTTCTGTACCGGCTGGTCGTGAATCCTCACTGAACCGCCTCCTATCTCCACTCCGTTTATTACCAGGTCATAGGCATTTGCCCTTACTTTACCCGGATCGGTTTCCATAAGACCAATATCCTCTGGTTTTGGCGACGTGAAGGGGTGGTGCATGGCATAATAACGGCCGGTTTCGTCATCCCACTCAAGAAGCGGAAAATCAACAACCCATAATGGAACAAATTTATCCCTTTTCCTAAGATTCAATCTGTTACCCATTTCCAGGCGAAGTTCCGACAAAGCCGCCAGAGTTCTTACCCTCCCGCCTGAAAGGATCAGCATCAGATCGCCCGGTCTGGAACCTGCTGCTTCAGCCCAGCTCCTTAAATCATCTTCAGAATAGAACTTATCTACTGATGATCTTAATGATCCGTCTGAATTATGCCTTACGTACACAAGGCCGCCGGCTCCAATCTGAGGTCTCCTTACAAATTCGGTCAGTTCATCAACCTGTTTTCTTGTATAATCAGAACATCCTCCGGCACAAATGCATCCAGTGTATTCCGAGCTTTCAAAGACAGAAAAGCCCTTCCCCCCGACCATGCCTGTAAGGTCAGTGATTTTCATCCCGAACCTGAGGTCTGGCTTGTCAGTACCATAATTTGCGATGGCTTCGGAATATGGCATCTTCAGGAACGGCTCGCTGAATTCAACTCCTTTGATCTGCCGAAACAGGTATTTTGCAAGTCCCTCAAAAGTGTCAAGGATGTCGTCCCTCTCAACAAACGACATTTCGCAGTCAATCTGTGTAAATTCAGGCTGGCGGTCGGCACGCAGGTCTTCATCCCTGAAGCATTTCACAATCTGGAAATACTTGTCAAAACCTGCAACCATAAGCAGTTGCTTCAGTGTCTGGGGCGACTGGGGCAATGCATAGAAAGTACCGGGCTGCATCCTGGAAGGAACAACGAAATCACGCGCTCCCTCAGGGGTCGATTTGACAAGGACCGGTGTCTCAACTTCCACAAAACCCAGCGAATCCATATAGCTCCTGACTTCCTGGGCAACCCTGTGCCTGAGTATGATGTTATCCCTGACGCTTCCGCGCCTGAGATCGAGATACCGGTACTTCATCCTCAGCTCCTCACCCCCGTCGGTTTCCTCTTCAATGGTGAACGGCGGAATTTCACTCCGGTTAAGAATTCTAAGTTCTGTAACCCCTATCTCAATATCTCCCGTTGGCATCCTTGGATTCTTGCTGGTCCTTTCCAATACCTTTCCCCTTGCCTGGATAACAAACTCACGGCCAAGCTTTCTTGCCTTGTTGCAGAGATCGCTGTCAGTCTCCATGTTAAAAACAAGCTGTGTGATGCCATACCGGTCACGCAGGTCTATGAATGTCATGCCTCCAAGATCCCTCGATCTCTGAACCCACCCGCATAGTACTACATCTTTGCCTGCATGGGATATGTCAAGCTCGCCGCAATTGTTTGTTCTGTACATGCCTTTCCTTTTTTATTTCCGCAAAATTAAGAAAATTTGATTTGCCCTTCCCCTGCGGAATCCCATTCTTTTCCATCCTGCCGGAAAAGGCACATGAATATCTTAATCCTCTTTTAGAAATCATATTGCATAGCCTTCAGGATAATGCTCAGATTATGCATGCTCTGAAAATATTGCTCTTGTTCATCTTTTTTGTTGTTCTTTTTATTCATTGTGTTATCCATTGTGCTCTTGAGATTTACAATTGAGAGATCTGATCCAAATAAAGTCTGGATGGTTTTTACCAAACCGCTTTTTCAGGTTTTTGGGGATTGGTTGAAAAGAGTCGCGATTTCTTCTTAATTTTAGATCCATAATAACTACCAATGTCCGGAAACAGGGACGAGCACTTCATGCGGGCAGCACTGGAAGAAGCCGGGAAAGCACTTGAAAAAGACGAGGTGCCGGTTGGTGCTGTTGTCGTCTGCAATGATACTGTTATTGCCAGGGCTCACAATCTCACAGAAACCCTGAAGGACCCTACCGCTCATGCCGAGATGCAGGTCATAACCGCAGCTGCTGACTGGCTAGGTGGAAAATATCTTACCGGTTGTACAATCTATGTCACGCTTGAACCCTGTGCAATGTGTGCCGGAGCTCTTGGCTGGAGCCAGGTTTCGGGGCTTGTTTACGGAGCTTCAGATATGAAGAAAGGTTACTCCCTTGTAAATGGCGCATTGCTCCATCCGAGGACAAAGGTGAAAGCCGGAGTACTGGCCGCTGAGTGTGGTGAGATAGTTACCCGCTTCTTTAAAAACAGAAGATGAAATAATATTTACAGAAACATAATTAATCAGCTGACATGACATTTGATAACAGTAAAACAATTATCGGCTTCAGGATAAAACTGTTCATAGCCACGATCACACTTCTTGCATATTTTCTTCTTGTATATGTGGCAAAATTGATAAAGTTCCCCTTGCTTGGCATGGATGATACCTTCTGGACCATCTTCCTGGTTGCGTGCTACATTGCATTGCTTCTTCTTCCTGTAATACTTAATTACCAGTACATCTACTTTTCTGATGACGGCAACAAGATTATCTTCAGATATTTCACCTCAGGCATAATATCAGGAAGCAAGAATTCCGTTGAGATCGAAAAGAAGACCTTTTCGGGCTATAAGGTGGAAAAGCGCTTTCTTGGATTGGTTCAAAGCATAATACTGTTTCAGCGGCTGAAGGAAGGAGTTGCAAAATACCCCCCGATCTACATAAGCTCGCTGAAACGGGAAGAAAGGAACAGAATTTACAGGTCGCTGAATGCACTGGCTCAAAATATTTAGTTCAGGAACACAAATAATATGAGTTAAATCATTTTTAATGAACATTGTAGAGCCCAACTTTGGTCATTCAAATCAAATCACAACTAAAACTTAAACCATGAATGTAGATAAGATCATGAACAACCTCGAAAAAAAGCATCCGGGCGAGGTTGAATATTTGCAGGCAGTGAGAGAAGTGCTTGAATCAATTGAAGAGGTTTACAACGAAAACCCCCAGTTCGAATCTGCCAATATCATCGAAAGGATCATTGAACCTGACCGTATCATTGCGTTTAAGGTTCCATGGGTCGACGATGAAGGAAATGTGAAAGTGAACCTGGGCTACAGGATACAGTTCAACAATGCCATAGGCCCCTATAAAGGAGGATTGCGCTTCCATCCCAGCGTGAATCTGTCAATACTTAAATTCCTTGGCTTTGAACAGATCTTCAAAAATGCTCTCACCACCCTGCCGATGGGCGGAGGAAAAGGCGGCTCGGATTTCGATCCCAAAGGGAAATCAGATGGCGAGATAATGCGATTCTGCCAGGCTTTTATGCTTGAGCTTTGGAAATATATCGGCCCTGAAACTGACGTTCCTGCAGGGGATATTGGTGTCGGCGGACGGGAAATCGGCTATCTGTATGGCATGTACAAACGACTGGCCGGTGACCACACAGGGGTGCTAACAGGAAAAGGGAGCAACTGGGGCGGTTCGCTGATAAGACCTGAAGCAACAGGGTTTGGAGGCATATATTTTGCCCAGGAAATGCTTGCCACAAAAAATGAAACACTTAAAGGAAAAACCATTTCTGTCTCAGGTTTCGGCAATGTAGCCTGGGGAGCTGCACTGAAGGCCACAGAACTGGGAGCCAGAGTTGTGACTATCTCGGGACCTGATGGATATGTATATGATCCGGAAGGCATCTCGGGCAGGAAAATAGATTATATGCTTGAACTCCGTGCGTCAAACCAGGATATCGTAAAACCTTACTCCTATGCTTTTGAGGGAGTGGAGTTCCACGAAGGAAAAAGACCATGGGAAGTGAAAGTGGATATCGCCCTTCCATGCGCCACACAGAACGAGCTCAATGGGAAGGATGCTCAAATGCTGGTGGATAACGGAGTTACAATGGTTGCCGAAATTTCCAATATGGGATGCACGCCTGAAGCAGTTGAAATATTCAACAAGAACAGGATCCTGTTCGCCCCGGGAAAAGCTGTAAATGCGGGAGGTGTAGCTACCTCAGGGCTTGAGATGACGCAGAATGCAATGAAGATGAGATGGAATAAGGAGGAAGTTGACAGCAGGCTGCATGAGATCATGCGTAACATCCATAAACAGTGCCTCAAATATGGGAAACAATCCGATGGTTATACCGATTACGTAAAAGGAGCTAATATAGCCGGCTTCCTGAAGGTGGCAAATTCTATGCTCGACATGGGAGTGATCTGAACCTGAAGGAATTATACCAAAAATATCCCATGCCCCTTATCCGTTTGGATAAGGGGCATTGTTTTGTTGATATTATCCTGTATCTATCTCCTTTAATATATTAACAGGAGTTGATGAACATTGTTAAACGCGAAAATCCATCTAAAAAAGCTTCCCGAACGGCACAGGTCAGTATTCATTTCTCAGGAAAATTTTATATATTTGATTGTCTCAATTCCTTGTGCTGTGCCGGAGATTTTGCTTAAACATAAGATTGCTTTAGGTCTGATTCCCCGTATAGGTGATATCAATGCAAGAAAGCTTGTTTCTTATTTCGGAAGCGTTCAGGCAATATTTAATGAGCCTTACAGGAACCTGATAAAAATACCCGGCATAGGTTCAGGCATCGCCAGTTATATCAGCAGCAGGTTGTACCTTGAAGTTGCGGAGAATGAGGCTGAGTATGTTGAAAGAAACAATATAAGGGTGTTTTTCTACCTCGATGATGACTATCCCTTCAGGCTGAAACAGTGCGACGACTCGCCTGTGGTATTCTATTTCAAAGGGAACTGCGATCTTAATTCTCCAAAGATCCTCAGCATTGTCGGCACAAGGAGCTCAACACCCCGTGGCAGAATTATCTGTGAGAAGATCATTGCGGGTTTGGCCGAAGCTCACCCCCAGCTTCTTGTTGTCAGCGGTCTGGCATACGGGATCGACATAACAGCTCACAGGGCTGCATTGGCAAATAACCTTCCAACAGTTGGAGTGCTGGGACATGGCTTTGAAACAATGTATCCGGCCCTTCACAGTGCAATAGCAAAATCAATGCTCAGTAACGGTGGTCTCCTGACTGATTTTGTATCTGAGACCCTTCCCGAGAGAAATAACTTCATAAAAAGGAACAGGATAATTGCAGGACTTTCTGATGCAACACTCATCGTTGAATCAGCCCTTACCGGAGGTGCCCTGATCACTGCCGACATGGCAGCTTCGTATAACCGTGATGTGGCAGCCGTTCCGGGAAGACCCGGCGATCAGTGGTCAGCAGGCTGCAATGCGCTGATAAAGAACAACAAAGCCGCCCTGGTAGAATCTGCTGAAGATATTGACACTATGCTAAACTGGGAATCAGAGAAATCGAAACCTCCGTTCCAGAAATCGCTCTTCCCCTCTGGACTGAATGCCGATGAGCAAAACATCTACAACATGATAATGAAAGAAGGGGAAGCTTCAATAGATTCATTATGCAGGACGCTGAATATTCCCGTACAGAAATTATCATCCGCGCTCCTTCAGATGGAGCTAAGAGGGATTGTTAAATGTTACCCGGGAAATTTATACAGGTCCGGATAATCAAATTTTAAAGAAAAATCACCGAAATTTCATCAATTTATTAAATTTGCCCCATTTTAAATTGTAATTATTCATCTTATGGATCCCAGAGTTCAGCAATTTATGGCTATGATAAAAGCCAAAAATCCGGGCGAGAACGAGTTTCACCAGGCTGTTCAGGAAGTAACAGAGTCATTAATCCCCTTCATCGAAGAAAATCCGAAATACAGGCATGCCAAGATACTTGAAAGGATGGCGGAGCCTGAACGGACAATAATATTCAGGGTGCCATGGCTCGACGACAAAGGGGAAATCCAGATCAACCGGGGATTCAGGATCGAAATGAATAGTGCCATTGGACCCTACAAAGGAGGCCTTAGATTTCATCCCACAGTGAATCTTGGAATACTGAAATTCCTGGCATTCGAGCAGGTATTCAAGAACAGCCTCACAACCCTTCCCATGGGAGGAGCTAAAGGTGGTTCTGATTTTGATCCAAAGGGGAAAACCGATAATGAGGTTATGAGGTTCTGCCAGAGTTTTATGACGGAATTGTTCAGACATATCGGACCGGATACTGATGTTCCGGCCGGTGATATAGGAGTCGGCGGCCGCGAAATAGGCTTCCTCTTCGGACAGTACAAGAGACTCCGGAACGAATTCACAGGGGTCCTTACCGGAAAGGGGATTGAATGGGGCGGTTCACTCATAAGGCCGGAAGCCACTGGTTACGGAGTAACATATTTTGCCGGCGAAATGCTTGCAACCCGCGGAGAATCATTCAGGGGAAAAACAATATGCATTTCCGGATCAGGAAATGTTGCCCAGTATGCAGCCGAGAAAGTGACCGAATCGGGAGGAATCGTTGTAACTCTTTCAGACTCTGACGGATTTATATACGATCCTAAAGGTATTGACCGCAAAAAGCTTCAGTATATTATGGAACTGAAAAATGTAAAAAGGGGCCGTATAAAGGAATATGCCAGTAAATTCAATGCGGAATACTACGAGGGGAAAAGGCCCTGGGGTATAAAATGTGACATAGCCATGCCCAATGCAACACAGAATGAGATAAATGCCGATGATGCCAGGCAGCTTGTCAAAAACGGATGCATCTGCGTGGCGGAAGGGGCTAATATGCCATCAACGGCCGAAGCAGCAGAAGTGTTCATCAATGCCGGAATACTCTATGCCCCCGGAAAGGCAGCTAATGCCGGGGGAGTGGCAACATCGGGACTGGAAATGACGCAAAACTCCATGAGGCTGCCATGGCTCCGCGATGAAGTTGATGAACGCCTGAAAACAATCATGAAAAATATCCATGAAACTTGTGTTAAATTTGGAAGAAAGGAAAACGGTTATATTAATTATGTCGACGGGGCTAATATCGGCGGATTTGTCAAGGTGGCAAATGCCATGATAGCCCAGGGTGTTGTATGATGCAACTTATAGATACCCATACCCACATTTACCTGCCCGAGTTTGACCACGACAGGGATGAAGTCATCAGCCGGGCAGTAAAAAATGGCGTAAGCATATTATTGATGCCGAATATCGACCCGGAATCGGTATTCAGCATGCTTGCTGCCCAAAACAGGTATCCGGGCATATGCTACCCCATGATAGGACTCCATCCCACCTCTGTAAAAAAATACTACGAATCGGAGCTGGGAAAACTGAGGAACCTTGCTGCAAATTTCAAATTTATCGCTATTGGCGAAATAGGGATTGATCTTTACTGGGATACGGAATTTATTTCGCAGCAGATCGAGGCTTTTAAGAAACAGGTTTCATTTGCTGTTGAATCAGAATTGCCTGTTGTAATACATTCAAGAAATGCCTTTGCTGAGGTTTTTGCTTCCCTGGAAGAATTCCGGGGCAGCAAACTGAAAGGTGTCTTTCATGCTTTTTCAGGGACCATTGAAGATGCGGTGAAAGCTATCGGTATGGGTTTTAAACTGGGCATAGGCGGCCCCCTGACATTCAAAAATTCGGGACTTGATGAAATTGTAAAGGAAGCCGGACTTGAAAATATTGTGCTTGAAACTGATTCTCCCTATCTTGCTCCTGTTCCTTTCCGGGGAAAAAGAAATGAAAGTTCGTATATTAGCATCATAAACAGCAAGCTTGCCGGAATCTTCAAAGTACCCGAGGAAAAAACTGCAGCGGTGACTTCTGAGAATGCGGTTCAGCTTTTTAACCTGCTCCCCCGAGTATGAAAAAATTTGGAGAAAGATCCGTGCTCCTGATATATACCGGAGGCACTATTGGTATGGTGCACGACGATAAGACAGGCTCTCTGGTGCCAATCGACTTCAAACATATTACCGACCACGTTCCCGAGCTCTTGAAATTCGGATTCAGTATTAAGTCGGTATCTTTCGATCCCGTAAATGATTCCTCCAACATTGATCCTTCCATATGGATCAAGATGGCCGGGACCATTGAAAAATACTATGACAGTTTTGACGGATTCGTCGTCCTGCATGGTACCGACACAATGGCATATACGGCTTCTGCACTGAGCTTCATGCTCGAAAATCTCGGAAAACCGGTGATCCTTACGGGATCACAGCTGCCCATCGGGCTCCTGAGGACTGATGGCCGCGAGAATCTCATTACTGCCATAGAGATTGCAGCAGCCCTGGAAGAAGGGCTTCCCATGGTGCCTGAGGTATGTATTTATTTTGATAATCAGCTTACGAGAGGTAACCGTACAACAAAACACAGCACTGAACATTTCGACGCATTCATATCACCCAATTATCCCCCTCTGGCAGAAGTGGGGCTTCATCTTAAATTTAACACGCACCTGATACGCTATCCCCATCCGGAGAAAAATTTAACGGTTCATAAATCCTTTGATACAAACATAGCTGTTCTGAAGCTCTTTCCCGGGATAAGCCAGAAATTCATGGAGGCAGTGATCAACACAAAGGATCTCAAGGGTTTGATAATTGAAACTTTCGGATCGGGCAATGCACCAACTTACAAGTGGTTCCTCGACATCCTGAGGTCATTCATCAGCAGGGGCGGCATCATTTTCAATGTTACCCAGTGTCATGGAGGCAGCGTTGAGATGGGAATGTATGAAACGAGTCGCGAGATGCTTGCGGCAGGAGTCATCAGCGGGAAGGATATCACTTCTGAAGCTTCGGTAACAAAGCTCATGCATCTGCTTGGCGTGTGCAGTTCAGCCGAAGATGTAAGGAAATCTCTTGGCAGATCGCTTGCCGGAGAGATTTCTTAAGAAAGCGAATCAGATCTTATCTGAAGGTGTTTAACAAATATTTTGTAATTTGCGGCGCCAATCAGCATAGCTGTTTATGGAGAGATGCAGGAGTGGCTTAACTGGCACGCCTGGAAAGCGTGTGTATCTCAAAAGGGTACCGGGGGTTCGAATCCCCCTCTCTCCGCAAA
>JAVEVC010000109.1:0-3742 GCA_034005245.1 Bacteroidales bacterium
AGCCGGATCTGTCAAATAACTGCAGATGAACATCCGAATCTATGCTCTCCTTTATTCCTCTTGACATCTCTCCCGAAACAGGCGCTTTAAGGTCGCAGAAGGAATTTTTGACAACCCTGATCTTTAGTTTGTGAGTTTTGCTCGTCAGAGTTAAATGAAGGTCATCTTTGCTATTGCTGACCTCTGAAAAGACCGACTTGTTGTAGGTACTGAACAGGTAAAACTCACCGCCGAGATACAGGAAAGATATCAATCCGATAAAAAATCTTCCCATCCATGGTATCTTGGCTATCGACAGCATGAATGAAGTATCGCTCTCAACGAAATTATTGCTTTGCACCCAAATCCAGGCTTCAGGAAATGACACACCCCAGTCCTTTTCTATGTATCCTTTCCCTCCGTCGAAACTAATGATCTTATTGTTAAGTGTTATCCTTCCGGTGAGATCGTGATTAGCCGAGACTACTCCGTGATTGCATTCCATGAACGGAACAAAGGAGTACCAACCCATAATGCCCGGGGAAAACAGGCTCCCGGGAAATGGGATGACATTGCTGAAACCGATATTCCCTTTAAGGCTTGTATTCTCTGATCTGATATCAAGCTCTACCCCGCTTCGGCTAAATGTTGAGGGGCCAACTTCAATGAAAAACTCCTTCCTTTCCCATCTGAACTCATTCAGCGGATACCTGACATAATCCGTGAAGCCGGTCGATCCATCCATCACCTGAATGAATGCATGCCGGTCATTTTTCACTGTTGAAATACCCGGTATTACCGCAACAGTATCGGACAAATCCCGGGTAACCTGTTTGAAATACCAGCCTTCAAAATAGTTTTTCCTGCTTAAATTGCCCTGGAAGACCTCGGGTTTAAACAAGCGCATATTTATTGTATTTATAATTCCCTGAAAATAAACAAAATATTTTTCAGAAATTCACGGAAGAATATTTTGATGAAGCCCTTATACTTGATTTTAAAATCAACCTCGTTATTAACATAATTTTACAATCATAGGCTGTTCTCCTGTTTCAATGGACAGGGATCTGACTTTTAATAGATTAAATACTGATGAAAATTCTTCTTACCGGGGCGACAGGTTATATAGCGCAGAGATTACTGCCGGAACTTCTCGGCAGAGGTTTCGAAGTAATCTGCTGTGTGCGTGACATCGCAAGATTTGATCGAGCTAAGTACAAGACTGAGAATTTGTCGGTTATTGAAGCTGACTTTCTTAAGCCCGGCACATTGCATAATATCCCTGATGATATTGATGCCGCCTATTATCTTATTCACTCAATGTCGTCATCCACAGGTAGTTTCGAAAAGATGGAGGAAGAGTCCGCCGCTAATTTCAGGGATCGGATACAGCAAACAAGAGTCCGGCAGGTGATCTACCTCAGCGGGATAGTCAATGAAGACAGTCTGTCACGTCACCTGTCGAGCCGCAGGAATGTAGAAAGAATACTTGGTTCCGCGTTGTACTCGCTAACAACCCTCAGGGCCGGCATCATTATAGGATCGGGCAGTGCCTCGTTCGAGATCATCCGCGACCTGGTAGAAAAATTACCGGTTATGATCGCTCCAAAATGGCTCAATACCCGCTCCCAGCCCATTGCAATAAAGAATGTAATAGAATTCCTCTCAGGAGTCCTGCTTAATGAAATGACATTTAACTCTGCTTATGATATTGGCGGTCCCGATATTCTGACCTATAAAGAAATGCTCCTTGCTTTTGCCAGGGTTAGGGGACTAAAACGGCGGATACTGACAGTTCCTGTGATGACACCCAGGTTGTCGTCTTACTGGCTCTATTTCATAACATCTACTTCATACTTTCTGGCACAGAATCTTGTTGACAGCATGAAGATCGAAGTGATTTGCAAAGAAAATAATCTGCAGGACATTCTTTCCATCAAGCCAATGAATTATGAGGATGCCATAAAGGAGGCTTTTGAGAAGATCGAAATGAACCAGGTTACATCAAGCTGGAAAGATGCGTTTGCTTCAGGCATTCTGAATACCGGGATTTCAGGATTTGCTGAAGTGCCGGTCCACGGATGCTATTTTGACCGCAGGGAATTACCTGTCGCTGATGTTGAAAAGGCAATGGAAAGGATATGGTCGCTGGGAGGAGCAACAGGCTGGTATTATGGCAACTGGCTATGGGGATTGAGAGGATTCATAGATAAATTGTCAGGAGGCGTGGGACTGAGAAGGGGAAGAAAGAACCAGCATGACCTGTCGCCCGGGGATGCCCTCGATTTCTGGCGTGTTCTCATAGCCAACAGGCAGGAAAAAAGGTTGCTGCTTTATGCTGAAATGAAACTGCCGGGTGAAGCCTGGCTCGAATTCCGGATAGATGACAGTAATATATTGCACCAGACCGCAACGTTCAGGCCCCTGGGCTTATGGGGAAGATTGTACTGGTTCACCGTCCTTCCTTTTCATGCATTCATATTCAGGGGATTGATCAAAAGCATTGCCGGTCAATAAGCATTAACGGATGACTACAATAGTCCGACTGAAAAGACAAATCTGGCATTAGCATATCTTTTATTGGGTTTTTATGTGAAAACCGGTTTTAATCAGGTAAGTTTATGTGTGAGAACCGCCGGTGCGTATATTTTAGAGCTTTGCCGGAGATTCAGATCCATGCTGGCAGACCTTCATGCTCGAAAAGCTCTCATAATTTAAATTGAATAATAATTTGCAAATGAAGACAGAAAAGCAAAAAATGATTTTGGGTGAGTTGTATGATCCCCTTGATGAAGAGCTCGCAAAAGAACGTTTGCAAACCCGCCTGCTGATAAAAGCCCTGAATGAAAACGGAGAGGATGAAGAAGAAAAAAGAAAAGAGATTCTTAAGAAACTGATCCCGGATACAGGTGAGGGCCTGTGGCTGCAACCTCCATTCTATTGCGATTATGGGTCAAATATTCATGTGGGCGATAAGGTGTTCTTTAACTTCAACTGCGTCATTCTGGATGTGATGCAGGTCAAAATTGGCAGCAGGACATTATTCGGTCCTAATGTCCAGATTTACACGGCAACCCATCCCATGAGCTTCCGGGAGAGGGCTGCGGGATTGGAGTATGCCAGGCCGGTAACTATCGGGGAAGACGTATGGGTGGGAGGAAGTGCAATTATCTGCCCGGGGGTTACGATAGGCGACAGGTCCGTGATAGGTGCCGGAAGCGTAGTAACAAGGGATATTCCTTCGGATGTATTTGCTGCAGGCAATCCCTGCAGGGTCATCAGGACGCTCCAGTGATTTTTTTTGCGGATACTGGGATTGCTTCGCTTATATTCTCAGCGATTTTCTTTAATGACGAAGTGAAATACATGCATCCTCAGGCAAAATTCTGAGAACTCATTTATGATTATAACGAATAAGGTTTAAATTTATGAGTTGCAGGCAGACGCTGTTGTTTAGTTGACAACCGTCTGAACCAGATTAAACGAAAAATCACTGAAATCCAAACACCAGTCTGTAAAATGAAAAACCTGAAGCTGCTTTTTTACTTATTCAAATGGCTTGCGCTGGCAATCCTTAGCTATCTGATTCTAAGCGATACCCGGTCAAAAACCATGGCAATGATCCTGATCGGATTTGTTGCTGTACTGCTTGTCTGGGAAGGAATAAAGAATTTTAAAGCCGGTTCTTCATAATACACTATATATGGCAGAGATTAAGACAAAGCTGACTGAAGCAGACGTAAATGAGTTTAAAATAAGTAAG
>JAVEVC010000057.1:0-17760 GCA_034005245.1 Bacteroidales bacterium
GTATTTCTTCCCTGATGAACGCATCATTAATCCTTGGCAGGAACGACTTGCTAACCAGGAAATAATCGATCCTCCAGCCTATGTTCTTTGACCTTGCACCGGCCCGGAAGCTCCACCAGGAATATCTTCCCGACTGGTCAGGATAAAAATGTCGGAATGTATCAGCAAATCCGCCTTCGGTAAGCCTGTCCATTCCGTCTATTTCTTCCTGCATATAGCCTGCAGTCTTGTTGTAATTATCCCTGGGACGCGCAAGGTCTATCGCCTTATGAGCTACATTCAGGTCGCCGCAAACAATCACCGGTTTGATCTTTTCAATATCCTTCAGATAACTGAAGAAAGCCTTATCCCATTCCTGCCTGTAATCCAGCCTGGCAAGTTCAGCTCCGGAATTGGGCACATAGACATTAACCAGGAAGAACTGTTCAAACTCAAGGCACAATACCCGGCCTTCTTTGTCATGTTCATCCACCCCGATGTTTTTTATAACGTTAAGGGGCCTGATCTTTGAAATAACAGCTGTTCCCGAGTATCCGGGCCTGACCGCTGAGTTTGAATAAATATAAGTGCCATTGAGCGGTACAAGCGTTTCTGCAACCTGATCATCATTGGCTTTTGTCTCCTGCATACAGGTAATATCGGGATTCAGGTGTTCAAGATCGGTAAAAAATGATTTCTTTGTTATGGCGCGGATGCCGTTTACGTTCCAGGAAATTATTCTCATGCTGCATTTTTGTTTACGTGTAAAAATAATAACTCTGATCAAATGATGAGATAAAAAAGCCACCTGCTTTAACTCGGGTATAAAAAACCGAAAGAAAGCTTCAGGATAACTTTGAAGGTTTATTCGGTTTCAATTATCAATTCCCTGCCTTTTTCCAGATCACTGTGAGCAATGAAATAGTTATTTATTGGAAGATTGTCGCAGGTGATGTTTTTTATTTTTCTTCCCGTGCCTTTTTTGATAATTGTAAAAACCTTATCTCCCAGACTTAATTCCACCCTGTCAAAAACAGGGACAGAAACAATATATTCAGGATCAGCAGGAGAAAAAGTATAAATTCCTATGGCTGTAAACACATACCAGGCTGACATTTCTCCAGCGTCGTCCATTCCGGCATAAGCCAGTCGTTCTTTTCCCATGTCATAGTAGTAATTCATAATAGTATCCAGGTAGAACTGGGTTTTTTCCTGCCTGCCGATGAATGTATACATCCATGGGATGTTGTGGCCTGGTTGGTTTCCATGGCAATACTGCCCTATAAAGCCCGACATATTATCGGCTTCCTGTCCTTTGAATGGTGTTGTGAACAGCTCATCCAGCTTTTGCTCAAAAGCTTCGTGGTCAGGGTAAAGATCGATCAGCCCTTCGGGGTCGTGTGGTGCAAAGAAGGAAGACTGCCAGGCGTTGGCCTCCCGGTACATGTACTCATAGTAAACAAAGGTGGGATCAAAATTTTCGATCCATTCACCGTTGTCAAGCCGTCCTCTCATGAATCCCGTTGAGTGATCAAACACATTTTTATAGTTCGAAGCCCTCTTCATCAGCATTTTATAATTTTCTTCATCATTTAGCGCTTTTGCCAATCGGGCTACCGAATAGTCATCGTATGCATATTCAAGTGTTTTGGTGACTGCAGCGTTGGCAACGGTCTGAAGTAGCGGATGTTCCAGGTCCTGTTCAGGCACATAGCCTTTATCAATGTATGCAAGGATATGCGGCCTGATCGGATTTTCGAGGGTTGCATTCTTTAAAAGAAGGTTATATGCACTTCTTACATCGAAATTTGTTATGCCTCGCAAATAGGATCCTGCAATAAACGGGGCAGCATGATCCCCATGGAAGAAGGTCGGCATGAAGCCGGTCTTTTCTCCTCTGTCGATCAACGATTTTATCACATCTTCAGTCACTTTGGGGGATATCATCCCCAGCAGGACCAATTTATTCCGGTAAGTGTCCCAAAGGGAAGGAATGGTATAGTAATCAAATCCTCTATTGACGACATTCCCGTTAAGGTCGGTAAATTCGCCATTAATATCGCTGCGCAATGCTGGCCACAAAAATGACCGGTAGAATGTGGAGTAAAATAATACACGCTGCTTTTCAGTTCCTCCGGTCACCCTGATTTTCGACAATAATGACTCCCAGACATCAGTTCCTTCTTTCCTGACCTGGGAAAAACTTTTGCCCAGCATTTCTGCTTCCAGATTTTTCCTGGCATTTTCAACGCTGACAAATGAAAAACCGATCTGTATTTCCAGGGATTCCGGAGAATCAATGAAATTCACGACAGAGTATTCATGTGTATCTTCCTTGATCGATTCAATATTCTCAATATCATGGTTGGAAACGGCATAGAAGTACATTTTTTCAGACAGCTGTTGAAATCCTGTAAAAATGTTTAGCCCATCCTGCTTTATTTCCCAATTCCTGACTCTTTCATTGGCTTTTGTGAGAGCTGCAATCAGCTTTTTTGAACTGCCGGCCGGAAATGTGTATTTGTGAAAACCGCAGCGCAAGGTTGAAGTCAGCTCGGCGTTGATGCCATATCGCTCGAGGTAAACCTGGTAATAGGCAGGAGATGCAGATTCATTTTGGTGACTGTACCCTGATTTATAATCGGCAGGTGAGAATTTGCCTGTGGCAGGCATCAATGGTATATGGCAAAGATTCCAGTGTCCCTTGCTGGTATGTGCAAAACCGTAAATTACAGTATCCTCATATTGATAACCCGAACCGCTTCTGTACTGGGTAACAGGGGTTAGCTGAACCATTGCATTGGGCAATGACGAACCCGGGAAAGTCTCTCCTCCCCAGGTCCTGTGTGTTGGTACGTAACCAATATCAACACTGTCCCACAATGTTGTTGTTCCTAAAAAAGGATTAACGTACCCGGTTAGTTTTTTTTGGTTTGTTTTACAGGATAAGGCCAGCAGGAGAAAAGCAAAAGGAAGGAGTTTTTTAATCATGATTAATTGTATAATAATTTCAGGTTATGATGATCAATTCTGTGTAAAAATACAAATCTCTGTGGGACTTAATTGTCAGCATCAGGAATTCAAAGGTTGAAAAAACAAAAGATGGCTGCCGTTGCTTATCAAGTACCTCACCGGTACAGGTTGACGTATCATCAGGTCGGGATACCAGCTGGTGAGGGAAAGGATTCATTTTCAGAAATAGATATTTCATCTTTGTTATTATCCGTATCCACCTAAATTCAGTTTTCACCTGAGTAATTTCCAATGGCAAATAAGTCTTTCCATTTTTTGCTATATTTGGAAACCACGGCAATTCTGTGATATTAACAAATACCCCGTACCAGTGGTTCTGTTGATAATTGCATTAGTGTTGTTATGCGGAGGCGGGTAACCATCACTACGGGAAGGAATTGACATGGGCTCAGGTTTGATAGTTATAAACCTGAAACATTACAAATTAATAATTTATGCCTTATTGTAGTAACTGTGGGTCTGAAATTACTCCAGGCTCGAATTTTTGCGGAAACTGTGGCACAAAGATAACTTCATCAGAAACTAAAAAGAAGGTTTCAAATGCCACTCCTGCAGGTAAAAAAGAAAAAAACGAAAAGAAGGGATGTAAAAGGGGATGCCTTACACCAGTACTGACCATACTTTTCATTTTATTCATAGCCGGCCTTTCCACTCTGTATTATTATTATCAGGAAGACCAGGAAAAAGTCCGGGGCACGCAAGTCGTGACAGGCTCTGAGGAAGTTGAGGAACCCCGGGAACTGACAGGTACCGATATCCCGGGGATTGTTCCGATAGGAGGTGATGGCGGCAAAGATGATCCCGGAGTGAATGTGCGGTCTGCGGAATCGCGTGATATACGTAAAGCTGCGGATCTTGTTGAAAAAGCTTTTTCCAGGTCCGATACTGCTCTTCTCAAACAAATACTGACTCCTGCCAGTCTAGAAATTTATAACGGAGTCTTCAGGGAGATCAGTCCCTATATGAAGGAATATGCCAGGGCATTCAAAAACAGGAAGCTGGTAATGTCAGGTCCAATTTATACTCTTTACGAATTCAGCAACAGTTCAGGCAGAAAATTCACTGCCGAGTTCACACTTGACGATGACGGTAACTGGAAACTGGTAAGATTTTAATGCGAAAGTCATTATGGAAAGAATAAAAATACCGGCAGCTGCCATAATTATAATTCTTGCGCTGGGTTTCTGGATCCTTCTGACGGGCTACGGGAACACCAAGAATCATCCTACCCTTAACACATTCATTGTGAAACATTTCACAGCAAAAAACAACAAGGGCGGGTTTTCAATGAACAAGTTCAAAAATTATGAATTTAATTTCGACAGGGTAAAGCTCAGGGGTAATTTCATTACCGCACCGGGTCTTTTCCACCCATCGGAAATAGATCGGTTCTCTGAAGAAATAGCTTTCTGGGTCTCGGAAAAGATATACGGGAAAGCTACCTACACTGAAGAGGTGCGCGAAAAGACCCCGCAGGAATGGATATCTCACGGAGGCTTTTCAGCTGACGTTCCGGAAATCCCGGCAAGCCTGCGCCATTTTTACGATCCTACCCGGGCTGCAGGGCAGAGGTATCTAACCGACAGCGCCAACGGAAAACTGGTGAAATGGGCCAAGGCGAAATTCACCAATCCTGAAACTGACGGTGTGGAATGGGCTGTAGGGCAGGCAGGGTCGTTCGGTGTGCCGGAACATAACTATACCTGGGAAAACGGGAAGCATTTCATGAAGGGCGCCCTCGAAGAAGCTGACCCTGTGAAACGTCGTGAAATGATGGCCCGGGTATGGCGATCGCTGGGCGAAACCTTACATATGATTGCTGATAACGGATGCCCGGCGCATGTCAGGAACGATGCTCACCCTCCAATCCCGATTCCTGTATTTTCGTACTTTGGAAATCCCGATACCTACGAGGAAATGATGGACGAATTCCAGAAGAACGACGACAGCGCACTTGATAAATTCCTCGCAGGAAGCGTTGACCAGGCATTGGTCGCAAAGCTGGAAAAAGCAACAACAGTCAATGAACTGGCCCATGAACTGGCCCGGTTCACCAACGAAAACTTCTTCACTGGTGAAACCATTTCAGGAAAGGATTGGAAAGGCAATGAGATCAAGCCCATTGCCCATTCCGAACATGTCTATGCCTCTCCCAAAATAAGCTCAGGCAATTATTCAGACAACTATTACAGGAAAAAAGTTGCCGGGCAGGAAGTTCTTTTATGCACCGACACATGGTTCTTCTCGGATTATCCCGTTTCGAAGACCTATCCTTATCTTGACAAAAAATGTGTGGAATCGAATGCCAGGATCCTGGTTCCGGCAATAAGGGAAACAGGGATGCATTCCATGAAACTTTTCATTCCCGCACTGAGCGTAAGGATAACATCCCTTGCAGATGACGGTACCATTACGGGAGAAGTGGTTCACCTTCCCGACAAGGAATACAGGCAGCAAATAAGATACAATGGCCCTGTGCTTGTAAAAACTGCCACACTTGACGAACTGGGTAATCTGACGGCCAAAAACGGAAAGTTTTCCGGAAAGATAAGGATGGAGGACAATGCCGTCATCAATGCTGAGATAGAATTTGGAGGAATAACTGTCAAATCCGATCAGAGAACCATTAAGGCTGCTCCCAAAAAGGTGGCAGCTCCCGCGGCAAGTCATTTCAACATACATTTCAGGATCTCAGTGCACGCATCCTATACGGCGGGTTACAAGGACAAGGACCAGTCGTTTCCCAGAAGCGATTACTTTGTCTATGAAAGTCCGAATTTTGGAACAATGTATGGCGGATTCCAGATATCAAGGGGAGGTACATTCTCCGGGAGAATAAGTTCACCATCGCGGGAAGCCCGGATTGAAGGTCAAAGGAGTGATGACAGGATAATCCACATGACAGTCCATATGCATGAAAAATGGAGTAGAGGGCAGAACGATCCGCCATACCGTGAAGAATGGACGGATATAGAACTAAGGAACATCCCACTGGCATTTGATGGGAAAGGCGAATACGGAATCAGTTACCACAGGGATGGATGGGACTGCGACAAGCTGCAGCCTGACCCTGAATTCAGCAAAAGCATAACGAAACTGGAACACCGGGTAAAATTCTATCCTTCTAATGAGGAGATATCACTTGAAAGCATCAACTATTCAAAATCGGAGTATGAGGCCTGCAAGAACTGGGAAAACATTCTGTTCCCAAGGTCTTATATAACTGTGAACGTTTCATATAATAACAACCGCTGATAAGTAATATATTACAATTCTAAGGGTTTTCCAATGGATAAATCTATAAATAACGGGATTCTCAAGCCGGTAAAAAACAGGGAGCGTTCTGCAGCACGTTTTTTTGCAGCTTTTGGAATTATTTCGCTGTTAGCAGCAGCAGCAGCCTTATCGGAAAATAACTTCCTGTCGGGAATCTGGCCGATAGTCTTTCTGGGATTTTTTGCCGGGGCTGCATCGCTGGTAACAATTATAATCCTTAATAAAAGAGCGAAAAAAATGGACCGCCTGCTCACGGGGGAAAAGCTTCTTGCCGGATGGGAAATGACCGATGACGAAAGACAAGCTTTCTCCGACAACCTGAAAGTTACATCCCATAGCAAGAATAAGGTTATTATGGTGGTGGTTACCATTTTCTTTGTGGCGATAACCATTCCCTTCCTCTTCTTCCTTGAAAGAGATGAAGTTGGAGGATTCCTACTGATAATGGGAACAATCTATCTTATTGTACTGGCTTTTTCAAGGCTGATGCCATATTACTACCATTACAGGAACCTGAGAGGAGATAAAAAGGTACTTATCGGATCAAAATATGCGTATATAAACGGTTATTTCCACAACTGGGATTTCCCGCTTTCAGGCGTCAGGAGCCTGAAAAACATAAAGGAGCCTTTCAGGGGAATCATGCTGAAGTATTTTTACACCGACCGCACCTGGACCAACGAGCATGCTCTTTATATACCCGTACCGGATTCAATTAACATTGAGGAGCTTATCGGCAGCATCAGGAAGGAGAATCCGGCAGTTTAAGTTATCCGGTTGATTCATTTCAAAAGCGGGCAGCCGCAATTACGGCAGAATTCATCGCTTATATCATGCATAAAGGAGCATGCATTACAGAATATGATTTCATCCTTCGACTTGTCATACTTCTCGAATGTGTGCAGCTTGCCATGAAACCTTACCTTTTCTCCCTCATGGTAATAGTCGTGAAAGGTAGCGTCGTTCTCTGATTTTATTTCATGTTTCCGGTCTTTCCCATCTGAAATCATTACCACGTATTCCAGCTTCCCCCCGGCCTGCCTTATCTTTTTCGCGGTCACCACACCGTCCCATGTAAGTTCGGGTTTAACAGAACGGGCTGAAAAGAATCCTATCAGGACAAACATTCCTCCTATTGTAAGGCCTATGTACAAAGCCTCAGGATTATCCATCTCGTCGCTGAAATGTCCGTAAAGGAAAAATCCTGCAATGGCCGCAAATGCAAGCGCGAGGGAAAACTGCAGCCTGTAGTTTTTTGTGTTTCTCAGGTATCTGTCAAAGGCAGGATCATTTATCTTTTCTGAATAAGCCATTGTGACTGGAATTTTATCTTGAAAAATAAAGCTTTTTCCTTATTAAACCTGACCAGCAGACATTTCTCCTGCAGATTTTATTTATCGGAAGTCATAAGAAAAAAAAGTATAATATTGCACCTTCATAAAACAGAACATCATGACAGAACAAATAAGGCAGATTGGAGCAAGGATAAGGGAACTCCGCGATATTTCCGGGATGACGACAGCGGACCTGGCGCTGAAGCTTGGACTTCCGGAGAACCTTTATGTCAGGTATGAAAATGGAGAATCTGACATTCCGGTGGGAGTGCTTTTTGAAATATCCGAGATGTTCAACGTAGAGCTCTCCGTTTTGCTCAGCGGAGATAATCCAAAACTTCATATCTACGGAATAGTCAGAAACGGCAAGGGATTGAAGCTTGAGCGCCGGCAGCAGTACAGGTATGAAAGTCTGGCATGGAACTTCATCCATAAAAAAGCTGAGATATTCATGGTAACTATCGATCCTAAACCTGAAGATGCATTGCTTGACTTCAATTCCCATCCGGGTCAGGAATTCAACTATGTAATCAAAGGTTCGATGATGACAATTATTGACGGACATGAAATCATACTGAACGAGGGCGATTCAATATATTTCGATTCAGGCTTCAATCACGCAATGAAAGCCCTTAACAACGAGCAGGTGAAATTCCTGGCAATGGTTTTATAAGAACAAAGCATGAGGACATGTTACTCGAAAAATACCTGAAACAGATTGATTTTAGTTCATATGAGGAGTTTAAATCGGGATTTGAAATTACAATTCCCGCAAATTTCAATTTTGCATATGATGTAGTTGACGAAACAGCGCGGACCAAACCGCAAAAGACCGCTATGGTATGGTGCGATGACAAGGGCAGTGAAGCCGTTTTCACCTTTGCACAGATGAAATATTTCAGCGACAAGGCTGCAAACTTCTTCAGATCGAAAGGCATCCGCAAGGGTGATCCTGTTATGCTGATCCTTAAAAGACACTACACATTCTGGTTCTGCACACTGGGTCTGAACAAAATCGGAGCTATTACAATTCCGGCAACCCATCTCCTTACCGCCAAGGACATTATTTACAGAAACAATGCCGCAGGAATCAGGATGATTGTCTCCGTGCCCGATCCGGTTGTAATGCAGCATATTGAAGAATCCGAAAGCCAGTCTCCCACCCTTGAACACAAGGTATTGATAGGCCACGACCGGGAAGGATGGACCGATTTTTCAAAGGGATTGGACGAAAGTCAGGAGGTATTTGAAAGACCGGGGCCGGATGAAGCGGTGAGGAATGATGACACCATGCTTCTTTATTTCACCTCCGGAACAACCGGAATGCCCAAGATGGTTACTCACGATTTCACCTATCCGCTCGGGCATATTGTCACCGCAAGGTACTGGCAGTGCGTTCATGATAACGGCCTGCATTTCACCATAGCTGATACGGGTTGGGCCAAATCGGCATGGGGAAAGATCTATGGCCAGTGGATATCCGGAAGCGCAGTGATGACATACGATTATGACAAGTTTGTCCCTAAAGACATTCTTGGAGTGATTGAAAAATACAAGGTAACAACATTCTGCGCTCCGCCTACCATATACAGGTTCCTGATTAAGGAAGATCTGGCAGGCTTCGATCTAAGCAGCCTTAAAAACTGTGTTGTTGCCGGAGAGCCATTGAATCCTGAAGTATTTAAATTCTTCCTGGAAAAAACAGGCATAAGCCTGATGGAAGGATATGGTCAGACTGAATGCACCGTGGCGTTGGCCAACTATCCCTGGATGACACCCAAACCAGGATCAATGGGAAAACCTACACCGGGCTATGATATTGATATTGTTGATGAATCGGGTTTTCCATGCGAGATCGGATATGAAGGAGAAATTGTAATTCATACCGACAGTAGAAAACCGGTCGGCATGTTCAAGGGATATTACAGGGATGATGAGCTTACAAAAATGGTATGGTCGGATGGTGTTTACAGGACCGGCGACATGGCATGGCGCGACGAGGACGGATATTACTGGTTTGTAGGCAGGGCGGATGATATCATCAAGAGTTCGGGTTACAGGATCGGTCCCTTTGAGGTCGAAAGCGCCCTCATAGAGCATCCGGCCGTTCTTGAATGTGCAGTAACTGCCGTTCCCGATCCCGACAGGGGACAGATTGTAAAAGCCACAATAGTTCTCTCAAGGAATTATTCCCCCGGTGATGAACTGGCAAAGGAACTGCAGGAACATGTCAAGAAAGTCACTGCTCCCTACAAATATCCGAGGATTGTCGAGTTTGTTGCCGAATTGCCCAAAACAATAAGCGGAAAAATCAGGAGAGTGCAGATAAGGGAAAAGGATAGCTAATTTGAAATATGATAATTTGAAAATCCCCCCCAAACGTCCCTTTGTCTCTAAGTCCCTTCTCTCAGCCCCATCGTCTTCGCCAACCTGACTGATACCTGCCAGCTATTCATCAATTAGAGCATTGTTAATATTCCAGGAAAAAAGGAGCAGAACCTAAAGGGACTGCTCCTTCCCTGCTAATATTTTCTATTCCGGATTTATAATCCTCCAAGATCCGGAATAAATTCTTTCACAGCTATTTAACTTTATCCAGCAATGCGTTATGCCGGTAATTTTTCACCGATCCCTTCACGCCGCTCATCACTTCGGTAGTTTTATGGATAGGACCCTCATAGGAACCGGTTATTTTCCCCATCTCCTGGTATCCTGTCTGGTCACCAAAGCTTTCATACTCACCGACGCTTATGCCGTTGAATTCAATTGTGTAAGTGCCTTCTCCAGAAACCTGTACATCAAGGCTTCCTCCTTCTCCGGTCAGATAGATCGTCTCGTTCTGGAAGGCAATACCGCTGAGGAAGAAGAGTGCGAATGGATGAACGCATCTTTCGGGTTCCTCAACAAAACCCAGAGAGGGGTAGTTGCCTCCTAGGCTTTCACTGGCCACATCGAAGACCGCAAGGGCCAGCGCAGTTGTATCTCCGGCTTTTGCGTTGGTAAACATAAACTGAAAGACATGCAGCTCGTCCTCCGCCCCGTCGTTGAAAATTTCTTCGACAAGATAAAGGTCATTGATAGGATAATTCTTACCATCAAAAGTGAAAGCGTTTTCAATATCATCATCCTTCGAACATGAATATAAGGTTAACAGGGCGACAAAGCCCGCAAAAAGCAAAGCATTTTTCTTCATAATATATAACCTGGATAAAATTGGTAAAACAAAATTGGTAAAAGACATTCATGATGTGATCCATAATGACCACTCATTATTGAAACAAAAGAATCTCATTAATTATTGCCCGGGTGCTTTGTTTTTTCTTTAATTGAGATGCCCATGCATTTCTATTAAGGGCATTATAGATATCAGCTTTGGTTCCTGCAAAGCTATATTGAAGGATTTTAAGTATAATTTTGCATTAATGTAACCAAATAAACTTATTTTTGGCCGGGTCCTGCCCAGTGCATATGTTTCATAATTTGTTAAACATAGTCCTTTTTTGCCGTGATTGATAATATTTTAAGTATTACTATGTGGTTTTTTTTGATATTCAGACCTGCTTTGTTCACCGCATTTAGTGCATCTGTCTCAGTATTAGTTGCAACAGCTTTGGTTACAGCCCTTTGCCTGTTTATGATATACTTATTCTTCTCATGGATACCTTTGTTGCGAAAGAGAGTTGGTGTTAGCTTCCCTTTAGCCGGGAATTTTGCATTGCCTTTGTTTTTCCTTTTTATTCCTGTCGATAACCGTTTAAATGATCCATGTTCGGTGGTATACGAAGAATATCCTTCCGCAGAAGAGCCCAACAATCCTGTTGGCACACCCGTGGGAATAAATCCGGGCAGGGTAATATGGGCGTGGAATCCCGATGCAACAAATGAAAACTGCGTTTCTACTTTCGAAAAGCAGGACTGGTACTGGAAATCTGAAAACACCGATGTTGAAGTTGTGGGAAACATGTTCAGGGAGGCTATTTTGAAACTAACGGAAGAATCATCGGTTGCAAAATCATGGGATAAGCTTTTCCGATCTTTCAATGCGAAAAAATCGGGACATAATTCCGGCTACAGAAAGGGAGAAAAGATCTTCATCAAGATTAACCAGAGCCAGTCAAGATGGCTGCTTAGTCAGGACGACAAAAAAAGAGGATATTATGTGCCCCGGGAACTTAAACCAAGGGAACAAAGGAAAAGAATGAATTTGATTCCCGTTGAAACAGGACCTGCTATTGTTCTCGAGTTGTTGAGGGAACTTGTAAATGACCTGGGCATAGAGCAGTCGGATATTTCTGTTGGAGATCCCATAGCCCATATATACGGGCATAACTATGATGTCTGGGTCAGGGAATTTCCCGATGTTATTTATGCCGACAGAACTTCCTCCATGCATGGAAGGACCCTGATCAGTACAACAGAAATTGACCGGGTCTTTTTCTCAAATACGGGCCTGTCGGATAAGACTTATGATATTGTCGAAGAAGCTGATTATATCATAAATATTGCCAACCTGAGGACCCATGGAGCTGCAATTATTTCACTGACAGCAAAGAATCATTTCGGAAGTATCACCACACCGACATCAAAGCTTCTCCATCACACGCATCTTTTAAAAGGAGAAGAACGAGCAACATATAAAGGCTACTACCAGTATCGAGCTCTTGTGGATCTGATGGGAAGCGGATACCTGGGGCAGAATACCATGCTCAATATAGTTGAGGCATTGTTTGGAGGGGGGGCTGATGAGACAAAGGTGCCTGTCAAATACTTCATGCCGCCATTCAACAATGATTGGTGCAATTCCATATTCCTTTCCCAGGACCAGGTAGCTATTGAATCGGTGTGTTATGATTTTCTCAGGGCTGAATGGAACGGTATCAATAAGCATGATCCTTTGAATAATGAGTGGGAGACTATCCCCGACAGGGACGGCATTGATGATTACCTGCATCAGGCTGCAGATCCCTCAAACTGGCCGGAAAATATAATCTACGATCCTGATAAAAGCGGAAGGCCGCTTTCAAGCCTTGGCGTACATGAACACTGGAAGAATCCGGTATGCAAGCAATATTCACGAAACCTTGGGAAATCAACAGGGATTGAACTGGTATCAATTCCTGACAGCCTGGTTTTGTGCAGTATAACTGAAGGGAATACGAAAATGCACAGGCACAGAAGCAGAAAAGAGAACAGGACATTGGCCGGAGCATGTTCAGTGTCTGACTGAGCAGCTTCATCAGGCCGGATCAGAGCATAATAGTTATCATCTGCTGTAGGAAAATCATTGAACTTCTCCTTCAGGGGAGCCGGGAGTCATTGTATAACTTTATGCAAAAGCTGTATTGCCATCAGTTAAGGAACAGTTCAAATAGCCTTGCAGCATCCTCAATTATCTGTCCGGTTTCCAGTTCCCAGTAAGGGTATATGCATGCTGTGCTTTCCTCGTCCATTGCCTTCTTATTTTACTCCAAAATAGTGATTGTCATTGAATCAGCATTGAAAATCACCCCTGGTTTTGATGACTGATGCCGTGGCTTCCATAAAGGTTGAAAAATCTGTGACAGGAATTTTGAGTTAATATTTCTCAGGAGTTTTCAGGGCATAATTTCTATCACATCTCAGGTGCTGAAAACCTGAAAAATAGTAGTCCCTAAACCTAAAGCATAATCTCAAAACCGTGAAGTCCTTGATGAGAAAAAAGTTGACAGCGTGCAGAAGATTTGCCGTGAAGTGAATGAAAATTATTCCCCGGAATAAGATTACATTGTTATTATCTGGAGCTCCCGGCCGTTCTCCTGCTCGTAAAGCCGCCTGGCCATCCTGGCTTTCTCCTCGCTGAATGACGGATCCATTGAATGTGCTTTTATATATGATTCATATGCCTTGTCATACTGCCTGGCATGCATGAAATAATCTCCCTTTGAATCATAAACATTCGGGTTATCAGGATCGAGTTCAATGTACCTGTCAAAAGCTTCCTTCGCTTTTTCTTCCTGTTTAAGAATAAGGTATGCATACCCCAGCTGGTTGTAAAATGGCGCCTGATTACCTGCGATAGATATCGCTTTTTTAATGGTCTCAACCATTCCTTCGGTATCGCCTGAAAGCGACTGGAAAGAAATAAGATTGTTATATGCATACGGATCACCGGGATACAATTCAACGAGTTTCCTGCCAATATCAACAACATCCAATGAGCCCTCACTGAAAGTTACCAGGGCCTCTTTCAGCAGCTTTTCCCCCTCGCTCAGCCTGGCCTTGCTGTTTATTGCGGCACGGGAATGCCATCTGAAATTATCCCACTGCTGATTCATCAGGTAATGAAGTGCCAGCTGATAATTAGCCATGAAGAGATCAGGATCTTCATTCAGGGCATCATTGAAAGTCTCTATTGCTTTTTCAATGTTTACCGCATCATAATATTCAACAGCCTTGTTATATAGTGATAAAGCTGCTTTTGATGACGCCGTGACCGGCATAAATTTTTCTGAGGACTGGGAATATCCAATAAACCCAAAAGAGACTACGAGCAAAGACAATAACAACCTGTTCATTTCCCGGTTTTTTAGTTTCACTTTCCGATCTTGTGTCAGCATTTTTTGTGCCAAACAGGAACTGGCATGACTATCAGTAAAAAACGTCGTTTCCGGACAGCTGTCAGAAGCGTGATTTCACCTTTAAGCTGAATCCATAAACGGCTTGTACTGTGAAAGGATCACGACCCTTTTGGGTTTAAGCATCTGGGAGAGCATCCCGTATCCCTGGTAGAGATGAAGTTTAGCTGCAGTGAAGAGCCTGATGATATTGGGCCTTATAGCTGCACCCCCGGTAAAAACCCAGATTTCGTGAATTCCAGGTTATTGCGCCACTTAATGCAGACCAGCCTGTAGGCCAGTCGGTGCTGAAAGCAGTAAAGGAATCCGGTACGCTTGTTGTCGAAATTGTTGGCAAACTTCCAGCCCCACCTGTAGATAGGTTTCTTTATTCCCTTAAGGCCTTTGCCTGCATATATTCCCTGGCAATCAGCCAGCTTGCAATATTCAATGAGGCTTCGATATATTCTTCTATGCTTATTTTAATCCATTTTCCGTCAACGATTTTTGCAAAGATGTCGTCTTTTCCGATATCGCTGTGAAGCTATTGGATTTTATGTCATCTGTATTTTCCAGATTTGGTAAATACTATATTAAAACATTGCAGAAACCTTTGGGGAGTATCCCTATATTTAATATTTTGGCCGGACACTTTTTTCGGGTATGAAACCATCATGTAAAGTTTTATACAAAAAAGAAAATGAAAATAGTGAGGATTTCATGTCTGCTGACGGATTGACATACGAATCGAATAATTTACAATTATATAGAATTGTTTTTCGTGTGGAAATAATTGTAATGGCCATTTAATCTTTACAGAAATGCTATTCAGATTTTATTTATAGTAACAGCAGTCTATTTAGCTGTTAATCTTATAACAATCGTGTGCTGACATCATTTACATTATGAATATTATGAATAACAGGAAAATTTTAAAATCTTCAAGACGTGATTTTCTCAAACAAAACGCTGTAACAAGCGTAGGACTTTTTGCAGTAGGAGGCGTCATAAGCTGCCGGAATGGCAGAAGTGAACCGGTGGAAATGAAATCAGGCCAGGAAAACATCAGAAACATTGCCGGCATGACTCCTGAACAGCTGCTTGAAAAGTACAGGAAGGAGCTTTTTGACAATTTTATCCCAAGCATGACCACTTATGCCATTGATCATGAATATGGAGGAGTGATGTGTTCCCTTGATATAAGGACAGGTCAGCTTGAAAACTACAACAAGACTGCCTGGTTTGTGGGCAGGGGAATGTGGCTCTATTCCTTCCTTTACAACAACCTTGACAAAAAACCCGAATATCTGGAAATTGCCCGCAAATCAAAGGACCTGCTTCTGAAAATGCAGCCTTCAGACAACAGCTTCTGGCCGAGGAATTTCACCAGGGAAGGCCAGCCCCTGACAGGTCCCGGAGATATTTACGGAAGTCTTTTCGTGGCAGAGGGCTTGTTTGAATATGCAAAAGCGTCAGGGGAGAAGCAATACCGGGAAACCGCAAAGAAGATAATCCACGACTGTGTGGCATGTTATGATCAGCCCGATTATATCTATGAAGTAAATTATCTCAGGAATGTACCCCTTATAAAGGGTGTAAGGGTTTTGGGCCACTGGATGATACTTCTAAGCTTATCCACCCAGATGCTTAAGCACGAGCCTGACGAGGAACTGGAGAAGCTGACTGAGCGCTGCGTGGATGCAATAATGAAATACCACATCAACAAGGATTACGGTCTTACCAATGAGTTCCTCAATCACGATCTCACCCTGCCTGAAAATGAATATGCACAGCTGTCGGTTATAGGTCACGGACTTGAGACAATGGCTTTCGTTATGTTTGAAGCCGCCCGCCGGAAGGATAAGGAATTATTCCGGATTACTGAACCCGTGTTTAAGAAACATGTTGACGTTGCGGCTGATCACCTTTATGGAGGATATTTCCACACTCTCCAGCATGCCGACAGTTACACATGGACCCTGGGGAAATCACTATGGTGCCAGCAGGAAGTGCTGAGCGGAACCCTCTTCCTCATTGAGCATACCGGTGATGAATGGGCTAAAAGGCATTTTGAGAGGGCTCATAATTACAGCTATGAAAAATTTTATAATCCTGCCAACAAATTCTGGCATTCCGGGGGAGACCGTAAAATGACCAATCCTAACATTAACCTCATGGAACATTATCACCATGCCAGAGAGCTCATGCTGGGTATTATGTCGCTGGAAAGAATGATAAAACGAGGTGGAATTATCTCAGGTTTGTTTAAATGATAAACCAGTCTACTAAAATGAATCAGACTGAAGATGAGTTATTTATTTTCTTTTAGTTGCAGGTTGTTCTGCAAGGCTGATATCATATTGTTCAATAAGACCGGTAAATTTCCTTATTTGCTGCTTCAGGCTTCTTATTGTCTGCTATAGCCCTGTTTTATTTAAATTATCAGTATCAGAGTGTAACTTTGTGTCAATATGGAATCTGATTCAGATATTAAAAGGCTAATTAAGGTAGCAGTTTATACTTCACCCCTGATAGGTGTGCTGGCTATAACACCTGTCTTCATACACAGGTCGGTAACGCTCAGCGTTTTCCCTAAAGCTTTTCTTGTAATTACTCTGGCAACTTTTTCGGTTTGGTGGGTTAATATCTTTCTGTTTTCACTTTCAGAAAAATACCGGATTATAAGATACATTCACATAGCCAGGTATGTTCTCAGCTATATTGTTTCAACTGCTCTGATAATTGCAGCGTTGAGGACGCTAAGGCTTGGCCTTTACAGTCAGACCTATGTTCCTGATATGACCTCCAGGCATTTCCCTTATGCTGCATCCATTATCGGACTATCAATAACCTCTGTAATACTTATTATAGAAAATCTTATTCTGATAAAAGGGAAACAGGCTGCAATCGAGATAGAAAATGCCCGCCTGAAATTAAGAAATACAGAAGCATTAAATCAGCATTTAAAACAGCAGATACACCCGCATTTTCTTTTCAATTCGCTGAATACATTGAAATCACTTATCAGTTTATCCCCTGAAGCTGCAAAGGATTACCTTGTAAAATTATCCGATTTTCTCAGGATATCCGTAAATGCAGGTAATGATGATGTTGTTAAACTGAGCAATGAGCTGAAATTGTGTCTCGACTACCTGGAAATGCAAAAGATCAGGTACGGAGGTGCTTTAAATTTTAGCGTCGATATTCCTGAGAAACATGCAGAATCAGGATATGTTCCTGTGTTTTCCCTTCAATTATTGGCTGAAAATGCTATCAAGCATAATTCCCTGACTAATGAATCGCCTCTGCAAATCACTATACATCATGAAGATGGACGGATTATTGTAATTAACAACATTCAGAAAAAAGTTCTGACTGAATCATCCCCTGGTTTGGGATTGCTTAATCTTGCAGAGCGTTACAGAATTCTGTCGGGAGATGAGATACTGATTAAAAACTACGGAGATCAGTTTTCGGTAAGTATTAAAATTCTGGGAAATGGAAATCGTAATCATAGAGGATGAGGAATTAACAGCCAATGACCT
>JAVEVC010000012.1:0-74378 GCA_034005245.1 Bacteroidales bacterium
TTGTCTACCTCGCAGGGGTTTGCATAATGGAAGAAAAGGGACAGATTGAGAATTTCTTCGTTGGCAAATCATTCCGGACAGGTTCCGAATTCCTGACGAATGACCTTATTGATAGCATGTCTGCGGAGGTCGTTGAAAAAACATCAAAGCTTTTTAGCGCAGGGAAGCCAAAAGCTGGTGAGATGGAGGTGGTACTTGGCGCAGGGGAATCAGGAATATTACTGCATGAGGCTATGGGACATGCTTTTGAGGCGGATTTTAACCGGAAGAATCTTTCAATTTTCTCCGACAAGATGGGCAAGAAAATCGCTGAAAATTTTGTAAGCATTGTCGACGACGGCACTATCCCGGGAAACCGTGGAACACTAAATTTTGACGACGAAGGAAATCCCACTGAGAAAACCACCCTTGTCAGTAACGGAATACTTACCAGCTATCTTCACGACAGGATCAGTGCAGATCATTACAAAGTAAATCCGACCGGGAATGGAAGGAGAGAGAGTTTTCGCCATATTCCCATGCCTAGGATGAGAATAACCTACATGGAAAACGGCCCCCATAAGAAAGAGGAGATAATTGCCAGCGTTAAAAATGGCATATATGTTGACAGTTTCAGCAATGGCCAGGTGAACATAGGGCAGGGCGATTTCACGTTCTTTGTGAAATTCGGCTATATCATTGAAAACGGAAAGCTTACAAAACCCATAAAAGATATCAATATCATCGGAAACGGTCCCCAGGCTCTTGCTGACATTGTAATGGCCGCTGATGACATGGCAATTAATAATGGTGTATGGACATGCGGCAAGAATGGACAGGGTGCACCGGTATCGATGGGTATCCCAACGGTAAAGATCAAAAAACTAACAGTTGGCGGATTAAATGCATAATTTGGAAATAATTGTCTTATGAATACAAATGAAAAATATACTCTTGCTGACGAGGTAATTGAACATGCCATAAAATGCGGAGCAGAACAGGCGTCAGCAACCATTCTTGATAACCGCAGTACCGAAATAGAAATAAGGGATCAGAAGATAGACAGTCTTAAAGAATCAAACCAGAGAAGTCTTTCGATAAGCATATATACCGAGAAGAAGTATTCTTCCCACTCCACAAACAGGATGAAAAAGGAAGAATTATTCCGCTTTATTGAGGAAGCTGTCGCAGCTACCCGCTATCTTGCTGCAGATGAATACCGTGCACTGCCTGACCCCGACCTGTATTACAAGGGAGGCGGTCCGGAACTGGACACCTACGATCCGGCCATTGAAACATTGGATGCGAAAACAAAAATAGACCTTGCAAACCAGGTCCTTAATGAGGCATACAATAAAGATGAGCGGATCATTTCGGTAAGCTCATATTACTCTGATAACCTGACAAGCTGGGTAAAAGTGACAAGCAACGGCTTCAGGGGCGATTCAAAAAACAGCGGCGTTGCATTGATAGCTGAAGTATCGGTCAAAAGCAATACCGGACGTCCTTCAGATTACTGGTATGAAAATGCCCTGTTTATAAATAAACTGAATACCAAAGGTATTGGCGAGAAAGCTCTTGAAAGAACCTTGAAAAAGATGGATCCAAAAAAGATCAGCTCAGGCCAATATACCGTAATCATTGAGAACAGGGTAGCTGGCAATATTTTTAGTCCTGTGTACCAGTCGCTTTTGGGCTCAAGCCTGTATCAGAAACAATCGTTTCTCCTGGACAAGGTAAATAAGCCTGTTGCATCACCGATGCTTACAGTATACGATGACCCCCTTATTCCATCAGGACCGGGTTCGCGGCTATATGACAGGGAAGGCCTCGCAGCAGTTAAAAGGCCGATTATAGAAAACGGTATCCTTAGAAATTACTACATAGATTGCTATTACGGCAGGAAGCTTGATGTACAACCTACCTCAGGCAGTTCATCAAACGTGGTTTTCGGCTTGGGAACAAGAGGAATGAATGAAATGACGGCCTCGCTTAAGAAGGGCGTTCTTATTACCGGATTTATAGGTGGAAACTGCAACGGTTCAACAGGTGATTTCTCATACGGCATTGAAGGTTATTACATAGAAAACGGAAAAATAATATATCCGGTTAATGAGATGAATATCAGCGGAAATATGAACAAGTTCCTGTTTAACCTTGTTGAGCTCGGAAATGACATACGTGAAAATGAGTCAAACAGGATACCTTCCCTGATGTTTAAGGATGCTGACCTGAGTGGTATCTGATGCCTTGAAATGATGGCCCGGCCTTTAAAAAAATGTGCTGGTAAAAATTGAATCATTTAAGGTCCATCTGCCACCTCATCGCCCGGGATATCTTTTCTTTTCTTTCCTTCCCTCCCCAGCCATAGCAGGCCGTCAGAGATGAGCCTGTTCTGGATATCATTGATAAAGGTAAAGGACAGTTCTTCCATGGTATTGTTTTCGTAATCAATGTCATTATGGCCCATATTTATGTACAGCATCCTGTACTTCCTGTTTGTCCAGACTACAGGATAGTATCCTTCATGCCATATTTCGTGAAGTTTAGGGCCTGTACCCAGAGGGAAGCTTGTTGAATCAATCGACACCAGTATATCAATATTGCTATTCTCTCGCAAATCCCTTTCCCATCGGTACCATTCATTAGGGGAAGAGGTAAATGTTTCGGGAAGGTGCCTCGTAGCCGGATGCTTCCTTTTCTCAACCCGTAAAACAGCTGAAACAGGCCGCCATGTATTGCTTCTGTACTGTCCTGCCCCAAGAAAATGATCATGATACCAGTTCCAGTCCTGGGGAAATGAGCTGGGAGTAAGGGCAAATGCAGCAAAGTGAAATCCCATCCAGGCGCCGCCACTCTCCATGTACTCCCTGAAAGCTGCCCTTTGATCGGCTGATTCAGGCCTGGCATCAAGAAATACAACCACGTCATAACCCTCAAGGAACTCCTCATTCAGGTCATTCCAGTTACTTGTGGATTCATATATGAAGCCGCATTCTTCTGCTTTAAGGGCAAACCAATTGTTGGCTTCATTTACAAAGCTAATATGAGCCTGATCATGTTCTCCACTGCTGAAAGCTATCACCCTGAATTCTGGTTGACGTTTGCTATCGCTGCATGAATAATTTATGCAAGAAAAAACCAACCATAAGGGAATCAGCAGGATTTTCAGATTAGACATAAATTAAAGATATTGTAAAGCTGTTTATTGTGAGTGGTCTCATACCAATCCCCCATCCATCAATTCTCTTTTCCAACCTGTTAATATGACCAGTAAGCAGGTCCGCTTTCTACGAATTTAACAGGGATATTCCCAATAAATCCCCTCAGCCAATCAGCACAGTACATCATTCCTGCCTCTTCAGAATTGACATGTCCGAGGAAAATAATGGCTTTCTTTCTGTTCTGGGCAACAGCATCACGCATATATTCATATGTTTCCCACTGAGGCACTTCTCCCGCAAGGACAACGTCGACATCATTATTCCTCAAAATTGCAAAATGCGCTTCGCTTCCCGGAGCCCCGGCAGACAGAACAACTCGTGACAATTTCATCTCAGGCTTTCCGATCACATAAAACGCAGCCGCCGGGAAAATTTCCTTCAGGTATGCCAGCAAGCTTCCAAGATCCGTTTCAGGTATGACAAATTGATTTGTTGATCCCGGTAATGTATATGCTTTCCAGCCCAGTTTTACAACCATGCCTGATTCAATACCGTCAGGCCACATGCTATGAATGTAATCATGGAAACGCCAGACAACAAGCTTGTTTTCCTCAATGAATCTTTTCTTTTCAAGATATACCGGATCATTCTTAAGACGCTGTGTATCATCGAGATGATTATAATAGAGTGGTTCATGAACAATCAAAAGGTTGCATTTCATTGCCGCAGCCTGTTCAAGAATCTCCATTGTTGCAAACATTGACGTCACAATACCTGTTACAACTGTCTCAGGATCACCTTCCTTGATTACATCCACGGTATTGGGGATTGTTGCTGCATTTGTGTTTTTGATAATCTTTTCGATTATCTGACCTGCCGTTAGAGATTTCATCCCGGGTGAATTTTGTCCATTAACATTGGAAAAAACAACTAACCCTAAAACTAATGAAACAATGCGTGAAAATGTATTCATATCGATTGATTTTTGGAGGATCATTTACTTATCTCCTGGCAACGGGAAATCCCTTTAAATTAGAAATATAAACTACCAGCCGTAATTCAGATCCCGGCGAAATTATTCTAAAATTAAAAATCTTATCCATCAAACTCGTAAACCAACAAGAATCAGATATCAATCATAACAGTTAAAAGCGCTGACCTTCCATATCCGTTGATCCCTGAACCATGGTATCTGTAATCCTCATTAAAAATATTTCTCAAACCGAGTTCAAACGTCGCAAACCGGAATGAATAACCTGCATTCAGGTTCATCACAATCCATCCGGGAGTTCCGCCTTCGGGGATACGGTTATCATCAGCATCCCCGGCAGCCAGTCTTGATTGCCTTGCTGCTGTAATCCATTCAGCGCTAAAAATAAAATCCCTGTTCCGATAGTCAACATTAAGACGTCCAAATAGAGGTGGTATTCTCCTCAACGGCTCTTTCTTTGTGATGTTCTGTCCGTAAGTGTATGTCATGGAACCATTGATGATCCACGATCTTGTTACCGATAATTCCCATGAAGTTTCCATTCCCTGAATAAAAGCCCGTTCGCTGTTCTCCTTCGTGTAGAGGGGATAATTGTCAATCATCTGATCTTCAACTCTTACCCTGGTTATAAGGTCATATAGTTCATTCCTGTAAACAAAGAATTCTCCCCTTATTTTTTCATCCTGGTATTTATAACCCAGCTGGTATTGAAAAGAGCTTTCAGGTTTCAGGTTGAAATTCGGCGTCTCATATCTGAAATCAACAATTCCAAGGGTGCCCAGGTCATCTATATTTGGAGCCCGAAAGCCTCTGTTCGCTGAGATAAAAAGACTTGAGGATGAATTAAGCTTCCTAAGCACAGCTGCATTGCCGACCAGTGCTGAGGGCTTCAGGGAAGTCTTTCCCAGCACCTCGTCATCTACATTCACGATATAAGTGTTAAATCGGGCATCGGCCGTAAAGGACCATTTTTCAAGACGAAAAGTGTTGAGAGAGTATGCTGCAATGCTTGTCATGGTTGAACCATCGGGATATAAGCCTCTTTTACTGGTCGAAATGCCGGTACCGGTATCTGTATCCGTCCGCTTGCTGCTTACCCTGTCATTGTATATCTCCATCCCCGAGTTACCTGACCATATACCGTTTTTTAAAAACACTGCCTCAGCGGAAAACCCAAGAGAACCCACTCTGTCAGTTTCAGACCGGAGCATATATGATCCGTTTTTTCTTGTCTCCCTGCCTTCAAGGGTACCCTGCCATGATGCCGTCAGGACAACCGATTCAAGAGCTCCTTTGCTGATTGCCTGATTCAGTCTTAAATACGCAAGCCTTCGCTGTTGTGGATCTGTTTTGTTTACGGAGTAATCTTCAAGAAGGATTTTATGATAAATGGGTATGTTATTTTGTTTAACACTCTGAAGAAGCATTGTAAGTGACGATTTCGATGACAGCCGGACCATACCTTTAAAATCGAAATCAAATTCGCCGTAACCCGTAGGTGTCTGGCGCCCTGTTGTGTCACCTCCGACAATATCTCCAAAATTCCTCCATGTGATTCCTGAATGAAAAGCACTTCTGTCATTACTTAATCCGACGCTTCCACGCAAGGTTTGCTCCATTCCATGGGTAGCAACTCTCGACATTAATGATCCTCCCCAGACTGCTTCCTCAGATGTGCCAAGTTCCCTGCTGAAGGCCTGTATCGTACCTCCCAGAGCATCCGATCCGTACTGAACGGATCCGTTTCCCCTGAGTACTTCTATTTTACCCATGCTGAAAACATCAATTGTGTTAAAGTACTGGTTCGGACCATAACGCATGGTGGAATTGCTGAGCCTGACTCCATCGATCAGCAAAAGCGTCTGATTTCCGGTAAGACCCCTGATGAATGGAGATCCGCCACCATGATTTGTTTTCTGGACAAAGACCCCCGGTGATATGCTCAATGCTTCAGGAGCAGTTCGGAGCTGCTTCTCATGCACTGTTTTTACATGCAATACCCTTATTGCCTCAGGGGTATTAACAGCAACAGAATTAATCCGGTTCGCCGATACTACTATTTCAGGCAGCAACCTTGAGGTAAGAGTATCCTTTTCAGCGGATATCTGATCGTTCTGAGCCTTAACTGAAAATAAAACAAAAATCAAACAAAATGTTGCTATAGCCTTCCTCATAAGCTGGTCCTTTTGTGATAAAAGCAAATTAAACAAATATCCTGATCATTTCCTCGCTCATGTTACAACTTTGAATCTCATATTACGGCATCATTTCCTGAGACAGGATATCAACATCCTGCAGAATAGCTTCATAACATCATCAGAAATGGCAGCGGAAATAATACCCGATACTATTCATATCTTTATGACTTGCTAAAAAGAGACCATATGGAAAACAAAAGAGCGATCATCGGGTTCATTGGGGCCGGAGGCATAGCCCGTTCACATGTATATTCACTCAACTCTCTCCGCTATTATTACGACGATGCTCCTAATCTGGAACTTGCTGCAGTATGTTCGGCTACGCCCGTAAAACGTGATCTGTTTGCAGGAAGATATGGCTTCAGGAAATCCTGTGATATAAATGAATTTATTTCGGATGAAATCATCGACACTGTTTTCATCCTTGGCCCTAACAGAGTTCATTATGAACACCTGAAAACAGCATTTGGCATGAAGGCCTTGAAACGAATATACCTTGAAAAACCTGTTTGCTCTGATCAGGATGAAGCAAATGCCATTAGGGAGCTTGCAGAAAGCAATGATAACATAAACGTACAGGTTGGTTTTCAGTTTCTTTTTACTTCAGCAATAAGGCAAGCCCTTGCTTTCTGGAAGACAGGGAAGCTTGGGAAGCCTGTTCATTTTGAGCTAAAATATTACCATGGCGACTATCTGAAGAAAGATTACAGGGACAAAAGAGCATCGCGTCTCACTCCGGCTCCCGACGGAGGCGCTATGGCCGATTTAGGATCTCACGCATTGAGTCTCCTGATAGCGTTTTTGGGTGAAAAGCTCCATATTACCGGAGCTTTGCAGGCTGGACATTTTGATGATGTCCCTTGCGGTTCAGATCTTTTCAGCCAGATTTCCATATATGAAGATACCACAGAAGCGGCAGGAACTGTTTCTGCAAGCCGCATAAGCTCAGGAACAGGCGACAGCCTTTCACTCCACCTTTTTGCCGAAGGAGGATCATTAAGGTACTCATCGGAATCACCGGATATTTTTGAATTTTATACTGAGGAATCAGGTTTGTGGTCAAAGAAATTAGCAGGAAGTAATTTCAGGCCGGCATCCGGATTCCCGTCCGTTCATGTTCCCCCAGGGTGGCTGAGATCAATGATCCATGCTCATTACGTGTTTCTTACCGGGGGAAAAGATGAGGCATTTATTCCTGATTTAAACCATGGTCTGGCTGTTCAGCGCCTGGTAGTTGAAACTGCGGAGCATCTGGAAAGATTCAGAAAGACCAGTAATTGAAGAAGCTGCAGTACAGTTTTTCCAAATACGGATATCAGGTTACACTCAGGCGGGTAAGAATTATTCTACGAAACTTATCCCGGCATTTTTCCCGGTTTTACGAACAAAGTCAGCGGCAAGATTGTATTCTTCAGGTGTTTCGAGATGTTCAAGCATAAAGGGAACATCCTTCATTCTGGATGCTTCCTTCAGAAAAACTGCATAGTCAATTGATCCGAGGCCTGGCCTTCTCTCCTCAAGATGGAGCGTAAGCTTTGGCAGAATTGTTATATCCTTGGCATGTATCGATTTAATATATGGCCCCAGCTTGTTAAAACATTCTATTATGAATTCTGCATTATTAAAGTACTTCTGGGGGCTGGAGATCATGTTAACCGGATCGAGATGGGCTGCAAATGCCTTCCTGTCAATTGCCTTGATGAGCTGAAGATATGAATCGGGTGAATCAGGAAGCATATAAGGCATTGGCTCCAGGGTATAAAATGAATTAACAGGATTGACCTGATCAATTATCTTGCGGACCGTTTCCACAATCATGTCAAATGTGTCCTTTGAATAATTGCCCGGATAAGGTCCGTCCCAGATTTCTCCTCTGGCGCCAGAAATATTAACACAGCAGATAGCTCCAATTTCGTCGGCAAGATGAAGAGTATCTATGTTCTTTTCCAGATTCATTTTTGCTACTGATTCATCTGGATCAAGAAGATTGTTCCAAACGCCTGCTTCAGCGATTATTATATTATTATCAGCTGCCGCTTTTCTATATGCTTTTATCAATTCCCCGGGGGCTCCAGGCTGAACAGGACAATATGCTGCAGAATATCCCAGAACCTTAACTGCCCTAACCCATTCTCCTGGGTCTGTGAAACGTCCGAAGACAGGGCCTCCAAGGCGAACAGGGTATGAATCAGCACGATCTGTTTTTATAAACAGGTCTTCAGGCATCAGGGCGGTCCCTGCTGATGCAAATGCTGCGGTTTTAAAAAAGCGACGCCTGCCAATTTGCTTCATAACTTCTCAATCTTTAATAATATCTTCCTATATGCTTATTTTCAACTATAATCTTTTTCATGCCATATGGGTCGATCATGTCCTGTTTTTTATACACGATCCTGCCGCCCGGTTCGATAAGCATGGTAAAGGGGAGTGCTCCCTGCCAGTCAGGGTCAACAGCTTCAATAAGCTTATATATATCATCCTGACTGAATATGTAATTCTTATTTGATGCTTCGTGTTTGCGGAGAAAATTCAGGACATCCTGTCTTCTCGCCTGCTTGTCTGCGCTTATAGTTATAAACTCGAACTGTCTGCCTCTGTACATGCGGTCGATTATAACAAGATCAGGAAATTCCGTAATACAGGGCCCGCACCAGGTAGCCCATATATTAATAAGCCTGAGCTTGCCCGATGATTCATTCCTGATCAGCTCCCTTACTCCCTGAACATCTATATCTTCCAGAGTCACCGGCAGCTCCGACCACTGTTTATAAAGCCGTTTCGTATAATCATCCTTCCACGACCACTTGATTGAGCAGCCAAACACTTTTGTTGTTGGATTGGGTACAGGTTTACCTGAAAGCACAGCATCAATGGCGTTTCGCAGGTCTTCCCCGAGTCCTGTTCCCGGCTTTTCCGATCCGTCAACCCGTCCGGCATACCGAAGCATCCTGTTGCTGTCGAAAACAAAACAGTGTGGTGTCGCAACAGGTCCATATGCAAGGGCGCTCTTCTGATCATCTCCGTCATAGAGGTAAGGAAAAACAAATTCTTTTTCCCTTGCCCGTACTTTCATATCCTCATAACTGTCTCCCATATCCGAATATCCCATTTCGGAGTAGCTCAGAGCAGTGTTGGAATTAGGAGATATCATTACCACTGAAACACCTTTTGATCTGTAGTCCTTGTCAATAGCTATAATCCTGTCTTCATAAGCCTGCGCCGTTGGACAGTGGTTGCAGCTGAAGATGACAACAAGCACCCTGGATTTTTCGAAACTCTTAAGGTTGTACATTTTACCGTCAACACCTAAAAGGTTAAAATCGGGAGCCTTTGATCCGATAGCAAGGGTCGTTGGTTCCTGATTCACTACCTGAGAGCAGACAATTCCGGCACCTGCAATACAGAGCAGGGCTGTCAGCAATGTCCTATGCAATTCTATTTTGATCTTCATGTTTTTTAATCCTTTTTTTCAAAAGTAATCTATTTTCTTTTATTGTTGAGTGACAGCTAATCTTTTGCCCTGCCAGGATATCCTTTACTTTTTATTGAGTCCCTTACGTTGAGAAACAAAGAAAAAATGAGTGCTAAAAAATATGCATAAAGGGTTGTGCCATCAATAAGGCGGGAATTTATATTTAAACCTGTTATCCTGTCAGTGAGATATTTAAGATAGGAATTGGGAAGATCTTCAACGCCAAGCTTGCCAAGAACACTGAAATGCCAGTCAGTAAGAGGGCAATATCCCAGTGCTCCCACTGCCAGACCGAGTATGAACCAAGAACATCCTGTCAGAATAAGTACTGCAAGGTTATAAATCCTGGCTCTCTTCCATATCCAGCCCGATATGTTGAAAAGGATAAGGGAGGTGTGAAAAACGACAAAGAAAATATCAAGTATTCTGTATTTTATCAAAACTGATATTTAGTCAATGTTTAGGATTGTCTTCGCATGCAAATGTTTTACTCATTTTCCGCGTCCTCTCTGGTTTCTCACTCTCACAAAAGTATCCAGCCGTTATTTAACTGTTTTGTCAAGAGGTATTCCCAGGCTCTCATAGAGGCTTCTCCGGCCTGCCTTATCGCCTTCAAGGATCTTTGAGGCGTATTTTGCTACCTGCTCAGCCACAGCCCGCGGCACGACAATAACACCGTCGCCATCGGCAACTACAACATCACCGGGGCATACCAGAACACCCCCGATAGATACCGGGCGATTAACAGACTCAATTTCATTCCTTCCGGGGCGTATTCCACGACCCTTTTCCCTTAAATAAAGAGGCACTCCTTCCAGTCCTACTTCATCTGTATCCCTTGAGCTTGCATCAGTAACGACTCCGACAGCTCCAAGCTTGTACCAGGCCAGAATGTTGTTCGATCCTATTGATCCAATGTCTTTTTCTTCAACATCATCGATAACTATAGCAGTCCCTGGCCTGATAATCTTTGTAAATCCCTCGTGAGAGAGTGCATTATACCAGTTTCCCTCCCATTTTGCAAAATCATCGTCAGGTTTCGGAAGAGCAGGCCGCTGCGTCGGAACATATCGTACAGTGACGGCTATGCCCCTGAATACATGCCTGAAATCTTTCAGGTCAACCCAGTCGGCGTGAATAGCAGGATCAACAAGTCCGGTTCCGGACAAGCCTACCATATCCATTCCGTCAGAAACATCCGCAACTCTGAGATCCTTGTAAAGGGAGAGGATTCTGGCATCATCCTCAACAGAATAGACTTTTGTTTCAATATAGTTTATTCCCTTTGCCAATTCACTGTTATTCTGAGCATTAATTGCATAAAACACAGTGAAAAAACACATTAACATTAACAATTTAAGCTTTCTCATAATCATTCTGAATTGCATTAATTAGATCCGGTTTAAAAACACAAATTAGTAATTTTCCGGCAATTCATTGTTATATAGCTTTTGAAATAAGTTGTTAGACAAATAATCATCAGACAAAAGGAAAAATATTAAATATTTAGGTTTGTATCTATGACATTTAATTAAACTTACTTAACTTTATAAAAACCTGAAATGATAGAATTTTGAGGGTGATTTTTAATGTTGAATAAAAACTAAAACAAAATTATGGCAAATTTCCTTGATGAATTTATGAAAAATTATGGCCCTGAGGTGACTAAACAGATGTCTTCAACATTCAATGTTGATCAGAATACGGTGCAAAAGCTTCTTCCACAACTCGCACCGCTGATCCTCAGCGGGCTGAAGAAGCAGAAGGATGAGCGGGGCGGTGATGCCAGGGTAGACCACATACTGAACAAGTATGGAGATAAATCAGTTCTTGACAATATCCAGGACCTGATTGCAAACAAAGCCAATGACACCACTGTTGACGCCCGGCTCGGAGGCCTTCTCGGAGATAGCGGCGTCACTGCCGCCAACGTACTTGGAAAGCAACTTAACCTTGATTCTTCAATAGTTAAGAAAATGATTCCGGCCCTGGCGCCGATAATCCTCGGTGCTTTAACACGTAAACGTGATACAAGCAACAGCGGAATCGGCGGCATAGGCTCTCTCCTCGATGCCGATGGAGACGGAAGCATTCTTGACGATGTTGCAGGTTTCATCCTTAAGGGTGGAGCATCAACCCAGACCAGAAGTAAAAACGTTTTGGGGTCTATTCTTGGCGGCTTATTCGGTACTTCGAAATAATGCACGCATCATGAGGAATACGCTGATAGTCCTTTTTATTCTACTTATTCTCTGGATAGCCGGTTCATCTTACTGGTACGTTTGCCGGATAAGATGCGACTGCCAAAGCAAGGCGGCGCCTGATGTCGAAGCAGTGATACCAGGCGAGATACCGGGGAATATAACAGATTCACCCGACCAGCAATTGCAGGTCATGGTGGAGGAAGCTAAAACGTATCTGACAGGTTCAGGAACACAATCAGTGTTTTTTGAATTATCCTCAGCGGTTGCTGAAACAAATACAATTCCACAGGAGTACATAGAAAAACTCAAAATTTACCTTGAGAACAGGCCGGAAGCAAAAGTGTCCGTAACCGGGCATACCGACAGCAGTGGCCCCAGGTCGGTTAATGTTGAGCTAAGTCGGAAACGAGCTGAATTTATAAGGGATTTTCTTATAAAATCAGGTATTAATCCTTCCCAGATCCAAACCGATTCGAAAGTTGACTCGGAACCGGCAGCATCAAACGACACTGCCGCAGGCAGGGCTAAAAACAGAAGGACAGAGATTAAAATATTAATATAAACAATTATGGCAGAACGTTTTACATCTGATCTTTTATTCATCCTCTTCGTACTCCTGGTTGCAGCACTGCTGGGATTTCTTATCGGGTATCTCCTTAGAAAGAACCGCAAATGCCCGAAGTGCGATGAAATGGAAAATGAAAACACTACACTGAAAGCTCGTATTTCGAAGCTTGAAGATGAACTGGCATCGTTAAAGCCCAGCCTCAGAAAACTGGAAGATGAAAATGCAGAGCTAAGGCTGAATTTTAAAAAACTGGATGATGAAAATGCGGAGCTAAGGCTGAAAGCTGAAAAGCTGCTGGCTGAAGCCGGTCCTCTTTTTGCATTTAACTCAGGAAAAGCCAGGGAAGCCCTGGGTATCAGGGTCATTGAAAATGACCTTAAGATAGTTGAAGGAATCGGACCCAAGATTTCAGGCATCCTGGTAAACAGAGGAATTAAAACATGGAAAGCATTGTCTGAAACAGATCCATCAGTGATTAAAGACTACATGATCACAGACGGGGGAGAAAGATATCGGATACATGCTCCTGATACCTGGCCTGAGCAGGCTAAACTTGCGCATGAAGGAATGTGGCACGAGTTAAAGGCATTCCAGGATAAACTCAGGGGAGGCAGACTGGTCTCCTGATCCAGCCTGTTTCTATGCAAAAATCACCTGCCCTTGCTGATCCATTGATCTTTAAGGACAGGTGATTTTGTATTTTGTCAGAAACGATACCCGAGTGATACGCCGAATCCGGTATTCTTCATAGATCCGTCATCATCTGAAATACCCTCATATTCAGGATTCAGCTTAAGCAAACCAAGCTGCGCATTCAGCTGTGCAAAAAGTCCGGATGACAATTCATAGCCAAAGAATATGTTGGCGCCGGCATCCAGGGGGCGTAAGTATACTTCCCCTGTTCCATTGCTGCCGGTAACTTTATTTTTGAATTTGATATCGTAAGATTCTGAATTAACTTTTACTTTCCCACCAACTCCTAATGCAGCGTAAGGTCCAAATCCGAGAAGAACATGCCCGTTTCCAACCTGTGATCTGTATACCAGGTTCAAAGGAAGTTCGATATAGGAAATATTAATATTGACGTCAAGGTCTTTCTCACTGGCACCCTTGGTCGAAAAGAGAAGTCCTGGCTGAAACCAGAAGTCAGGAGCTATGCTGAACATTACATTTGCACCGGCATGAAATCCTACGATAAGATTATAATCAAGCTTATCCCCTCCGCTATCTTTTCCATTTATGTTCTGGATATTCGGGCCGGCAAGAATTGAAACCATCGGTTTATCCTGTGCCATCAGACCATACGAAAATAGAAAGGTAATAACTAGAACATTTAAAAATTTAGCTTTCATGATTTTTCAATTTAGTTAATAATAAAAATGAACCGTAAATACTTCAAGACTGATTAAGCAATCATTTTGCCGCAACAAAATTAGGATTTTTATTCAATCATTGCCAAATCCTCCCTGTTTCTTATTCTGAAAGTTAAAACATGTTAAAATATAAAGCCTGTAGGGCACTGTAAAATAATAATTTGATAATTTCACGTCGGTTTTACTTAAAATTCATCATCATTTTTTCGCTTTCCGATGAAGAGAACGGTAGTTATAACAATTATTGTTGCATTGTTTGCTGTTATTGCCCTTTTTGTATTTAACAGCCTCTCCTCAAAAAAAGATCAAAATGACCTTTTTGCTGAAGTTTTGCGAGGTGATCTTGAGATAGCCGTAACAGGATCAGGAGAGTTGCTGGCAGAAAATTCCATCGACATTAAGGCTCCTGAAATAGTAAGACGAGGAAGAGATATAAGGGGTGCAAATATTAAAATACAGGATTTGGTTTCAGAAGGAACAGTGGTAAAGGAAGGAGATTATATAGCCACCCTTGACAGGACAGAATTTGAAAACACTCTTAAGGATGAACGCGAGAGGCTTGAACAGTATAGAACGAATGTGGAGATGAAGATGCTTGATACGGCTGTGACTCTCACTTCACTCAGGGATGAAATAAGGAACCAGGAACACGCTGTTGAGGAAGCTGAGATAAATCTGCATAATTCAAAATATGAGCCGCCAACAACAATAAGACAGGCTGAAATCACTCTTGATAAGCAGCAAAGGATTCTGGAACAGAAAAAAAGAGGTTATGCTCTAAGGGTAGCCCAGGCTAAAAGAGATATCGCCACCCAGAAGATGTGGTTATCAAGGATTGAAAGAAGAGTGAGGGATTATGAAGAAGTCCTCGAGGGATTTGTAATCAGGGCCCCTGCCCCGGGAATGGTCATTTATAAAAAGGACCGCCGCGGAACCAAGATAAAAGCCGGATCAACAATTAATCCTTTTGAAAGGGTTGTTGCTACGCTGCCCGATCTTTCCTCAATGCTTTCCAAGATATTTGTTTCAGAAATTGAGATCAGCAAAGTCAGACCAGGCCAGGAAGTTCTTGTTAATGTCGATGCTTTCCCTGATAAGGTTCACAAGGGTACAGTATCTACAGTTGCAAACATAGGCGAAAAGCTTCCAAATACCGATTCCAAGGTGTTTGAAGTGATGATAAGGCTAGAAGGCTCCGATCCCGCCCTGCGTCCGTCGATGACAACAGGAAACAGGATAATTGTTAAAAGACTCACGGATGTCCTTTACATACCCATAGAAACAGTTCATGCAGAAGCTGACAGCGTTCCTTTTGTTTATAAAAAGAACAAAACCCGGCAGGTTGTTGTTCCCGGCGATTCAAATGACAAGGAGATTGTTATTGAACAAGGCCTTGAAGCCGGCGACCAGATTTATATTATTCAACCGGAAAATCCTGATGAATTTCGCTTTGTCGGGAAAGACCTGACATACTCAAACTGACGTCAGCAGGCTTTCTGTTCCGTTGAGGGTGCCCAAATCATAAAATAAAAAGACCAACTGCTTAAAAACAAGCAGCTGAGTGCCATTAAGTCAGCCTAATTCCATAAATTTGGATAGGAACTGACATTCTACCAAATTATTTTATATCATAACCTTAAATAAACTTATGAAATGGCACCCTTAAAGAAAATCAACCGTCGTAAATTTCTGGGATCAGCGGCCACTGCATCCCTGGCTTTCACAGTCATTCCCAGGCATGTTATGGGAGGCCCCGGATATGTAGCCCCCAGCAACAAGCTCAATCTTGCATATATAGGATGCGGAACACAGGGCATGAGGGAAATGACAGGACTTATTGCCAATCCCGAGTTGCAAATAGTATCAGTGTGTGATCCGAACAAACTGACAACCGATTATATTGACTGGTCGGCCAATGGTATCAGGAACAGTATACGAGCTGCACTTCAGGATGAAGGCTGGGGCGAAAAATTCAAAGGCATTCCAGGCGGACGTGACATAGGACAGGATTTTGTACAGCGATATTATGCAAAATCCAAAAACATACCGGGTTATAAAGGATGCACATCTTATAGCGATTTCCGCGAACTCCTTGAAAAAGAAAATGACCTGGACTGCGTCAAGATCATGACCCCCGACCATCTTCATGCAGCCATTGCTATTGCTTCCATGAAAAAAGGCTTGCATGTTGTCACTCATAAACCTATTGCAAACAGGATGAATGAAGCAAAACTTACAATTGAAACAGCACGGAAGACAGGGTTGAGCACTCACCTGCTTGCATGGAGCAAAAGGCCCGCTTACGATACTGTCAGAAAATGGATAAGCGGGGGATTCATCGGCAAACTGAAAGAAATACACAACTGGTCATACCGCCCTGTTTGGCAGCAATGGCAATCAAATCCGGTTGAAACGGTCTCCATACCAAAAGGCTTTGACTGGTCATTATGGCTCGGACCAGTCCCTGACAGGCCTTATCATCCCAACTATACACATTGTGTGTTTCGCGGCTGGTACGATTTTGGAGGAGGAAGCATTGCTGATATGGGACACTACAGCCTTTTTCCGCTTTTCGTTACACTGGGCATCAATACCCCGGCCGTAACAGCTGAAGCGTATGGCACAACAACAAGGATAACAAAGAACGGTGTATCAACTGCAGTGGTTAATGATGTTGCATTTCCTCTTTCCTCAATAATACGTTTTGAGTTCCCTGCACAGGAAACCCTGCCCCCGTTTGATCTTATATGGTACGACGGCGGGATGAAACCGCTTGTTCCGGATGAACTGAGGTCGGAAGGAAAATCTCTTGAAACGGAAGGAATGATGTTTGTGGGCGACCAGGGCAAGATCCTTGCCGGATTCAGGGGCGAAGATCCGGTACTTATACCCGAATCAAAGATGTCATATATGAAGAAGGAAGAAGAACAAAAGGAATCCAGGGGCAACGAGATCTGGATCGATGCATTTAAGAACGGCACCCAGTCAGCAGGCAGCTTCATTTATGCAGGACCTGTTACAGAAACTATACTCCTTGGAGCTGTTGCACTCAGAGCAGGGAAAAAGGTGGTTTATGATTCCAAAAACATGAAAATAACCAACATGCCTGAAGCCAATAAATACCTTACAAGGGAATACCGGCAGGGATGGGAACTCTAGACATGCCGGCCAATGCCTTATTCTGATCAAAATAACAATTAAAATAACATCTATGAAAAACATCACCCGAAGAACATTTCTTGAAAGATCCATGGCTGCAAGTGCAGCAGGATTGGTTGCTCCAGCTTACAACACATTCTTTCCCGGTCCGACTCCAAGGATGGTTAAAGATGATATATCGATCGCTCAGTGGGCTCTGGTGGAAGAAATAAGATCAGGAAAGTGGAAAACACTCGATTTCCCGTCGGTTGCCAGAAAAGACTTTGGCCTGAACGGAATTGAATTTGTTAACACCCTGTTTGAGGTCCCTACACAGGGATACCTGAGCCGCCTTAAGAAGAATGCTGAAGATAATAATGTCACAATGGTCCTTATTATGGTTGATGATGAGGGAGACGGATGCTCAATGACAAAAGAAGAAAGAAAAAGCTTTGTAGTAAGCCATCGCAAATGGATAGATATAGCAAACACTCTTGGATGCGTGGCAATAAGGACCAATTGCAGGGGGCCTAAGGATGTGAAGATGGATGAAGCCCTGAAATGCTCCGTCGAAACTTATAATATGCTCCTTGAATATGCAGAGCCTGCAAAAATAAGCGTATTGATCGAGAACCACGGGGGCGTTTCAAACGATGCTGACTGGATGGTAGCCCTTATGAAAGAGGTTAACAGCCTTTATTTTGGAAGTTATCCCGACTGGAGACAGCCATCTGACAATTTCGACAATGTCGATTATCTGGCTAAGATGCTGCCATATGCGGGAGGCATGTCATACAGGAACCAGCCAAATGAAGAGCTTACTGCAAAAATGATCAAAATGGCAAAAGATGGAGGTTACCGGGGCTGGTATGGTATCGAGTCAAGTGGCAGGGAGGCAATCAGCAAGGGCATAGGCTTGCTGAAAAAGTATCTTTAACATGAAGTTCCCGACATAAAACTCAAATACATTCTAAGCATAAAAACAGAAACGGGGTTGCTTTAGAACGTTTAACCCCGTTTTTTAAGGTCTCAGTTGGTATTCCTAACCGTTAATAAATATTATCATACGCTGCTCACAATTCCTCTAGGAATTACTTTGATAACAAGGATACATTTATTTCTGATTACAGTGATAATCATACCATTTTCAGCGCTTCAAGCACCCGTTCTGGAGTGAAGGGCATGCTGTACATCCTTGCCCCTGTGGCATCGTGAACTGCATTTGCCACAACCGCTCCCAATGTAATTATTGCAGGTTCACCACCACCTTTGGGAGGCTTATCTTTTCTGTCGAGAATCACGCATTCTATTTTTGGTAACCACGAGAATCGCGGAATCTCATATGTGTCAAACCCTCTGTTAAGAACCTTGCCACCTTCAAAACTGACCTCTTCAGTAAGAGTATAGCCCAATGACATGATGATACTGCCTTCCATCTGCTGAATAGCTCCACCCGGATTAACACAAAGGCCCATATCCTGAGTGCATGTTACCCTTACTACCTTTATCTTCCCGGTCATTTTGTCGATTCTGATCTCGGCGATCATAGCCACCCAGGTACCTGCATCATGACCGCAGGCAATTCCTATACCCCTGCCACTTGGCGTTTTTGAAGGCACATATCCGAACTTATCTGCAACTGATTTAAGACAATCGATCATTTTTTCATCCTTGAGATTTTTGAGGCGGAATTCCAAAGGATCGATTCCAGCTGCAGAAGCCATGATGTCTATCTGTGACTCCCGGGCAAATGTATTTGAATTATTGTTCGGGGCCCTCCATGCTCCAGTATAGAACGGGTGAACAGGAACTGAGTTCTTCTTCTGACCATAGCTTGTGGTTGTTGCGTGAGGCACATCATAAATAGTATCAGAACCCCTCGTTCCTCCATAATAGACCTTGTAATCCCACATCTGGATCTTTCCTGTTTTATCCATGCCGGATCTTACCCTGTACACCCCTGCTGGATGAAAGATATCATAAAGGAACTCTTCCTCTCTTGTCCAAAAAAGCATAACAGGTTTGCCACTAAGCTTTGCCAGCCTGGCTGCCTCAATACCCTGGTGAAATGCTCCCTTGCCGCCAAATCCGCCACCAATAAATGGCGCTATTACCCTTACCTTTTCGAGGGGCATTCCGAATTCCTGGCATAGTCCATCCTGGAGGCCGAATGGCGTTTGCGTAGCAGCCCAGACCGTCAGCTTATCTCCTTCGAATACTGCAAGTGCGGTATGCGTTTCTATTGGTGCATGTGCCACATAGGGGTCGTGGAATTCCGATTCAAACAATTTGTCAGACAGTCTGCTGCCTGTTACCAGATCACCGGTAGTCCTGACAATATTGGCCACTGAATCAGCACCCGTCATTCTGTCGTAAACTGATTTATTATCAACATTCAGCTCATTGAAGGTATATTCAGCCTTTATTTTTATTAAAGCTTCATCAGCCAGGTCAATATCTTCATTCAGGACAGCAATGAAATCTCCTTCCCTGACCACCTGTGTTCCCTTAACCTGTTCAGCACCTGATGTATCAACAGATGTAAGCTTTGCGCCATGTGAGGGTGGTCTGAGAATCCTGGCAAACATCATTCCAGGCAATTTGTAGTCACCGGCATATTTTGCCTCACCAGTTACCTTCATGCGATAATCGGTCCGCTTTAATGACTTCCCTATATATGTGAATTTGGTATATTCCTCAACAGCAGGTTTTACATCAAGGTATCTTTCGATCTTTTTCCCTTTTGCAAGGCTTGCATAGGAAACCCTGTTACCTGATTTTTTTGTATCGTAAACAATTCCGTCTTTTACGTCGAGCTGTGAGACAGGCACTTTAAGTCTTTCGGAGGCTAGCTCAAGAAGGGCTCCTCTGGCTTCAGCTGCAGCAGCACGCATTGCAGGACCAAAAGTCTGAATACTCTGGGATCCCCATGTGCCGGCATCATATGGACATAGTTCAGTGTCGCCCATTATCATTTTTATCTTCTCAACCTGAACATTCAGTTCATCAGCCATCATCTGGGCTAGTGATATTATTATACCCTGGCCAAGCTCAACCTTTCCCGTTATGCAGTTGATCATACCGTTCTCAGCGATATGCAGAAAGGCATTATAATCTTTTGTTAGTGTTCTGGGCTGAGGGAGAGTGGATGAGAAAAGATTAGCAAAATTCCATGGCTGGAAAAAAATGAATATTCCACCGCCCAGGATTTTCACGAAATTCCTGCGCTTCAATCCACCGGTGTTATTTGCATTTTCAAGTTGTGTCTTAACTTCTTTTTTCATGGCTATTTCCCTCCTTTCATTACTTTGGATGCTGCTTCAACTGCATCGATGATATGCTCATGTGCCCCACACCTGCAAAGATTATCCTCCAACGCGTCAACGATTTCCTGGCGCGAAGGAGATTGGTTCTTCAGAAGTAAGCCTGCAGCTGTCAATATCATTCCGGGTGTGCAGTATCCACATTGCAGGGCATTATTATCAACAAAAGCCTGCTGAAGGGGATGCAATTTGCCGTTCCTTGACAGGCCTTCAATTGTGAGAATTCTCTTCCCTGAAACATCGCCCACAGGGAGAGTACACGATCTTACCGGCTCATCATTGATAAGCACGGTACAAGCCCCGCAGAAACCATTTCCACAACCATACTTGGTTCCTGTCAGCCCAAGCCGGTTCCTGAGCACCCATAAAAGGGTTCGTCCAGGATCCACAGTTATTTCGGTTTTCTTACCGTTAAGAGTGAATCTGATCTTTTCTTCCATTTCTAATAGGTTTTATTCAATTCTTTAAAATAGTCTTCCTGAGTATCAATATCCTTAAGAATGCAATCCGAATCAGTTTCAACCTCAAGTACATCACCGGGGAATTTCTCTGCAAGCAATCTCAATCCTACATCCTGATCAAGCCGGTTGACTTCTTCCCTGTACCTGTAATCAATCAGAAGAGGATGCCCCCTTTTGTTTCTGTAAACAGGAACAACTATTCCCTTTGAGGTTCTCCTGTAGGCCTTTATTACTTCATTGATGATCCCGGGGCTTATTACTGGCTGATCACCGGGAAAGACAAGCACTGACTCATATACCGGGGGAAGATTCCTTAATCCGCATTTTATCGATGAAAGCATTCCGTCTTTATATTTATCATTAATACAATATATTACAGGCATGTTTTCAATCACGGACAATATTTCCTTGCAATATGCCCCAAGCACTACCAAGATATTACTTATTTCTGAATCAGCAATATTTCCAATTGTAGTTTCAAGTATTGTACTTCCCCTGAATGGCAGCAGCATTTTAGGGGCGTTCATCCTTTTTGATTCCCCTGCTGCCAGTACTATTGCCCATATCATACTGCCCATTTAATCAAATGATGATGTGAGGTAAAAAATATTAAGGTCAGGCCTGAAAATATTCTTCCCCGTAACCTGTATTCTATTCATTTTCAACTCCGATCCCAAGGTGTCAACGGTTTTCTGTTCACTTTTTCTTGCCTGACTTATTTGCCCTGTTTCTTACATCAACAAGCTGGGCCGCTATGCTTACTGCAATCTCCTCTACCGTCTGCGATCCAATTTCCATGCCTATGGGAGCATATATTTCAGACCATTGTTGTTCAGTAGCCCATCCTTTTGAGATGAATTCGTCTCTCATTTTTGCGATTTTTGTCCTGCTTCCAATCATACCTACATACGCCGCTCCAGAACCTATACAAGGCTGAAGGGCGCTGGCATCATCCTTGTGCCCTCTCGTAACGATTACAAAATAACAGTCAGGCTTTTTTTCTATTACGGAAAGAGCCTTCCCGGGCTCATCAACGATAAACCTGTCAGCTCCTGGAATGTTTTGCCTGTTTGCAAATTCTGGCCTGTCATCAATTACGGTAACCTCAAAGTCGAGCATCTGACCCAGGCAGGAAAGAGCTTTTCCGACATGGCCCGCTCCTGCAATAATAAGCTTTGGCTGAGGGAAAACCGGCTCAATAAAGACAAATGAACGAAGATCGTTTTCTGATTCATTATGCTCAACCAGCCTGCAGTCATGGCGATCGTCCTTTTCAATTGAATACCTTACCATCTGAAACAAAGATTCTGAAATCCAGCTGTCTTCGCACTTATGAGTAACAGAGGATATCCAATGACGGTTTACTGCAATTTCACCCAAATCATCCCCAAAAATGCCGGTCATTCTTGTAACCATAATGCCTGAAATCCCATTGTCCAGAGAATCTTGCATGCATTTAAATGCAGCTGTATTATCACCAGGATTTGCATCAACCAGAACATCGGTTCTGCCCCCGCAACGAGCATCCTCTCCGTCGCCATGACTGTTGTCAAGCAGGAAGGAATAAAAACCCGATTTCTTAGTTTTACCAGCTTTGATGGCAATTTCCATGACCTTTCCTTCCAGTATCCCCCCTCCAATAGTACCGGCAAACAGGCCTGAAGCACTAAACAAAGCCGAACTCCCTGCCTTTTGAGGAGTAGAACCTGTGGTTCTTAAAATAGTTGCCAATACAGGACTTGCAATATTCTGGCATTCATTAGCAAATTGCAGGTAGACATTCTTCATGAGCTTAGTTCATGGTACTTAACAAATATATCCAAAAGGATCAGCATTCTGATAGAAATATGATAAATACAGGCATTAAATACAGAATATCCGGAAATATTACTCCATTTTATTAACTTTATCTGCCCTTCACAAACGAGATGAAACTCTTAATTCCAAAATGATGAAATCCACTATTCTGCAGAGCCTGTTATTTCTACTCGCGATATCCGGTTTGATTTCTGATTGTACATCACATAAACAAAAGGAATCAGCAACAAATCCAATTGACAGTAAGTGGCTGGAAGAGATCACAGTCAGCCAACTTCAGGCAGGATACATGGATGGCAGCTATACTGTTAAGGATGTAGTTGCAGCTTATCTTGGGAGAATCAATGAAATAGACAAGCTGGGACCTGCGCTAAATTCAATAATAATGGTCAACCCGGATGCCATCAGTATAGCGGAAGAGCTTGACAGGGAAATGAAGGAAGGCAGGATAAGGGGGCCTTTGCATGGCATTCCTGTTGTGCTTAAGGATAATATTGACACACATGACCGCATGCGGACAACGGCCGGTGCGACTGTTCTCCGGAACTCATTTCCGGCCTCAGACAGTTTCGTAGCTAAGAAGCTGAGGGAAGCAGGCGCTGTAATCTTAGCCAAATCAAATCTCAGCGAATGGGCAAATTTCCGTGCCTCATCATCATCGAGCGGCTGGAGCGGTATAGGCGGACAGACTAAAAATCCGTATATTCTTGACCGCAATCCGTGCGGATCGAGCTCAGGTTCAGGAGTAGCTGTATCGGCTAACCTTTGTGTTGTAGCCATTGGAACAGAAACAAACGGGTCAATTGTATGCCCATCAAACAATAACGGTATTGTTGGCATTAAACCAACCGTAGGATTGATAAGCAGAAGCGGAATAATACCCATCTCATTTACTCAGGACACCCCCGGGCCAATGGCGCGTACGGTGGAAGATGCAGCTATATGCCTGGGTGCACTTACGGGAGTTGATCAGACTGACCCAAAAAGTCTTGCATCAAATGGCATGTATCCTGAAGACTACACACAATTCCTTAAGATTGACGGACTTAAAGGAAAGCGAATAGGTTACTATAAAAAGGCTTCGGGTTATTCAGATGTTGTCGATGAACTAGTTAAAAAGGCAATTGAACAGATGGAGATTCAGGGTGCCACGGTTGTTGACATTAATGACGATATCGGATCAGGATATGGAAATGCTTCATCTGAGGTATTATTATATGAGTTCAAGGACGGACTGAGACGGTATTTTGAAAGGCTCGGAAATAAAGCTCCTGTAAAAAACCTGAAAGAGCTTATCGAGTATAACCTGAGGGATTCCATTGAACTTAAGTACTTTAACCAAAAAGTATTCGAGCGGTCTGAAGCTAAGGGAGACCTCGATGCCACGGAATATAAAAAAGCCCTCGCAACGATGCTTAAGGCATCGAGAGATGACGGCATCGATAAAATAATGAACAGTAACAGGCTTGATGCTCTCATTGCACCAACCGGGTCACCGGCATGGAAGACCGACTTAATACTCGGAGATCATTTTGTTGGCGGAAGCTCTTCCCCTGCTGCTGTTTCAGGTTATCCTGCAATAACTATCCCTATGGGATTCATTAAGGGTCTTCCTGTCGGAATAACATTCTTTGGAAGAGCCTGGAGCGAACCTGTCCTGCTTGAGGCAGCCTATAGTTACGAGCAGGCAACCAGGCATCGAAAAGCTCCCGGGTTCGTTCCCACTGACAACTGATACGTTAAAATACTGTCACCTGTTTAAAGGGGTAAAGATCTTCTTTTCAAATGATCTTTTTAGCTACAGGATCCCACTCCATCCGCCTGTGTTCAAGATATGACAGGTGCGCCATTATGCACGCAACACTTTCATCAAAGGCCATGTCCATATTTGCACTGGGAGTTGCACCGCTCCGGATGCAGTCGATCCATTCCTTGATGTGAAGATATGTTACGTCGACATTCCTTCCATTTATGGTTGTTGTTGTCAGGCCTCTTGCTGCATAGTATTTCTCGGTTGCTGAAGTAACAGCATCAATTTTCCCCGATGTTGGATTAAACGATATCATAGGACCTGAAGGATCAATAATTCCGGCTTCAATATGTTTTTTATATCTCTCCGATTCAGGATCTGCAGTAATATCTATCGATGCGCCAAGCTCCATAGATCCGTCTCTTCCCATGAATACCCGGCCTCTGCTTCGTCCGCTGGCCAATGTTGCGCTGTAAAGGAGCGTAAGGTCACGGTTCGGATACTCGAACACACAATGAAGGGTATCAGGCATCTCCCTGTCATCTTTCCAGTGATAAATTCCTCCTGAAGAGGATACATATTTAGGTATTCCAATTTTTAGCAACTGATTTACGGCATCAAATTCATGGGTAAATAATTGTCCTATCAGCCCCGTCTCATATGCAAAGAACTTCTGCCAGTTGTAAAAACGGTTGATGGAGAATGGAACATATGGAGTAGCTCCCAGCCATTGAAGCCAGTCAATAGCATTCTCATCGCCAGGCTTGGGATTGCCGTTTGCATCAAGATGCCTTATCCATGCACCGTCAGCTGAGTTCCTATTAGTTGTGGTCTCAACCAGGGTTATTTTACCAAGTATGTCTTTCCTGATAATTTCTTTTGCCTGCTTAAAAATCGTACTCTGAGTGATCTGGTGTCCAAGCTGAAAGACTACTCCATTTGATTTCACTGCATTGTATGCATCGTTAAGCCCGGCTTCGTCAAGGGCAAGGCTCTTTTCACAGTAAACATGCTTGCCAGCCCTTGCTGCTGCAGCGGTTATTGGTGCATGATGATGGTCAGGAGTTGCAATCATCACAGCATCAATATTCTTGTCGTCAAGCATTTCCTGGTACGTACGGTATCTTTTAACGGGGATCCCGGGCATTTTTGCACCTCCTGACCTGAGAGTGTTCTGTGCTGTAGCCATGCCGTTTTCAGCATGAAGATCAAATACATCGCAGATACCTGCAATCGCAACATTAAGGTCTTCCTGAAGAAGAAAATCCTCCAGCGTTCCACTGGCTTTTCTTTTCTCAGCATCATCTGGGTGTATATAACCCAGGGCATTTGCATGAGTTACGGCTCTTGCACCGTACCCAATAAGGCCAATTCGCAGCAGGTCACCTTTGGGACCACCGGTTCCCATTAAAACGGGAGCATCAAAGTCTTTAAGGCCCAGTTCTCCAAGTATCTTATTCTTCTTATCAGCGTCGTATTTTTTCTTTTCTGCCAGCTCGTATGCAAATATTCCCAGAACCGGAATTCCGGCCAGAGCTTTTAACACTTTCCTGCGCTTCATCGTATTCTTCTCCTCAGAACTATTGGTCTGATCAGGATTCTGGTTTTCATTTTTCTCAGATGCCATCTCCTTTTTCCTTTCTATTATTTTTTTTGATTTTTAAATCTCTCAACGAACATATCCAGCCCGAAAACATGGCTTGTGGGGAAAAGCGCTAAAACAATCAGGGCTGCTGATTCAATCAATGTTTTACTGACTACCAGATAGTTACCTTCTGTAGGAACCGAGTATTCCAGTCCGATAAAAGGGGGATTGTTTGCATAGTAAAGAAGGAGCAGTACTGCTCCCATATATGATGCAAGCTTTGTGAATAACCCGAATATCAAACCCAGTCCGATGGCAATAAGCCCCCAGGTGTTCAAAAAATCAACAACTTTAAGAACACCATCGTGCTCCATTACAAACCTGGCAAATCCTGCGAGTATCCATTTGGATTCCTGCAGGAAACCGAATGATGTCCAGTTAGGGATCAGAAGTTTTGAAAATCCTTCATACAACAGGTGCCACCCTATCAAAAACCTCAATAATATCAAAGCGGTAAGCTGGCACGTAGTAAATGTTTTTACATCTTTCATGAAATTCTTTTGTTAACCATTATTAAATATTATATACCCAAATATGATCTTGCATTTCCCGATCGGAGCATTTCCCTTACTGTTTCATCAACTTCTTCGTCCCTTAGAGCTTCAATCCGCAGTAAACCGGTAAGATAATCCAGAATCGGCGAGTGGGAGCCAAAAGCAAATTTATTCTTTCCAAATTTATTAATAAGTTCGCCAAGATTGGAAATATTTTTGCCTGAAGTATCAAACAGGAGATGAGATTTTTTTATAATCAACTCATCTTCATCTTTAACCATCATACCATCAGATACATTAAGAATGAAATATTTTGCATCAGGCACCTCTTTGATAATGGGCATCACATCACCCAGCTTCCATTCCTTGCTCAGGTCCATCCATGACCTGGGCCTGCTGTCAACCATTCTTATTGTAAATGCTGTGATAAGTCCAAGATCGCGCGCCTGTTTTACCAGTTCAATGCAGGCAGGATCGGTAATCTCATAATCATGGTACTGGGGATAAAGGCGTATTCCCTTGAAAGCAAATTCATTACGACATATCTCTATATCATCTTTCCATCCTGCATAGATTGGATTTATTACCGCGAAAGGGATGAAGCGCTTTCGGAAACTTCTGTCAGATCCTATTTCTTGATACAGTTCCTCATTGGCTGCCTGGGTGTCTTTATAAAAGATCCCGTTAATGTTGCTGACAACAGATATATCCACTCCGTATTTATTCATCCGGGCAAGAAGATCCTTGCATGATCTGAAATAGGTCTTTCTGAAAGGCCAGTGGCCAACGCTTGCATTAATATCAATTAACATTGTTACCCGATCGTCTTAGGATATTGTTAAAGTTCTCAAAAAATATTTTCCTCATCTGTCCTTCACTGAGAGCTGAGTCAAGAATATTACCCACACCCTGGTAGTATGATCCGTCCGTTCCAAAAAACAATCTGTCCTCCCCCATGTATTTCAGAACGTAATCTATCATTCCACCTTCATTATTGCTTCCTGATGTGTCAACATATATATTCTTATACTTCTTCATTGCCTTGCATGCATATTCCCAATCACCTCCGCCTCCTGTATGTGCATACTGAAACATTGCCTCAGGGTATCTTTCAGCTGCTTCTGCAAAGTCGTCAGGGTTTGATGCTCCGGGTTGCACATTGCCATATTTTGTACGCATGCCTGCAGCGCCAATAGCACAATGAGCATGCATGAGTATTATCATTTTAAGGTCAATGAATTTTTCAATTATAGGGTAAAACAGAGGATCATTTATCTTTACCTGGTTGTACACCTTCAGGCCAATCATACCAAGGTCAATACACCTTTTAATTTCTTCGAGTGATTCATTTCCATACTGTGGATTGAGAAACATCAATCCCATGATTCTGTCAGGATACTTTTTCATGGCTTTTGCCACAACGTCATTGCATTTCCTGAATTCATCAGGTGTTGCCCTGGTTTTTGAATCTGCAGATATTGGCAGCGATACTACAAGTCTATTCATTCCAAGCCTGTCGGCCATATCGATCAGTGATGAAGGGTCATTAACAGGAGATACATGTTCATGAGCATTAATCTTCCTGTATTTTCTCACTTCCTTCATAATATCAAAAGACGACGGAGAAGATCTCTCATCAGCCATCTCCATAAATGCACCACCGAGTATCAGGCCTGCAGCTGATGCAGCCGTATCTTTGAAAAAGCGCCTCCTGTTGATATATCCTGAAAAATAATGTCTGGTTTTTGATCCCATTTTTTTCATCTTATGAAAATAATGATTTTCTCAAATCTGAAGAATAGCCCAGGCGATGAGAATTAAAAATCCCACAACAACCCAGGCAAGGAAGAATCCCACAATATCCTCACGGTACCGTTTGAAGAAATTGGTCCATCTGCTTTTCTTTTTCCAACCCGGAATATCGAGCAGTATCAACTCCTCGCCAGTCAGGTGTGCATAGGGTTTTCTGCCGTCAGCAGCAAGCTCCCTGGCATCAGATTTTCTCCTCATATTGTCAAAGAATTCCTCGGTTTTCCGGCTGTCTTCGGGCCTGGTAAAAATACTGACCAGCCAGAAAGCAAGAGCTCCGGCCAGCATTGCCAGACCAAAGGGACCCGCTTCCCATCTGTAAACCAGATGTATTTCGCCAGTAGAAACAAAGTTTGCTATGTAATATGAGGTCAATGATGCTATCACTGCTGCTCCTGCACCATATCTGTTAGCTCTTTTCCATAGCAGTCCCCCAAGAAACATTATACCCATAAATGCCGCCAGTGTCTCAGTAAAAAGAAATGCATGAAGAACATTTTTAATGCTCAGAGCAAACAATACGGCAAGGAATGAAAGTGCCAGTCCTGAATAGCGTCCTATCCAGAGCAATTGATGATCTTCAGCTTCCGGTTTCCAATATTTCTTGTAAAAATTTCGTGTAAAAAGGGCTCCGGTATTTACCATAAAATTCGAACACGCCGACATGTTGGCAGCCACAATGGCTGAAAGCATCAATCCAACGAGCCCTGGAATGAGAAGGACGTTGCATGCATATCCGAACGCCATTTCCGGGTCGGCAAGGGTAACTCCGTTTCTTACTACCAGGGCAGCAACCACCAGGCCTGTCAGGGCCCACCCGATTGTTACAAGTCTTTTAACCATTGATCCGAAAGTCTGGCCAATTCTTCCGGCCCTTTCCGTATTACCTGTGGCACACATTGATATCATGTGCGGCTGTGCCGTTATTCCCACTATTCCGTTCACGGCAAGCATTAATATGGTGAAAGTATCTATCCCGCTTGCACTGTTAAACAGATCAAAGAAATGATCCGGAAGCACTGACCTCATGTATCCGAATCCTCCAATTTCCTTTAAGCCCAGCGGTATAAGCATAATTGACAACGTAATAATAAGAAAGGACTGGATGAAGTCAGTATAGGCCGAGGCTATCAATCCACCAACAAAACTGTAAAGGATAAAAGCAACTGTCATTACTATGACGACCATATTTGGAGAAATAAGGTTGCCGGAAGCTACAGAAATGACCTTGGCTGCCCCCTGAAGCATAACTCCCATGTTGAAAACAAAGAATGAAATAGCAAAGACAGAATAGATAAGCCCCATTGCGCTTCCATACCTGTCTTCCACAATCTCCCCAACCGTGGTTCGTTCGCTTCGCCTGTAAAATGGAGCTATAAGCCAATAGAAAGGCGTGATCAGCATGTTCTTCCACTGATACCAGATAGTCGCAAATCCGTTATTGAATGTAGCTCCGGTTTGTGCAACAGGCATTTCGGCATGAGTTCCAACTCCGAAAGCCTGACCGATCATAATATACCACTTAAATTTCCTGCCTCCCCTGAAATAGCTGTCACTGGTTTTTATTCTTCGTGAGATCCAGATTCCAAATGAAGTGATAGATACAAAATATCCGAAAAGAACTATATAATCAAGTGTACTCATATCTACTCATTTTCCAGGAGGTGTGAAAACATATCAGGTATTGTTTTTCAAATCAGGGATTTGAATTACCGGATAAATATGGTTAATTTTTTCCAAATATCAGGTTGCGGAGTAAACAAGTTTTCCTTTAACCCAGGTTTTAATAATACTCAATTTGTTATTTACCCGTGAAAAAAGGATGAGGTCAGCTCTTTTGCCAGGAGTTATGAGTCCCCTGTCATCAAAGCCATAAACATCGGCAACATTTTTTGAAGCCATGTTGATTGCTTCTCCCAGCGGGCATCCGGTGTAATCCATCACTGTTTCAACTCCCCTGACCAGAGGCATGGAAGCTCCTGCGAGGCAATTCTGCCGGGGATTTCTTACCAGGCCATCCTCAGAATAAATAACTTCTGTTCCCAGGTATGTATACTTTCCCGGGGGCATTCCGATAAGATGATTCACATCTGAGGTAAGTATGATTTTGTCAGGTCCTTTAACCTTCACGAACACTTTAATGACTTCTTCCGGAAGATGATGCCCATCGGCTATTATAGTTGGGATAAGGCGATCTTCCGCAAGCTGGGGCCAAAGATGGTTATGATGCCTGTGAATCATGTTCGCGCAACCATTTCCAAGGTGTGTCGACAATCTTGCACCTTTTTCTGCTGCCATTCTTACCTGGCCGGCATTGGCATTTGTGTGACCGATTGCAATAACGATCCCCTCAAGTTTGCACTTCTCAATAAAAACATCTGCACCTTCAACCTCGGGGCTTACTGTTACCTGAATTATTTTGCCTCCTGCAGCCTTCTGGTATTCAAGAAATTCATTCCAGTCAGGCTTTCTGACATATTTCTCAGGATGAGTGCCAAAAAACCCTTCCTCAGGCGAAATATACGGTCCCTCAAGATGAAATCCGGGAACTGAACCCATAAGATCTTCCCTGGTTATGGCATTATAAAGATTCCTGAAATTGAGTACAAGGTTCTCATGACTATTGGTTATTACAGTCGGAAGAAATGTTGTTACACCATCACTCCATATCCGTTCTGCTGCCAGCCTTACTTTCTCCGGTGTTACATCGGCAGAAGAGAAATCAACCCCTGAATAGCCATTAATCTGGTTATCAATCAGGCCGGGAGCTACAATAAAATCCGGCTTCCGGGTTGGAGCATCATCCATATCGTGAACTTCCCTGATGTATCCATTGCCTATTACCAGCCTTACTGCCATGCCCGTCTGAAAGTGAAGAGCTTCAATTGTAAATACCTCTTCCTTGCTTTTTTGCTGATCAACCATACCGGCAGAATTAAAAAGTAATCACTTCCGATGCAGAGTCATGATCCAGATACAGATAATAATCGGGGTGCTGTTTCAGGATTGTTGCCGGAACCATATTGGTCAACCTGTTACGGAAGGTCTTTGATACTGCATCAGCTTTTACTTTATGCGGCACAACCGAAATGATTGTTTTGCATTTCATGATCTGCTTAACGCTCATGGAAACGGCTTGCGGAGGCACATCGTCAATAGTGTTGAACCAGCCTTCATTTACCTGCTGCAACTTGCACTGGTCATCAAGATTAACCACAATATAGGGATCCGATATATCAAAATCAGCCGGAGGATCATTGAATGCAACATGTCCATTTACGCCAATACCGATAAGGCCCAGATCAACCGGCTTTTCGGTTAGTGCTCTGCCCAGATCCTGTATTCTGGCATCTATATCTCCTTCCACATCCACCGGATAAAACCTCCCTGGCGTTATATGATTAACAAACCGTTCATACAGATATTTTCTGAAACTTGCCTTATGTGTGACCGGAAGCCCTATATACTCATCAAGGTGAAATATTTCAATCTTCCTCCAGTCAATTTCCTTTTTTATCAGAGATTCAAAAAGCTCAAATTGTGAACTGCCAGTTGATACCACCAGACGTGCTTCTCCCTTATTGGCAAGAGCTTCGGTAAGTATCAATGCTGCCTGTTCTGCAGCAGCCTTGCCGGTTGCCAGTGAGTCTTTGTTAATAATTATGTTCATTTCAGCAAAGTTTATGTTTTTCAATTATTAAACAATGTATAAATCCTGCAAGATGATGCCCTTCCGCTTAAAATTAGCGCATCCATAAAAAACTCCAGAATGTTAAGAATATTCAAAAATGTTAAGAATATTCAAATTTGCCGGATTATAAAAATAGGAGAATAAATTTTATAAACCAATTTCATATCTTCGCTAAATTTTAAAAATACATGTTCAGATTTGCCATACTTACCTTATCCTTTCTGATTCTTCCTGTCAGCTCCCCTCTCGGAGCTCAGACAAAGGGTGTTAACCGGGATAAATACCGGATCAATATAAGAGAGACAAGTGAGGAGATTCATATTGACGGGATACTTGATGAAGAAATATGGAAAACCGCTGAAAAAGCTGGGCATTTGCAGAGAGTTCTCCCTATTGATACCGGATTTGCCATCGCTCAGACTGAAGTGATGATGACATATAATGAGACAACACTTTACCTTGGTATTACCTGTTTCGATCCCACACCAGGGAAGAGACCAGTGGAATCGCTGCGACGCGATTTCAATTTTGGAAAAAACGACAATTTCATTGTGTTCATTGACACTTTCAACGATCAGACCAATGGTTTTGCTTTTGGCATCTCTCCTGCGGGAGCACAATGGGACGGGGTTCAGGCCGACGGAGGAACCGTTAACCTGAACTGGGACATAAAGTGGAGATCTGAGGTAAAAAACTATGATGACCGCTGGACCGCCGAGTTTGCCATACCTTTTCGAAGTATCAGGTATAATGGAGGTGAAAGAGAATGGGGTATTAATTTCAGCCGCCAGGATCTAAAAACCAACGAGAAATCGAGCTGGGCCCCGATGCCCAGGCAGTTTGCTACGGCAACTCTTGCATATACAGGAACGCTTTTATGGGACAAACCTCTCCCTTCATCCGGATTAAGGTTCTCACTTATACCCTATATATCAGGAAAAGCAACTCACGATAAACTTGAGGGTGAAGAAATAAGTTCTGAACCGTCTGCGGGTTTTGATGCAAAAGCAATATTATCAACATCGCTTAACCTTGACCTGACTGTCAATCCAGATTATTCACAGGTGGAGGTTGATGAGCAGGTAACCAATCTTGACCGTTTCGAACTTTTCTTTCCGGAAAAACGCCAGTTCTATCTTGAGAACAGCGATCTATTCGCAAGCCTTGGCACCGAGACTGTCAGACCTTTCTTTTCGAGGCGCATCGGACTCGACAGTCCGGTAAGAGCAGGTGCCCGACTCAGTGGCAAAATGGGTAACAAATGGAGAATTGGCGTTATGGATATTCAAACCGGAAGCAAGGATAGTGTAAATGCTGCCAATTACATGGTTTCCGCCATTCAGAAACAGGTGTTCAGCAGGTCAAGTATTACCGCATTTCTTGTAAACAAGCAGGTCATGGCCACTGAAGATCTGCCTGTTTCAAATGAAAGAAAATTCAACAGGATAGGCGGTCTGGAATACAATCTTTCGAGTCCTGATAATCTGTGGACGGGAAAGGTTTATTACCACCAGGATATCCATGGTGGAGCAGGCATCAGGGATGCAGCAATGGCTGCCAATATCCAGTATTTCTCGCAATTCATCAAGGCGTCAATTAATCAGTCAGTGGTAGGTGAAGACTACAATGCAGAGACCGGGTATATAAGAAGGAAAGGTTACTATCAGATAAATCCGGAATTTCAGTACAAATTCTTTCCTCACTCAAGCTCAATTGCAAATCATGGCCCCCAAATAGATATTGAAATGTTCTTCTCTCCTCATTCATCATTTGAACTGACCGACAGGGAGACGGAATTTTCCTACAATATCGAATGGCTTAACAGGAATTTGCTCTCACTGGAATATGAGGAATCATTCATAAAGCTTGATCACCCATTTGATCCGACAAACACCGGCGGACTTAGACTGGAAAGCGGAGAAAAGTTCCAGAACCACGAAGTGGCAACAACCTTTACTTCAGATGTAAGAAAACTTTTCAATTTTGAAATCTCGGCCAGGTATGGAGGTTACTACAACGGAACGAGGCTTTCCCTGAACAGTAAGTTATTCTATCGTGTGCAGCCATATGGAAGCCTGGCTATGGCAACCAGTTACAATGAAATCTCACTTCCTTATCCTTACAATGACGCAAAACTTTTTCTTATAGGCCCCAGGTTTGATTTTACCTTTACCGACAGGCTTTTCTTTACAAGCTTCCTGCAATACAACAACCAGATAGACAACCTGAATTTAAATCTTCGCTTTCAGTGGCGCTTTGCACCGGTATCAGACCTATATATTGTCTATACGGAAAACTCATTCCCCGAAGATTACAGGATAAAGAACCGGGGACTTGTCGTTAAGCTTTCTTACTGGTTCAATTAGAACTATTTTATCATGAAATCAAGCAATGGTTTGTCGGCAAGCCATGCTTTAAGATGGTCATTGCTATTGAGGCGTCCAACACCCTGAGGTGTTCCCGTAAATATCAGATCGCCTGTTTTTAGAGTACAGAAACCGGAAATATACGAAATCAGTTCATCTATGCTGAAAATCATATCTGAAGTATTCCCTTTCTGGACAATCATTCCGTTAATTTCAAGCCTGAAATCAAGATTTGCGATATCTCTGAAAGACGAAACCGGAACGAATTCACCCAATGGAGCTGCTCCGTCAAAACATTTTGACAGCTCCCATGGGAGTCTTTGCAACGATAGTTTTTTCTGCAGATCCCTTGCAGTTATGTCTATTCCAACCGTTACTTCATCGTAATACCTGTAAGCAAAACGAGGTTCAATGCTTTTGCCCAGCTTGCTGATCTTAATTACGACCTCTGTTTCATAGTGTATCTCGTCAGAAAAACCAGGCAAAAAAAATGGCTTATTCTTTTTAAGGAGCGATGAATCTGGTTTCATGAATACAACAGGTTCTTCAGGAAAAGGACGTCCCATTTCCATAGCATGTCTGCGGTAATTGAGCCCAATGCAGATGATCTTCATTTTGATTACTGGCTTTTGCCGAATGATCTGAGCTTGATCTCTGTGAGAATCTTCTTTGTATAAAGGGGAAAATCCCCGTTCATCATCCATGAATAATATGAAGGTTCCTCCTTTAATACAGCCTCAACCTTTTTCCCCTTATGCTTTCCGAAATTAAACACTTCATTGCCATCATCATCAAAAATTATTCTACCTGCAAAATCGGCGGCATTGGTGATTGTACTGAAATCGGCAAGATGATTTATATCATTCTCAAGATCGGGATACATATCGAGCTGAGCTTTAAGCACCTCATATGTTGCAAAGGTATCTGCTTTGGACCCGTGCGCACCATTGAGAACCTTGTTGCAATAGAACTGGTAAGCTGCTGACAGGGTTCTCTGTTCCTTCTTGTGAAATATCACCTGCACGTCAACATATCTTCTTTTTCCGAAATTGAAATCAATATTTGCTCTGAGGAACTCCTCAGCCAGAAGTGGAACATCAAATTTTATTGCGTTATATCCTGCAAGATCGCATCCTTCAAGGAATGCAGTAAGTTTTCTTGCCACTTCCCTGAAAGCCGGAGCGTCAGCCACGTCATTATCAGTAATTCCATGTATGGCTGTTGCAGATGCAGGGATCGGTATTTCAGGATTAATCCTTGTACTCATCCATTCCTCACTGCCATCGGGACTTACTTTAAGAACGGATAGCTCAACAATACGATCGGCAGCAATATTAATTCCTGTTGTTTCGATATCGAAAAAAGCAACGGGGCGGCGAAGATTCAGTTCCAAGTGTCAGGCGTTTATCATCATTGGCATTAAGAGCATCAGCAGATCTTCCGACTCATTGTCGTTTTCAGCAGGAAGAAAGAGTCCTGCCCTGGTAGGATCAGCCAGTTCAATCGAAACATCCTGGGAAGATATATTGGCAAGAATTTCAAGAAGGAATACTGATTTGAATCCTATTTCCATTTCATCCCCCTCATACAGGCATTTTATTTTTTCATGTGCTGAAACTGAGAAGTCAATATCCTGGGCTGATACTACCATCTGATTGGTTTTCAGTTGAAGCTTCACAAGATTGCTTGCCTGGTTGGAGAACACTGAAACCCTTCTAAGGCAGTTGTAAAATTCAACCCTGTCAACGCTTATCTTTCTGGGATTGTTTTTCGGTATCACCGAATTATAGTTTGGATAATTTCCTTCCACAAGCCTGCAAACGATCCTGTAATCGTTAAGGTTAAAAAAAGCATTCTTATCATCAAATTCAACAGTAACAGGTCCTTCCTCTTTGGGTAGTATGTTTTTCAGCAATGAAGCAGGTTTCTTTGGAAGAATGAATGACGCATCGGCTTCTGCATGAGCATCAGCTCTCTGATACCTGACAAGCTTATGTGCATCCGATGCCACGAAAGTAATCTTGTCTGTGGATGCTTCAATGAAAATACCCCCCATAACCGGTCGTAATTCATCATCAGCAGTGGCAAAAAGTGTCCGGTTGATACCAACCAGAAGGACATCAGCATTTATTGAGAAATCGAACTTTTTTTCTTTTTTCACCAGAGGCAGTACCGGAAAATCTATTCCATTCTGGCCAACAACATTAAATTTTCCGTTTTCAGAGGTAATTGAAACTGCAAGTGTATCGAGACTAATATTGAAGGCAAGAGGTTGAACCGGGAACTCCTTAAGAGTATCGAGGAGTATTCTTGCCGGAATAGCAATCATTCCGTCTCCTTCAGCATTTTCAAGCTTCATCCTTGTTATGAGTGTTGATTCAAGATCTGATGCAGTTATCTCAAGATCATTGCCGGCGAGGTTAAAAAGAAAATTGTCAAGGATAGGCAGAGTGTTCTTTGAGCTTATTACTCTGCTTATTGCCTGAAGATGACCAAGAAGTTCTGTGCTGGATACAACAAATTTCATATTCGATGCTATTTGAGTTTAATTACCGGTAGACGAGATTATCAAATGATTATAAATTAATCCATTAAGTCTTTGAAAGTTCTTAATTCAGAATTATCAATATTACAAAAAAAACTTTTAACCTCAAATTAAATTAATTACACCGGATAGAAATATGACCGTTTTTTAAGAAGAGGATCGATATCCATATATCTTACAATAACAAACTCATCACTGGCTTCAGTTCTGCCCCAAAGACGGTCACTATCAGTTTTCTCTACCCCGTTCTCAACTTTTTTCCTGACCCAGAGAGTCAGAGCAACATTATTCCCCTTAACAGATTCAAGGCTGATTCGATATGCCGGAACAGAATCGGCTATGTTTGTTTTTTCCCGTTCAGATAATTCCGAAGCCCATGATTCAAATGAAACATTGGCGAAATATGATAAATATCTCATTATCCTTGATGTATCCCAGCCTGCAAGCTTGTTAACCGGATCATATAGCGATAATGAACCTTCCTCATTCCTGATCATGAATGATGATCCCGGATCGTTGATATATGTCACTGTTACTGAAGCAATCTCTGAAGGAAGATGGCTGAAGAGAGTAAATGGCTGCCAGAATGCTTCTTTAAGGGTAAATGCTGATCCAATATCACTGTCAAATCCTGGGACATAGCAAATAAATGGCTTTGAGCCTTCCCTAAGCTTCATTACATTTCCATAACTATTTGAAGATGTTTTATATACCAGGAATGACTGTAGGATTCTTCTCCCTTCGTATACTTTTACCCTTACAGGCCGGATACCCAATTCATTAATCTCCCTGTTGAACAGTTCTTCAGATACTGTTGATTTAATGCTTATGTCAGAGAGAATTTTCAAAAGAAACAAGACACTGTTACTTCTTGTTTCCCTGTTCCCGTTAAGTATCCAGACATCTTCCTTCCTCTCAAGGACAATCCTGCTATGGTCATCAGACAGCTCTATCCTTGTTATTGACTTTTCCGGTACTGATGAAAAGTTGCTGTTATTTCTGCCGAAAGGTGATCTTTCCCTTGAAAGGACAATTATTGCAGCCAGCAGTACTGTTGCCGTAACAGTAATTATTACAGTCTTTGCCCTGATCGTCAGCATCTGGTAAATTTTCTTTTCCTGAAATAGCTATATGCAATTCCTGACAGAATAACAAATAATACCGGAAATAATACATTTACAGCCTGCCACCTGAGTTTTTCCCTTTTAATTCTCGGCTTGTCAAGAAGTCTTGATTTCAGTTCACGCGACCGTAATTCCATTATTCCGTTATTGTCTATCAAATAGTTCAGGCAGTTTATCATGAAATCCCTGTTTCCAAACACCTCTCCGGTATATTTGTCCTGTCCCAGCGGATATGGCGCTTCACTGGTTCCTGCCCGCCTAACTTCATTCCTGGTTATATCGCCGTCGGCAATTACGATCATTTTCGTCTCTTTGCTTTCAGAACGGACAGGAGAGGAAGTCCTGCCATAAAGCTGGTCAGGCAGCCTGTTGCGGAATGCTGACTGGAAAGTGCCTTCAAGCAGTATCGCAACAGGGAGGTTCGACCTGTTATAATCTCTCTCATCGGGTGTTGCCTCAGCTTCTCTCAGACTTATAAGCAAAGGAGGGGAAACACTTTGAGTATATCGAGATGTTGTAAGAAGTACCGTCTTCTTCACGGCTGCATCCAGTCCGACCGTATCAATGAAATTGACATATTCTCCCTTGACCTTATTAAGATTCCTGGTGATAGGATGATCAGGTGACGGACTCAGAAGAGGAAAATAAACCCATGGAACAGGAACAAACTGCTGGCGGGTTCCTCCTGTCATTACTGCAAGCCGTATTATCATGCAATCAAGATCCCTTATTATCACAGGATTAATGCGCGCACCATACCAGAAAAGCTGGTCTTCGATATTCAGGGGACGGTAAAGAGCAGCTGTTTCGCCGTAAATAAGGCTGTCGGCATTAACATTCACTTCTTCCAGAAGCCAGATAACCTTACCCCCGTTCATAATATACTGATCAATGACGAATTTATCACTCTCATCGAACTCCCTGGCTGGTCCGGCTATTATCAGGGCTGAATATTGGTCAAGGATACCCGGCATTCCCCCGATCACACCCCTGTCGATGGTAAAGTATTTTGCCAGGTTCAGGGTGATATCAGCAACCTCAACCTCGGAATATTCACCATGACCTTCCAGGAAAGCCACCTTTCGAATTGTGTCAGAAGTAATTACTGCCACTGTATGGATCATTTCATATTCCAATCCTTCAATTGAGTGGAGAAGGTTCTCTTCGGCCGATATCAGGGGATTGTTCTTCAAAAAGTTCACCGGAACTTCCACACCATTGTAATTAACTATCATACCCGGGAATATTATCCTTTGGCTTGATCCGCCTTCTTCATCACCAGCCTGAATATTTACAGGATTGAGTCCCTTGCCTGTTAAAGACTGATAAAGCGCTTCCCGTTCTTCCCTGCTGTTTCCCCCTGATGGATTGATAAAATCATAATCGAGCTTATTACCTGAAGCATTGCGGAATTCCTCCAGCATATCTTCAACAGACCTTCTCAGCCGCTTGAAGGGAATTGGCATTTCCCCGTCAAGGAATACCTGGATGTAAAGTTCATTGTCAATTTCACTAAGAATCTCAGTGGTGGAGCCGGAAAGTGTATATCTTTTGTCTTCAGTAAGGTCAATTCTCACCTTAAGAAACGAAATCACCACTGCGAAAGCAATTATCAAACCTGAAACATATAAAAACTGTATCCAGGTCCGCATCCTGATATTTGTACTGCTACTTTCCATATGTCAGCGGTTTTTCCTCCATTTACGTGATAACAGGACCAGGCGTGTTGCTTCGTTGATAACTGCTGATACAGCTACAAAGTATACTACATCCCTGAGGTCGATAACCCCTCTGCTGATAGCCCTGTAATGTTCATTCAGGCCCAGGTTAATCAATAATTCATCAAATTTTTTCAAACCCGGAAGGTAAGCTATTGAGTCGAATCCAGCATATATAAAAAATGACAGAAGTACAGCAATGATAAAAGCAACAACCTGATTGTCTGTGATCGATGACGCAAACAGTCCAGTCGCTGCATAAACTGCAGCAAGAAAGAACAAGCCGATAAAAGCTCCCCAGGTCCCTCCCTTGTCAAGGTTTCCAGGTGTTTCTCCAAGTATATGAATTGAAATATAAAATACCAGACAGGGAATCAGAGCCATTAAAACAAGAGCAACTGAGGCCAGATACTTTCCGTAAACAACAGCCCTTTCTGTAACAGGGCGTGAATAAAGCAATTCAAGCGTTCCAAGGCGTTTTTCTTCAGCTATCATCTTCATTGTTACAGCCGGAACCAGGAATAAAAATACCCAGGGAGAAAGAAAGAACAAAGTATCAAGCCCTGCATAGCCATTGTCGGTTACATTTAGCTCACCCGGAAAGACCCACATGAAAAGACTGTTAACCAGAAGAAAGACTATAATAACCATATAGCCAGTTATGCCACTGAAAAATCCGGTTATTTCCTTCCTGAATATTGAATACATCTTGCTGCTTAATTGGCAAAAATATTAAAGAATTACTGAACTTCTGCTATAACACTATTTACAGGAACAGGAACCCTGTTTATGTCTGATAATACAACCCCGCTGAAATAGAATTCTAAAATCTGTTCATAACTGAATCCGTTTGCTGCCATTGCCATGGCTCCTTCCTGGCACATACCCACTCCATGTCCGTAGCCTCTCCCGCTGAGATGAATTGAATCGCCGTCAGCAATAACCGAGAAGAACGATGACTTAAGATTAAAACCATTCCGTATTTGATTGAATGGAATGGCAAAAGATCCTACCCTGTAATTATTCTGCCGGGTCACCTGTGCGAAATTCACAACAGAAATGTCAGCAAAATCAAATCTGCAGCCTGCATGCTGAAGGTATGACACCCATTCCCGGGCAGGAATGGTTTTTCTCCATTTTGCATTCCTCGATCTGGTGCACCAGGGATCCGTTCTGGACTTAAGATATGGAAGATCAGCCAGCCAGACATCCCTGGAGTTTGAAGTATGGCCTCCGCAGTTGGAATGAAAGGCAGGCACTATGACAGAACTGTCCCGTTTAAAAACAGCCACGAGGTCTTTTGTTTCCAGGGCAGCCTTCAGGATCACCGGATCTGATGTTATCCCGAAAAAAACCTGGCAATGTGTATTGTCGCACATGTTGTAATTATCAATCATGTGCCTTGATATATTCCGGTACAGGTAACTTCTTGCCAGCACTGCCTGGGCTTTACAGTATTCAATGTTTCTTCCCGGACCGCTTTCAGCTTTTACCACTCCTGCAATATACGATTCTGTATCGATTGAATTAATGAATACGAGCAGGCCAAGATCAAAAAGACACTTCAGGTTTCCTGAATAGTGTCTGGTCCCTGATTCTCCGTTTATTATTCTCAACGAAAAGAAGGCCTTCCCGGTAAGACCTGTCAATGTCACAGAATCGCATGCGAAACCTTTTCTGCTGCGTACTTTTACAGCAATTCGGCCTTTGTAAAGAGCAAAGGCAATCTGTTCATTTTCCCTGATAAGAATTGGCTTATCCTGACAGGTATTCAACTCATAGTCTCCTCCGGTAACCGTTAATATTGCCGACTCTATGTGCTGATCTGCAAACAGCCGTACTTTAACCTGACCGACAGCAAGAGCCGGGTAAGGCGAAATAAGAAAGCAAATGAATAAAAGTCTTAAAGGCATAATACGATCAAATTAGCTTTTTACCTGTTTCCCGAGGGTCTTCACCATGTCCTGTGCGATCCTGGCTGAAGCACCGGCTTTGCCAAGCTTGTGTTTAAGCTGGCTGTAACCTTCCAGGACATTTTCCTTTTTATTTCCACCAGGCAATATAGCTTCCAACTCCTTTTTAAGGTTTTCCTTATTGAGAGAATACTGAATGAGCTCCCTGACAACTTCACCGTCAAGAATCAGGTTCACGAGCGAAATATACCTGACTCGTATAACAGCCCACGCGATAACCATTGAAATAAAGTCGCCCCGGTAACAAACTACCTGGGGCACATTAAGTAAAGCAGTCTCAAGGGTGGCAGTACCTGAAGCGACAAGAGCAGCATCTGAAATCTGCAGTATTTCATAAGTTTTCCCTTTAATAAGCTTAACCTTTGCATTCCCGGTTATTTTATCATACAATTCATCGGAAATGTTCTCAACGCCGGCAATAACAAATTGATATTCCTTAAAATAAGGTATCACCTCAAGCATTTTAGGTAGTATTTGAACAATCTCGCTCTTCCGGCTTCCGGCAAGAATACTAATAATGGGCTTTTCTGCAAGCCCAAGGGATTGTCTAAGCGCTTCCTTGTCATTGCTGTCTATCGTCTTTTTCTCCATCTCGTCCATAAGCGGATTTCCATAGTAATCAGCTTTGAAACTGTGTTTCCTGTAAAAATCTACCTCGAATGGGAAAATGATATACATCTTATCAACATATTTCTTAATCTTCCGCACTCTGCTTTCATTCCATGCCCATAACTTCGGCGAAATATAATAGAAAACGGGAATTTTCTCTTTTTTTGCAAACTCTGCCATCCTCAGATTAAAGCCAGGGTAATCAATCAATATCAGGACGTTTGGTTTAAATTGGATGATCTGTTCCCTGCACTTTAACATTAAAGACCGAATCTTACCAAGATTTCTGAACACGTCGGTAAAACCCATGAAAGCCGTTTCACTATAGTGCATAAGAAGAAGAGCTCCTGCCGCTTTCATCAGATCACCCCCCCAGCATCTTATTTCTGATGAAGGGTCATTATTTAACAGTTCCCTTATAAGATTTGAACCATGAAGATCGCCTGATTTCTCTCCTGCAATTATGAAATATTTCATGCCAGAAATTTTACTCCAAATACTATTATTGCCCATGCCAGAGTTATTCCAAGCATTCCTCGCGTGGCACGAAGCATATCGAGACGGTTTAACAGGAGAAAAAGAAAAATATTCGGGAATACGCAAAGTGAAATAATATGTGTTGAAATATCGGCATCAACAATCTTCTTTGCATATTGAATTAATGTAAGATTTCCCTTGGAAAAAAGCCAGATCACCAATCCGGTTAATACAGGAATCAGGAAGCCGAATAAGGCCCCATAAATCATTCTGTCATATTTCTCTGTAAACCTCATCGGCCGAATTTTTCCTTGAGCCTGTCAATATAACTGTAAGCTGTCATATCGACCGATACGGGTACAACCGATACATAGCCATTTGCCAGCGCCCATTCATCGGTATCAGTAGCTTCAGGTTCCTGGTTAATGAACGATCCTGTAAGCCAGTAATAAGTTTTCCCCATAGGGTCTTTCCTCTTTTCAAATTCCTCCTTCCAGTTGCCCCTTGCCTGGCGGCAGATCATGATACCTTTTATTTGATCTTCAGTTAAGGCAGGAATATTAATATTCAGGCAGATTCCCTGAGGAAGAGGCTCTTCAGACAATTTTTGCATGACAATCCTGACGAATTTCTTACAGGCTGAAAAATCAGCTGACCTTGAAAAGTTATTCAGTGAGAAGCCAACGGAACTGATACCATACAGGCATCCTTCAAGGGCGGCAGCCATTGTGCCTGAATAAAGCACGCTGACTGAAGCATTGGCACCGTGATTAATTCCCGAAACAACCCAGTCGGGGGTACGTTCGAGAAGCTGGTTAACTGCTATCTTCACAATGTCAGTAGGAGTCCCGTTGCATGTGTAAATCCGGTGTCTTTCATTCTCTTCAAGAATTTTTATACGGAGTGGCGTCTTGACTGTCATGGCCTGAGACATACCTGACATGCTCTCAATTGTTGAAACCAGGACCACTTTGCCGAATTCTTCCATTACCTCTAGCAAAGTCTTCAGGCCAGCGGCATAAAGTCCATCATCATTTGTAACAAGTATCAGTCTGTCATCTTTTTCAACAGTCATTTTTTACAGTTTTTGATTTACAAATATAGGTAATTAGAATTTCGATGATCAAAAACATATAAACACCATTTGAACCATTCCAACATTTTTTATGATACTCAAGGCAGGCCGCGGTACATGAATACGGCGATGAGGGCTCTAAAAGTTTAAAGGCAACGCAGACCGTACTTCTTGTAATTTGTTTACTTTTGCAATCTTGAACAAGGAATATCAGATCAAAAATGAAAATTTCGTACAACTGGCTGAAAGATTATGTTAATACTGATCTTCCTCCTGAAGAAGCAGGCGTGATCCTGACCGGATTAGGACTTGAAGTTGAGGGGATGGAAAAATGGGAATCCGTAAACGGAGGCTTGCAGGGAATATTAATCGGCGAGGTGATGACCTGCATAAAACATCCTGAAGCTGACAAACTTTTTGTGACAACAGTAGATATTGGTTCAGGCACGCTTCTTAATATAGTATGCGGAGCACCAAATGTTGAAGCAGGCCAGAAGGTGCCGGTAGCACTGGTTGGCGCCAGGGTATTTAAGGGTGACCAGATAATTGAAATAAAAAATAGCAAAATAAGGGGGCAAGTATCTGAAGGGATGATCTGTGCTGAAGATGAGCTAGGGCTGGGCTCTGGTCATGATGGTATAATGGTGCTTGATCCGTCAGCAATCCCCGGAACTCCGGCAAACGAATATTTCAACGTGGTTAATGACTATGTTTATGAAATAGGCCTCACGCCAAACAGGATCGATAGCGGATCCCATTTCGGTGTTGCCCGTGACCTTGCAGCATTTCTCAACTTAAATATAAAAACCGGAACCAGGGCCTCGCTTCCTTCCGTCGAAAATTTCAGGCCTGACAACCACGATAATACCTGTGAAGTCATAGTGGAAAACAGAAAGGATTGCCCCAGGTATTCAGGTATTACCATAAGCGGTGTGACGATAGGAGAATCCCCTGAATGGCTCAGGAATAAACTGAGAGCCATAGGACTGAACCCCATCAATAATGCAGTTGACATCACCAACTTTGTACAGAATGAGATAGGGCAACCACTCCATGCATTCGATCTTGATAAAATAAAAGATAAGAAAGTAATAATCAGGAACCTTCCCGATAAAACAAAATTCATAACTCTTGACGAAGTTGAAAGAACTCTATCATCAAAAGATCTGATGATTTGCGATGCTGCCGGCGGAATGTGCATTGCCGGAGTCTTTGGAGGGCTTGATACAGGTATTACAGCTGCTACAAGGAACATTTTCCTTGAAAGTGCATACTTCAATCCCATATCAATCAGAAAGACCTCAAAAAGACACGGGCTGAAAACTGATGCTTCATTCAGGTTTGAACGCGGTACTGATCCGGAGATAACAACATGGGCACTTAAAAGAGCAGCCATGCTGATAAAGGAAATTGCAGGAGGTAAGATATCATCTGATATCATCGATATATACCCTGAAAAGATAAAGCATTCAAGAGTCGAGGTCACTTATCATAATATCAACCGGCTCACCGGCAAACAAATCGAAAAACCAGTCATCAGAAAGATCCTCGGCTTGCTTGACATAACTATTACAAGGGAAGATAGGGATCTACTGGAGCTCGACATACCCTCCCGGATGGTTGATGTAAAGCAGGAAGCAGATGTTATTGAAGAAATACTCAGGATCTACGGCTATAATAATATTGAGTTCGACGATCATGTGAACTCGACGCTTACATATATTGACAAGCCGGACAGAGAAAAAATGGTCAACACTGTTGCTGATCTTCTTTCCTCTAATGGATTTGCCGAAATAATGTGCAATTCTCTTAACCCTGCTTCATGGTATGAACAAAGCGAAGATTTCAGCAGCCCCACCCTGGTAAAACTGGCTAATCCACTGAGCTCCGATCTTAATGTAATGAGGCAAACACTCTTATTCGGAGGTCTTGCATCGGTGCTTAGAAATATAAACCATCAGCGCACCGACCTGCGATTTTATGAATTCGGCAACTGTTATTTCAGGAACGAAGCATTAAGTTCAATCCCGGTCGCAGATGACTATTCCGAGAAAATATCACTCGATTTATTCATTTCAGGAAATAATGCAAGGCAGAACTGGAATTTCAAATCAAGTCCAACAGATTTCTTTCACATCAAATCAGCTACAGAAATGGTGCTTTCAAGGTTAGGCATAATGCCTGAATCCCTGATCCAGAAAGAAAGCATTCGCAGGTATTTCACGGAATCACTTGCATATTATTCTGGCAATGAACTTATTGCAGAGACAGGGAAGATTTCGGGCAGCGTGCTGGCTGAATTTAATATCGGACAGGATGTCTACTATAGTCACCTTGAATGGGATTCTCTAATGAAGCTGATCAGGAACAGTAATATAAGTTTCCGGGAACTTCCAAAATATCCGTCAGTAAGACGCGATCTTGCCCTCCTGCTGGACAAAAACATTAAATTCAATGAGATCAGGGAAATAGCACTTAAAACAGAGAAAAATATTCTAAGGGAAGTCGGTCTGTTTGATGTTTATGAGAGTGATACTCTTGGGACCAGCAAAAAATCATATGCTGTAAGCTTCATCCTCAGGGACGACATGAAAACCCTCACCGATAAGGCTATTGATAAAGTAATGAATAACCTCATTAGAGCATTCCAAAAGGAGCTTGGTGCGATTATCAGATGAAAAACTGATAAATCCGGAACCCTTGCTTCATAACCGGTATCTTAGAGATGGGCCGCATTAAAGAAAGAATTGGACATTACTTTTCATTAGTGACATTCAGCCATACAGTTTTTGCAATGCCTTTCGCACTGATTGGCTTCTCCCTGGCTGTTGCACTTGATGATCATGAATTCAGCATAAGACTGCTTATCCTGGTAATTCTGTGCATGGTCTTCGCCAGAAATGCTGCCATGGGATTTAACAGGATTGCTGACCAGCATATAGACAAGCTTAATCCGCGTACCAAAAGCCGTGAAATACCTTCCGGAAAAATAAAAACCGGCTCGGCATACCTGTTTGTAATTGCCAACATTGCCATGTTCATTCTCACGACATGGTTTATTAATAGCCTCGTTTTTATTCTTTCACCGGTAGCACTTGTCGTAATCCTTGGCTACAGCCATACCAAGAGATTCACTTCACTATGCCATTTCATTCTGGGGTTAGGGCTCAGCCTTGCTCCGATAGGAGCATATATCTCAGTGACTGGGGCTTTTCATATACTCCCCCTCATCTACTCCGGCATCGTTATCACGTGGGTCGGCGGTTTTGATATTATATATGCTCTCCAGGATTATGAATTCGACAGGTCCCATGACCTTCATTCCCTGCCTGCCTCAAAAGGAAAAAAGAAAGCTTTGTTCATATCGACTGCCATCCATTTTATTACTTTCCTTCTGGTAATTGCGGCAGGAATAACAGGCAAAGGAGGAGTTCTGTTCTGGATAGGTGCATTAATATTCTCCCTGCTTCTCCTGTATCAGCATCTTATTGTTAAATCAGATGATCTAAGCAGAGTTAACATGGCTTTCAGCACAACCAACGGAATAGCAAGCATAATCCTGGCTGCTTTTACGATAACTGATATTGCTGTCAGGTACTGCTGAAAATCCTTACTTCATATCCAGGCATGCATCGTATTGTTTTTTTTCGTTCCTTGGCTATCTGAATCATTCTCTAAAAAACTTATGGATGAAATTCTGATCAAAGAAGTGCTCACCGGAAAACAGTTGAATGAATTTCTTTATCTGCCTTCCAATGTTCACAAAGATGAGCCTGACTGGCTGCCTCCAATCTATATGGACGACCGCACTCTTTTTAACAAAAAGAAAAACAGGTCATACAAATATGCAGATGCCGTGCTGTACATTGCTTACAGGAACGATAAACCGGCCGGCAGAATAATGGGCCTGATAAACAAGAGGTATAACTCCATAAAGGATGAAAAAAACGGGAGGTTCTGCTTTATGGAATGCTATAAAGACACAGAAGTGTTTCATGCCTTGCTCAAAAAGGTGGAAGACTGGGCCAGGGATAAAGGAATGGGAAAGATAGTAGGTCCTCTGGGATTCTCTGATAAAGATCCCCAGGGATTTCAGATTGAAGGATTTGAATATCCGAGGTTGTTCACTGCCGCTACAAATTCGTCTTACATGCCTGAGATGATAGAGGATTTGGGATATACTAAAGAAGTCGACCTGGTTAATTACCTCATACCTATTCCCTCCGAGCTGCCCCCCCTCTATCTGAAAGCATACGACAGAATTATTAAATCAAAGAAATTCAACCTCATAGAATTCAACTCAAAAAAGCAACTCAAGCCTTATATTATACCAGTGCTTGAGCTGATGAATGATACCTTTACCGATATTTACGGATTTGTTCCCCTTAACGATGCCGAAAAAAAAGACCTTGCAAAAAGATACCTGCCGATTCTCGATCCGGAGTATATTAAACTTGCAGAAATTCATGGCGTTCTGGCTGGCTTTATTATTGCTCTTCCTGATCTCACTCCTGGCATTATTTCTGCAAAAGGCAGACTGTTTCCCTTTGGTGTCTTTAAAATAAAAAAGGAAATGGAGAAATCCAGAAAGCTGATGCTTCTGCTGGGTGGTGTGAAGGACATTTACCGGGGAAACGGGATCGACATCCTTCTGGGCATTTCTATGCTAAGATCAGCCAAAAAGAAGAATCTGGAAATCATCGACAGCCATCTGATACTCGAAAAAAACACCAGGATGAGGGGTGAGTGCGAACGTCTCAACGGCAAGGTAATCAAACGCTTCAGGATATATCAGAAACCTCTCTGAACACTGTTCAGAATCTAAAAACGAATGAGAAACCAAGAAGCTCCTTAAATTGTATCCTGGCGCTTTTCTTTTCATGACCACTACTGTCAAGAACCGGGTTCTTGTCTTTATCAAGCACAGTGGTCCTTGTATCATCATCAAAAATAAGGTGAGTATTCAGCCTGACATCAGTGAACCAGTTCAGGTTGGCAACAAGGATCATCTCCCAGTCAACATCAATATTCTGCGGATTGTTGATATAATTTGTAAAAAGCTGAAGCCTGTTTGTTACAGAAATAGTTTTAGTTGGCCTGAAGATGTTGGAGAACATGAAACTGGCACCAGGCTCATGTTTTGACTTCCTGTCAGGGTCGATACCGTACTTGGTATGGTCGATAGTTACAGTGTCAGTCACAAAAGTCCCTTTGTATGATAGTGGAGAAAAGTTAATAGACGTTTCCTTGTTTGGTTTGTAATCGAGCCCCATACCAAGAGTTATTGTCAGAGGATTCAGCAATTTCGATACAGGAACGGAATCATTTGGATAGCTGTATCCTTTTGCCAGCTGTGTTTTTACAAGCATGATCGCACTGAAATCAAACTTACCGAAAGCTTTATGATTGAATTTCGAATTGGTTTCCAGCAAGTCTATATTCTTACGCAGGTCATTGGACCCTGATGCAATAAGCCCGTATTTAAGTCTTGCAAAATGATTGGAAGATACAAGAAGGGGCTTGTTGATATAATCGGCATAGAATGTTATATCCAGTACAGTCGATATACTGCTCTCCCCTCCTTTCACCCAGTTGGTCAAAAGTCCCTGGTTAAGAATGAATGATGTTTCGGTACGGTATTTCCAGAACTGAGACTTGGTTGTGATTTTCTGAATGTCAAGCAGAGTTGACCTGTCGACCGACTCAATATTGATCCGGGCATCAGATATAGTCCTCTGCATAGGAGGCCTTCTGAAACTTACGCCGTGCTCAAGATAAAGCCCGATAGTATTCCTGGCAGGATTACCTATCCAGACGGTTACTGAGTCGTTGAGATCATTCTTCAGCCAGTATCTTATCATCCTGTCGGCTTTTGAGTTCAACCATACAGGTGTTATGGTTTCCGAAGCTCCGGTGATGTTCAGGATACTTGAATCACGCTCTTCAACATAGTCAAGCAGCAGTCTCACAGCAGCTTTTATTGAGTCGCTCTGGTAGGGAAAAGAATAATATCTGAAAGGGAATCCCGGATATGAAGATTGAACCTCCCTGAGGGTGTCAACCATTACCATAAGTGTTGTGTCCTTCAATGAAATAAAAGCTGATGAGGGCACTATTCCTTCTTTTAAAACGGTTGTATCAGTTGTAATGCTGTCAGGCGTTGATTTCATTATAGCGGCATGAGAAGGTATGGTGTCACCTTTATCCTTCTCATACGGAGAAGTTTCCGGTACCCTGAAACGGGCCGGTTCCCATATATAAAATTCATCCCGTGGTATGGATATAGAATCAAAGGGATAGCTGTCAAGAAACCTTTTTGCAGAATCGAATGGCGGATTGGAAGCTTCATTAATAAGCTGCCCCAGGGCTATTCGCAACGGGTCCTCCGGCGACTTCCAGTTCTCCTGATTAAACTTGCCCATGAGAAACTCCAAGGCCTGCTCAAGTGAAAGGTTAACTTCAGGCTTTTTATCCCCTGTCCCCATTACATAACCTTTTGCCACAAGCGAGTCAATTACATTACGGCCAGAACCAACAGGTTCATTTCCAGACTGGGAATAGACCGGGTAAATAACACTAATCAGAAACAAATAAAAAAAAACAATTGTAATCTTTCTTCCCATAAATTCATTCTTAAGGATTATGATTTACTGAGTTTATATATTGGAAATACCTTATTTTTGTACAAATATCTTCCGTATGACCTTTCTAAACATAACGGATAAAATCCTTTCAGATATATACAAAAATATCAAAAACAGGGATTTCTTCTATTAATATCTCCGGATCATTTCGGTAAAAGGCTTATTCTCTTTATATTAATCTACTTTCTATTGTTGATAACTTATTTTTTCTGACTTATGAATCTACCATTTATAGAACCTTTCAAAACAAAGATGGTTGAAAGGATACATACCAGCACCCGAACAGAAAGGGAGCAATGGATAAGGGAAGCATCATATAACCTGTTCAACCTCAGGTCTGACCAGGTAATAATCGATCTCCTGACCGATTCCGGCACGGGAGCAATGAGCGATAATCAATGGTCAGCTCTGATGACCGGTGATGAAAGCTATGCAGGTTCATCATCGTTTTATAATCTTAAAAACTCAGTCAGCTTGATAACGGGCTTTGAACACTTCCTTCCCACCCATCAGGGAAGAGCTGCCGAAAATGTCCTGTTCTCAGCTCTGCTGAAGGAAGGTGACATAGTGCCGGGTAACACTCATTTTGATACCACAAAGGGGCACATCGAATTCCGGAAAGCCGCTGCCATTGATTGTACCATAGATGAAGCACGGGAATCCGCGACTCTCCATCCTTTCAAGGGCAATATAGATACCGGCAAACTTGAAAAGGTAATAAGAGATAATGATCCTGCAAAAATACCTGCCATCGTTATTACTGTAACCAACAATGCAGCAGGAGGTCAGCCGGTAAGCATGGAAAACCTGAGAAAAGTGCGCCAGATTGCAGACAGATTCGGGATCCCGATAATAATGGATTCAGCAAGGTTTGCTGAAAACGCTTACTTTATTAAAACCAGGGAAGAGGGCTATTCACGAAGGGAAATAAGGGAAATAGCTCTTGAAATGTTCTCGTATGCTGACGCAATGACTATGAGTTCCAAAAAGGACGCAATTGTGAATATGGGCGGTTTCATAGGATTCAGGGATGAAAATCTTTATAGGAAGGCTTTAACTTTCAACATCATGTACGAAGGTTTCTTAACTTACGGAGGGATGTCAGGAAGAGATATGGAAGCCCTGGCAGCTGGGCTTAAGGAAGGCACTGACTTCTTGTATCTTGAGTCAAGGATAAAGCAGGTGGAGCTCCTTGGAACAATTCTCAAAGAAGCAGGAGTGCCGGTTGTTGAACCATTCGGAGGTCATGCTGTATTTATTGATGCATGCAAATTCCTTCCCCATATACCCAGAGAGAAGTTCCCGGCACAGACACTTTCTGTGGAGATTTATCTTGAGGGAGGAATAAGATGTTCAGAAATAGGAGCACTTATGGCCGACAGGGATCCCGTAACACACAAAAACAGGTATCCCGAAAATGAAATGGTCAGACTTGCCATACCAAGACGTGTATATTCAGATAACCATATGAAATATACCGCACAGGCAGTTGGGAATGTTTATGAAAGAAGGCAGACAATAAAAAAAGGAATAAACATTGTGAAAGAGGCACCGATACTCCGACATTTTACTGTCGGGCTGGAAAGGGAAATATAATATTATTAATCTGCTTTATAACAGGTTAGTTGTTCTCCTTAAATTTCTTAACTGATAGCTGGCAGAATAAATGGTTGTTTAATATCACCGGAATTAGTATTTTTCAGTTTTAATACAAACCTCCTTTCTATGATTAAATCCATGACAGGGTACGGTAAAGCCGTAGCAGAAACTCCTCAGAAAAAGATTACTATTGAAGTCAGATCACTGAATTCCAAGCAACTTGACATAAACACGAAAATACCCTGGCTTTATAAGGAAAAAGAGCCTGAGATCAGGAATATGATAAGCCAGAAACTCGACAGGGGTAAAATTGATGTTTCAATAAGTTTCGATTTGCTTGGAGATGAAGGTATTCCTGTAATCAATAAATCAATAGTAAGAAATTACTATAAGCAGCTTCGGGAAATAGCCGATGATCTTAAGATAAACATGGATGATCAGATTCTCAGTACCATAATGAAATTCCCCGAATCACTCAAAACCGAAAAGCCGGAGTTGTCTGACGATGAATGGACACTTGTGTCAGGCAAAATAGCAGATTCATTGAATATGCTTGACCTTTACAGGAGGGAAGAAGGAAAATCAATTGAGACGGACATGAGAAAATGCCTTTCAAAAATCACCAGCCATTTAATTAATATAGAGGAACTTGAACCGGGGAGGATTGAAAAGGTAAAGGAGAAACTTCTGTCACTGCTGAACGAAAACTACATAACCGAAAATATTGAAAAGAACAGGTTTGAACAGGAACTCATCTTCTATCTGGAGAAATATGATTTCAACGAAGAAAAGGTAAGGCTCAGGCAACATATCTCATATTTCACCGAATGTTTTGAATCAGATCCTCCGAACGGGAAAGTCCTGAATTTCATTGTACAGGAAATCGGCCGTGAAATAAACACAATTGGGTCAAAGGCAAATGATGCTTCAATACAGAAGCTTGTCGTAATGATGAAAGATGAACTTGAAAAAATAAAGGAACAAACTCTTAATATACTCTGAAAACAGAAAGACCATCCGGGAAAATGGAAGGAAAGCTTGTTATAATATCCGCACCGTCAGGAGCTGGAAAAACCACAATTGTCAATTGCCTTCTTGATCAGGAATTGGGCCTTGAGTTTTCCATCTCGGCAACAACACGTAAGCCAAGAAGAAGTGAAATGAACGGGAAAGACTATTACTTCCTCTCCAGGGAAGATTTCATGGAAAAGATAAGCAGAGGTGAGTTTGTGGAATGGGAAGAAGTCTACAGTAACCATTTTTACGGAACGCTGAAGGAGGAAATGGAACGTATTTGGAGAAATAATAAACATGTGCTTTTCGATGTAGATGTTAAGGGAGGCTTGAATCTTAAGAAAATATTTGGTGCAAAGGCGATTTCCATTTTCATAATGCCGCCTTCGGTTGATGAACTTGAAAAAAGGTTGAGACTAAGAGGCACGGATAACAGTTCCAGGATAAGGATCAGAGTCAATAAGGCAATTGAAGAAATAAAGCTTTCCTCTGACTTCGACATTATTGTGATAAATGATGATTTGGAAAGGGCACAGCAGGAAGTCATTGCAGCTGTAAGGTCTTTTCTATCGGGCAATACTATTATATGATGCCAAAAACAGGATTATATTTCGGGTCTTTCAATCCGGTGCACATCGGGCATACCGCAATTGCGGGATACATGAAAGAATTCACTGATCTTGACGAGGTTTGGTTTGTTGTCAGTCCCCTGAATCCTTTAAAGAAAAAGGAATCCCTGCTTCCCGACCATCATCGGCTTTACATGGTGGAACTGGCAATTGAAGGTGAGTACTCATTCAAGGCATCAAACATTGAATTCAGGCTGCCGTCTCCTTCATATACCATAGACACCCTTGCACGCCTGAAAGAGGATTTTCCTGGTAATAAATTTGTCCTGATCATGGGAGAGGATAACCTTTACACCCTTCATAAATGGAAAAATGCCGAAGAACTTGTACGCAAGAATCCATTGTATGTTTATCCCCGACCCGGTGCAAAAAAACAGCCAGGCACAGTTCTTGATCATATCCTCTCCAAAGCCACTGTGAAATGGGTCAGGGCACCACTGATGGATATTTCCGGTACCTTCATCAGAAAAGGCATTAAACAGGGAAGGAATATGTCGTACTTCCTTCATAAGGCAGTATGGAAATACATCGTTGACATGCATTTCTATGAATAATGGGAACATGGAAAAGAGATCCTGTCATCCGGTTGAATCGACCGGATTAGATATGCCAAAGACGTGAACAATATGGGGTACGATCAGAGCCCTGAACATTAAAAGGGCATCACAGCTTTCTGATAACCTGTGACCCTCTTTCGAGAGCTCTTTCATTCTCAGGGATCATATTATGATAACGTACCGGCAGTGACTTCTTCAATCCCCTGATAACATTCTCCAGCTTGATTACAGGCTTAACCTTTAGAAATCCTCCAAGCACTACCATATTAAAGGTTCGCGGGCTCTTCAATCTTGTTGCTTCTTCAGTCGCATCAACCCGGTATATTGATATGTCTTTCCTTTGAGGGTGCCTGGTAATGCCATTTCCGTCATAGATGAGAACTCCACCCGGCTTAACCAGATTCTCAAATTTGTCAAGCGACTGCTGATTAAGTATGATTGCTGTATCGTAATATTTCAAAATCGGTGAGCTTATTCTTTCAGTGCTGAGAATAACAGTTACGTTTGCCGTACCACCCCTCATTTCGGGACCGTAAGAAGGCATCCAGCTTACTTCCATATCCTGCATTACTCCTGAATAGGCCAAAATCTTACCCATTGAGAGAACACCTTGTCCCCCAAAACCGGCTATAATGATTTCTTCTGTCATTTTTATGTTATTTCTTGGTTTAAAAACAGAAAGGAGTTTACATTTCCTCCGGCACTTTCAGATCTCCCGGAGGATAAAAGGGGAACATATTCTCCTCCATCCATTTATTAGCTTCGGTTGGGCTCATTTTCCAGCCTGAGGGACAATTTGATACAATTTCAACGAAGCATGTACCTTTATCCAGCTTCTGATACTGCACAGCCTTTTTCATTGCCCGCTTGGCCTTCCTCACGCTTGCAGGTGAATGCACGCTCTGCCTGGTGACATAATATGTTCCGGGCAGTGAGGCGATAATATCGGTGATTTTCAAAGGATTGCCCATTAGCTTAACATCTCTTCCTCCGGGGGATGTTGATGATCTCATCCCGGGAAGTGTTGTAGGTGCCATCTGACCTCCCGTCATGCCGTAAATTCCGTTGTTAATGAATATGATCAGAATATTTTCACCTCTGTTGCATGCATGTATTGTCTCACCTGTACCAATTGCGGCAAGATCGCCGTCGCCCTGGTATGTGAAGACAAATTTATCGGGCATAAGCCTCTTTATAGCTGTTGCCAGCGCGGGAGCCCTTCCGTGGGCAGCTTCCTGCCAGTCGATGTCAATGTAGTGGTAAAGGAAAACGGAACATCCTACAGGGGATATACCGATAGCATCCTGCTGGAGCCCTTCCTCCTCGATGATCTCGGCCAGAATTCTATGTGTTGTACTATGGCCGCAACCCGGGCAATAGTGCAGGATATTGTCTGTCATCACCGGGGTCTTTCTGTAAACCAGATTTTCCGGTTTAATAATCTCTTTTATTCCTGTTGCAACTGCCATATCTTAAATCTCCTTGATTTTTAATTTCAAATTCTCAAGAACCTCTTCCGGATCAGGAACGATACCTCCCATACGTCCGTAGTAAAATACCGGGATCTTACCATTCACTGCCAGCATAACATCCTCCACCATCTGACCGGCACTCATTTCAACGGATATTATAAGCTTCGCCCTGTCAGCCAGCGAATTAATCTGTTTTGACGGAAAAGGGAACAAGGTGACAGGCCTGAGCAATCCGGCCTTTATACCCTGTTCCCTTGCAAGAGCAACTGATTTCTGGCATACTCTTGCACAGGTGCCGTAGGCAACAAACAGATATTCAGCATCGTCACATTCAAATTCTTCAAAACGCACTTCTTTCTCCCTGATCTCATTATACTTGTCAACAAGTTTCAGGTTGAATAACTCATGTGCATGAGGATCCAGATCCAGCGAAGTGATTATGTTCCTTTTCCGTGTAGGAGGTTTTCCCGTCGTTGCCCATTCAGGGACTGTTTTTGACCTTTCCTTCGCCGGCTTAAGCCACACTTTTTCCATCATCTGACCTATTGCTCCGTCAGAAAGTATCATGGCCGGGTTTCGGTATTTAAATGCAAGGTCAAATCCAAGTTCAACAAAGTCAGCCATTTCCTGAACTGATGATGGGGCAAGGACTATCAGATGGTAATCACCGTGACCTCCGCCTTTCACTGCCTGAAAATAATCTGACTGAGCAGGTTGTATTGTACCCAGACCGGGGCCTCCTCTTACAACATTGACAATAAGGCAGGGCAGTTCGGCTCCTGCAATATACGTTATTCCTTCCTGCATCAGGCTTATTCCAGGCGAGGACGATGTAGTCAGGACCTTTTTACCGCAACCGGCACCTCCATAGACCATGTTTATTGCAGCCAGTTCACTTTCTGCCTGCAGTACCACCATTCCCGTGGTCTCGTATGGATTAGCTTCCATCAGATATTCAAGAATTTCGCTTTGAGGTGTAATCGGATATCCGAAATAACCATCAGCGCCGGCACGGATAGCAGCTTCAGCCACTGCTTCATTACCTTTCATTAATCGGAGCTCTCTTTCCATACTGGGTTATATTTTTGTTTTATAAACGGTTATTACGCCATCAGGGCAAACAACGGCGCAATTGGCACATCCGATACAGAGATCCGGATTTGCAGGATAGGCATAATAGTAACCTTTCCCATTAACCTCCTTTGCCATTTCAATAGTGCCTGTAGGGCAGGAAACTCTGCACACTTCACAACCCTTGCAGCGTTCGATATCAATTACTATACTTCCTCTGATCTTTGCCATATTGATCAATGTTTGGTTAAATTTCTACCCGGTGATCTTCATTGAAACGTTTTAACCTCATCTCGAGGTCCCCGAATTGTGAACGGGGAACTAATGATACGCAAGCTCTTACGCCATCGAATCTTTCAGCGCCGGTGGTTATAAGCGATATGGCACTAATTCCATAGCGAAGAAGCTCATGAATGAACTTTTCTCCCGGCATGCCCGGATATTCCACCGTAAAATAGAAACCGTCAGCCAGGGGTTCATCCAGATCCCTGTCATATACTATTCTGAATCCATTACTGATGAACATATTTTTTATAAGCTTTGCCTTTTCGCCATATTCAATAATATCTTCCCTGAAACGGTATGTGCCATCATTGACAGCTTTAAGGAGGGCTGCAAAACCATACTGTGTTGAATGGGTTACACCTGCCGACAAGCCGTACAAAGCGCCGAATATTGCTGCATGGCCATATCTGTCGGATGAATAGTACCTCAGCAGGTCAGGGTACGATCGGTTAAAAAGATGATCGGAGATTGCCATTATTCCTATCCTCTGCCCCGCATAGCTGAAAATTTTTGAACTTGAAACAAGGATGACATAATCATCCGTATATCTTGCTACTGTCGGCTGATAAGGAGGCACACCCGGTTGAAGGTAATCCTTCCTGAAATCCATTCCGAAATAGGCAAGGTCCTCTATAACTATCACATCATACCTGGAGGCCATCTCTCCGATTATTGCAAGCTCTTCTTCAGTCAGGCATATCCATGTCGGATTATTGGGATTTGAATAAAGAACAGAAGATATCTTCCCGGTTTTGAAATATGACTCAATTTTATCTCTTAGTTTCCTGCCCCGGAAATTATAAATATCGAAAGATTGATAGTCATGCCCGAGCATTTTCACCTGCTGTTTCTGAACAGGGAAGCCGGGATCGATAAAAAGGGTTCCTTCCTTTGAGCGGTCATTCCTGTTTGCAACCAAAAAGCTTACCATGCCTCCCATCATCGATCCTACAGTAGGTATGCATCCCGAAGGTTTCAGGTCGATATTAAGGAAAAGCTTTAAAAACCTTGAGGCTTCCTCTTTAAGAGGCTTTATTCCCGTTATTTCAGGATAATCAGATGAAACTCCTCTTCTTAGTGCATCTATTTCTGCTTCGATAGCCAGAGAGGGAGCCGGAAGACCCGGTACTCCCATTTCCATTCTGACAAATTCAATTCCAGTAGAGCGTTCCAGCCTGTTAACCAGGTGAACGGTCTCCCGTATTGATGCATGGAAAGGAGATCTTACTCCGATTTCTCTTTCTGCTGATTTGATGATATCTTCCGGGATTGGAAAAGAGAACATGTCTGATGTTATTTTTAAAACTTCCTTTTATCGATTACCCGCCTGGCTTTCCCCTCGCTTCTTTCAAGCATTTTGGGTTCAACAAGAGTTACCTTTATTCCGAGGCCAAGTGTTGATTCAAGATTATCCTGTATTTTTTTCCTTAGCGCCTCGAGCTGGCTGATCCTGTCGAGGAAAAACTCTTCGTCGACCTCAACTTTTAATTCCAGGGTATCAAGATTATTAATCCTGTCAACAATAAGCAGATAATGAGGCCCAGTCTCTTTTATTTCAAGAAGTACCGACTCGACCTGCGAAGGAAACAGGTTGACGCCCCTTATTATCAGCATATCATCGCTCCTGCCCAGGCATTTGTCCATTCTTACCATTGTACGGCCGCAACTGCACCTTGAATATGCAAGCCTTGTCAGATCACGAGTCCTGTAACGTATAAGCGGAAGGCCTTCCTTGGTGATGGTTGTGAAGACCAGCTCTCCCACCCTGCCTTCCGGAAGAGGTTCAAGTGTTTCAGGATCAATTATCTCAGGAAGGAAATGATCTTCATTGATATGCAGGCCTGTCTGAAATTGACACTCGCTTGCCACACCCGGACCAATTACTTCGCTCAGACCATAAATATCAATAGCCTTCACCCTCAGTTTTTCTTCTATTTCATGACGCATATTTTCAGTCCATGGTTCAGCGCCAAATACTCCTGTTCGGAGCTTTATGGAACTTCGGTCTATCATGTTCTCCTTAATGGTCTCAGCAAGATAAAGAGCATATGACGGCGTGCACGCCAGAACAGTACTGCCGAAATCTGACATGAGCTGAATCTGGCGCATAGTGTTACCGCCAGATACAGGAATAACTGAGGCCCCTATTTTTTCACCTCCGTAATGCAGTCCAAGGCCTCCGGTAAATAGTCCGTATCCATACGCAACCTGGATTATATCATCCCTGTCTGCACCGGCACTTGTCAGTGTCCGGGCCATCACCTCTGACCAGGTGGCAATATCGTGACGGGTATAGCCCACCACTGTTGGTTTTCCCGTAGTTCCGGATGAAGCGTGTATTCGCACTATCTCGCTCATGGGAACAGCAAAAAGGCCAAAAGGATAGTTATCGCGCAGATCCTGCTTGGTTGTGAAAGGAAGCCTGTGCAGATCATCAAGCGAATGAATGCTCTCGGGGCCAAGACCTGCTTCCTGCATTTTTGTCCTATAATAGGGAACATTGAAATAAGCCCTTTCAACTGTTTCCAACAGTCTCTCATTCTGAACCTTCTTTAACTCATCACGGCCCATGCATTCAAAATGGCTGTTCCAGATTTTCATCCTTAAAAAAATTTTACCAGAATAATCCCGAAATAATACAAATTTTATTTTTTGTCATCAATCCCACTGATCTCATCAGGGATCAACAACTTTATGTTGTTGTCCTTCAATGCGCCTACAGCCTTTTCATTATCACTGCAACGCAGAACAATCACAGAGTCTGATCCCCTTGAGAATGCATAAGTATATTCAACACTGATCTCCAGATCGGATAAGATCTTAAGCACTTTTGCATAATATTCAGCTTCAGCCGGAATAAGAATTGATATCACTTCTGTCAGGCTAACAGTAAACATCTGTGATTTAAGAAGATCTCTGGCACGAACCGGGTCCGGCACAAGAAGGCGCAGAATCCCGAACTCTGAAGTATCAGCAACAGTGAGAGCAGTGATCCTCATCTTTTCCTTTCCCAGGATTTCAAGAACCTCCGTCAGACGCCCTGATCTATTCTCCAGAAATACAGAAAGTTGAGTGATAATCATAGCATGAATTTATTTTGTTGATTAAACGATCCTAACATAACCATATTTTTTTCAATTTCCTTTTAATAGAACAAATATCATTTCTCAATCCTGATTCTAGCATCAACAACAGTAATATCTTCACTGTTTCCGATCAGGGGATTAAGATCCATCTCCTTTATTTCAGTTGCAAATCTGAGAAGGCTTGAAAGTCTTACTATTATCTCGGCATACCGGTCTTGATTGATGCCGGGCTTACCCCGGGTTCCCTTTATAATCCTGTAAGCTTTCAGGCTGCGTATCATTGAATAGGCCTCGTTGAATGTAAGCGGGGCAAGTCCTGAAGAAGCATCTCCAAGGACTTCAACAAAAATACCTCCCAGGCCGCACAGGATAATGTGACCGAACCTGGGTTCGTATTTTGCTCCAATGAACAGCTCGGTTCCGTAATGCATCCGCTGTACAAGGACAGCCTTCACGTCAATAATCTGCATCATCCTGGTAAATTCAGCTTCAAGATGCTTCTTTGACTTTATATTGAGAGTAACCCCGCCAACATCAGATTTATGAACAGGCCCTACCACTTTCAGGGCAAGAGGGAATCCTACTTTCTCGGCAAGAGCTGTCAGTTCTTCCTTTTCCGTTACCACCGCTTCCTTAACAACCGGGATACTCGCAGCTTTTAGCAGTTCCTGAATGGCAACTGGTTCCAGGTAACCCGATGACGCCTTATCAATTATTCTCCGTATCCGGGAAACATCAATACTTTCAAGGAAAATATTTTCATCAGCAGGAGAAGGAGTATTGGCTACTTTAGCAAGCGCCCTTCCCAAAACAACCTCATCCGGAAAATTAACTCGCCCCTTGTCGAGGAAATAATTAAGCTCCTTGTATGAGCTTGAGATCGATGGCAAGATAGGAAACAATGGTTTGTCGCACTCACGGATTTTCTGATCAAGGATATCATAAATCTCTGTCATGTCATTAAGACCATTGTTCCCGAATATTACACTCATTGCGTCTATCTGGGGGAGCTTTTTGTCGACATACTCTATTACCTTATCGAGATGTTCATTGGTAGCCGTTGCGATCATGTCGATAGGATTCACGGCAGAAGCGCCGGGATTCATCATTGAAAGAAGAGTATTCTGTTCTGCTTCGTTCAGCCTGGGAATATTCATCCCGCCTGCAGACAGGGCATCTGTAAGCATTACAGCAGGTCCTCCAGCATGGGTAATTATCGCAATATTTCTTCCTTTAAGAGGCTTATGCATGAAAACTGATGCCACGGTTGTAAGTTCTTCCCTCCCAAAGCACCTGACAATCCCTGCCTTACGGAACAATGCTTCCACTGCTGAATCTGAGCTGGCCAATGCACCTGTATGCGATGAAGCCGCCCGGCTTCCTGCTTCGGTCGTCCCGGCCTTTATTGCTGCAATCCGGCATCCCTTGCGAATCAGGGATGATGCATGATGCAAAAGTTTATCCGGATTTGGAATGCTTTCTACGTAAATAAGCTTTATGGGTGAACTTTTGCCTGGTTCATAGGTCAAATCCCAATACTCAAGAATCTCTTCCACACCGGTCTGTGCACAGTTTCCTACGGAAAAAACACTTGAAAAACTAAGACCTTTTGGCATTGCTGATTCTATTATGAACAGAGCAGTAGCTCCTGATCCGGACACAAAATCGCATCCGTTTCCGCTAAGCTTCGGCACGGGTGTGGTAAATACCCCATGGTATGTTGATGTAACCACTCCGATGCAGTTAGGTCCAATAAGAGTACCGCCCGTTGAAGTAATGAGCCCGGCAATATCCTCTTCAAGTTTCCTGCCCGCTTCACCGGCTTCGCTGAAACCTGCGGAAATAATTATAAAGGCTCTTGTATTCTTTTCTCTTGCAAGAATTTCGACTGCTTCATAGCAATATTTGGCAGAAACGGCAATTATAGCCAGATCAGGCTCTGGAATAGCCCGAATGTCCCTGTAGGACTTTACTCCCTGAACTATATCCTGTCTTAGATTAACAACAAACAAATCACCGGCATAATTGCCGTCCAGAATATTCTTAAGTATCTTGCCACCTGGCTTAAAAAGATCCTCTGATCCTCCTACTACTACAATACTGGACGGATCTATTATTTTTTCATTTATCATAACTTTTTAAGTTAGGCTTGAAGTACAAATCCGATTAAGGACTCCGGTGATGGATCATATTCCGGCATAATGTTCCTGGCAACAAGATTCCCTGAAAAATCTGATAAGCGGGCCCTGAAAATATCGAAAATACCCGGCATCAGATTTCAACTATTAATGTTACCAATATAAGAAAAATATACAGTACAAATCCAAATCAAAATCACATTATTTCTCTGAAAAAATCAAATATATACCTGAATTACAATACAATACAAATTGAAGGACATCATTAAAATCAATTATTTTTTTTTACTGAACCAAGCCATTTAAGATTAAATTTGTAGTTTAAAACAATTATGGGTTACGAATTTAAATCCGGCTGGCTATCCATGAGATCAGAAAAATGCATAGATGAATCAATCAGAGACCTGAGTTTAAAGTAAGAAAAGTAAAATAGCTTAATAATGGAAGTCAGAAACATTATTGAAAAAGAAGAGCTTTCGAAGGAGGACATAATAACGCTTCTCAGGTCAGAAGGTGATGACCGGGAAATACTCTTTCTGAAATCAGGGAAGATAAGGGATGAGTATACCGGAAAGAAAGTCTGGCTAAGGGGTTTAATTGAGTTTTCCAGTATATGTTCAAAAAATTGTCTTTATTGTGGTATAAGAAAAGGGAACAGAAATATCATCAGATACAATCTGACTGATGAAGAGATTCTTAAGGCTGCTGCTTTTGCATTTGAAGTTGGCTTCGGTTCTATTGCACTCCAATCGGGGGAGCTTGAAAGCAAAACATTCACCAACCGTATCGAAAGCCTGATAAGGAACATCAAGAGCCTTTCAGGCGGAAAGCTTGGAATCACTTTGTCGGTTGGTGAACAGGAAAAAGAAGTATATCAGAAATGGTTCGATGCAGGAGCACATCGATATCTTCTAAGGATGGAAGCAACCAATCCCGGGCTTTACAGGAAAATCCACCCCAGAGATACACGGCACGACTTCAGCAGGAGGCTGAAATGTCTTGAGAGTCTAAAAAATATTGGTTATCAGACAGGTACAGGCGTGATGATAGGCCTTCCGTTCCAAACATACGAAGACCTGGCAGGTGACCTCCTGTTCATGAAGGAATTCGATATCGACATGTGCGGTATGGGGCCCTATATCGAACATGCAGATACCCCGTTTATTGAGTATTCATCCAGGCTGCCTTCCCTGGCGGAGAGGCTGGATCTTTCCCTTAAAATGATATCTGTCCTGAGGCTTATCATGAAGGATATTAATATTGTTGCCTCCACAGCGCTGCAGTCAATTGATCCTGAAGGAAGGGAAAAAGCCATTAGGATTGGTGCCAATATCATAATGCCCAATATAACACCGGGCAATTATCGTGACAGCTATAAGCTGTACGAAAACAAACCACGTTCCTGTGACTCTGCTGACGATTGCCTTGTCAGCTTTGAGGAAAAAATGAGAGCGGAAGGTATAGAGGTTATTTACGGGGAATGGGGCGATCCGAAGCATTATTTTAAAAGGATGACAGGTGAAGAACGTTAAATGACCGAAGTAATCGGACTGAAAATTATTTCATTAGCTTTGTTTATATAGAGAACTGACTTCTTATGGAAAAAACACTTTTGCTAATCATTCTAACATCGTCATTGAATATTCTTAATGCCCAGGTTGGTACTGAGTATTATCTTCCTGGCAAAAAGAATCTTAATCCGTCCATCATTACTCCAAAGCAATTCGCAGGCCACGAAATAGGAGATTTACACCTGACACATGACAAACTCTATTATTACATGCTTGAGTTGGACAGGCTTTCCGACAGGGCTGTTTGGGAAGAATACGGAAAAAGCCACGAAGGAAGGCCTCTAGGTAATCTTGTAATCAGCTCACCCGAGAATATTGGCACCTTAGAGAAACTGAGACTTCAGCATCTTGAATTATGCGATCCTGAGAAATCGCAGAACCTTGATATCAGGAACATGCCCCTTATTGTAAAGATGGGATACGGAATTCACGGGAATGAATCAAGTGCCCAGAATGCATCAGCCATAGTTGCATACTACCTTGTTGCGGCAGAAGGCCCTGAAATTGATGAGATACTGAAGAACACCGTGATCCTTATCGATCCGTCTTTGAATCCCGACGGCATGCAGAGACATTCCACATGGGTCAATTCCGCAAAAAGCAATATCCTGAATTCCGATCCCGCATCATGGGAATTCTCTGAAACCTGGCCCGGAGGAAGAACCAATCACTACTGGTTTGATCTTAACCGTGATTATCTTATGCTTCAGCATCCGGAAAGCAAGGGCAGGATTGAGTCATTTTACAGGTGGCGGCCAAATATTGTAACAGACCATCATGAGACAGGACCGAATGAAACATTCTTTTTTCAACCGGGAATCCAGTCGCGGAATAATCCGCTTACACCGTCAGAAAACCAGCAACTGACAGCGGAAATAGGCAAATATCATGAAAAACACCTGAATGCAATAGGAAGCCTCTATTTTACAGAAGAAAGCTTTGATGATTATTATATTGGCAAAGGTTCATCGTACCCTGATATACATGGCTCTGTTGGAATACTTTTTGAACAGGCCGGAGTAAAAGGGCACCTCAGGGAGACTCCCGGAGGACTTCTCTCTTTCCCTTTTGCAACAAGGAACCAGGTAGCTGTTTCCCTTTCAACACTCGAAGCAGGGGTTCAAATGAAAGATAAACTTATGGACAGTCAGAGGCGCTTTTACAGGGAAGCCATGACCCAGGCAGAAAGGCATAATATAAAAGCTTACGTTTTCGGAGAACCAGTTGATAAGACAAAGCTTCATGAATTCATTGATATCCTCCTCAAACACCGGATAAAAATACACAAGCTGTCAAAAAACTATGAAAAAAACGGAATCCTGTTCACTCCTGAAAACAGTTTTTTTGTCTCTCTCAGGCAGCCTGAATACAGGTTTATCAGAAGCCTGTTCGAGCCGGTAAGGGAATTTACCGACAGCACCTTCTATGACACCTCAACCTGGGTACTGCCAATGGCATTCAACATTGACTATACAGGGATCTCAGTTGCCAAAGAAATGGAAGGGCTTACAGGAGAAGAGATTACCGCTCCCGGTGAAATCAAGGGCAGGCTTATTTCAGGAAAAGACCCTTATGCCTACCTGTTTGAATGGGATGAATATTTATCACCAAAAGCTCTTTATCGACTTCAGGATGCCGGCATCAGGACAAGGGTTGCATCTGAAGGGTTCAGATACGGGGATGGGACTTCATCAATATCATTTTCGTGCGGCACGATACTGATACCAGCTTCAGGGCAGCCTGTTGAAGGTAAGGAGCTGTCCGACCTGATCGGCAACGTTGCCGCAGATTGCGGTATTACCGTACACGGTGTGGAAACAGGGCTTACTGATTTTGGAATTGATCTGGGAAGCAACAAATTCCATATACTTACAAAACCTTCGGTTATGATGATTATCGGAAGCGGCATTAACAGCGCTGATGCTGGTGAAATATGGCATATGTTTGACACGAAGTTCAGAATCCCGTTAACCCTGACAACATCTTCAACATTATCCTCAGCAGGCATTGACCGTTTTAATGTGATTATAGTAGCCGGCTCGCCCGGCCTGACACCGGAAGCAATTGAGAATATAAAAGACTGGAATCTCAGGGGTGGCGTCATCATAGGTTACAAGTCGGGAAATGAATGGCTTGCCAGGAACGAATTTGCAGAGATTGAATATATTCCTCCGGTATCGCGCAACAGGCTGGCAGGAATATATGCCAACCGGCAGGCCGACAGGCTGGTTCATCAGATTCCCGGGTCAATCTTCGAAACAAGACTCGATCTCACACATCCGCTCTGCTATGGGTTCTCAAAACAGCTTCTGCCAGTATTTAAATCAGGAAATTCAGCTGTAAAAGCAAACAGCAACATCTACAACAATCCTGTCCGATACACTGAACGCCCATTTCTAAGTGGTTACTGCACAAAGGAGAATCTCGACAGGATAAGCGGCTCTGCCTTTGCCAGCGTACATGAAAACAAGGTGATCTCAATATATGACAATACAAATTTCAGGGCTTTCTGGTATGGAACCAGCAAGATCTTTATGAATGCAGTATTTTTCGGGCAAATATTAAAGTAGTCAGCTTTTAATTACTTAAAACTGACATAAAGCGCTCCGGAAATTTCAGAATGTCATTTTACGAAGGTGGACATCGGTAAGTTTCATCAGGTCTCTTTCAAGGAGATCCATCTGGATCTCGTCACCCATCAGCTCGAGAATGATAAGCCCGGCAGGATTTCCGAAGAAATCTTCATTGACACCCATCCTGGTGCGGATCACGCATCCGTATGCCGTGAAGATTTTTTGTACTGCTGCAACAGTATCGGATTTTTTCTCCATCAGGATGCCCAGAAATCGCAAGGCTCCTTCCTCAGACGAAAAGCTGGTATAAGCCTCATTGTCATTGAATACCATCTCCCGTACTTCCATGCCGCCTATAGTCTTAAGCTCCGATAAAAGCTTTTGCGTTTCTTTGACATCAGCATTGATATGCAATATCATATATGCCTCCCTGCTGCATGTTTCAGTAGTAAGCTCATGGAATCCAAGCCTTGTGGTTATCAAATCAGAATATCTTGATAATACTACCTGAGTCAGACCTGCCTCTTTAATCCTGTCGATTATTTTAAGCCCGATAATTGTTATCATGGAAGTTTCTGTTAAATGTCATTAAAAAATATGTGTTCAAGTCTGGAGATTCTCAGAAATACAAGTCCCTTTCCCCTTTTTTTATGCGTTCAATCTTGTCACGCGTATTTGCAGCCACTGTAGGATCAAGCTGACCCAGATTCTTTTCTATGACAGACCATCCTTTAACTGCAACCTCATCCGTTGCATAATCGCAGAGGTATTCCGAGAGAGTCAGAATGGCATTGGGAGTACAAAATCTCTTTATGAATCCCGGAACCGAGAACTCCATGAAATGTTCGCCGGTTCTGCCCATCCTGTAACATGACGTACAGAATGAAGGCAGGTAGTCATTTGTGAGCAGCTCATCAATTACATCAGAAAGTGACCTGTCGTCGTTTATTCTGAATTGCTCGCGGTTCAGGTTCTGTTCTTCATTCCTGGAAGCAGAATAAGACCCGAGTTCCAGCTTTGTGCCACCATCGATCTGAGAAACACCATACTGAAGTACCTCCCTCCGTATTTCAGGAGCCTCTCTGGCAGTAAGTATGAGTCCAGTATAAGGCACTGCCAGCCTGAGTATTGCAACAAGTTTTGCAAAATCAGCGTCGCTTGTCTGATATTTGTCAGTGATATTAAGGCTCAGTGCATCTTTAATCCTTGGGAAAGATATTGTATGAGGCCCGACATTGTAGCATGCTTCAAGGTGATTGGCATGGCGCACGAGACCCATTACCTCAAACCTCCAGTCATACAGTCCGAACAATGCTCCAATGCCCACATCATCTATTCCTGCTTCCTGCGCCCTGTCGAGAGAGGTAATGCGCCATTCATAATTTCTCTTCTTTCCTCCCAGATGATACCATTTATAGGCTTCCGGATGATATGTCTCCTGAAAGATCTGGTATGTGCCAATTCCTGACTCTCCCACTATTCTGAAACCATCAATGTCAAGAGGTGCAGCATTAATATTAACCCTTCGTATTTCACCGTGACCTTTTTTAACCTTGTACACTGTTCTTACAGTGTGAGCGATGTATTCGGGAGAATATTCCGGGTGTTCGCCGTAAACGAGAATCAGGCGCTTCTGGCCATTATCCTCAAGGGCTTCCACCTCTTTTTTTATCTCTTCATCTGACAGGGTTTTCCGTACAGCATCCTTGTTTGATGTTCTGAAACCGCAATACTGGCAGTTGTTTATGCATTTATTCCCCACATAAAGAGGTGCAAAGAGCACTATCCTGTTGCCATAAACGATCTTCTTAAGTGTTCGTGCACCTTCCTTTATCTCATCAATCAACTCAGTATCAGAAGCATTTATAAGAACGGCCGTTTCTGCAAGCGTCAGCCTACGTTTTGCAAGCGATTTGGCAATTATATCCCTGACCCTGTTCTTTTCGGGTTTTGTATTATTAATAAGAGCCCATATTTCATCCGTATCGATGAAAGGCTCCATTCTCTTGTCAGGGATACTTAATTTTTCAGGTGTAAACCTCATAATATAACTTATTAAATCAAAACACAAAGATAAAATTAAAAGGCCTGTTTTTCGAGGCCATCAATAAATCAGTTCAGATATTTCGTTGCTTGCAGCCTTTAGCCGTAAAGCAGATTTTGCATAATCATTCAGATCGATTGAGCCGTGAACCCGTTTATGAAAGAACACTGTTGATGAAGTTCCTCTTACAAACCTTGTTCCGTCAAAAAGATGTAAAAAGACCTCGCAGCCCTCTGCCTTTTTTTCATGAATAACAACCATCCCCTTGGAAATACAGCTATCCGACTCAAATGAAACAGCATAGATACCCGGTGCAGGGAGAAGTTTGCTTTCATCATTCAGCGGTATGCCAAGAAATGGGACAGGGAAACCCGGATTGTAATACTCTGATTCAACCGGCATCCCCATTATTATGTAGTAATGATCGAGGTAGGCATTTGCCCTCTGGATAAATCCTTCTTTAATGGCGCCCCTGATCTTGGTTGAACTAACAGTTTCATTCTGAACTTCCTGTTCAGGTATCTCCTCGGCTTCAAAGGAATACTTCTCCCTCAGTCTCCACAATTGCCTGTAGTCACCTTCCTGGTTAAATCCGAAATGATGATTGAATCCAACTACTATAACCTTTACATTCAATATATTATGAAGATAATCCCTTACAAATTGCTCGCTAGTCACCTTTGAAAACTCTTTTGTGAATTTGACAATAATCACGTTATCAAGTCCAGCTTTCCGGAGAAGCTCAAGCTTTTCCTCGCGTGAGGTAATGAATTTAAGATCCTTACCAGAGGTATCAGGATACAGTACTTTCCGCGGATGAGGATCAAAGGTAATCAGAACCGACTCTCCGTTGTGTTTCCCGGCCAGCATTCCAAGCCTGTTTATAATTGCTTTGTGGCCTATATGGACCCCGTCAAATGATCCGGTTGTCACTACCGGATTTATTATGTTCTTCGCCTCCCCGAAGCTTTCGAAAATCTTCATCTCTCTTCCCTGCAGCTAAATAGCGTTCTCTTTGACAAAATAAGCAACTTTCTCTATTGAAGTTATCATATCATATTCTTCGAGATAGACACCCGAAGGGACATTCAGCGGAACAGTGGTGAAATTAAGAATTCCCTTGATCCCGAAGCGCACCGCGTCTTCGGCAATTTCCCTGGCATAATCAGCAGGAACAGCTATCAGGGCTATCCTGATGTTCATCTCACGTATTTTGCTTTCCATCTCGCCGTAGGGGAAACACTTCACTCCTGATACTACCTTGTTGATCTTCTGAGGATCGTTATCGAAAGAGGCAACCAGGTTGAGCTTTGATCTTTTTCCCTTGAAATATCCTGCAACAGCTCTTCCAAGGTTACCGATCCCTATAATAGCAACATTGATTCCTTCTTCCGAATCTATTATCCTTCCGATAGTATCTATCAGTTCCTTAACGTCATATCCCTTCCTGCTCACACTGGAATAGCCTATTAGCATAAGGTCGCGCCTGACCTGCACAGCTGTTATATGCAGTCTTGCAGCCAGACTATGAGAGAAGATGTATATCTTTTCCTCCCTGAGGCATTCAAGAAGCGCTCTTCTGTATTCGCTCAGCCTTTCAACGGTTTTTCCGGGTAATGCCATGATCCTTGGTGTTATTTTGTTAATTGTTTCTTGGGAAGGCGCACTGTGAAGGTTGTACCCTCATCGATGATGCTGCTGACAGTTATAGAACCGTTATAAAGATCAACGACTTTCCTGACAATTGACAGCCCCAGCCCGCTCCCCGTTATATTCCTTGTCCTTTCATTCTTTATTCGCACGAATTCCGAAAATAGATTTTCCTGATCAGCCTTGCTTATTCCGATTCCCGTATCGGTAAACATAGCAATAACATCATTTTCCGTACTGTCGAGTATTATTTCAGCCCGGCCTCCGCGCCTGTTGTATTTTACCGAATTGGAAACAAGATTATTGAAAATTATTTCCATGTCAGTGGGATCAGCAGTTATTATTGCTTCAGATTTAACTATCAGCTTTACTGCCACTTCCATCTGGATTGCGTATGGCTGGACGGTCACGATTGCTCCTGATGCAATATTTGCAAGGTTTACCTCTTCAGCTTTTTCATCCTTTCTTTCGAGTTTTATTTTAGTGAGATCAAGCAGGTCCATTATAAGGTTTCGCATACCCTGGATTCTCTGAAGAGAGCGTTCTATTGGCGTTGTGTAATCGTCTATCCTGTCGCCAGTCTGTTTCTCCTGCATCATCCTGAGATAACCCTCAATTGCATTCAGCGGGGCCTTAAGCTCATGAGAAAGGACCGACAGGAACTGGTACCTGATCTTCTTGCCTTCCTCATTCATACTGTGCGTGATCCTTTTCAGGTATTGCTGCTTGGTAATATTCTCGATGCTCGATTTAAGTTCCTGGGGAGTAAAAGGTTTCGGAATAAAATCAGTAGCCCCGAATTTATGGGCTCTGAGTGCAACATCAAGAGATGCGTATGAAGTTATCATTGCGACAACGAAATCGTATTTCTTTTCCTTGATATATTCTAAAACATCAATCCCCTGTATTCCTGGCAACTTGTTATCGAGCAGCAGAATATCAGGCTTCTCGGCATCGATCATCGCAATTCCTTCCTCTCCTGTAGCGGCTTCTTTGACGGTGAACGTATAATCCTCATCCATAAAGGGATAAGTTACATGAAAATTATTCAGTATCCTGGAAACCCCAGATCTTATTCCAGGCTCGTCATCAACTACGTATACCTTTAGTTCAGCCATATCAGATCTTTAAGAGTTTCATGATATCGTGATCGAGTTGTTCGGGCCTTATTCCCTTTTCAAGATATAGGTCGGCCCTTATCCATGCTTTTTCAGGCTCGGAATCGAGGCTGAAAGAGATTCCCGTTTCATGTGCCACTGCCGTGGCAAGAATTACTGGTATGTCAGGATATTTTTTCTTTATCTTGTAGCAAAGTATGAAACCGCTGTCGTCACTTTCCATCATCAGATCAAAAATCGCAAGACTTGGTTTCATCTTTGCAATAATCGATTCTGCTTCCGCCTGGCTCTCAGCCGCCACTGTTCTGTATCCTGCTTTTTCGAGGTTAAATATTGTCTGAAAAAGATAATCAGGATCATCATCAGCCACAAGGATTATATAATCACTTTTACTCATTATTTATTACGTAATTAATTACGGATTAAACTCTGATTAATACAATTTTTTCAGTTTTCATTAATCCGGATAATTCTTTTCATTTATTGAAAAACATTTATTCCCTTCCTCTCGGAAGTACAATTTTAAATTTAGTCCATGTCGGGCCTTTGCCAGGATCATCGTTGGAATCAACAGTGATCTGGCCTTTGTGCATTTTTACTATCCCATAGGTTGTTGCCAGGCCAAGACCCGTTCCCAGTCCGATGCCCTTTGTTGTAAAGAATGGTTCAAATATTTTCGATCTGTCATCTTCCGCGATACCAGTTCCGCTGTCGACTATTGTAATCTCAACATCTCCCAGGGTATCTTCGAGAATAATTTCAATTGCACCTCCCCCTGGCATTGCTTCGAATGCATTCTTAACCAAATTTGTAAGTACCTGTGTCATCTGTTCAACATCAAACATTGCTACAGGATTGGTGGTTTTATTTGTAACTGTTATCGTCACCTTCTCCGGTACAATCAGGCTTTCAAGGCCATGGTTCACCAGGTCAATAATGCTCATATTCTGATAATTAACCTGATTCTTACGTGCAAAGTTAAGCAATCCTGCAACAATTTTCTTGCATCTTGCTGCCTGATCAACAATAAGCTTCAGATCCTCACGTACCGGATCCTCGGGTGAGCTTTCATCAAGAAGGATATTACTGTACATTATCACTACGCCCAGAGGGTTATTGAGCTCATGTGCAATACCTGCAGATAGCTGACCCATGTGAGCAAGTTTTTCTGACTGCTTAAGAGCCTGCCTCATCGATATTAGCTTCTCGTTTGACAGAGCAAGGTCCTTCACCGATTTATGCAGTGTTTCGATGGTATAGGGAAGACACATCTCAACTTCAGCAATGCCTTTCTTTATAGCAATGGCATGTTCCACGCAGGTTTCATAACCGCATGCCCCGCAGTTCAGATGATCTTTCGGAGTGAACTTTCCCATGGAAATAAGAACCTCATCTATCTCGTTTTCATCAGGCACATCGATTTTGTGCTCTTCTGGTTTATGTTTGACTGAAAGATCAAGGTCGGCAAAGCTGTCGAACGCCTTAAGCCATTCCTGATGATCTATCTCATACATTTTCTTATTGGCATAGGAACTCACAAGGGCTCTTCTGTTAAACTGTTTGCCGTTTTTTGATAGACCAGGGCCCATTATACAACCTTCACAGCATAGAAGTTCCATGTGCTGGTTTTTTATAAGCCCTGCCTCAAATTCCTTAAGAGCCGCCTGGAAATCATTCCTGCCTTCAGCAGCAATAATATTTCCCGTAATTGCATCGTCGTTTATGTTTGCTGTCTGAAGCAATCCGCGTGTGACAGGGAAAATAGCTCCTCTGCCGCCTAACGGGGGATCAAAATCGGATGGCTGGATTTTTTCCGGGCTTATTTTAAGCTGCAACAACATTTCCCTGAGTTCAGTGAAAGTAATTGCTTCGTCTATCTCTGAGCTTTCAGCCTTTTTGGCAATGCAGGGACCGATGAAAACCACATTGGTTTCTTTTCCATATCTTGCCCTTACAACCCTGCCCATCGCTACCATAGGTGAGACAATAGGTGCTAGCTGGTCTACCAGCGAGGGGTGATAATATTTTATATAATTCACGATTGAGGGGCAATCGGATGATATGTAATATTTATCGTTCCCCCCAACCAGTTTTTTATACCGGTCAGCCACCAGATCAGCTCCAAATGACACCTCAAGAACATAATCAAAGCCAACAGCTCTTATCATGCCAACCAGATCCCTGTAATCAGTTATTTCCTGGAACTCGGCAGGGAAGCTTGGGGCAACTATTGCAGCAACTTTTGAGCCGTTTTCGAACAGTTTCATCACCCTCTCCCCGGTTCTGAGGAAAACCTTTGCTCCCTGGCTGCATACCTTAGTGCAGTTACCGCATGCAATACATCTTTCATCAATCACTTCTGCCTGACCACCTTCAATGCGGATAGCCTTTGCAGGGCATTCTCTCACGCAGGTGTAACAGGTGCGGCACAGTTCTTTAATGGTATAGACAAGCATACTTACTTACAGTAAAACATTTCTTTTTTCATAATGAGTCGTGAACATTTCCCTTCCGGCTGTTTCAGGATTCTCGCTGATCAGTTTCCCGGTCAGATTCAGCATGGAGGGAGATTTGCATGGAAGTCGAATTGCCTCTGATTCAAAGGCCTGATAAATCACTTTTGCCCTGTTCCGTATATCATCCTTTGATGAAATAAAAGGGAGTCCGGCTCCATGGATACATCCGCCGGGGCATGTCATTACCTCAACGAGATCAAACCTGTTGCCTTCGGAGATGAGTAAGTTCAACTTATCGAGCCCCTTAAGGCCGTCAACTACTCCAATCCGGATATCCTTCCCGGGAGTCTTGAGAACTGTCTCCCTGAATGAACCTGACAACCTGAGCTTTTTAAACACTTGTCTGTCAGCTTCTTTCCCAGTCATCCTATAGAATAGCAGCCTTGCTATTCCCTCGGCCAGACCGCCACTGGTCTCTGCAAGAACCGCCATGGAACTCCTTCCTG
>JAVEVC010000058.1:0-17540 GCA_034005245.1 Bacteroidales bacterium
TGGCCGGTTGTCGTAGTGAAATCTGTGAACATTAAACTGACATCGTCATGACCGGTATTCGGTGCCCATATTCCCAGCTGAAATACAAAATATTCGCCTGGCTGTGCTGTAAGCTCAAATCGCTTCGGCCGTAGCGACTCCAGAAGCCTCCCTCGCGGAATTGAATCATGCCATTTAAGAGGATGTTCCCTTGATTCTACAAAAGCAATAAACGTCTTTTCAGAAAGGAGGTCTTTATATTCAGTGTTTGCGTCATAAGTTGATATGTTGGTCTGCTGTTCACCGGCACATGAATTGATTACTATGGCAGTGATTATCAATAACCTTAACCTCAACATTACTTTTATTTTTAAGATTTTGAATATTAATTTGTAAAGCCTAAAATCCTCTTTGCATTGCCTGATCTTAAAAATTCCCTGGTTGCTTCATCAGCTTCTGACGCTGACATGGATTCAATCCTCAGCAGACCTGTGAGATAATCAAGAAAGGGAGAATGCGACCCGAAAGCAAATTTATCCTTTCCGAACCTTTTCAGCAATTCGCCAAGCTCATTCTCTCCGCGAATTGCTCTGCCTGATGTATCAAAAACAACATTTGACTTTCTTATCAGTTCCAAATCCTGATCGTTTAGTTTTACGCTGTTTGCGAGATTAACAAAAATATATCTGGCATCAGGGACATTCCTTATTAGCGGAATTACATTTTCCAGGTTCCATTCCTTGAAAATAATATCCTGCTTTACCGCAGAATTATAGTCAAAAAGAGGAATGTCAAGCCAGGATCGCTGACGGCTGTCGACCATCCTGATATCAATTGATACTGGCAATCCGAGGTCCCGGGCCATCCTGACAAGCTCAGTAAGAGCCGGATCCGTTATCTCATAATCATGATACTGGGGGTATACTCTTACACCCCTCATTCCCATTAAATTTACACATTTCAAGAGGTCATTTTTCCAGCCTGCGTAAATCGGATTAATCACCGCAAACGGTATGAGTCTCTGGCTGAAATGATTTTCCGATCTTAATTCCTCAAACAGTTCCTCATTTGCCGACTGTGTATTCTTATAAAAAATTCCATTGATGTTGCTCACAACTGAAATATCTATTCCGAACCTGTTCATCCTCTCCAGAAGCTTTGAGCACGTATTGTGCTGAAGTTGCTTAAAAGGCCAGTGGCCTACATATGAATTAATATCAATCAGCATAGCGACCTCCTTTCCTTAAAACATTCATGTAGTTTTCATAGAATATCTTCCTTTTCTGAGCATCGGTTGCATTGGATGCCAGTATCTTACCCACACCATGATGATAGCAGTTGTCGGTTCCGAAAAAGATTCTGTCCTCCCCGAGGTGTTTTATCGCAAAATCTATCATGTTCTCCTCATTATTACTTCCTCCTGTGTCGACATAAATATTCGGATGATCCATAAGTATCTTGCATTCATATTCCCAGTCTCCACCGCCTCCAATATGTGCAAAATGGAATGTTGCCTCAGGATATCTTGTTGCGGCATCAACCATATCTTCCGGAAGCGTGGTGTTAGGGAATCTGCCTGTATCGTATTTCATTCTGTATCCTCCAATGCCCATCTGGCAGAAAGTATGCATATAAACGATCATTTTAAGATCAATGAGCTTTTCTATGATAGGATAATAAAGGGGATCATTCACTTTCACCTGGATATAACCTTTATACCCAGCCATCCCCATGTCAACGCATCTTTTTATCTCTTCCAGTGACTCTTTAGTATAAGCAGGATTCAGGGTAAAAAATCCTATGAATCTGCCAGGATACTGTTTCATAGCCCTGCATACAACATCATTATTTTTTCTTACTTCTTCCGGCCCCTCTGGCTCGTTTCCTGAAAAATTAGTCACAGGATTGGAGATCTGTATCTTTTCGATTCCAAGCCGGTCAGCCATTTCAATCTGCCTGGCAAGGTCTTGCTCCGGATGGCAATGGGCGTCTATCTTTCGGTATTTCATCACATCCTTCATAAGGTCGTATGATGAAACAGGTTTATTATTATTACCGCTGGATATACCCGTAATATTGCCTCCCATCACAATGCCAAATGCTGAAAATGATGTACCAGCAATAAACTTGCGTCTGTTGATCGGAGTTGACATATTATAAGCGTTTAAATATTACATATTCAATAATTTCGTGAATTGGTTTTCCATAATTAGCCAAATGCTGAAAAATAATATAATTCCATCCTCTTTTTTCAGAATATTTCAGGTATCAACATATAGGGAGTTTCTGTCGTAGAGTAAGTCAGTGAAAGACTGTACGGCAGGATTTCACAGGTAAATTGTTTCCCGGGATCTCCGCCAGGTTGTCCATTATTAAGATGTCCGGATGATATTAAAAAAACTGTACCACAAGCCAGACAAGCATGCTTGAAAAGTTTTCCGGAACAACTGTTCGTATGATTCATAAGGAAATGTACCGAGTGCATATCCCGTATTACAAGTTCATCGGCTTACAAATCTTGCAAACTATCAAACTATCTTTATAAATTTGTAATTTAGGACAAATTACAATACGATCAATTAATAAGGCTGTATTAAAATAACCACATTTTAAACAAATACGACATAACTATGAAAAAGGAACATTCGAGGAGGGATTTTCTCAGGATATCCACTGCCGGGGCTTTGGGAGCATTTTTGGTTTCAAATAATGCCTGCAGGAATTCTGCGAATAAGGCTAAAACGGATGCTGCACAGGCAGTCGTCGATCCAAAGGCTTTTGGCATAGGATTGCAGTTATACACCATTCGCGAAGCCATGGCTTCTGATCCTCTGGGATCGATCAAGCAGGTATCTGACGCAGGTTATAAGTATGTTGAACTTGCCGGTTATTCTGACGGAAAATTCTATGGGTATGAACCGGTGGAATTCAAAAAGATCGTAAATGATCTGGGAATGGAGATTCTTAGCAGTCATACCCAGGTTGAAGCTCAGGGCATAACCCTGGATAATGCCAGGAAAATGGCGGAAGACCACGCAAAACTTGCTGTTAAATACTGCATCCAGCCCTGGGTTGTCGAAGAAGCACGAACGACCGTTGCAAGCTACCAGAAAATGGTTGCCGACTGGAACAAGGTAGGTGAAATAATGAAGGAATACAGCATTCAATTTGGCTATCACAATCACAATTTTGAATTCGATACTGTTGAAGGCAAGGTCCCCTACTTTGATATTATGCTGGCTGAGCTAAACAAAGACCTTGTTACCATGGAGATAGATATTTTCTGGGCCAGCAAGGCAGGCCAGAACGTTGTCGACATCATAAAAAGATATCCTGGATGGTTCCAGCTTTATCACATGAAAGATATGTACACAAACGAGGCTCCTTATTACACAACTGTTGGTGAAGATGATTTTGCGCCGGTAGGCGAAGGTGTGATCAATTTCAGGGAGATACTGGCTGTGAAAGATATAGCCGGAATGAAGTACATGATTGTGGAGCAGGATCTTGCAAAGGATGGTTTACCTTTCAACGCAATCAAGACAAGTATTGCCAACCTGACGACTAAAATACTTGTTTGACAATCATTCCATTGTTTTTTTGCCAATTACGATCTTAGGTTCTGTCTGCAGAAGGTCGAAGATGATTATTTCATTCTGGCCGTCCCGCAGCCATGAAGCCGGGCAATAAAGCCGTTTCTGTGGACCTGTTTCCCAATAACGGCCAAGGTTGTGTCCGTTAACCCATACAACTCCTTTTTTGAAGTTTGTCATATCAAGAAAGGTGTCTCCCTCGGGCTTAATGAAAAAATTGCCCCGGAAGAATATGCCTCTTTTGCCTGGTGTTCGACCTGAGGATCTCAATCCATAAATAAACTTGTCGTCCATAGGAAGATTGTAAACATCCCAATTCATAAGCGTCATCCCGTTAAGAGTGACTCTTTCGGTAATCCCTTTTCTGTCAATAATGTATTCCCCATAGTTTATCCTGCCCATTGCTTCGACGAATATTTCCAGAACCGGGGATTCAGACTTGCCGGCCGGAATTTCAATAGTGTTAATGCCTTCACTTCTGTCGAGCGTGCCTACAAATTCCCCATCAAGGAATACAGTAGCGTAATCATGAAGTTCAGTTACTTTGAGTGTGCCTGATTTATGTCCAATAAGTTTTGTTTTATACAGTATGAATCCATAATCCTGGTTATATGCCTCAAATGATTGTGGCTGAACAGATCTGACAGATGCTGGAAGGTTATCCCAAACAGAAGTAAAGATCCCTAAGCCTATTGGAGGTATATCAAACGAGTTTACCGGGCCGGGTATCTCAGGAAGTTTACTCCCCTTTGGAAGATAAGAGCCTATAAGCTTTCTGAGTGCCATATATTTTGGCGTTACCTTGCCGTTCTCATCAATTGGGGCGTCGTAGTCATAGCTTGTAATATCAGGTTCATATCCTTTCCTCCCGGAATTAGCGCCGGCTGTGAAACCAAAATTGGTACCTCCGTGAATAACGTAGAGGTTAAAAGATTTTTTATTGTCCATCAAATACTTAACCTCCCGAAGGAGATCGGTGGTGTCGGGCCTTGCCCATTTCTCTCCCCAATGAGTAAGCCATCCGGGATAAGTTTCGCTGCTGAAAACCGGAACGCCCGGATTAATCTTGCTTGCGAGTTCAAAATCTTCCGGGCTTCTTCCTGAATCAAGTCCGACAGCACAGCCTGGAAGCGTGCCAGCTTCCAGCATATGAACAGCCGGGCCGTCACCTGTGAAGAATGGCACATCTATTCCATTTTCCGCCCAGATTTCCTTAAGCCTGGCCATATAGTTCCTGTCGTTGCCATAACTGCCGTATTCATTTTCTATCTGTACCATGAGTATGGGTCCTCCGCTCGTCACAAGCCAGGGCTTCAACTCTGTAGCAAGCCTTTTCATATACCTTTCAGCAGCAGCCATATAGCGTGGATCCATGCACCTCAGTTTTATATCCGGTATCCTTAAAAGATAAGGAGGTATTCCTCCGAGTTCCCATTCAGCACAAACATAAGGACCAGGCCTTACCAGCAGCCACATTTCCTCCTCCTGCACGATCCTGAAGAACTGGGCAAGATTTCTGTTTCCGGTTTCAAAATCAAAAATACCCTCCTCCTTTTCGTGATAATTCCAGAAGATGTAAACTCCAATGGTATTGCATCCCATCGCCTTCGCCATCTGAATCCTGTGCCTCCAGTATTCGGCAGGTATCCTGGCGGGATGCATCTCACCACTTATAATCTGGAAAGGCAATCCGTCAAGTATAAATTCCGTAGTGCCAAGGGTAAAGGTATGCCTGGCTCTTTGCTTCTGGGCTGAGAGACTTACTGTTAACAAAATAACAGAGGAGGCCAGCAATATTATTCGTTTTCTCATTGGAAGGAGTTTTTACAACTACTGATAGAATAATCAAAAATCATTATCAATCTTATCAATTCTTCTTTAATTAAAATTTTACCGATTTTTAAATTGTCTGATAGCAATGAAGCTTGTAGTAATAACCATCAGGTTTCCTTATCAGTTCATCATGAGTTCCCGTTTCGACAATCTTACCTTCATCCAGTACCACGATGAGGTCAGCATGCTGAATTGTTGACAGGCGATGAGCGATGACCAGGGATGTTCTGTTTTCCATAAGTTTCAGTATAGCGTCCTGCACAAGCCTTTCGGACTCGGTATCCAGGGCTGAGGTAGCTTCATCAAGGATCAGTATAGGCGGATTGGCCATAATAGCCCGGGCAATGCTGATTCTTTGACGCTGGCCGCCACTGAGACGATTGCCTGATTCACCAACCTGATACTCGTATCCTCCTTCAGATTCCGAAATGAATTCATGTGCATTGGCAATACGGGCAGCATTTACAATATCGTTCATTTCCGCTTTAGCTACCCCGAAAGCAATGTTATCACTGAAGGATGCATTGAAGAGGATAGCCTGCTGGCTTACTATTCCCATGAGATATCTCAGGTCCCTTATCCTAAGATCTCGAATGTCGGTTCCGTCAATAAGAATCGCACCGCTGTCGGGATCCATGAACCGCGGAAGGAGATCGGCCAGAGTTGATTTTCCCGCGCCTGATTTACCAACAATGGCGACTGTCTGGCCTTTTCTGATGGTCAGGTTTATATCCTTAAGCACCGGTTCGCTGTTGTAAGTGTACCAGACTCCCCTGTATTCTATTGTTTCATTGAAACTTTCTACAGCCTGCGCTCCCGGTCTTTCAACAATCTTCTCCTCTGCTTCAAGTATCTGGTCTATCCTGTCAATTGAAGCCATGCCTTTCTGAATGTTGAAAGAGGCGGTTGCAATGTTTTTTGCCGGCTGCATTATCTGTGAAAAAACCACCAGAAAGGCAATCAGGCTGTCGGGGGTCATATTCCCTGCTCCCCTTAATGCCAGCATGCTGCCGAAATACATCAGTACCATCACAACAATTGTTGCAAGAAACTCACTCATAGGAGATGCCAGATAAGTCTTCCTTGTAATCCTCCTGAATATCTTGGCATATTTTTCGTTGGTTGAACTGAACTGGGCTTTCATTTTATCCTCTGCGTTGAAGCCCTTTATTATCCTCAGGCCTGTGAGAGTCTCTTCCACAACGGAAAGAAGCTTGCCAAGGTTCTGCTGAACCACCAGTGAAGACGACCTGAGGCTCCGGCTTACCAGTCCGATAAGCCATCCGCTGACAGGCAGAAGCATAAGAGCGAAAAGGGTAAGCGGAATGCTGGTGGCCAGAAGATAGACAACAAATATCAGGATATACAAAGGATCGCGAAAGAGCATAGTCAGTGATGCCATAACAGATATCTCGACTTCCTGTACATCATTTGATATTCTTGTCATCACGTCGCCTTTGCGGGCATCAGTATAAAAGGATAGAGGAAGCCTGAGCACCTTATGGTAAAGTTTCCGCCGCAGGTCTCTTACAGTGTAGGACCGAATATATGCCATGCTGTTGTTTGAAAGAAAAATGAATCCGTTTTTCAGCAGACTGGCAATAATCACCAGAATGCATACCAGCAGCAAAGCCTTGGTAGTTCCCTGGGTCTTTATAAAATCAGCGAAATAATAATTACCTGCAGCATTCAGATAACTAAGGTTCAGATGAAACTCTCCGGGATGGGGATATGACTGCACCCTGTCAAAAAGAATATTCAGGAAGGGAATTACCAGATTATAGGTGAAAAGGGCGAATAAGGCACTTAAGATATTATACAGAACATTTGTGATTGCATGCCATTTATAGGGTCCTATATATTTTAGCAAAAGCCTGATTTTGTCCATCTCTGAATCAAAAGTATTAGAAGCCTGTATAATTGAACGGGCTTATCGCTTTCAGTTCGGTCTTGACCTGTTCGCTTACATTTAGGGCATCAATGAAATCGTTGATCATTTCTCTGGTTATCCTGCTGTTATTGCGGGTTAGATCGAGCAAGGCCTCATATGGTTTATGATAACCCTCCCTTCTTAAAATGGTCTGGATGGCCTCAGCTATCACCACCCAGTTATTTTCAAGGTCGCTGTTAATCTTTTCAGTATTCACAACGAGCTTGTTCAGGCCTTTCAGGAGGGAACTGAACGCTATGATAGTATGACCTAAAGGAACACCAATATTCCTCAGGACAGTAGAATCGCTCAGGTCTCTCTGGAGACGGGATACAGGTAATTTAAGAGACATATGACCGAAGATCGCATTTGCCATGCCGATATTCCCTTCAGCATTTTCAAAATCTATGGGGTTAATCTTATGTGGCATAGTTGAAGAACCAATCTCACCCTTTTTTATTTTCTGGCGGAAATAATCAAGTGAAATATAATGCCAGAAATCTCTTGTCAGATCAAGAAGTATTACATTGATCCTCCTGATATTATCAAACAGTGCAGACAGGTTGTCATAATGTTCGATCTGGGTTGTGGGCCATGACCGCTGAAGTCCAAGAATTTCGCTGATGAAATTATCTGCAAAGTTTATCCAGTCAATATCTGGAAATGCAGCCTTATGTGCATTCATATTCCCTACTGATCCTCCGAACTTGGCAGTATATGGCACCTGGCTGAAGTATTTCGACTGTTCGTCGATTCTGGCAATGAACACTGAGATTTCCTTTCCCAGCCTTGTTGGTGAGGCAGGCTGGCCGTGTGTCCTCGACAGCATAGCTATATCTTTATATTGGTCAGCCATTCCGGCCAGTGTCTCCCTGAGCTCAAAAAGAAGCGGGAGGTATAATTCTGCCATTGCATCTTTAAGGGATAATGGCAATGCCGTGTTGTTTATGTCTTGCGAGGTGAGCCCGAAATGAATGAATTCCGAATATTTTCCCCACCCTGACTGGAAATATTTCTCCTTCAGGTAATATTCTATTGCTTTAACATCATGATTGGTAACTTTCTCTGTCGACTTTACCTTTTCGGCTTCCTGAAGGCTTATATCTTCATATATAGAACGCAGAGAGGCAAAATGCTCCTTTTTGAAATCAGCGAGCTGAGGCAGTGGTATCTCACATAAAGCAATGAAATACTCTATTTCGACCATCAGGCGGTACTTTATCAGCCCAAATTCTGAAAAATAGGCACCCAGATCGTCAACTTTCTGCCTGTATCTTCCGTCAATCGGTGAGATGGCAGTAAGAGAATTCAGTTCCATTTTTGCCTTCTTGATGATTATAACCGAAATGCTATACACAAAAGTAGTATTTTCGGGGTAGGAAAAAAAAATGTATGTATAAAATCAGAATATCAGCTGTAAGGTATGCAAACACATATCCTTTCATATACGGAATGACAGAGAGCGGCTTTGACAAAAAGGTGATGATTGAGACTGATCATCCTGCTGATTGCGCAAAGAAACTTATTTCCGGGAGGGTCGACATAGGACTGGTGCCTGTTGCGGCACTGAAAATGCTTGATGAGTATCATCTTATCACCGATTACTGTCTTGGAGCTTACGGGAATGTGAGGACGGTGCTTCTTCTCAGCAACACTCCTTTTGATCTTATTAAGAATATATATCTGGACTACAGATCCCGTTCTTCTGTCAATCTCATTAAGATCCTTGCAAAGCATTTCTGGAAAAGGGATTTTGTCTGGAGCAACACAACTGAAGGATTTGATTTCACGAATATCGACGTCGGAGATGCAGTTGTCCTCATAGGAGACCAGTGTTTCACCCTGGAGAAATACTTTCTTTTCAGGACCGATTTATCAGCCGAATGGTATAAATACACCCGGCTTCCATTTGCTTTCGCCTGTTGGACATCAAACAAAAAGATTGACGAGGATTTCATTGAGGATTTTAACCTGGCCCTGTCAACGGGGGTGAATAATATAAACGGTGTCATTGAAAAATTTGGGAAAACAGGAGCTATACAAGGAGAAGAACTAAGGAAATACCTGACAGAAAATATTGACTTCATCTTCAACGACGACAAGAGAAGGGCAATTAAACTGTTCCTTGAACTGATGCTGCAGAACCAGTAGAATAATATGACAGAAATCCTGTCAGGTTTGTTATATTATAACTAAATTTGATCTTGAGTCAATCATTAACTAAAACTTTATAAAATCATGGCAAGAACCATTACTTTCAATGAGCTCCGGAAGATAAAAGACCTGTTGCCCTCCGGAAGTATGAAGAAAATTGCTGAAAAGCTTGATCTTAATGAAGAAACAGTAAGAAACTACTTCGGAGGGACAAATTTTGATAAAGGAGAAACTGTCGGAGTTCATTTTGAACAGGGTCCGGGAGGTGGTATTGTGAAATTTGATGACACCACAATACTTGATTTGGCGTTGCAGATGATAGAAGCCTGACAAAGAGTCTTTCTACCTGTTCAAAAGCAAAAGGCTCGCTCTTTTGCTTTTTTTATTTTTACCGTATGACTTTAAAAGAAGAAATAACAGCAGCTGAAACCAACTACAGAGGAAAACTTGAAAGGTACTTTGCAAGGATATGGGGAGAAACATACCTGCCATCGCACGATCTGTCGCATCACAGGAGGGTCTGGAATTTCGCCGTGGAAATTCTTGAAGCCATTCACAGACGCCAGGAAGTAAAACCTGATTATACGCCTGACAGGCTAATTATTGCATGTTATCTCCATGACCTGGGAATGTCATCATGCCTCGGCCCTTTGCATGGTACAAAAAGCAGTTCCCTCTGCAGGGAATTCCTCCTTGAAAACAATCTTCCCCCTGATGAATTCTCCGATGTGATATCAGCTATAAAAGATCACGACAGGAAAGAGGTCCCGCGACATGAAAATCAAACCAGCCTTACAGCAATGCTTTCAGCTTCTGACGATCTTGACGCATTGGGATTCACTGGTATATACCGCTATTCGGAGATTTATCTTGCCAGAGGAATACCCGCAGGCACATTGGGAATTAAGGTCATTGAAAATGCACGGATAAGATTTGGTAACCTTGAAAGAATGCTTTGGGGCTTACCGGAACTTACTGAAAAACACCGCAAAAGATTTCTGATACTTATTAACTTCTTTGAAAATTACAATGAAAAAAAAGTAAAGAATCTTCCGGAAGAGATCCTCTCAGAATCACCGGGGATAATCAATGTGATTAAGAAACTGATGTCTTCCGCTACAGATCCGGGAGAATTCGTTGCCTTCTCGAAGAGAGTGACTGATGACAGGACAATTCATGAATTCTTTGAGAGCCTGTACATGGAGATGAATAATTCAGCAAGTCATTCGAACAGGCCAAGCTGAAAATCATTGCATTCATCCGTCTCGGGATTTGAAACACTCACGCCAAGCAGCCTGATACTGGATCCTTCAAGGCTTAGGGATTTTCTCAGATCTGAAACCTCCCTGTGCAGTACCTGGAAATCGGTAATGCAATGTTTCAGGGTCCTGCTTCTTGTGATCTGGCGAAAGTCGGAAAATTTTACCTTAAGTGTAACCGTACGGCCTGTTATTCCGGCTTGTTCAATTCTTGCCATTAATTCTTTTTCAAGCTTGTATAGCTCGGCAATTATCTCGAATGCTGTAGTGAGGTCCTTCTCGTAGGTCAGTTCCGTGCCTACGGATTTGGGCTCTGTCTCAGTAATAACCATGCGATCGTCAATACCTCTTGCAATATCATGAAAATACTTTCCTGATTTGCCAAAGTTCCGTACAAGAGAAGTGAGATCCATCTCCTTCAGATCAGCTCCGGTATGAATTCCCAGCTTATGCATTTTCAAAGCAGTAACCTTTCCAACGCCATAAAATTTCTCAACAGGAAGACTCTCAATGAATTTCTCAGCTTCTTCAGGAGTAATTATAAACATTCCGTCAGGCTTGTTTATTTCGGAAGCCGTCTTGGCCAGGAACTTGTTGTATGAGATGCCGGCAGAGGCTGTAAGCCCTATTCTCTTTTTTATCTCGTCCTTGATTTCTCTGGCAATAAGTGTCGCCGACCCGATATTCTTTTTGTCTGCAGTTACATCCAGGAAAGCTTCATCGATGGATAATGGTTCAACCAGATCGGTATATTCTCTGAAGATGTCAAATATCTTCAGTGACAATTCAGAATATCTGGCAAATCTGTGCCTTACAAAGATCAGATCGGGGCACAACTTTTTTGCAGTCACCGAAGGCATGGCAGACCTGACACCGTATTTCCTTGCTTCATAACTTGCCGCAGCAACCACATGACGTGTTCCGCTACCACCCACTGCCACGGGTTTGCCTCTCAGCTGAGGGTTGTCAAGCTGTTCAACCGATGCGAAGAAAGCATCCATATCAATATGAATTATCTTCCGCATCATCCGTCTTTTTATCTCAGACATTTAGATCCTGCCAACTGTATTCCTGCTAATTATCAACTGTTTTTCAGCCAATTGCCAACTGTTTTCTTTCCGCCTGCCTTTAGATCATCTTTGGATCCATGCCACCTTCTGCTCCGGTTTATGATCCTTCCCGATTATTTCCCTGTACAGATCAGGTCTTCTGGCCATTGTATACCTGTAGCCTCCGGCATCCTTTAGCTTTTCGGTTGTCAGAACTGCCGTAACAAAATCATTATCAAGCTTTCTGCATTCAACTACTATATTGCCGAAGGGATCAATTATCATTGAACAGCCGTTTTTGAGCTGATCATGATCCATGCCAATGGGATTTGAAAACACCGCGTAAATCCCATTATCGTAAGCCCTGGCCGGCAGCCATTTCATTAGCCATTCCCTGCCCTTTGGCCCGTCAAATTCCTTTCTGAGGGTATCAGGGTCATTGTGCCTGTTCTTCCATAGTTCCGGATCAACAAAACCGGCTCCAGGCCTTGGAGAAGGTGTGCACATAGTAACATGCGGCATGAAAATAATATCTGCGCCAAGGAGTTTTGTTGCCCTCACATTTTCTATGACATTATTGTCGTAGCAGATAAGAATGCCGCACTTCCAACCGTGAAGGTCAAAAATAGTATAGCTGTCGCCGGGGGTTATCCATCTGTTTATGAAAGGATGGAGTTTACGATGCCGGGAAATAAGGCCGTCGCTGTTTACGCACACATAGGTTTTGAATATTCTGTCCTCTTCGTCTTTTTCGAACAGGCCGGCAAGAATAGTTATGTTATTTTTCCGTGCTATATCGGTTAGTCTCCTTATAATGTGACTGTCGTGGAGATTCTCAGCGAGATCAAGCATCTGCTCCCTTGTAAGGTTGCGGGCAAAAGTATATCCGGTAACCGAACACTCATGAAATGCGATGACCTGAGAACCTTCTCTTGCAGCTTTCTCTGACATTTGCGAAATCACATCAAGATTGTAGTCCTTGTCACCGCTTTTATTTTCAAATTGTGCTGTTGATATGCATATAGGGTTCATTGGAACAGAATTAGAAAGGCTGTATCAAAAGTAATATTTTTCAGCTATTTTCTCCTGGCGATCTGAATGCTCCCTGTTAATCCTTTGCAGCTATGCTTCTTACACCTAACTACAAAATGCATTAAGATGTTCTCCAGGCTGAGAAGTGTACTTTTGATACAGCCCCGGAAATTAATATTATCAAATCCCAGAACAAGCTCTGGTCTCTTTATGCCGCAGCAGGCTGCCAGGTATTAAAACCTTCCTTCGCGTCCGCCGATGTGGTAGGTGAAGGAGGAATAAATGATTTATTCCTAATAATGCTCCCTCTCTGTATAATGAGTGTGGAGAAGTTCGTGAGCCTTATGGCTGTTTGGTTTGCCCAGGAAGTCCTTGTACAAGGCTATCACATCGGGATTCTCATGGGATTTTCTGAGTATCATATGTTCATCCTCGGAATAGATAGCTTTTATCCTGTTCTCGCGTATCTCCGTACTTGTAGGAATGGGCTGGCCGCCTCCTCCGATGCATCCTCCCGGACAGGCCATTATTTCAACAAAATGGTAAGAAACCTTCCCCTGTTTCACAAGTCTCATAACATTGTTCGCATTTGTCAGTCCGTGAGCAATAGCCACTTTTAGTTCAACTCCTTCAAGGAATTTCCAGTCATCTGTGCATCCTTCTATCTTAATTGTTGCTTCCTTAACTCCATCCAATCCTCTCACAGGAGTAATATTAAGATTATTGAACGGGACTTCTCTTCCTGTTACAATTTCATAAGCTGTTCTGAGGGCTGCTTCCATAACTCCTCCCGTTGCTCCGAAGATCACACCGGCTCCTGTTGAGTCACCCATTATAGTGTCATAGGAAGAAGGTTTCAGGACCCTGAAATCAATTCCTGCCTGTTTTATCATAACCGCAAGCTCCCTTGTTGTCAGAACATAATCAATGTCTTTGTAACCGCTGGCTCTCATCTCAGGTCTGTCTGCTTCATATTTCTTTGCTGTGCAGGGCATTATGGATACTGATACCATTTTTGAAGGATCCAGTTTACGCTTTTTGGCATAGTATGTTTTTGCAAGGGCGCCGAACATCTGCTGGGGAGATTTGCAGGTCGACAGATTTGGCAGATATTCAGGGTACTTGTGTTCTATGAACTTTATCCATCCGGGTGAGCAGGAAGTAAACATAGGTATTTTTGTCTTTTTATCTCCATCCACCAGAATTTTCTTCAGTCTGGTTAGTAATTCAGTGCCTTCCTCCATTATTGTCAGGTCAGCGCTGAAGTCAGTATCAAGTACGGAATCAAAGCCAAGCTGCCTCAAAGCTGTTACCATCTTTCCGGTGACCCTTTCACCCGGATCATAACCAAGGTCCTCACCAAGAGCTACTCTTACCGCCGGTGCAGTCTGAACCACAACATGCTTGTCAGGATCATATATTGCATCCCATACAAAATCGATTGCAGTTTTTTCAGTAAGAGCTCCCGTCGGACACCTGTTAACGCATTGTCCGCAGGCTGTACAAACAACATGACTCATAGGCCTGTCGTGGAATGATGATATTTTCTGATGCGCACCCTTGTTGGCTACAGCGATGGCAGAAATATACTGAAGCTCAGAGCATGTTCTCACGCAGCGCTGGCATCTGATGCACTTGCTGTCATCCTTGATAAAAGCCGCAGAAGATCTGTCTATAGTATATGGATGGTCTTCCACCAGGTCAAGAAAAACGGTATCGCCAAATGCAAACTCATTGGCCAGGGCTTGCAGTTCACACTTTGTATTCTTGTAACATTTTGTACAGTCTGATCTGTGTTCTGAAAGAAGAAGTTCTACAATATGCTTTCTGGCATTTCTTACTTTTAGCGTGTTGGTATGAATGTCCATTCCTTCAGAGACAGGTGTTGCACAGGCTGCTATCAGTGTTCTTGCGCCTTTCTGTTCCACCACGCAGACTCGGCAGTTACCGGCTACACAGAGGTCGGGATGGTTGCAAAGAGTTGGTATTTTGATGCTCAGCTTTTGTGCGGCAGCAAGAACGGTTGTTCCTGCAGGAACAGATATAAACTGGTCATTAATAGTCAGATTTATCATAGCTTTCTTTTTTTTCATGATACAATTAATAAATGATCTCTTCCCTGAAGTTCTCAACTATGGTCCGGAAAGCATTTCCAACCGACTGTCCCAAACCGCATTTTGATGCTATCTTCATTGTATCGGCAAGTTTGATCAGTTCATTCAGGTAAATTGATTTCGCTTCTCCTTTTTTGACTTTCTCCACGCCTTTAAGCAATTGCTGGCAGCCAACCCTGCAGGGAGTACACTGTCCGCAGGATTCTTCCGCAAAGAAATCCAGGTAGTTATGAAGAACATTGTACATTGATCTTGAGCTATTGAAAAGCTTCATGGAGCCTCCTGTAGGAACACCTTCAAATCCGATTATGGTGTCGTTGAACTTTTTCCTTGGAACGCAGAAACCCGAAGCGCCTCCTACCTGTACTGCTTTGGTATCACCGTCTCCAAATTCATTTACAAACTGCTGGACAGTCATTCCAAGTTCAAGTTCGAAAATACCGGGAGTGGGCGTGTCGCCTGAAACGGAAAAAACCTTTGATCCCCTTGAATCCTTGGTCCCAAGCAGGGTATAGGCTTCCGCGCCATGCTTTATTATCATCATTACCGTTACGAGTGTTTCCACATTGTTAATCGATGTGGGCTTGTAAAATACTCCGGATGTTGTGGGATAAGGAGGTTTATTTCTTGGCTCACCCCTGTGGCCCTGGATCGATTCAAAAAGAGCGCTTTCCTCTCCGCAGATATATGCACCGCTTCCCATGCAATAACTGATCCTGAAATCATATCCTATCTCATCAAGTATTTTGTGAAATGTATCCAGTTCTTTAAGTAACTGAGGAAGAAGAAACCGGTATTCCCCGCGCAGGTAAATAATACCCTGCTTTGCTCCAATTGCCCTGCTGGCAATAGCCATACCCCCATATACCTTATATGATACTCTGTCAAGAATCTCACGGTCCTTAAAAGTACCTGGTTCACCTTCATCGGCATTGCAAACCACATATTTCTCAGGATCCTTCTCAGCAGCAGTATATTTCCACTTCAGCCCGGTAGGGAATCCTGCTCCCCCGCGTCCCTTAAGTCCGGATTCCAGCACTTGCTGAATGATATCTTCAGGACTCATACTGAAAGCCATGGAAAGGACTTCTCTGGGATTGACCTTTTCAAATATTAGATCTACCTTGTTTAACCCTTTGTTTTTCATCAGAATTTGTATTTATTTTTTTTATATCCTGTCGCCGGTTCTGCCTGGCCTGACAAATCAACAATCTCCGACCCTGTTTCTATCCAACCCGGGTTATCCGGATGCTGATTCTGCAGATACCCGGAATTTCATTTTTGCATATAGCCTTTGAGTATCTCCACAACCTTTTCAGGTGTAAGTTCAGTATAAGGGAGTTCATTGATAAGGATGGCAGGTGCTTTATGGCACCATCCTATACAGTTGGTCTCAAGGAGGCTGAACATCTTGTCAGATGTAGTTTCTCCTACTTTTATCTTAAGCATTTCCTCGATTGTCTGAATTATTTCGGCCTTCCCTTTCATTGCACATGTTATTGTCTTGCAGACCCTTATAACATATTTACCTCTTGCTTTCGTGTCGAGGAAAGTATAAAACGATGCGGTCCCGTAAACCTCTGCAGCAGATATGTCGAGTTCCTTGGCAACTTCCACCATAGCCTCATCAGTAAGGTAATTGTGCTTTTCAACAATACCCTGCAGGATAGGCATCAGGCTAGATCTTGTTCGTCCATACTTCCCGGTGAGTTCTTTTACCAGATTTCCAACTTGATACATTTCTTATTGATTTTTAAACAGTTAAATATAATAAATACCGTTAAAATGCTGTTTTTTTTCGAGCTGTTAATTTAATAACAATACTTACTTAAAAAAGCCGATATATATCATTGTTCATAATTTAGAATGAAAATAAACAAGAATCCATCCGGTATCAATCGGCTTCCATTCAGGGCTTATCTTTAAACAAGCTGTTGTTTCACTGAACCTTAATTCCCAATATCGGAAGTTTTTCTAATCAGATATTCAAAAAGCCGGTTCGTAAGATCCTGATGTTTTCAATGATTCTGCTGTCCGGGGAAAATCACTGTGCCGGGAGAAATGGAAATCAATATATCAAATCTTCATCCCGCTTTAAGCGGGACAATAGGCTTATGAAACCTTCAAGTAAAATTTTATTTTCGTGTGAAAAATTGAGCAGGAGTAATAACCACGGATAACATTATGCATCATCACCAAACAACAGTTCAATATTCCTCAGGCCATTCCCGCTTATCTGCTTGTGGACGCAATAAATAACACTTTCCAGTTCGTCACACAGATTCACATTATTCAATACCACATCTTTGGGTACCTTAAGAAGGATCGGGGCAAAGTTCACAATCCCGTTAATACCAAGTCGAACCAATTCATCGCATACTTCCTGAGCTGATATCTCTGGTACTGCTATTATGGCAACCCTTACCCTGAACATGTCAATAATCTCCTTCAACCGATCCATGGGATATACTGGTATTTCCGATCTCATCTTCTGCTTGAATGGATCAATATCAAATGTGGCAACAACATTCATGTTGCGCTGGACAAATTTATTGTACTTTGACAGTGCCTGGCCAAGGTTGCCCATTCCAATAAGT